>JAJWLX010000038.1 GCA_021636625.1 Prevotella sp. | reverse complement strand
GCGACCTATGCGGTCGAGGCGACTTAAACCACATGTTATAAGGTCACGCAGATTTTTTCTGATTGTTTTTTTGTCCCACAGATTTCACGACTTTACGTTTTTTGTCCCACAGATTTCACAGATTTACACAGATTTTTTTTGCGTATTAGATGAAGAAAAATCTGCGTCACCCCATAGACCGAACAGGTCTAAATCTGTGTAAATCTGTGAAATCTGTGGGACAAAAAAAACGTATGATAGTAAAATCTGCGTCATCTGCGAAATCTGCGTGACATAAAAAAAGAGTTAATCAGAAAATAAATCTGTGTAAATCTGTGAAATCTGTGGGACTATACATCATGCAGTTCCGGTTCCTCGACCGAACAGGTCGCTTTCCGTATAAATTCCGTGCGTAATCCGTACAGCAAGAATGCATCCGATAACTCAGCGTAATCCGATGAAAAAAATACGTCATGAACTTATGACACACCCCCTTCTTTGTATTTTTGGGCGCTTTCTTTAACTGTTATTCACTATATTTTCCCCCTCAGAAAACATATTTTCTTACTTTCCTACATTTCTTCTTAAATTTCGAGCCAAAGAATTTCCGTACTTATAATAAAATTTGTATCTTTGCACCATCAAACGAGAAAAATACTGGTTTTAGAAAATAATAAAGTAATTCTATAGAATATGGCAATTAATGAAGAAAACAAAATCGAGGAGAAAACAAAGAGCATCTCTTTCGTAGAACAGTTGGTTGAGGAAGACCTCAAGGAAGGTAAGAACGCTGGTCGAATCCAGACCCGTTTTCCACCAGAGCCTAACGGCTACCTTCACATCGGTCATGCCAAGGCCATCTGCATGGACTTCGGTGTAGCCGAAAAATACAAGGGTGTCTGCAACCTCAGATTTGATGACACCAACCCAAGTAAGGAAAACAACGAATACGTAGAAAATATCCTCCAAGACATCCAGTGGCTCGGCTTTAAGTGGGGCAACATCTATTATGCTTCCGATTACTTTGAGAAGTTGTGGGAGTTTGCTGTATGGATGATCAAGAAGGGACATGCTTATGTCGACGAACAGACTGCAGAGGAAATTGCAGCCCAGAAGGGTACTCCTACTACCCCAGGTACTGCCAGCCCATATCGCGACCGTCCTATCGAGGAAAGCCTTGCTCTCTTTGAGAAAATGAACACTCCTGAGGCTGTAGAAGGAAGTATGGTACTTCGTGCGAAGCTTGACATGGCTAATCCAAACATGCACTTCCGCGACCCTATCATGTACCGCATCATCCAGACTCCTCACCACCGTACAGGTACCAAGTGGCACGCTTATCCAATGTACGATTTCGCACACGGACAGAGCGACTATTTCGAGGGGGTTACCCACTCTATCTGTACCTTGGAGTTTGTTCCTCACCGTCCACTCTACGACAAGTTCGTCGACTTCCTGAAGGAGATGGATGGCAGCGATGACGTATTGAACGATAACCGTCCTCGCCAGATTGAGTTCAACCGCTTGAACCTCACTTATACAGTAATGAGTAAGCGTAAGCTCCATACTCTGGTAGATGAGCACCTGGTAAATGGCTGGGACGATCCTCGTATGCCAACACTTTGCGGTATGCGTCGCCGCGGTTATTCACCAGAGAGTATCCGCATGTTCATCGACAGCATCGGTTATACCAAGTTCGATGCCCTCAATGATATGGCTCTTCTGGAGGCTTCAGTTCGTGAGGACTTGAACAAGAAGGCTTGCCGTGTAAGTGCCGTACTCGACCCAGTGAAACTCGTCATCACCAATTATCCAGAGGGTGAGAGCGAGGAGATGGAGGCTATCAATAACCCAGAGAACGAGGCAGATGGCACACATACCATCACCTTCTCAAAGAACCTCTGGATTGAGCGTGCCGACTTTATGGAGGATGCTCCAAAGAAGTTCTTCCGTATGACTCCTGGAAAGGAAGTTCGCTTGAAGAATGCCTATATCGTGAAGTGTACAGGCTGTACCAAGGACGAGAACGGTGTCATCACAGAGATTCAGGCTGAATACGATCCTATCAGCAAGAGCGGAATGGAAGGTGCCAACCGCAAGGTAAAAGGTACTCTTCACTGGGTATCTGCAGACCACTGCGTAAAGGCAGAAGTACGCGAGTACGACCGTCTCTTCGCCATCGAAAACCCATCTGCTGACGAGCGCGACTTCCGAGAACTGCTCAACCCAGAGAGCTTCCACGATTTCAAGGAATGCTATGTAGAGGAGTATGCTGCAACCAAGAAGCCGGGAGAGTATCTCCAGTTCCAGCGCATCGGTTACTTCATGGCTGATCTCGACACAACAGACGAGAAGCCAGTATTCAACAAGACAGTGGGCTTGAAGGATACCTGGGCAAAGCAGAATAAGTAATATAATTAATAATTATGAATACAGCAGATCTTTTTCTTTGGATTCTGGATAACTTGAATTATTGGGTGGTTGCACTGTTTATGGCTATCGAAAGCTCTTTCATTCCTTTCCCATCTGAGGTGGTTGTTCCACCTGCAGCCTGGAAAGCGATGGATCCAAACAGCGGAATGTCGTTTATTCTGGTCATCGTGTTTGCTACCATCGGTGCAGACCTGGGTGCCCTCATCAACTACTATTTGGCTAAATGGGTAGGTCGCCCTATCATCTATCGCTTTGCTGATAGCCGAATCGGTCACATGTGCCTGATCGACCGCCAAAAGGTGGAAGTAGCCGAGGAGTATTTCCGCAAGCATGGTGCAGCCTCTACCATTTTTGGAAGATTGGTGCCAGCCGTTCGCCAGCTCATCAGTATTCCTGCAGGACTTGCCGGAATGCACGTGGGCAAGTTCCTGCTCTACACCACTATCGGTGCAGGTGTATGGAACACTGTTTTGGCAGCCATCGGATGGGGTATCTACGAATACACCGATTATAAGACAACTCATGACGTTTATCAGCAGGCTGTACAATATAGCCACGAGATTGGTTATGTCATCTTAGCATTGGCAGTAGTCGTCGTAGCCTTCATTGCCTATAAGGGTATCAAGAAGAAATAAACTTCTCATCAGAAGCACATATATACAAAAAAACTCTCCATTGAGGTTCAACCTTCAATGGAGAGTTTTTTTTGTATATATAGATATCAATCTTTACTTCTCACTACCTGAGAAAATCTTGATTCGCTGTTCTTCAGACAATTTGCAGATAAGCAACGTTCCGTCTTCCTCTGCTACAATATAGCCATCCAGGCCCTGGATAACAACCTTCTTCTCATTCATGGTATGAACGATATTGTTCTTGGATTCCACCATCTGGATATTATCACCAATCAGCGCATTGCCATACATATCCTTATGGCTCTGTGCCAGGAGGCTTCCCCATGTACCGAGGTCACTCCATCCAAAGTCGGCAGGCATCACAAAGATTTCCTCCGCTTTCTCCATGATAGCATAGTCAACAGAGATATTCTCGCACTCAGGATAACGCAGATCAATTTCAGCCTGCTCCTTGTCTGTACCATAAATACTGCGCATGCTCTCGAAAATCTTGGCAATGCTTGGCTGGTAAACACGGAAGGCATTGACGATGGTTGCGGCACTCATCACGAAGATACCGGCATTCCAGAAGAAACTCTTATCTTGAATATATTGAGTAGCTGTCTCCAAATTTGGTTTTTCCCTGAACTGATCAACACGGAAGATTTCCTTGTTACGGGCTGAAGGGGTACGGAGATCAGCCTGAATATAGCCATAACCTGTCTCTGGGCGAGTAGGCTTCATTCCCAAAGTAACAATGCTGTCAGTCTCACTAGTAAACTTCAAGGCAGATGTTACCACTCTTCTGAATTCGTTCGCATTGGTAACGATATGATCAGAAGGAGATACAACAATATTTGCATGAGGATCCTTTTCCTTGATTCGCCAACTGATATAGGCGATGCAAGGAGCTGTGTTTCTTCTGCATGGTTCCTGCAGAATATTACCCTCAGGAATCTCAGGCAACTGCTCGTGAACCAAGGCTGCATACTTTTTATTGGTTACTACCCAAACATTCTCCGGGTCACAAACACCCTCAAAACGATCGAATGTAAGCTGTAAAAGTGTACGACCTGTTCCTAAGACATCAATAAACTGCTTAGGCTTGTCCACGGTACTCATAGGCCAGAATCTACTGCCTACTCCACCTGCCATAATTACCAAATGATTATTTTTATGAGCCATATTTATACCTTTTTTATATAATATTCCGCAAAAGTAATAAAAATAATTGGTTTAAACAAATAAAGGATGGAAAATTATTCCATCCTTTACCATATTTTGAAAAAACTCGTGTTATTCGAGCACTTCCCGTATCCCAGTATCAATGCAAAACTTAGAGCTTTCCAAGTTCAGCTTTCCAGTCAGCATAAGCCTCAAGATAAGCACTGCGATTTGCCTCATCAGGCTCAATTACCGCCAATTTCTTAAGAGATGCAAATGCCTCATCGTGATCCTTATAGATTCCGGCTCCGATACCAGCTCCCTTGGCTGCACCAGCACTACCATCAGTCTCGTAAAGTTCGATGGTTGCACCACTCACACCTGCCAGGGTATCACGGAACAGAGGACTGAGGAACATGTTTGCCTTTCCTGCATGAACCTTCTTGATATCCATACCCATCTGCTGCATGATCTCCATACCATAGCAGAAACTGAACACGATACCTTCCTGTGCAGCTCTTACGATATGGGCACGATTATGCTTGGTGAAACTCAACCCACGGATAGAACAGCCCACTTCACGATTTTCCAATACGCGCTCTGCACCATTGCCGAAAGGAATAATCTTCACGCCGTCGCTGCCAATAGGCACACCTGCTGCCAAATCATTCATATCAGCATAGCTAACATCAGGCGTGATGTTACGATGTACCCAAGCATTCAGGATACCAGTACCATTGATACAAAGCAACACTCCCAGACGGTCGAGTTCCGTTGTATAGTTAACATGTGCGAAGGTATTGACACGACTCTTTGGATCGTAATTGACATCACCGAGCACACCATAGACAACTCCGGAAGTTCCTGCGGTGCTGGCAATCTCACCAGGATTGAACACATTCAGGCTGACAGCATTATTAGGCTGGTCACCTGCACGATAAGAGATAGGTGTTCCCTCCTTCAGACCAAGTTCCTCAGCGGCAGCCTTGCAGACTACGCTCTGAACAGAGAAGGTAGGAACAATATCTGCGAGCATACTCTCATCGAATCCGAAATAATCAAGCAGGAACTTGGCTGGTTTCTTTGCCTTGAAGTCCCACATCATACCTTCAGAAAGTCCGCTGATAGTAGTCTGTGCCTCACCAGAAAGTTTCATTGCCAGATAATCACCAGGGAGCATAATCTTATCTATCTTATCGAAAAGCTCAGGTTCATTCTCCTTAACCCACGCCAGTTTGGAAGCGGTAAAGTTACCTGGAGAATTGAGCAGATTACGCAAGCAGAGATCCTCACCTAAATCATGGAACGCTTTCTCGCCGTAAGGAACTGCACGGGAATCGCACCAGATGATAGATGGACGCAAAACCTGCTGGTTCTTATCTACACAAACCAGACCATGCATCTGATAGGAAATACCAATAGCAAGAATATCCTCACCCTTGGCACCACACTCTGCCATAATCTTCTTGAGAGCCAATTTGGCATTGTCCCACCACATTTGCGGATCCTGTTCTGCCCATCCAGCCTTTACTGCCATGATAGGTGCTTCATGATCAGGATAGAATGCAGAAGCAACAATCTCACCATTATCTACATCTGTAAGAGATGCCTTTACAGAACTTGAACCAACATCAAAACCTAATAAATATCTTCTAGCCATTTGTCCGTTATTTAAAATTGTTTGTTATTACTAAACCAAAAGTATAGAAATGCATTTGATAGAAATGCTCTTTCCATTACTCATCATACAAATATAATACGAACAAACTGATAGATTCCCCCCAATAAAAAAGCAATCAAATAAGTTGGTGCCCAACAGGTGTGTTCCACTCGCACATCAGCTGTTGTGCAAGCGCATATCAGCTGTTATGCAAGCGCACAACAGCTGTTGTGCGGTTGGAAAAGCCTACGAACCCGAAAACAAGAATTAATTCTTCAGACAACTTCCATTGCTTCTTCAGACAACTTCTATTGCTCCTTTCGATAACTTACATAGCTTCGTTAGACCACGCAACTAACTTCATTAGACAACGTAACTAACTTAGTTAGATAACGTAACTTAGTTAGATAACTTACTAGACTTCTATCAATTACCAAAGAGATCAAGCTCCTGCGATTGCTTGCAGTTCTCGCTGTCATCCTCCTCTTTCTGTATAGAGGCAGAAGAGAAATCAAGCATCAGCTGCTGCATAGCCGAACTCTTATAGTTGATACGGTAAACTCCATATCCCTTGCCCTTCTCGATGATAGAACTTGGGTTCTTGGAATTCTTAATGAGATATTGAGAAACAAAACCATACACATATTTATAATCAAGAGGGGTAAAAATCGAGTTACAAGAATTATAAACATGACGGACAATCTTCTCCAACTTGAGACCTTGACTGCCGGCTTGTACCAAAACGTTGAATATTTCTTGTTCTAATTTCATATAAATTATGCTAGATGGTTATGATGAAAAGAAAGTTGAATAAAGACAGAGAAGAGTGAATAGAAAGAAGTGTAAATAGAAAGAAGAGTAAACTGGAAGAAAAGTGAATAAAAAACAGAAAAGCCGCAGTTTCTTCCACTAAGTTAAGAAACTGCGGCTCTTAAGGTTTTTATTTAAGCGAGAGCTACCTTATTGTCCTCTTCCTTAATCTTACCCTCTTTGAAGAGCCATCCGATACCAAGGATAGCATCCTCAACACTAATCTTTGCCTGCTTAGCAATCTCATCCAAAGAGAGAGACTGTTCTGCTGCAGCCAATGCCTGGTAAACATCACCAGCACGGAAACCTGCGTTCTCAGCAGTCAAATAGATAACTTCCTTCTTAGCTGTAGAAGTCTTCTTTGTAGCTGTAGCAGTCTTAGCTGCTGTAGCCTTCTTAGTAGCTGTCTTCTTGGCAGCTGTCTTAGTTGTTGCTTTCTTTTCTACCATGTCTTTAGTAATAATTTGTTCTGAGAAATGTTTGTTTCGTAAGCATTTCCTTAATTATTCTGTTGCAAAATTAAAAAAAATAATTTAAATTTTAGCATTTTAAAGCAGAAAAGTGCTTGTACACAAGAAGTTGCACCGCATTTTTTGACTTACATCAAGATAAATGCGGTGCAATTGATAATTAATCCTTCAAATCAAGCTTAATCTCCAGCTCATCAAGCTGCTTTGGGTCCAGCTCTGAAGGAGCATCAAGCATCACGTCGCGACCTGAATTGTTCTTTGGGAATGCGATGCAGTCGCGGATACTGTCGAGACCAGCCATAATGCTCACGAAGCGATCAAGACCGAAAGCAAGACCTGCGTGAGGTGGTGCTCCATACTTGAAGGCGTTCATCAGGAAGCCAAACTGAGCCTCAGCACGCTCTGGCGTGAAACCGAGGACCTCGAACATCTTCTCCTGCAACTGAGTATCGTGGATACGGAGAGAACCTCCACCCACTTCAATACCATTGCAGACGAAGTCGTATGCCTTGGCACGAACCTGCTCTGGATGTTCATCGAGCAATGGGATATCATCAGGATTTGGCATGGTGAATGGGTGGTGGGTTGCCATCAGGCGCTGCTCCTCATCACTCCACTCGAAGAGAGGGAAGTCAATAATCCAAAGACACTTGAACACGTTCTTGTCACGCAAGCCCAGACGATCACCCATCTCAAGACGGAGAGAGCAAAGCTGGATACGAGTCTTATTGGCATTGTCGCCGCTCAGAATCAAAACGAGGTCGCCATCGTTGGCACCCATCACCGTCTTGATTTCTGCAAGCTCCTCTGGAGAGTAGAACTTATCGATGCTACTCTTCACAGTGCCGTCTGCATTATACTTGATATATACCAAGCCCTTGGCACCTACCTGTGGACGCTTTACGAAGTCGGTCAACTCGTTCAACTGCTTGCGGCTATAGTCAGCACAACCAGGAACACAGATACCACCAATATATTTAGCCTCATCGAATACAGAGAAGTTACCCTTGCCAGTGAAAGCATCCTTCAACTCTACAAACTCCATACCGAAGCGAAGGTCTGGCTTATCGCTACCGAAACGGCGCATAGCCTCATGCCATGTCATCTGCTCCAGCTTAGGAAGCTCTACACCACGAATCTCCTTGAAGAGATGGCGAGCCATTTCCTCGAAAAGATCGATAACATCATCCTGATCTACGAAGCTCATCTCGCAGTCAATCTGAGTAAACTCAGGCTGACGGTCTGCACGGAGGTCCTCATCACGGAAGCACTTGGCAATCTGGAAGTAGCGGTCGAAACCTGCTACCATCAGGAGCTGCTTCAGTGTCTGTGGACTCTGTGGAAGAGCATAGAACTGACCAGGATTCATACGAGAAGGAACAACGAAGTCGCGAGCACCTTCCGGTGTACTACCGATGAGGATAGGAGTTTCAACCTCCATGAAGTTCTGTGAATCGAGGAAGTTGCGAATCAAGATACACATACGATGACGCAACTCCAAATTCTTGCGAACCGCAGGACGGCGCAAATCGAGATAGCGATACTTCATGCGAATATCATCACCGCCATCAGTATTATCTTCGATAGTGAAAGGAGGAGTCTGACTCTGAGAGAGCACATTCAGCTCCTTTACCAGGATTTCAATATCACCTGTATCCATTTTAGGATTCTTGCTCTGTCGCTCACTTACTGTACCCTTGACCTGGATGCAATATTCACGACCCAGCTTATTGGCAGCATCACACAAGGCCTTATCATCTGCCTCGTTGAAAACCAACTGTGTGATACCATAACGGTCGCGCAAGTCAACGAATGTCATACCACCCATCTTTCTTGAGCGCTGTACCCATCCGGCAAGTGTAACTTCCTTGCCAGCATCAGAGAGACGAAGCTCTCCACAAGTTTGTGTTCTGTACATACCTTATTATATTATATATTTTTGTTTCTGATGTGCAAAGTTACTATAATTTGGGGAAACAACAAAATAAAATCGCAAAAATGTTACTATAAATAACACCTTTGCGACTTTATACATTATCTTTTCACATGCTTAGGGTGATTTTGGTGCCACTGTCTGGCTCTCTTGAACGCCTGACGATGGAACTTCTCTTCTGCCTTAATGATCTTAAGCACCTTGCTGGCAGGCAGGATATACATAAACCGATTATGATATTCCTGCTGCAACTGCTTCATCTCAATATCCAACTCATCCTGGCGGCGGATAGCCTCAGCACAACCATTCTCGTCTGCCGGATTAACGAAATGATACCTACGCATCTCATCAAAACAAGAACGCATCTTCTTCATCATCTGGCGGTAAACCGGGAAGAACTTACTTGCTTCCTGCGGAGTGAGGCTCGCATGGGTTGTGATATACTGCTCCAATTCTGCCTCAAAACGCTTCGGATCAAATGGCGGACGCTGACCTTGAGAATTCTCGGCATGACAGGTCAGCCCCATCATGGTCATCACAAGAACTGACACTATCATCAGTATCAGATGTCTTGTTCTATGCATGCTGTTATTATCTTCTTTCATTTATAAGTCTTTTTTTATCTATTCTACATCAGTTCTCCGCAACAAGTTGAGCATAGAAATCCTGACTATCCATCATCGTATAATCAGCCATCTGCTCAAAGGCTGCATCATCCCCATCTGTGACGTGTGAACTCTCAATGGCTGGAGCTTCGTTATGCGCCATTGCATGATGCTTCTTCTCTGCCTGCTGAAGCTGGTAAAGCACACCGCCACCCAACATAGCAGTCACGGCTAAGACGGCAGCAATCTTTCTGAGAGGCAAACGTCTCCAGAGGCTTAAATGCACGAACTTAGCCTTATTCTCCTGACAATCCTTATCAGTTTCTTCAGGAGAATCAAATTCCTGCATAGGAATCTTTGCCATCATCTGTTCTGCAAAGTTATCGAAATAACCTTCAGGAACCTTGAAATGGTTTTCCTTGCCGAAAATATCATTTATTTTTTTCTCTTCGTTCATCATATTGCAATATCCTTTATTCTTTTACTTTAATAGACGATTTACATCTCTGAAGGTTTAATCAAACAGATGCAAATATTCTGTTATTTTTTTCACTGCCAGATGATAAGAAGCTTTCAGTGCACCTTCACTGGTATTGAGAATCTGACTAATTTCAGAATACTTCATTTCCTCAAAATATTTAAGATTAAAAACCGTCCTCTGCACTTCAGGCAATCTTGCCACCGCTTCCTGTAACCTGGCCTGCACTTCATCACCATCAAAATATTCGTCGCTCATCAACCTGGATGCCACGGAAACATCTTCATCAGCACTTACTTTATCTGCCAGTTTCTGTTTTCTCAGAAAATCGAGTGATTCATTGACAGCAATACGATAAAGCCAGGTAGAAAGCGAAGACTTTCCCTGAAAATTCTGCAGATTACTCCATACCTTGATGAATACATTCTGAAGAACATCATTAGCATCTTCATGACTGAGCACGATACGACGCACCTTCCAGTATAGTTTTTCACTATACTGCTTAACCAGCACGGCGAATCCTTCTCGCCGGGTGCGTGGTTCCCGAAGCATCTCTACCAGTTCAGAATCACTGAGTATCATGAAGTTTTCCTATTTAATAATACTAATTCTTTAATTTCTAATATTAGCCTACACTCCCGGCTACAAATATTTCCTCAAATGCTCGAATATCACATCATCAAATCCATAGACATCGGGATAGCTTACCACACCCTTGGCAAATGGATAAAGCGTGTAATACGTGATGAAGAGCGGAATCTGCGGTTCCACCTTTACCGATCCGACCACTAATTTCTTAATCTTCAGCGAATCGGCTGTCATCGAATAGTTGATTCGCTGGATAAGCTTTTCGTTTTTCTCATGAAGCAGGAATTTAGCGAGTTCGAAAGGCTTCTCTACCCTTATGCATCCATGCGAAACGTCTCTGTCTTCCCGGCTGAAAACAGCCTGACTCGATGTGTCGTGCAGATAGACAGAGAAGTTATTATCGAAACGGAAAATGATTCTTCCCAACGAATTTCCCTTTCCACCACGCTGAACCACACCATACTTACCGGAAAGCAGCATGGCTCTTGTAACCTGAGCCGGATTCACTTCCTCACCTGTCGAACGATCTGAGATATAGTAATTGCGCGCATTGAAGTAAGCCGGATTCCCTGCATGATGCACCATATCCTTGACCATGATGCTGCGAGGCACAAACCACTTCGGATTCAGATCCATCCGCTTGATATAACTGTTCAGTATCGGAGTTTTGGTCTTGGTAGAGCCACATCCAATCTTCATCGACAGCGTATCCTGCTCATCTATGGCATAAAGATGAAAAGATGGTATATTAACCAGCACATACTTCTTATGTCTGGCAGGACTGTCAGCCTCTCGCCACCGGCATCTCTCCATGTTCACAAGAATCTTCATTCTCTGATTTCTGTCAAGACCTTCCGACTTCAATTTTTCCTGCAACGTATAATAGAAAGGAGACTTTGGCTGAACATCCTTCAGGAATGCCGCCAATCTGCTTTTCTCAGTTTCTTCGCCATCAACATCCCCCCTACTTCTCAACTGCTGAAGAGCAAGATGAAAAAAAGCATCACTGGCATGCTGCATCTTCACGTCAAAAAGACCACGGTATCTCACTGGTCGCTTGATGGAATCGTATGGATTGGGAGCAATACTGTCTAGACGATTCAAGACGAATGACGGATTGACGAATCCAAATCTCTGACCGCCTACATATCTCAAATACGACTTGGTAAGCCTGTATTCCAAACGAGCCATCACATGGTTGATATCCTCGTTGCCTTCCCCCAGATTCAAGCTGTGGAGTCTTTCTAGATCTTGAGTAATCTGATTCACATAGAAATGCTTGGTCTTGAATCCCATTTCATCCACCTTCTGCAGATAGGTCAGCAGCGTATCTGCACGATGATCTATTCCATGGCGGTCAACCCAAAGAAATCCTCCATGATTGCGATAATATCTCTTGGTATGCAAGTCGGCAACAGTAGAACCCGAATCATTGTTCATCAAGCTATCCATCAATCTCCTTACCTTTTTGGAATTGATTGCATAGTTTGGGTTCACCAGCTCCTGATAGTATTCCAACGTCAAGTTCTGATTTTCGTTGGGTTCATGCTGCTTACACGACAGAATGACCCAACAGAGCAGGAATGGCAAAATTCTAAGTATTTTCACGAAACGTATATGAATGATAAAAGAAGTCAACAGTTAACGCCTAACCAGAATCTTTCTCGTAAAGGAGGTTCCTACCTTGATGATATAGACACCGTCAGAGAGAGAAAGGTTAAAGCGCTTGTCCTGTCCCTCTACCCTGAAAGACTTCACGGCGACACCAGCCAGATTGTAGATGGTAACTATCTGACTATTGGCTCCGGTGATATGCATCACGCCTCCGGAATAAGTCAAGGAAATCTTCTGCACTTCCATGTCTATCATTTCCTCAGCACCTGTCCGTGCCGAAGAAACCATAGGCACAGCAAACATCATGCATGGCATCATCAATATGGTAAGTATAGTTTTCTTCATACTCCTGCTCTTTTACGTAAAAAAATACTTTCCTGCAAAGATATAAAAAAAGAAGGAACCTGCCATCATTCCAGATGCCAAGTTCCTTCTTTTTATATATATTTAACCGTAATTACATAATTCCATCGGCACGGAGCTTCTGCTGCCACTTCCAGGCAGAAGCCAAAACATCTTCAAGCTTAGCCTCAGCCTTCCAGCCAAGTACTTCGTTAGCCTTGGTGCAATCGCCCCAAATCTTCTCGATATCGCCCTCACGACGTGGACCGTACTTCCAGTTCAACTTCACGCCAGTAGCCTTCTCGAATGTCTCTACGATTTCGAGAGTAGAGTTACCCTTACCTGTACCAATATTGAAGTACTCAATTGGTTCTGTCTCCTTGTCGAGTACACGAGCCATAGCGCAAACGTGAGCCTTAGCCAAGTCAACTACATAGATATAGTCGCGGATGCAGGTTCCATCAGGAGTATCATAATCGTTACCGAAGATGGTGAGCTCCTTGCGAATACCCATAGCAGTCTGAGTTACGTAAGGAATCAGGTTGTTTGGCACACCATTTGGCAACTCACCAATCTCTGCAGATGGATGAGCACCGATTGGGTTGAAGTATCTCAAGATAATGCTCTTGATGTTAGCACCGCTATGGATATAGTCTGCGATGATCTGCTCGTTCACCTCCTTGGTATTGCCATAAGGAGAAGTAGCCTTCTGATGAGGAGCCTCCTCAGTTACAGGCAAGTTCTCTGGCTTAGGCTGACCGTAAACGGTGCAGGAAGAAGAGAAGATAATACCCTTTACGTTATATTTTGGCATCAACTCAAGCAGATTGATGAGCGAAACCAGGTTGTTGCGGTAGTACAACAAAGGCTTCTGTACACTCTCACCTACAGCCTTGCTGGCAGCAAAGTGAATGATACCCTCGATAGCAGGATACTTCTGGAACACAGCCTCTGTAGCTGCCTTGTCACGAAGATCAACCTGCTCGAAAGCTGGACGAATACCCGTAATCTTCTCGATACCGTCAAGAACCTCAATCTTTGAGTTTGAAAGATTATCTACGATTACTACGTTGTAGCCTGCCTGCTGCAACTCTACTGTGGTGTGGCTACCGATAAAACCAGTACCGCCAGTTACCAAAATTGTTTGTTTCATATTGCTAGTCTATTGAATAATTGATATTATCTTTATTTATATGAAAGTGAGGATTGATGCCCGGCAGAAATCGATTCCGATACCGGACTTATCATCCTACACGTTTGCAAAAGTAATGCAAAAATGTGAAACTACAAAATATTTCCGAAAAAATATGCCGAAAGATTTTTTATTTTCAAGAATAAGCTGTAACTTTGCATCTGAAATATAACTTATCAACAGAAATGGTGTGTTTCTGCAGTTAACATTAGAACTATCAATTATTGACGCAAACAATGACGCAAACATTAAGGATTACGAATATGAAACAGTATGATATCAATCACGACATGCGATACCTGCAATTACTCGCACAGTCGTTTCCATCCATAGCTGAGGCTAGCACGGAGATTATCAATCTGCAAGCTATTCTCAATCTGCCGAAAGGCACAGAGCATTTCCTCGCCGATATTCACGGCGAGTATGAGGCCTTTCTGCACGTACTGAAAAATGCATCAGGCAACATCAAGCGTAAGGTGAACGAACTCTTCGGCAACACCCTGCGTGAACAGGACAAGCGTGAACTCTGCACCCTGATTTACTATCCGGAACAGAAACTGGAGCAGGTAAAGCAAAGGGAAGCAGATATCAACGACTGGTATCATATCACCCTTCACCAGCTGGTGGCGGTTTGCCGTGATGTGTCAAGCAAGTACACCCGTTCCAAGGTGCGCAAATCACTGCCATGCGATTTCTCCTATATCATACAGGAGCTTTTGCACGAGCATACGGAAGATCACGACAAGGCTGCATACGTGAATGTCATCGTAGATACCATCATCTCTACAGGACGTGCTGACGATTTCATTGTAGCCATTGCCAATGTGATACAAAGACTCGCCATCGACCAGCTTCATATACTCGGCGACATATACGATCGCGGACCAGGAGCACATATCATTCTCGACAAGATGCGCCATTATCATAGCTGGGATATCCAGTGGGGCAACCACGACGTACTTTGGATGGGTGCTGCTGCCGGTAATGATGCCTGTATCTGCAACGTTATCCGACTGTCGCTGCGCTATGCCAACCTCGCCACTCTGGAGGAGGGTTACGGCATCAACCTCATTCCATTGGCAACCTTTGCGATGGATACCTACGGTGATGATCCTTGCGAAGAATTCCTGCCAAAGATGACGGGTGGTGCAGCCGCTATGGATGACAAGACTAAACGACTCACATCTCTGATGCACAAGGCTATTGCCGTGATCCAATTCAAGATAGAAGGTCAGCTCATCGCCAAGCATCCTGAATGGAAAATGGACGGCAGACGACTCTTTGAGCACGTAAACTATGAAAAGGGAACCGTAGAGATTGAGGGCAAGGAATACGAAATGTCCACATGCCACTTCCCTACCATCGACCCGCAGAATCCGAACAAGCTCAGCGAGGAAGAAGAAATCCTGATGCAGAAGTTGCACCATTCATTTATGGTATGCGAGAAACTGCACAAGCATATCAAAACCATGCTGCAGCATGGCTGTATGTATGCCATCTTCAACAACAACCTGCTCTTCCATGCTTCCTGTCCACTCAACGAAGACGGAACATTGAAAGAGGTAGAGATTTGTCCTGGAGAAAAGTATAGCGGCAAGGAACTGATGCATCATACCGGAATGCAGATTCGCACGGCATTCCAGCAGGATTCCGACCCAGACGAGAAACAGTATGCCATCGATTACTTCCTCTATCTCTGGTGTGGTCCAGACAGTCCACTCTTCGACAAGAGCAAGATGGCAACCTTCGAACGATATTTTATCGCCGACAAGGAGACGCACAAAGAGGAAAAGGGCTACTACTTCAAGCTGCGTGACGACGAGAAGGTGATAGACCATATCATGGATGCCTTCGGACTGAAGGGCGAGAATCGCCATATCATCAACGGTCACGTTCCGGTAAGAACCCTAAAGGGAGAGAATCCTATCAAGGCAAACGGAAAGCTGATGGTGATTGATGGAGGTTTCTCCAAAGCTTACCATAACGAGACGGGTATAGCAGGTTACACCCTGGTTTATCACTCTCGCGGTTTCCAGCTCGTACAGCACGAACCTTTCACAAGTGCCGAGGATGCCATCACACGCGGTACCGACATCAAGAGTACCACCCAGATTGTAGAAATGAGCAATCGAAGAATGCTCGTAGCAGATACAGATATCGGTCAGGATTTACGCAAGCAGATAGAAGATCTCCAGGAACTTCTCTATGCTTACCGACACGGCTACATCAAGGAAACAGAAAGAAAGAAGTAAAAACGAACAGGACGGTATCAGCAAGTACCTGCCCCAAAAATAATGTTCGCAAGTATGAGAATCTCAAATCCATACTTGCGAACATAACTTTCATCAGAATACTTTAAAACTTATTTTTAGACAAGGAAATCTTTTTGCCCACCTTAAATCTATCAAATCCCTCACCATACACACCGATTACAGAACTCTGACTCACAAATGCAGTAGGATCGATCTCATCAATCAGGCGGAATATCTTCTGCGACTCTCTCTGTCGAGCCAGTACGAAGAGCATGTGAACATCCTTACCGCTATAGCAACCATGACCATCCATGACGGTACATCCACGCTCGGCTGTCGTATTGATGGCAGCACTCAGCTCCAGATACTTGTCAGAAATGATAAAGAACTGTACCGAACGGCGCATGGCGTTGACAACATGATCAACTGTAAGCGACACAACGAACAGGCACACATAACCATAAATCACCATTTCCCAGGAGCGAAGCACAAAATAAGAACTGGTAATGATGAGCAAGTCACAAACCATGATGGCATGTCCCAGAGAAATGTTATAGTACTTATTGATCATTGCAGCCACCGTATCACTGCCTCCGGTAGATCCATTACATCCAAGACCCAATCCAGCACTGCTACCCATGAAGAAGGCACCGATAACCGTCGCCATAAAAGGCTGATCGTGAAGCAAAGGCGTCATACCTACCGTATGAATCTCGATGAAGCGAGTCACAGCAGCAAAGATAGCAACACCATAAATCGTCTTGGCACAGAATTTCCAGCCCAGAATACGGAAAGCTATCAACAGCAAAAATACGTTGAGCGCCAGATAAGTGACCGAGGCAGGAATGCCAAATCCCCAGCAGAAGATAGAGGCGATACCGCCTACTCCACCCATCGTGATATGGTTAGGGAGGAGGAATAAATTGAGTCCGATACTACCTTCAACCATTGCCAGACCGATAATGATGTAGTCGCGCAACTCATGCATTTTTGTTTTTCTCGTCATTTGTTGTTTTTTTTTAAAATCATGATTATTCATACCATAAACGTGAAGCCCAACAGGTTTCGGGATGCAAAGTTACTAGAAATCTTGTTAAAATCAAAGTAGAATCTGCTAAAAAATAGTCTAAAATGAAAAAAAAAGCTATTTTATGCCGACATTTCAAAAAATATTCATACTTTTGTACTGATCTATAAAGACAACGGAAGCAATATCTATTCAAGAAAACTATAAAGAAGAACGATTATAAACATCTTGTCTATGGCAGAAAAAAGCATTAACATCGCATCATGGCCTTGCCTCAGCAATGGCCTTCACTACAATTGGCTAGTAGATTACGCTGCTTTCAGCGCGTTCGGCACCTTCGAGCTTTCAGCAGAAGAATGGGAAAAGCGCGACCTCATCGTCAACTTCAAGGGTAACTCGGAACTCACTACCGAGATAGACCATCAGCAAGCTGTCGATAAGGCCATCGACTTGGTGTCTTCTTTCCTAAAGGCGGTATTCGCTGAAAAAGAGGGAACCACTAACTCACTCCCTACCCTTTCACAACTCACTCTGGTCTGCCTTCCAGCCTCTACACAAAAGCATACTGAGCGCAGATTCCGCAAGTTCAGCGAACAGGTATGTGCGGCAACAGGTATGCAGAATGCCTACAACGCATTCAGTTTCACAACTACAAAAGATGAGGATGGAGATGAAGTGGATACACTTCATATAGTTGAAACATTCTTCCAGGGAAAGCAATTGATCCTCTTCGATGACATTATCGCATCTGGAGGATCAATTGTTCGATTTGCTGAAAAACTAGAAAAATCGGGGGCTAAAGTCATTGTCGCACTCGCTCTGGGAAAGAAAATCCCAGACGGATACGACAATAACGAATAGCAATTACTAGAAATGGAATCTCACATCCACACCACATTGGAAAGGATTGCCTCGCTGGGCAAAATATTCTTTCGTGCCAGTAGCTGAATTATCTACCGCAAAGGTATTATAATTGGTGTCTGTGAGATTTCTACCCCAGAAGCTGACATTGAAAGCATTGAAATTCAAATCAACATGTGCTCCCAGAACTGCATATAACTTTTGGGAGTAAGTATTTGCATTGTCCCAATAGGTCTTGCCTTGTGCATTCACGTTTGCACCGAGGGTCAGCCAGTCGGTAAGACGATAGTCTGCCATCGCAGCCATTGTATGCTGTGGCACGTAAGGAACGTATTTGCCCTTATAGTCCACGGCATCCTCGCCTTCTCCATCCACATACTTATCAAACTTGCTGCGAGTATAACCATAACTCATAGCCCAATCAAATTTTCCATCGAAAAGCTGTCCTCTCAAAGCTGCTTCAATACCACAACTGTGACTCTTTCCGGCATTCACCATCATACGTCCGAAGCCATAATTGCCCGCCATGACAGAGAGCTGCTGGTTGGTCACCTTCATATAGAAAGCACTCAAGTCAAAATGCAGCATGTGGTCGAAGAGATTCAGATGAGCACCAGCCTCATAATTCCAGGAAGTCTCCGGCTTGTAGGCGATGGTCTTATCAATACGCTGGTAATCCTCCTCGGTATGCGTAACATGATAATCTCCACGCATTGCCTGATTGCGATTGGCATTCAGTTCGGTCTGGAGAACATCACTGAACATCTGGATGTTATATCCACCAGCACGATAGCCCTTGCTTACAGTAGCATACACATTACTGCCCAGCTCATCAATCTTCAGATTAAGACCGAATTTCGGCAAAAGCTGGCCATAATCGTCACTTACTTCATGATCCAGCGAAGAATCCAAGACAAAAGTAGCCAACTGTCCCATCACATTGGCATTCATCTGCATATAGGCA
The DNA here is from genome assembly GCA_021636625.1 of Prevotella sp. GTDB lineage: Bacteria > Bacteroidota > Bacteroidia > Bacteroidales > Bacteroidaceae > Prevotella. The sequence continues at coordinate 12,606 of JAJWLX010000038.1, read as the reverse complement.
CTGGCATCATAATGGATGGCAGTATGCATCAAGTCATAACGCAAGCCCAAGGTGGCAGTAAGGCGATCGGTGATATTGAAGTTGCTCTCATGGAAGAATCCCAGATTCCACTGAGGTGTATGATACAATCCCGGTGCACCCATATTCACATTCATGGATACGCCTCCAGCTCTCTCAATAGCCTTGGCAGCTGCAGCCTTGGCAGCCATTTCCGGCATACCCTGTGCCACCATCTTCTGTGCCATCGCATTGAGCATCGCATTATACATCTGCGTCTGGATAGCATTGCCGATAGGCTGGGTCATACCCTCATTGAAGAAGACTGGTCCATTGGTCTTCAGCCACTGATAAGAGAAGAAGCCACCCGCGGTCCAATTCCAGAAACCGCCCACAGCGCGATTACTCTTCAAGGTAAATTCCTGGGTAAGCGAGTTCTGAAGCTGCTCCTGCAGAATGCTCATATAATCGGTAGGAAGATAATCCTGATCCATACTCATCTTATCCTTCAGATACTGATAGCTTGTGGTAGAAGCAAAGCTATAATCTGCTCCAGTATGATTCACGGTAACACCCGAGATAAAGGAATGACGCAAATAGGTTCCGTCGAAGGTGGTGGAAGGAAGCGAAGCCTTGCCTGTCTCCAAATCCAGCTGGCCATAAGGGAAACCATTCTGATCAACATACTGATAGTTGGCGAGAACATCTACGTTCCATCCTCTGTTGAGCTTTGCCTTCAGAACAATCTTTCCTCCAGCCTCATCATACTTGTCGGCTCTGTTGCCGGTATTCGTATTTCTGAAGAATCCCTTCTGTGCATCATTGAAGGCTGCTACCGTAAACGCCAGATGGTCATTGATACGGTGATAATGAGCCAGCTCTACATTGCGATAATATCGGGAACCATAACTCAACTTCAAATCAGTACCCTCATATTCAAACGGATTGCGGGAATAGATACGCACCAGTCCGCCCTCTGTGTTCTGACCATACAGAGTAGCCTGAGGTCCACGCAAGACATCAATACGGGAAGTCTGATAATGATGAAGATTGAAGGCAGACTTGCTCATCACCGGAATGCCATCCAGATAGATACCTACCGCAGGACTGTTTACTCTGCTGCCAATGCCACGCACATACATAGCACTGGAAAGACGACTGCCATAGTTAGGCATTACAAAATTAGGGATATAACTAGAAAGCTCTCGCAAATCGCGGGTGCCTAGCTTCTGTATCTGAAATCCACCGACAGAAGTACTGCTGAGTGACTGCTGGCGAAGGCGGAAAGCCTCTTTAGGTTGTGAAACCACAACCACCTCGTCGATATCAAACACCTTACTGCTATCAGTGAATACTTTGAAATCTGCGTTATCTACTCTTTTATTATCAAGGGACAGGACATTGCTTGTGCCAGCCCACAAGGAGATTGGCGCAACAGAGGAAGCCAGCGCCAATGCAATCATTTTCTTATTTATTATATCCTTTTTCATAACGGGTGCAAAGGTACAGCTTTTTCCTGACACCCAAAATCCTTATTTATTAGGAATTCCCCCTGCGATAGGACTTGACGGCAAACCAAATGTATGCCACCAGCAGGATGTAGCCTATATAATATAAGGTGGAAACACTGAAAATGATATAATCGAGTGCACATACACCTGCCAGACCGCCCAGATACAACAGGGCTTCACCAAACGGAAGACGATGATAAACTTCATCGACACATGCCAGTCCCACAATGAGAATACTCCATACCAAGGCAAGAAATACTCCCAACACCTTAGGTACCGCAAAAGGATTCAATGACGGATGGAAATAGAACTGTCGCCACATCTCTGGTTCAAAAGTCTGAATCCAGGCATAAAAGGCAGCCGAGATGGATACCAGAAGCACAAGAGCAAGAGGATACGGCGAATCAATATCATTGAAATGCACAATCTTGGCATTGCTATGAAATACCTTTCTTACCAGATAAGCCAATGTGATGACTACGATGACCACCAGGAAAATAAGCAGGTGGACATTGCTGAAAGTCATGATGAATTCAGAGATAGGATCATCCGGTACTACCTGAGGAAGCAATCTCGATTCCCTACTCCATCCAAACCTGTTATCTTCAGTGGCAAGCTGCACCCATACAGAGTCTATGCTGTCTTGTGGCACCATACGGATATCTGTCACAACCAGAAGCTGGTTCTTTTTGACAGAGAATGAATCTACCGAAAGACCACTCACCAATTCTTCAGGTTGCTGTTGCATCAAGTGGATAGAATCCTTAAACACCATAAAGTTATATTTGTTGGTGTAATGGTGGGTGGTAGAGAATGAGATAGAATCCAACTGACGGTCACTGTACTCCAGCATGGCTGCATGCTGCTGATGGGAGTTATGACGATGATAGCAGCTGTTGAGCATCAAACAGATGCCCAACATACATACCATCATTTTTATCATCAGTTTTATTCTCATTCTTTATTTTGGGTTGCAAAACCCGTTTCGTTTTTACTTTGTGCTATAGACATTCATCTGGCACTCTGCACAGTTGAATTCCAATCGGAATCTTCTGCCATCGCCCAGCTCCAGGAACAGAGGCTCCTTCCATTGCGGCTTCTTGCCTCCTCGTTTTACACAATAACCCAAAGAGTAGCGGATGCAATGGCGGCACTGCATGATGAGTGATTCTCCCTTAGGTTGCTCTAGCTCAAATGCAGATTCAATATGCTTCATGCCATGCGTCTTGTAGAAATGCTCAGCACTGCGGTTAGCGATATTATAGAGATATGGCCATTTGCCATAGGCAGGCTGCCATACAAACTCCTCCGAACTCAATTCATGCTCACCCACCTGATCCAGGCGATAAGGTGATGAGAATAATTCATCCATGAAGCCTTTCTCCAAAGATCCATCAACAATATTCTGAATACCTTCAGTCACAGCTGCAATCAAATCTCTACGAAAATCAGACAGGAAACTATTAGGAATGAAATAATTCTCAATATCACCTTCAAGAACCACTTCATCACATTCAAATACCGTATTGCCCATCTTGCTCAACTGCTTTCTGATATTATCACCCTGAGGACGTTTCGCCAATTCCAGCGGAGCATCAAACTCAAAAGCGTACTCGTCAATCTTGTAAGCGATATGCTTCTCCAAGAAACCTTCCGTAGTCATTGAGTCTAATTGAGGAACATTAACCGAAACTCCTACCTGAACAGAAATATCCTGAAGAGGCATCGATCCCCGATAATATGGTGCAATCTTGATGTGGAGAGGTATCTTGCGGCTCGCAGTTTTCTTTGATAGAATATTCTCGAAAGCCTGGTCATTATTACGATAGAGAGCCATGCCTGGGCGCAGATGCTCCGGCATACGAAGCGGATAGAGTCGGTTACCTTCCACACGGTTTACGCGGAATCCCTCCAGCTCTTTCTCGTCGTTGATAAAGCAGAGACCATCACCATTGGCAAAGCTTGCCACTGTCGCCACGTTGAAGGAAACATTACCTCTTATCTCCTTGACCTTACCTACATACTCGCCCATCGCCTTCGGTGTATCAAAAGAAGCGATGTCCGGCTGTCGCCCATTGAGGAAATAGTTGGTAAATCCTCTGTTGAATGTCTTTTTCAAGTTAGGCTGGAACGTATGGATAGCACGACCAAATGATGCTCTACAATACTTATCCGGATTGGCAGCAACAAGCTCATCGAGTTTCCGACTATAGGCAGCCACAACATTCTTCACATAGTTTACATCCTTCAGGCGTCCTTCTATCTTGAAAGAAGTTGCACCCGCATCAGCAAGTTCCTGCAGATGATCTATCTGGCAGAGATCCTTCAATGACAGCAGATGACGGTCATGCTCTATTTCATTTTCATTGGAATCTATGAGATTGAATTTCATTCTGCAGAACTGAGCACACTCACCACGGTTTGCAGAACGGCCGAAACATTTTTCCGAAGCATAGCATACACCCGAATAACTAACACAAAGCGCACCATGCACAAAGACCTCCAACTGCGTAAAAGGATTTTTCTTGTGGATTTCCCTGATTTCATCAAGAGAAAGTTCACGGGCAAGGACCACTCTATCGAATCCTAGCGTTGACAGCCAGGCAACCTTGTCAGCAGAACGTGCATCACACTGCGTGCTGGAATGCAACTCACGGTGCCATAGTTGATTGGCTCTTACATCCCAGAGAACACCCATATCCTGCAACAGGAGTGCATCCACTCCAATACGGTCCAACTCGGCAATCATCTTCAGCGTATCCTCCATCTCATTTTCATAGATGATGGTATTCACCGTCACGTGAACCTTGGCACGAAACTGATGGGCATAATCACAGAGTTTCTTAATATCCTCCAGCGAGTTGGCAGCAGCAGCGCGGGCTCCAAAGCGTGGTGCACCTATATACACCGCATCGGCACCATGATCGATAGCTGCAATTCCACACTCCAGATTCTTGGCTGGGGCAAGAAGCTCTAACTCCGTCAAGTGTATTTCTTTTTTCTTCTTTGCTTCAATATCATTCATTTCCTAACCTATCTTAGTTCTTTTTACGACTCCAACCTTATTGAATATCCTCAATGTTATAAGGAGTTTCCTGATAAACGTAATAGTTGATCCAGTTACTGTAGAACAGGTTGGCATGGGCACGCCATGTTACCAAAGGAGCCTCATTCGGATCGTCATGGAAGTAATAGTTCTCAGGCAATTCTACGTCGTCTCGCTTGCCCATGTCTCTTTTATACTCCTTATCGAGCGTGTTAGGCGCATACTCCAGATGACCTGTCACGAAGAATTCGCGTCCACCCCTCGCCATTACGATACTCACGCCACTCTCTGCAGATTCTGCGATAATATCCAGTCCCGGCACTTTTTCGATGTCTTCCCTGCGCACCTCTGTATGGCGGCTGTGTGGCATATTGAAGATGTCATCAAAACCACGGAAGATAGGGAGTGACGGATCAAGCGGTTTCTGAGGAAAGATACCAAACTTCTTTTTATCAAGCTGATATTTTGGAACACCATAAAAGTGATAGAGTCCAGCCTGCGCACCCCAGCAGATATACAGCGTAGAGGTAACGTGGGTACGTGCCCAATTGAATATCTCCTGGATTTCCGGCCAATACTCCACCTCCTCATATTCCATCGTCTCTATAGGAGCACCCGTCACTATCATACCGTCAAACTTCTGCTTTGACAGTTCCGCAAAGTCCTTATAGAACATCATCATGTGTTCTATCGGCGTATTCTTTGGAGTATGGCTCTTCAACTTCATGAAGTACACCTCCAACTGCAGAGGCGTATTGGAGAGTAATCTCACCAAATCAGTTTCTGTCGTGATCTTAAGTGGCATCAGGTTGAGCACACAAATCTTCAGCGGTCTGATTTCCTGACTATGTGCACGACTCTCATCCATCACGAAAATATTCTCATGCTTCAGCAGCTCAATAGCTGGAAGTTTATCCGGTAATCTTAACGGCATCTTATCTTGTTCCTTTCTTCTTAAAAAACATTATATATATCCCCTTTTCTGCAAAAGCGGACATTTCACTTATTCTGTGCAAAGTTACGTTTTTATTTTGAAATAGCAAAAGAAAAAAGAAAGAAAAATAAACTCATATAGGAAAAATATCTTCTGTAACAAAAACAAAAAAGGCCGCATACCCTTTAATAAGAGTATTGCGACCTTATTGTATTTATGCGAGTCTCCAAGAGAACGCTAGTCTGAATGCCTATGCAACCAGATTAGTCCTTGAAGAAATCCTTAACAGCCTCGTTTGGTACCATCTTCTCATCGAAAACGTATGCACCAGTCTTAGGGCTCTTAACCATCTTGATAACCTTTGTATATGCGCGACCATCCATGTTACCTTCGTGGAGGGTAGCGACCGCTTTCTTTGCCATAGTCTATTTAAATTGATAAAATTATTAAACTTGTAAGCTAAGCTTACTTAATCTCCTTGTGAAGAGTCATCTTCTTAAGGATTGGGTTGTACTTCATCAACTCAAGACGCTCAGGAGTGTTCTTACGATTCTTTGTAGTCACGTAACGGCTTGTACCTGGCATACCACTGTTCTTGTGTTCAGTGCACTCGAGGATAACCTGTACTCTATTACCTTTTGCTTTCTTTGCCATGATATTTATTCTCCTATAACTTTAATGTCCTTCCAATCTACGTAGCCCTTCTTTACTGCCTGATTCAAAGCAGCATCGAGACCTACCTTATTAATAAGACGAAGACCAGCAGCGCTGATCTTGAGGCTGATCCAGCAACCCTCTTCTACATAGTAGAATTTCTTGCTGAAGAGGTTAACATCAAAGCTTCTCTTTGTACGGTGCTTTGAGTGAGACACATTGCAACCTAACTGTGCCTTCTTACCTGTAATTTGACAAATCTTAGACATTTCTATCTTTAATTTTGTAATTCGTTAATTGATACCTATTCCAAACAGAGTGCAAAATTACAAAATAATTCGGTAATAACAAAATAATCCCTAAAAGAACGCTGTCTTTTAAGGATTATTAATACTTTATGGCTCTAAATTAGCATTTTATGCCTCTTTTTTCAAATCTTCAGTATGTTCTTTCAGGAAATCGAGCATACCCTTAAGCGCTGTATTTGTGGCAATTGCAAGATTGATATCGCGACCGAAATCCTCTGTGAGTTTCATCACACGAACATCATCCTTGCTACCAAAACCAACGAAGATTGTACCCACTGGCGCAGATGGAGTACCACCTGTAGGTCCCGATACACCTGTTGCCGAAATGGCGAAATCTACATTCAGGGCTTTGATGGCACCAAGCACCATCTCCTTAGCTACTTCCTCGCAGAAGGCAGTCTTCTCCTCCAGAAGCTCATGGCTCACTCCGAGAAGATTCTCTTTTACCTCATTGGTATAACTTACCACACCACCCTTGAAGTAATTGCTGGCACCTGGCACTGAGATAAGCGCTTCGGCGATACGACCGCCTGTGCAGCTCTCGGCTGTGCCCACTGTCTTGTCACTATTGTAGAGCATCTCCTGGATGCCCTTGCTTAATATCTTTGTTTCAAATTCCATAAGAATTCCTGTTTACTTAAATGTTACTTTACTATATGCAGGCAGATCGATGGTGGCAAAATCGCCATCACGATACTTGAATGTACCTACACAACCTATCATTGCCGCATTGTCTGTGGTATAGCTGAACTTTGGTATGTAGATGGTCCAGCCAAAACGCTTGGCATGATCATGGAAAGCATTGCGGAGACCATTGTTGGCACTCACACCTCCAGCCACTGCCACATGCTTAATACCCGTCTGTTTCACTGCCATGCGCAATTTCTTCATCAGGATATCCACGATGGTGAACTCAATGCTCGCAGCCAAGTCAAACTTGTTCTTCTCCACAAAGTCTGGATCAGCAGCTACCCACTTGCGCAAACTGTAGAGGAAACTGGTCTTGAAGCCAGAGAAGCTATAGTTCAGTCCAGGGATATGTGGCTCAGCAAAGCTGAAAGCCTTCGGATTACCCTGGCGGGCATACTTATCTACAACAGGACCACCTGGGTAGCCCCACTCCAGCACCTTGGCACACTTATCTATCGCCTCACCGGCAGCATCATCGATAGTCTGACCGAGAACCTCCATATCGTTGTAGGCATTCACCTTCACAATCTGCGAGTTTCCACCGCTCACAAGAAGACAGATAAATGGGAATGGAGGTGCACTCTGGTCATCATCGCTTTCCTTGATGAAATGAGCCATCACATGACCCTGCAAGTGATTGACATCAATCATCGGGATGTTGAGCGAACGGGCAAAACCCTTGGCAAAACTCACACCCACGAGCAGAGAACCCATCAAGCCCGGTCCACGGGTGAAGGCAACGGCAGACAAATCTTCCTTCTTGATGCCCGCACGAGCGATAGCCTGATCTACCACAGGTACCACATTCTGCTGATGAGCTCGGGAAGCAAGTTCAGGCACCACGCCACCATAGGCACGGTGCACTTCCTGAGAAGCAGTCACGTTACTCAGCAATACTCCATTCTTGAGCACTGCGGCTGAGGTATCGTCGCAACTGCTCTCTATACCTAATATATATATATCCTTTTTTTCTTCCATAATTACTAAGGGCTAAGCCCATATATATTAATGTGTAAGAATCTCCACACCCGTCTCAGTCATCACGAGTGTATGCTCCCACTGAGCAGATGGCTTTTCGTCACCGGTAATAACCTCCCATCCGTATGGATCATCGGCATCGATGAACACCTGCCAGGTTCCCATATTGATCATTGGCTCGATAGTAAACACCATACCAGGCACGAGCAACATACCAGTTCCTCTATGACCATAATGAAGAACCTCAGGCTCCTCATGGAACTGGCAGCCTACTCCATGACCACAGAGGTCACGGACAACACCATAACCATACTTCTTGCAATGCTTTTCGATGGCATGACCGATATCGCCCACAAAAGAGTAAGGCTTAGCCGCCTCCATACCAATCTCAAGACACTCCTTGGCAACACGAACCAACTGCTCCTTTTCCGGAGTTGTCTTGCCACCAACGATGAACATACGGCTGGCATCTGCATAGTAACCATCCACGATGGTAGTCATATCCACATTGACGATGTCACCCTCTTCGAGGACATCCTCTTCCTTAGGAATACCATGACATACCACTTCATTGATGGATGTACATACGCTCTTAGGGTAGCCCTCATAGTTGAGGCAGGCAGGAATCGCATTATGATCCTTGCAATACTGCATACAGAGGTCATCGATCTGCTGAGTATTGATACCCGGACGGATCATCTCGGCAACAGCATCGAGACAACCTGTATTCACGACACCACTCTTGCGGATGCCTTCTATTTGTTCTGGAGTCTTAATCAAGTCGCGGGTAGGCACAAGCTTACCCTTATTTTCCCAAAACATCACCTGCTTGTCGAGCTCTGTAACAGGCTGACCAGGCAGACAATGCCATCTTTTCTTCTTAACCATTGTCTAATTATTTAATATTTGCGACTGCAAAAGTACATTATTTCTTGCAGAATGCAAAATAAAATGGCAATTATTTGCAGTTGGACTGTAAATAATCACCATAAATCATTACTTCAAATAATCGTAGATTTTATCGCACCAGTCTTCCCCGTTCTGCGGACAATAAGTAAAGAGCCCTACCTCAGAAGCCGCACAGCAGTTACGGGCGCCGTCATCAATAAAGAGACATTCCTCCGGCAACGCCTTTTCCTGCGCCATCACATAACGGAAGAAATTCTCGTCCGGCTTCATATACTTCACCTCATAGCTGCGATACATGGCATCGAAATAATCACCGATTGGGTGACCGTCGCCAGAGAAGTCCTCACTATCCGTCCAAGCCGATACGTATGGGTTGGTATTGCTGAGCAAGACCACGCGATATCCCTGCTTCTTGAGATTTCTGATGGTCATCAACTTGCGGGCAGGCACCTCCTTCATATAGCCCAGCCAGCAATGCTGCAGCTCCTCAAAGCTCACCTCTCGACCCACCTTCTCGCTTACCTGACGGCGATACTCCTCCTCTGAAAGCTTTCCTTCTTCCAGATCGCCATTCAAGCCAGACTGCTTGTAAGGATCCATTTTCTCGGCAAACTCCTTCATACCTAACTCAACAAAGCGTTTGCCTGCCTCATTCTCGTCGAGGGTGATTACGACACCACCCATATCAAAAATAACCGTCTTGATCATATTATCCTTATTTACTAATACCTTTTTAAATCATAAAGCTTTTGCCCTTTCAGGGCGACAGACTTGCCCCATGATTACCCAGGGCGCTGCCCTGGGCTAGGAGCTTCTGCCCTTTCAGGGCGTGCTGCAGTCTCCGAGCTTAAAACAAATCTAATTTGTTCTTTCGCGCTTCTTCCAGCGATGCAATCTTCGCCTGCTGTTCGTGATACTCATTGCGCAAGCGTTCGTACCGCTCATCGAGTTCAGCTATAAACTTAGGGCATTCTGTCTCGTTGAGGAATCGGGCACAGATACCGGCATTCAGCGAAGCATCCTTCACCCAGATAACCGGTCCATCATACACCGGTGCGATTTTCAAAGCCACATGCAGTTCGCTCGTGGTAGCGCCTCCCACCATGATCGGAATACGCAAGCCTGCCTTCTGCATCTCCTGGGCAGTGTGAACCATCTCTTCCAGTGATGGAGTAATCAAGCCGCTCAAGCCGATGGCATCCACCTTCTCTTCTATCGCCTTCTTCACAATCTGCTCGGCAGGTACCATCACGCCCAGGTCGATGATATCATAGTTGTTGCACGACATCACCACACACACGATATTCTTACCGATATCATGCACATCCCCCTTTACGGTCGCCATCAGAATCTTTCCGGCAGAAGTACTTCCACCCTGCTTCTCTGCTTCGATATGAGGCTGGAGGATGGAAACGGCAGCCTTCATGGTTCGTGCCGTCTTCACCACCTGCGGCAAGAACATCTCGCCCTTTCCGAAGAGCTCACCCACCAGGTTCATACCATCCATCAGCGGTCCTTCGATGACGTTCACGGCATGCGGATACTTCTGCAATGCCTCATCTATATCAGGTTGCAGGAACTCGGTAATACCCTTCTGCAGGGCATACTTCAATCTTTCCTCCACAGCCTGCTTACGCCACTCTGGCGCCGCTGGTTTCGGAGCTGGCGCACCGCCAGCTTTGGCTGCAGCCTTTGCCGCATCAGCCTTCGCCTTGATTTCGGCAGCCAGTTCGATGAGATCATCGGCAGCACCCTTTCTTCTGTTCAATACCACATCCTCGATAAGTTCGAGCTGTTCTTTAGGTATTTTATCATAATCCATTCTTGCCTTGGCATTTACGATACCAAAGTCCATACCCACCTTCTGGGCATGATGCAGGAATACACAATGAATCGCTTCGCGGATATACGTATTGCCACGGAACGAGAACGAGAGGTTGCTGACTCCACCACTGACATGTGCTCCAGGCAGATTCTGATGAATCCACTCGGTGGCACGGATGAATTCCACGGCATAATTATCATGCTCCTCCATACCCGTAGCGATGGCAAGCACATTCGGATCGAAGATGATATCGAGCGGATTCATTCCCAGTTTATCTACAAGGAGGTGATAGGCACGCCCGGCAATCTCGATACGTCGCTCATAGGTCGTGGCCTGTCCCACTTCATCGAAGCACATCACCACGACGGCGGCGCCATAACGCATCACATCACGTGCATGAGAGAGGAAAACTTCTTCACCCTCCTTCAGGGAGATGGAATTCACGATACATTTACCCTGACAGCACTTCAGTCCGGCAAGAATCACATCCCACTTCGAGGAGTCTATCATCACAGGCACCTTGGCAATCTCAGGTTCTGCCGCTATCATATTGAGGAAGTTCACCATTTCTGCCTTGGCATCCAGCAGTCCGTCGTCCATATTCACGTCCACCACGGCTGCACCATCTGCCACCTGCTTGCGGGCAATACCGATGGCTTCCTCATAACCTTTCTCATTAATCAATCGCAGGAACTTCCTACTACCAGCCACGTTACAGCGTTCGCCTACATTTACAAAGCGGCTGGCATCTACCGGCAGATGAACGGAATCATCCACCTGCAACAAGTCCAAACCAGAGAGCCACATATACTTAGGCTTCTCCACCACCTGATGCGGTTTCTTTCCCTCAGCACTTCTGGCATAATGGGCGATGAATTCAGGACTGGTTCCACAGCAGCCGCCGATGATATTGACGATGCCTTCATCGATAAACTCGGCTATCTGCGGAGCCATCGACTCTGCCGTCTCGTCATATTGTCCCATCTCGTTAGGCAATCCGGCATTAGGATGGGCACTAATATAATAAGGTGCAACCTTTGCCAGATGCTCGATGAACGGCTTCATCTGGGGAGCACCAAAGGCACAGTTCATACCAACCGAGAAAATAGGATAAGGAGAGAGCGAGGCCAGGAAAGCATCCACGGTCTGACCGCTCAGTGTTCTGCCAGCCAGATCACTCACCGTAAGACTGATCATAATAGGCAGTTCTACCCCATGCTTCTTCATCATGGTGATGGCAGCATCAATCATAGCCTTGCAGTTGAGCGTATCGAAGATGGTCTCGATGAGGATGACATCAGCACCACCTTCGATGAGACCATCCACCTGTTCGCAGACATCGGTGAAAAGTTCATCATACGTAATCTCCCGGGCGGCAGGATCACTGACGTCCGGACTCATGGAACAAGTTTTATTGGTAGGTCCCACATCTCCAGCTACGAAGCGTGGTTTATCGGGTGTAGAAAACTTATCACATTCGATACGCGCCAAGCGGGCGCCTTCGAAAGCCATCTCCCTAGCACAGTCTTCCAGGTGATAATCAGCCTGCGAGATGCGCTGACACGAGAAGGTGTTCGCCGTAATGATGTCGGCGCCCGCCTCCAGGTAACGTCGGTAAATATCAGAGATAACATCAGGGCGAGTGATGTTGAGCATATCGTTGTTGCCCTTCATCATTCCCGGCACATCGCGGAAACGATCGCCTCTGAAGTCTTCTTCTGTAAGATTATACTTCTGAATCTCAGTACCCATGG
>JAJWLX010000037.1 GCA_021636625.1 Prevotella sp. | reverse complement strand
CCACCAAGGTTACAGCCGTCAGCAAAACGGTGATAAATAGTGTAAAGTTCATAAAAATTTTTATAACGTTATTTTTGTCTAATTGCTTCTAAGCGGCTGCAAAGGTAGCAATTATTTCTGAAAGAATATAATTTTTAATGTTAAATGTTAAATATCGGGCAAAAAAAAGGTTATTAGATGCTAAAATAGGTTGTATCGGGCATGTATCCGACTGTATATGGATACACATTCGCCAGTGGCGGACAGGCATCCGACACTGGCGAACATACGTTATTTCTGTTATAGAATAAGCCAAACTATTATTTGAATAAGCCAAACAGTTCGGCGTCGATGAGATCGGTAACCTTGCGGAAATCCTCAGGATTATCAGCAAACTCCAAGGTATCGCCATCGATGATGATGAGTCGGCCCTTGTAATCCTTGATCCATTCCTCGTAACGGTTGTTCAAGCCCTGGAGATAGTCGATGCGGATGCTCTTCTCGAAATCTCTGCCTCGCTTCTCGATGTGCTTCACGAGGGTCGGGATACTGCTCTTGATGTAAATCATCAGGTCTGGAAGCTTCACCAGACTGATCATCAGATCGAAGAGATCGGTATAGTTCTTGAAATCCCTGTCGCTCATCATACCGATATCGTGAAGATTTGGGGCAAAGATGCGCGCATCCTCGAAGATGGTTCTATCCTGCACGATGGTCTGCTCCGAACGGGAAATCTCCACCACATCGTGGAATCGCTTGTTCAGAAAGTAAATCTGAAGATTGAACGACCATCGCTCCATATCCTTGTAATAATCGGCAAGGTATGGATTGTTATCTACTGGCTCGAAGTTTGCCTTCCAGCCATATCTCTTGGCAAGCATCTTGGTCAAGGTAGTCTTGCCGCTTCCTATATTTCCAGCTATTGCTATATGCATTTTCTTACTTTGAATTTTGAACTTTGAACTTTTTGATTAGTAAATATGATTCTCTTAAGAAGATTATTCTTCCTTGGAAAAGAGGCCGAAGAGCTTGGCGTCAATCTTATCTACGATGTCGCCAAACTGCTTGGGATTATGCTCGAAGTCGAGGTTATCCACCTCTACTACCAGCACCCTACCCTTATACTTGTTCATGATGAAATCATCGTAGAGAAGATTGATTCCCTCGAGATAATCGATAGGCATCTTCTGCTCGTAATCACGGCCTCGTTTCTGAATATTCTTCACAAGATGAGGGACAGAAGAACGGAGATAAATCATCAGTTCCGGCATCTCAACCACTTCCATCATCGACTCGAAGAGTTCCATATAGGTATCGAAGTCGCGCTGGTCCATATTACCCATCTTTCTATTATTGGCTGCAAAGACATACACTCCCTCAAAGATGGTACGATCCTGAATGACCGTCTCCTTACAATGCTGAATCTCAAGCAGATTCTTGAATCGCTGCTTCAGATAGAAGACCTCCATATTGAGAGCCCATCGGGGGATGTCCTTGTAATAGTCATCGATGTAGGGATTCTCTGCCACTGGCTCCAAGTACTGTTTCCAGCCGTAATGCTTGGAGAGCATCTTGGTAAGCGTGGTCTTTCCACTACCGATATTTCCTGCTACTGCTATGTACATTTTTTCTTATATTGAGTATTGAATCTTGAATACAGAATGAGGCTGGCTCCAGGCAAGTCCCAATTCTACAGACTGCAAATATACAATATTTATTCGGAATAAACAAAAAAAGTCTCACAGTTTTCACAAATTACGCAAATTATTCTCCGGAAAGAAGAAAAATCGCATAATCCGCGAAAGCTGCAAGACTCAACCTAACAATCAACTATACCTATGAATATTCTAATATTCACGCTCTATCAGTTCGAGACACATTCTAGAGTTGTGATAAGGGCACTTCCAGAAGCCCGCCTTATCATCTTCCTTATTCACCGTACCATCTTCGAGGATAGCCCAGTGCCACTCTCCGTTCTGCAGATCCAGGAGATGCTTTGCCACATAGTTCCAGCAACGGATGGCCACTTCGAGATTCTCATCCGTACGGAAATACTGATAGAGATCGATATGTCCGATGATATTCTCACACTGTACCCACCACTGGCGCTGGAGATCATACTTATCACCATCCTTCCAGTGTTCATATACCATACTGCCATCAGGGCGCAAGCCCTCATCAGCAGCATCAGCAATACGGCGGATGATACGCTCTATCTTATGGAGCACTTCCTTATCGTCCAAGACGAGCGCAGTCTCGTGAAGCAGCCAGGATGCCTCGATATCGTGACCGTAACTCTCAATGTTTCTCTTACCTTCCCACTCATCATTGAAGAAGAGGTCGAGATGATAAGTCTCCTGATTGAGCAACTTATCGGTAAAGATATCCAGGAGATTGCGGATGCTCTTTTCCAGCTCTTCGGTCTTCCACACACGATAGAGATTGGTATATGGCTCAATGATATGCAGATGGGTATTCATGGTACGCGAGCCATTCTCATCCTTATCAGAGAGTCGCATGTCTGCTATCGGCTGCCATTCACGGGTCAGCGCCTCAATATATCCATTGTTCTTGGCATCAAAGGCATGCTTTTCGATATCGTGATAAAGCGAGATGGCTATATCCAGCGCCTCCTTATCACCTGTAGCACGCGCATACTCAGAGAATCCGTAGATGGCAAAGCCAATGGCGTAGGTCTGCTTCTTGGTATCAAGCGGATTGCCCTTGTAATCCACGCTCCAGTAGATGCCGCCATATTCCTTGTCCAGGAAATAATCACGCACATACTCCTTGGCACGGGTTGCTGCCTCCAGATACTCAGGTTTCTTCAATACTCGGTAGGCTGCAGAAAAAGCCCACAGGATACGGGCATTCATTACAGCACCTTTCTCGGCTTCAGGATGTACCCGGTCGTTGCCATCGACACGTCCATAGAAGCCACCATTCTCTTCATCCTTTACCTTGTGAATCCAATAGTTGAGGATGTTGTTTTCCAACACATCCTTCATTGTTTTTTTCAGATTTTCCATATTATTACTTTTTTATAGGGAACTTCCAAGCAAGAACCATCAGCAGGAATGCGATGAATGCTGGGAAAAGACTGAACAAAGACCATACCATGGTAAGCACAGAATCGGTGACACTGGCTGGATCTATCATGGTGTTACCCATCTTGTCGGTAATCATATTGGCACCCGCCCAACCCAGGAAAAGGGCGATGAGCGAACCGGAAATGGCGGTACCAAACTTCTGACTCATCGTACCTGAGGAGAAGATGAGACCAGTAGCTGAGGTTCCGAAATGATCGGTATGATAATCGGCTACATCGGCATACATAGACCACAACAGTGGTGAATAGATACCGATACCTACAGAGGTCAACACCACGAGGGCTATCATCACCCAGATATAAGCAGGATCCATCGGGATAAAGAAGAACGCCAATGAAAGAACCAGACAGAGGGTTGCTGCCCAGAAGAATGCCATCCGCTTGCTGCCTACCATACGGGTGAACCAAGGTGAAACGCCTCCGAAAATCATACAGGTTACCTCACCGAATGCCATGAACACCGTGTAGTTGATGATCAATCCCTCGATGGTGACATTGCCATGCAGACAGTAATCGAACATATAACCCGCTACTGCATAGCGGAAACCATTGAAGAAGTTGGTACATACGGCTATGGCGGTCATGTAGAGCCAAGCCTTGTTGTGTACCAGGTCGGCAAACTGGTGGAAGGAGAACTTCTCTGCTCTCTTCGGCTTCAGCCGCTCCTTGGTAAGAAGACCGCAAGCCAGGGTCATCACGGCTGCAACGACACCCAGGATGGCACCGATAACGGCATACTGATGGGTAGCAGTACCGCCCACCATCTCCTGAAGATATGGGAAAGAGAGCAAGGTGGCGAATCCCATCGCATAGGCACCCACCATACGGAAGGATGAGAACTGGTTCTTCTCGTCATCATCCTCGGTCATCACACCGAGCAGGGAACCATAAGGTACATTCACCATCGTATATATCGCCATCATCAGAAGATAGAGGGCATAGGCATAGATACGCTTGCCCACCGGACCGAAATCAGGCGTATAGAGCAGGAGCGCGAAAACCAATCCGAAAGGAACGGCTCCATAAATCAACCAGGGACGATAGGTACCGAAGCGGCTCTGTGTACGGTCGGCAAGACTACCCATCAGAGGGTCGGTCACCACATCAAACATACGAGCCACCAACATCAGCACAGCAGCATCGGCAAAAGAGAGTCCGAAGACATTGGTAAAAAACAGAGGGAAAGCGATAGACATCACCTTCCAAACGATACCGCCGGCAGCGGCATCGCCCAAAGCATAAGCAACTTTTTCCTTTAAACTAGCCATTTTTACTTTGAACTTTGAATTTTGAACTTTGAACTTTACGAAAAAGGGATTCTTCCCTCGTCCGTACTAAGAATACGGACAAAGGTTGAGAATCCCTACAATCTTAATACCTTTATACTTATTTACCTAATGTCTTTTTATTTTTAGCCACCAAGTCCTTGATCTTTTCTACAGAGAACTGAGTGCGATAGTCATCCTTTGGAGTATTCATGCAGTAATCTACCAAACGGTCGATGGTAGAGGTAGCTACATGCATACGCGTATCAGAAGAAGCATAGTAGATAAATACCTTGCCATCCTCATCAGCAATCCAACCGTTGGTGAACACTACGTTCATCACATCACCAATATATTCAGGTCCCTCTGGCACGAGAAGGTATCCACCTGGTTCTGCGATGACCTCTGTAGGGTCCTCAAGAGAGGTCATATACATATAGAGTACATAACGGAGACCGCTGGCACAGCCACGAACACCGTGAGCGAGATGCAACCAGCCCTTTTCGGTCTTGATAGGATGAGGTCCCTCACCGTTCTTCACCTCCTGAATGGTGTGATAATGACGGGCATTGATGATCTTCTCTTCCTTGATCTCTGCATGGGTGATGTCATCTACCAATGCCCAGCCGATACCACCACCAGAACCTGTATCGATGAATCCATCCTGTGGACGGGTATAGAAAGCATACTTGCCATCTACAAACTCTGGATGGAGAACCACATTACGCTGCTGACTCTTGGTCTTCAGGTCTGGAAGACGCTCCCAGTTTACCAAGTCCTTGGTACGTGCGATAGCTGCTGTAGCTGTAGCTGCACTCAGGTCACCAGGCTGATCATCATCGTGGCGCTCAGCACAGAACACACCATAGATATAGCCATCCTCATGAGCGGTGAGTCGCATATCATAGATATTGGTAGCAGGAATCACATCCTCCGGCATGGTGATAGGTTCATCCCAGAAGCGGAAGTTATCGATACCATTAGGGCTCTCGGCTACAGCGAAGAAGCTCTTGCGGTCGGCACCCTCCACACGTACAACGAGGAGATACTTGCCGTTCCACTTGATGGCACCTGAGTTCAGCGTAGCATTCATCATGATGCGCTGCATCAGATATGGGTTGCTCTTCTCATCGAAGTCGTAACGCCACTCCAGTGGAGTATGTTCTGCAGTGAGGATAGGATTCTTATATTTCTCGTAGATACCATTGCCCCACTCTACCGGTTCATTCTTGCGGCTCAACAATTCCTCGTGATGAGCACGGAGAGCCTTCACTTTGTCTTGAAATGTAGTCATAATATTTTTTACTTTGAACTTTAAACTTTGAACTTTATGATTAGTAAAGACTATTGAATTCTTCACTCTTCGTTCTTCACTCTTCACTTAACTTTTTTGATGTCTTTGACAAAAAGGACTTTCTTTTCGTTCTTGAATGCCTTGAAGTCATTGACGATGGCTCCATCACCTACTCCAGGGAGATAAGCCTCCTCCTGGGGTTTGTCCCAAGCATTGCGCCAGAAGAGAACGTAGCTCAACTGATACTTCTGAAGTACTGGCCAAAGAGTCTGGGTGAACCAGTTCTGCTTCTGCGAAATGCCTCGGCATCCTGTCTCGGAGAGCGCAGGAATCTTGTTGATTTTCTTGGCAGCCAGCATCATCACATCCAATGTCTCGGTAAGATTCTTCTGATAGGTGGCATCATTGTTGTCAAACTCATAGATGTCAACGCCTACCAGATCAACGAACTCATTACCCGGATAACGCTCCAAGAAAGCTTCGACGGTCTTCTCGCTTCCGAGATTTGGCGACCACGCCCAAACGATGTTGCTGCACCCTGCTTTAGTAAGTCTGTGATAGGTATTTGCATAAAGTTGGTTGTATTGTGCAGGTGTGCAACTGTTGGCGCCCCACCAGAACCATCCGCCATTCATTTCATGCCATGGTCGGAAGATTACAGGAACGAGTTTGCCGTCATTAGTCTTGAGAGAAAGGATGAAGTCTGATACTTTTTTGAGCCAGCAGTCAAATTTCTGCTGCTGTGCACCTCCATCCAGGACGGCAGCCACAGCATCTCCCTTTAGATCCCAGGCATTCTCGCCTGTTGCCGGATTCCAAGGATGCCAGCTCAAGGTAACGATTCCACCTCTTTTATACTGAGCGATGATTTCCTGGCGCATTCTGTCGAACGGAACACCATCCAGGTTCTCCTTGCTGTCGAGTTCTATCTTACCCAGATCGAATCCCATTACTGCGGGATAATCCCCAGTAGTAAGAAGCACATCGCTCTTTCCTTCATCCCATTTCCAGGTGGTACCATACACAGGGTCATCCTGATGACCCAGCATAATACCCTTGTTTAATATTTTCTGCAGACGAATTTTCAGTTGTTCAGCTGGTGTTTTGCAGCAAACCTTTTTGTCTTTGCTGCAAGATGTACCTGCAGTCTGAACAGAAGCACCAGTGACACCATCCACCTGTGCCATAGCTCCCTGCATAGCCAGCAGACAAACAGCACTGATCAATATTCTTTTTCCTAACATAAATTTATTTAGTTAATTGTTGAATAATCCAAGCCTGCCATTCATCCCACTGCTCCTGATACCAGTAATGACCGGTCATCTGATAGAGGCTCAGAGTCTTTGGCGCTTTCACACTATTATATAATCCATAAGAAGAAGTTGGTGGAACCACCTCATCGTTATATCCGAAGCTATACCATCCAGGAACGGTGATGCGACGGGCAAAGTTGACACCATCGTAATAGCGGGCACCTTCCAATCTAGCCTTTTCCAGTTCGGTGAGCTTAGTCTCCTTCCAGGCAGCGCCCTGAGCTTTGTTCTCCTTATAGAAGTAGTGAGGCCAACCGCCTGCAACTCCATGGATTTCAGCTTCATAATCACACATGGCATCATGCACAGGAGCCAGGAACGTGATACGCTTATCGAGTGCAGCCACAGCAATAGAGAGGAATCCTCCCTGCGAAGAACCCGTCACGCCGATGGTCTTGCCATCCCATTCAGGAAGCGCTGCGATGAAATCCACTCCACGCACAGCTCCGGTGATGACTCTCTTATACGAGTTACGGTCTGGATTTTCGAGATTGGTATCCCAATAGCCGTTCAGTTCACCATTCAGAAGATCATCATACACCTTCTGTTCCATAGTAACAGGAATGCCATGAATACCGATTTCCAAAACGATACACTTGGATGGCGCGGTATAGGTATCGCCTGCATAAGGACGCACACCCGCACCCGGAACCCGGAGCAAGGCTGGATATTTGCCTTCCTTTACCGGAACACTCAGGATGCCATACATCTTAGAGCCCCACCGGTTGTTATTGTAACTGATCTCATATACATTCTTATCTTGAGTACAGCGCTCTGGAAGCAACACCTTGGTGATATTCAAGTCGGTCTGGCGAGCCTCATCCAACGCTTTCTTCCAAAATGCATCAAAATCCTTCGGTTCCTGTGCATAAGGCTGAATCTTTTCGGGAGAGAAGCCTGCGGTGCAGAGTCCTTCGTAATCCTTTCCATCCACATGAGCAATGACCTTGAATCGGTAGAAGCCCGGCTTATTCAAGCTTCCGCTCCATTTCATCACACCATCCTTGAGAGTAGTACTTTTCTTCACATCCGGAAACATAGCAGGACCAGCCTCATAATCTACCTTCACGTTGTTCAAGAGAGTACCACTCTTCCTGACATTTACCGTAAAGTTGGCTTTCTCGCCTATCTTGTAGTTCCAGTCATGGTGATCAGGAGTCACACTCACTACGATGTTGTAGCCTTTGATTTGCGCGCTCAGCCCGAGAGAGCCGAGCGCACTCATCAGAACACCTATAATTATTAACCTATAAACCTTCTGCATTTCGTTCTAATTGTTTTTATTGTTTATTTATGTTAGTTATTGCTTATCATAACTGTTATCGTTCACCCAAAATCCTCTCAATAGGATTATTAAGTTTTACGGTTGCAAAGTTAGCACTATTTTCTGAATAACCCTTGTACTTTTTTGCTTAATAAACGTACTATCACGGCAAAACGAAAAAAAATCAATATTTTACCATTAAGCAGAGATTGCATGACAATATTTGCAAGCTTCAATAAATAATAAAATGTACGTGTACATTATTATATATAATAATACATACGCACACATTTATCATTCATTTACCTAAATCAACCAGACTGTAAACATTTAAAAAGAAATTGGCATTATCATCTCAAAACCGTACTTTCTTCACTTTTTTCGCATCAAAAATAGAAAATAGCAGAAAAGTATCAGCAATAAGCAAAATAAGTACACTCATTTTTGAAAAAAAATCGTAATTTTGCAACCATAAATGATTCAAGCCTAAAAAAAACAAATAAACAACATAATTAAACTAATAAGTATGGATTTGAACAGTAGAGAAAAGTTGCTTGCAGGTGTTGCTGCCCTGAGTCTTCTCGGCATCTCACCACAACAGACTTTTGCAGCCCAGATCACAACGAGCCAGGCTGTACAGCAAACCAAAAAGATTACTGGTAACGTATCCGATGCGATGGGTCCCATCATCGGTGCGACAGTAAAAGTGAAAGGTACTAAAAATGCCACTGTAACTGACATGGACGGTAACTACATTCTGAATGTATCTGCCGGACAGACAGTAGAGGTAACCTACGTAGGCTACATCACCAAATCATTCAAGGTGGGCGGTCAGACCAAGTACGACGTTACTCTGACCGAAGACAACAACAGCCTTCAGGAAGTAGTGGTTGTAGGTTATGGTACCATGAAGAAAAGCGACCTTGCCGGTGCTTCCGCTTCTATGGACGAAAAGACCTTGAAGCAGACTCCTATCACCAACGTTGACCAGGCTTTCCAGGGAAAGATTTCAGGTGTGAACGCTGTCCAGACTTCCGGTCAGCCAGGTTCTGCCGTAGCCGTTAGCGTTCGTGGTATCGCTACCATCAACGCCAACTCAGAGCCATTGTACGTTGTAGATGGTGTCATCTTCAACTCTCAGAGCAACAGCGGTTCTTCTCTCGGTTTGGGTGACAAGCTCGGTAACGGTTCTCACTCAGCCGTTTCTCCTTTGTCTTTGATTAACCCTAGCGATATCGTGAGCATGGAGGTATTGAAGGATGCTTCTGCCACCGCTATCTATGGTGCACAGGGTGCCAACGGTGTGGTATTGATTACCACTAAGAAGGGTAAGGCAGGCGAAGCTAAGTTTACCTATACCGGTAGCGTAGCGGCAAGCCGACAGAACAAGCGCCTGGATATCATGAACTTGCGCGAGTTTGCCGAATATTACAACGACCTCGCCGACCAGGGTGAAATCTCTAAGCCAGACGCAGTTTATAGCGATCCATCTATCCTCGGTATCGGAACCAACTGGCAGGATGCCATCTTCCAGACCGCTTGGCAGCAGTCACATCAGATTGCAGCAGAGGGTGGTACGGATAAGGTAAGCTACTATATCTCAGGCAACTGGACAGACCAGGATGGTACAATCATCGGTTCTGAATTCCAGCGCTACTCCATGCGCGTGAACCTCTCTGCACAGTTGAAGAAGTGGTTCAAGCTCGGACTGAATGCTACCTATTCAAAGACATCAGAGAGCTTGAAACTGGCTGACGGTTCTGAAGGTTTGATCAACTACTCTTTGACTACTCCTCCCGATATTCAGATTTACAATATCGACGGCGGTTATTCCAGCGTATCCAAGGAAGGATTCACCAATCCTAACCCTATCGCCATGGCGATGGAAGACGATATCCTGCTCGACCGTCAGAGTTTGAACGGTAGTGTCTTTGCAGATATCACCCTAATGAAGGGCTTGACCTGGCACAGCCAGTTAGGTTTCGACATCGGTGCATCCAAAGGTGAGACCTATAATCCGATGATAGACCTCGGAACCTGGAAGCGTCAGAGCAACCAAAGCCGTCTGCAGAAGAACAGCAATACCTTCTGGTCATTGAACAACTATCTGCAATATACAACCAACCTCGGCAAACATAGCATCACTGCCATGCTCGGACAGGAATGCTGGGAATCAAGATATGATTATACATCAGTATTCAATACCAACCTTCCTAACGATGTAGTTCACAATCCTGCTTTGGGTCAGGGTGATCCTCAGATTGGTGCTGGTTGGGGAAGTTCATCTATGGCTTCCTTCTTCACCCGTGAGACATACAACTACGACGACCGCTATCTCGCTACCTATACCTATCGTTATGATGGTAGCTCTAACTTCGGTCCAAACAACCGTTGGGCAGGTTTCCACTCATTGGCTTTGGGTTGGCGTTTCACCAACGAGCAGTTCATGAAGGGCATCAAGTGGTTGAGCAATGGTAAGTTGCGTCTCGGTTGGGGTCAGACAGGTAACTCCAACATCGGTGGTTACAAGTGGGGTTCTGCCATGAGTACCATGGATACAGCCCTGGGTACCAGCTTCCGTCCTGCCAACCTGAAGAACCTCGACATCAAGTGGGAGACTCAGGAGCAGTGGAACGTAGGTCTCGACCTCGGATTCTTCGACAGTCGCGTAAACCTGACCGTAGATTGGTACAAGAAGATGAGTAAGGACATGCTGATGCAGCTCAACCTGCCTTCTATCATGGGTACCAGCGGCAATGCATCTTCAGCCCTCGCTGCACCATACGGAAACTATGGCGACATCGAGAATACCGGTCTTGAAATTGCACTCAACACCCACCCTATCGTAAGCAAGAACTTCGACTGGAGCTCAGACATCACTGTTTCCATCAACAAGAACAAGTTGAAGAGTCTTTCCGGCAGTACCGCATTGCTTGGTAAGGGTCAGTGGAGTGATGTTGTATCCCGTTCTATTCCAGGCGAATCACTCTACGGATTCTATGGTTACGTAGTAGAGGGTGTATATAAGGATTATGAGGATATCATCAGTTCTCCAGTGCAGACTCTGCAGAAGAACAATCCTATCTCTGTAACAACCGATGCTGATGGAACCAAGCACTATGCATGGATTGATGATCCATCTAAGTTCAGCCGCAGCAACACCACCTACGTAGGTGACTTGAAATACAAGGACATCAACAATGATGGAAAGATTGACGAGAATGATAAGACCAACATCGGTTCTCCACTGCCAAAGTGGACCTTCGGATGGAACAACACCTTCCGCTACAAGAACTTCGACCTGAATATCTTCATCAACGGTTCTGTAGGCGCCAAGGTAGCCAACTATCTGAACATGAAGATGACTCACATGAACTCTCCATGGAGCAACCAGTTGAAGGATGTCAACAAGCGAGTTCACCTCGTAGCCAAGGATGGTAACCAGACAGGTAACTGGTATGACAATATCCAAAACCTGACCGTAGATAATGTGAAATCCACCTATCCACGTGCCACCATCAACGACCCTAACGATAACGATGCATTCAGCGACCGTTATATCGAAGATGGTTCTTACCTCCGCTTGAAGAGTATGGCTCTGGGATATACATTCGACCAGAAGCTTATCCAGAAGATTGGTCTGACCAACCTCCGTCTGACTCTTACAGCGTCTAACCTCTTCACCATCACCGGTTACAGCGGTTACGACCCAGAGGTAGGTCTCTCTACTCAGAGTGCAAATGTATATGGTCTGGACTTCGGTCGCTACCCTTCTCCAACCACCGTAACATTTGGTTTGAACTTATCATTCTAACATCCAAAACGAACAGTTATGAAATTTAAGAATATCAAATATACAGCATTTGTAATGCTCCTCGGTATGGGAATGACCTCTTGCGGTGACTTCCTTGACAAGCCAGTAGAGGACAATTACAACACAGAGAACTATTACAACGGTGATGCATCCTGCATTTCTGGTGTAAACTATCTCTACAACTCACCTTGGTATGATTTCCAGCGAGGTTTCATCAAGATTGGTGAGGTTATGTCGGGTAATATGTATTGGGGCTCAAGCCCTTACATGAACTTCAGTACCAATGGTACCGATGAGGACCTGGTAAACATGTCTTACTCACTCTGGGCAGAGATCGGCCACTGCAGCACCGTTTACGAATCATTGCAAAATGCCATCAATACCTCTGAGAAGGTAAAGAACCAGTGTATGGGCGAGTGCCTTGCCTGGAAGGCGATGGCATACTTCTATCTGGTACGTACCTTCGGCGATGTGCCTATCATCCACAGCAATTCTGAGACTCTCGGCAAAGGTAACTACAATCAGGTTAGCAAGGTACAGAAGGCTGATGTTTATGAGTATATCATCATGACCCTGGAAAAGGCAATGGAACTTCTTCCTAAGGAAAAGAGCACTACAGGTCGCATCGACTACTATTGTGCAGAAGGTCTGCTCGCCAAGGTTTATCTTACCAAGGCTGGTGTTTCTGGCTCTTTGAATCAGGACGATTTGAAGAAGGCTGCCGAATACTCAAAAGATGTCATCGAGAACTCAGGCAGAGGATTGATGGAGCATTACGAGGATATCTTCCGTGGCTCAAACCAATTCTGCGATGAGATTATGATTGCATGGCGCTGGACAGTAGGTTCTCAGTGGACTTCTCAGAATACCCTGCAGAGCGACTTGGCTCCAGAAGGTTTCGACGAGAATGGTGACTGCTGGGGCGGTTGGGGCGGTCCATCCGTTGACTTGATGGATGCCTTCGGCGTATCTCCTAAAGATGATCCAGCAAGCCGTGTAGATCCAGACCACCGTCGTAAAGCTACTATCATGATGCCGGGCGATGTATATTCTTACTTCTGGAGAGACCACGATCTTCCAGCCAATGCACAGAAGGACGGTCTGAAGAAGGGATTCTCTTACTTGGATTTCTGGTATAACAAGGACTACAACGCAGCAGCAACCGGTCAGTGCCAGGGACCATGCGGTGGCAACAACGTAAAGAACCTCTATGGCGACAACGCAGACCACAAGGCAGAGTTGGGTATCACACCAGGTCGTATGTCAAACGCTCTCCCTACTCCACTTCTCCGTCTTTCAGACATTTATCTGATATATGCAGAGGCACAGGTACAGATGGGTAACAATACAGATGCACTTGCTTTGGATTGCTTCAATCAGGTACGCGGTCGTGCATACGAGTGGCATGGATTCGTAAGAAAGACCTCTCTGACATTCGACGATATCTGGAAGGAGCGCCGCCTGGAGTTTGCCGGTGAGGGTGACCGCTGGTACGACTTCGTACGCCGTGCATACTACGATGTAGACAGCTGCATCAAGGAGTTGAAGGCACAGCACCGCAATGCGATGTGGAACTGCGATGCAGTTTACAAGGCATACTACAACAGTGGTACATGGGACAGCTCTGAGATGCTGTATGATGAGAATACAGCAGCTCCTAATGTAACAGCCAGCAGCTTTACTTTGCCATTTCCTACAGAGGACGTAGCCCTGAACCCTAACCTGGGTAGCAATGCTACTCCAATCCATGTAGATGTACGTAACACATATAGTTATTAATCAAGAAAGAGAATTTCATTATGAATATCAAGAATATAAATGGGGCTTTATTCGCCATGGCACTTGTTGCAGCCAGCGCAGGATTCACTTCTTGCGAGGACGAGCCAGACAAGTATGAAGTTGCAGGCGGAACTCCTACCATCGATTATGTTCGCCCTGTGGATGCTGCCAGCAAGGACTCACTGCTTACTGGTGCATCTCTCAACAATACCATTTGTATTGTGGGTAGAAACCTGAGAAGTGTGACCAAGATCAACTTCAACGACCAGTCTGCAGTCCTGAACACCAGTTACATGACGGACAACACCATCATCGTAACCGTGCCAAAGGCTATCCCTAACGAGGTAAGTGATAAGATCTACTTCATCACCAGCAAGCAGGACACCGTGGCATACGATTTCAAGACCATCGTGCCAGCTCCAACCATCAACAGCATGAGCAACGAGTGGGCAGCTCCAGGCGAGGAAGTAACCATCAAGGGTGACTACTTCCTGGATTACGACAACAGTCATCTCACTATCAAGGTAGGTGATGATTACACCATCCCATACGAGGACTTGAAAATCAGTCAGAACAGCATCCGCTTCAACATGCCTGAGGATATGCCTAAGCATGAGCCTATCACCATCACAACCATCAATGGTACTACCAAGGCAGGCTTCCGCTATATGGACAAACGCGGTATGCTCTTCGACTTCGATACTCCTTGGAAGGAAGGTGGAGATGTATTGGGCAACAATGGTTGGCACAATCGTACCATCACATCCGATGGCACATCACTCTCAGGCAACTACATGGTTCTCGGTGAGACAGCCATGGGTGCAGATGGTGGCTGGAACGACGGTAACTTCTCGTTCGAGTACTGGCCAGGAAGCTGGCAGGACCCAGAGACCTACTCTAGCCGTCCACGTATGCAGGATCTTGCAGACTTCAGCGACTGGAAGAACATGAGTCTGAAGTTTGAGATGTGCATCCCTAAGGACAACGGTTGGTCGGCTGCTCCTATGCAGATTTATTTCGGTAGTGTAACTCAGGTTTCCAATGGTGCTGCAGGTGTAAAGGACATCTATGGTAACGTATTGGCAGGAGCCAACAACACCTTCTTCCACGAGCAGGGTAAGTTGGCACGTGCCCTCTACATGCCATGGCAGAATACAGACGACAAGACATATAACACAGAAGGTAAGTGGGTAACCGTAACCATTCCATTGGCAGACTTCGTCTATGACTACGATGGCAACAAGGGATTGAGCTATACAGGTGTGAACGACTTCAGTGCCTTCAACATCTTTGTTGTCAAGGGTGCATACAACGATGCCAGCGTATTGCCTACCGGTGTAGACTGTAACCCAATCATTAAGATTGACAATATCCGTGTGGTACCAAACAAATAAACTTATAATCTGAATTGATATGAAAAAGATAAGCAAAATATTCGCCATGTTAGTGGTAGCCCTCGTAGGGCTATCGCTGACAGCGTGCAGCGACGGAGATGATCTTTCTACCGACCAGTATGGCAACGAGATTTCCCTCCAGTCATTCGGTCCTTGCCCGGTTCTCCGTGGCGGTACCTTGTATCTCTATGGTAGCAACCTGGATCAGATAGAGGAGATTGATCTCCCGGGTGCTGACCCTATCACTGCATACGAGATTCTTCAGAGCGGTAAGCAGAGCAAGATTTCCATCCAGGTTCCTGCAGAGAAATGCGAACCTGGTCAGATTGTTCTGAAGACCAAGAAGGGTGGTGAAATTACCTCCATCACTCCTATCACCTATCGCGAGGACATCGAAATCAAGGACTTCTATGTAGGCGATAACGAGTCCAGCAAGGTAGGTAATGTAGGCGATGTAGTAACCATCAAGGGTGATTACCTCAACTTGATGCACGGCGTTATCTTCGCTGGTAGCGATACTATCAAGGAGGCAGAGTTCGTTGGTCACGACCGCTATACCATCCAGGTGAAAATTCCGGCAGAGGCTCGTACAGGTGTCATCACATTGACAGATACCAGCAAGGACGGTGCTTCACTGGAGACCAAGGAAGAGTTGACCATCAATACTCCAGAGGTTACTCCTATCAAGGACCGCAGCATCAAGGCTGGTGAGGTATTGAGCATCAAGGGAGCATCATTCGACCAG
The DNA here is from genome assembly GCA_021636625.1 of Prevotella sp. GTDB lineage: Bacteria > Bacteroidota > Bacteroidia > Bacteroidales > Bacteroidaceae > Prevotella. The sequence goes on along the minus strand of JAJWLX010000037.1, from coordinate 16,365 downwards.
ATTGCCAGCGTGAAGTTTGAGGGTGCTACTGTTGATGCTGCCGACTTCAAGTCACAAAGCGCTGCAGAGATTACCGTAGCAGTTCCTGTCAAGGCTACCGATGGTACCTTCTACGTAGTAACCAAGAGCGGTATCGAGGTTCCTGTAGGCAATATCATCACCGTGGTTCCTACCCAGCTCGTTGCAACACCTAATCCAGTGAAGAATGGTGCAGAACTCACCATCACCGGAAAGGATATGGATCTGATTACAGGCATCGCATTCCCTAAAGCAGCAGAGTCTAAGCTCAACAAGGTAGAGACAACCAAGGTTACATCTACTGTTCCTGAGGATGCACAGGAAGGTGATATCACATTGAGTCTCGCCAATGGCAAGACTGTAACTGTTGCCTATACTTTGGTGAAGCCAACCGTAGCTTCTTGCGCTCCAGCAGCCATCACAGCTGGCGAGAAGACCATCATCAAGGGTACCGATCTCGACCTCGTAAAGAGCATCACCTTCCCAGGCGACGTAGAGCAGACCGTTGACAAATTTGCAGCACAGAATGCCCAAACCATCGCAGTAACAGTTCCTTCAGCTTGCGCCGGTACAGGCTTCAAGCTTAACCTGAAGAATGGTACAATGATAGAAGTGAAGGATGCATTGAGCATCAAGGCTGCTACAGATCCAGCTATTGCTTCCATCACTCCTGGTGAGGCTATCGCAGGTTCAACTATCACTATTACAGGTAAGAACTTCCAGAACATCCAGAACCTCTATATCGGTTCTTACAAGGTAAACCGCTATACCTCTCGTACCAATACAGAGATTGTATGTCAGGTTCCTGCCACAGCAGAAGTAGGTACATACAAGATCGTGATGGAAGACCCAGACGGCAACAAGATTGAGGGTCCAGAGTTCAAGGTGGTTCCTGCAGAAAAGGATATCGCTACTATCACAACCAACATGGACAACAGCGCCATCAAGTATCCATATAACTTTACATGGGATGACAGCGGTCGTTTCCGCATCATGAAGGCAGACCTCATCAAGTTGGGTGTCAAGGTTGGTTCCAAGATGCTCTTCTATAAGGAAGCAGGAGCTACCGGGCAGGTTCAGATCAACAACGCCAACTGGGGCGGTATTGATACTGTAGCCGACTGGAATGGTGACCAGAACTGTGTTGTGAAGGTATTCGATGCAGCCATGATGGAAGCTGTAAACAGTATCACTGACGGCTGGAGTGATACCGCCTTCATCCTCCAGGGTGACATGAAGAATGTAACCAAGATTGCCATTCTTCCATAGAATGGAAATATTTAACATAAAAAACGCATTTATGTGAAATATAATTCGTAAATTTGTGGCGTAGTTATATAACTGCGCCACATTTTTGATTTTAAACAAAATAGTAACCCGATATGAAGAAAATAGCATTATCCTTACTGGTAGCTTTGAGCTGCATCTCTGCCAAAGCTGCCGACGGCAAGTCGCTGTTTGTATCATTCAACGATGGAAGCAAGATAGAGTTTGTATTGAGCACGCTACCGGAAGTTACCTTCGGGAATGACAAGATGACTGTGACTTCAACTGCCACTACAGCCAGTTACGAACTGTGGAAGGTTTCTACCTTCACCTATGGAACAACCACCGGTATCAAACAAGTAGAAACGAACAACAAGTTTGCCTTCGAAGGTGACCGCATCATTATAGACGGCACCCGCAACCAAGTGAGCGCCTTCGCTCTCAACGGAAAAGCAGTAAGCCTCTCTCCTATCATTACCGATGACAAAACCATCATAGCTCTTGAAGGTTTGACTCACGGTGCATACATCATCAAAATCAATAACCAATCCATCAAAATAGCAAGACAATGAAAAAGATATTACTCTCACTCCTGGCAGTAATGATTTCATTCACAGCCTTGGCACAGACCGATGGTGACAAGATTACCATCAACAATTCAGAAGGAAAGCAAGCTGAATGGAATCTAACAGGCGAAACCAACGCCGTCAGCAGCATGAAGCACAATGCCAGCAACCAACTGGAAATCTATCTCAAGGGGCTGGAAGATTTCGGAGCCTGGGAAACATACGACATCAACAAAATCAACAATGTCGTCTTCTCTATCTATCACGAAAGCGAAGTGGGCGATGTGAATCTCGCTGACCCAGCAGCTACTGAGAAAACCAAGCGTCTCTACAAATATCTGCAGCTGAACTATGGCAGCAAGACCCTCTCTTCGGTTATCGCCAACGTGAACTGGAACACCCAAGAGGCAGATAAGATTTATCAGGCTACAGGTAAATATCCTGCCATCAACTGCTATGATTTCATCCACATCTATGTACCTAAACAGGGGTCTAACGGATGGATTAACTACAACGATATCACCCCTGTTACCAACTGGGCAGACCAGGGCGGACTGGTATCACTGATGTGGCACTTCAACGTGCCTAAGACCGAGAGCACCGTTCTGGGAACAGATGGCAGTGGCGTGACCTGCACCCCATCCGAAACCACCTTCAAGGCTGCCAACGCATTGACGGCAGGCACTTGGGAGAACAAGTGGTTCTATCAGGAGATGGACAAGGTGGTGGAAGTTCTGCAGAAGTTGCAGGATGCAGGCGTTGTTGCCATTTGGCGTCCTTTCCACGAGGCAGCCGGCAATGCCTGTCTGAAATCAGGTGACAGCTGGGGCAAGTCATGGTTCTGGTGGGGATATGATGGTGCTGAAACTTACAAGAAGCTGTGGCAGACCATGTTCGAGTACTTCCAGAGCAAGGGCATCCACAACCTGATTTGGGCTTGGACCACACAAAACTACAATGGCGATGCCAATACATTCAACAATGATGCCGACTGGTATCCTGGCGATAAGTATGTAGATATCATCGGTCGCGACCTCTATGGCTATGATGCTACTATGCAGGCACAGGAGTTCAAGGAGATTCAGGCTCGCTACCCTGGCAAGCTGATTGCCCTGGCAGAGTGTGGTACTGATACCAACAACAATACAGCAACTGCCGGAGTCGAAGAGGCTTGGAATGCCGGAGCCAGATGGAGCTGGTTCATGCCTTGGTATAACTCCAATATGCCATCCAACGACTGGTGGAAGAACGCTTTCAACAGCAAGTATGTCATCACCCGCGACCAGGTAAACCTCAACTCTTCCTATGTAGAGGAAAGCGCTGTGGATGCCGTCAGAAACATGGGTATCGGTACCAACTTCGGTAATTGTATGGATGCCATAGCCATGTGGATGAATATGGAGAGTAACACCGTAACCGACTTTGAAAAAGCATGGGGACAGGTACCTACCACCAAGGCGATGGTAGATTTTCTGAAGAAGAACGGTTTCAATTCGGTTCGCGTACCCGTAACCTGGTTCCAGCACATGAAGGAAGACGGTACGGTGGATGAAGCCTGGATGAACAGAGTACAGGAAATCATAGATTACATCATCGACAACGGAATGTACTGCATTCTCAATGTTCACCACGATACTGGAGCAGATAGCGATGACGTGACGCACTGGATCAAGGCGGATGAGACAAACTACAGTAAGAACAAGGAGAAGTTTGAGAGTCTCTGGACCCAGATTGCCACCCGTTTCAAGAACTACGACCAGCACCTGCTCTTCGAAGGTTACAACGAAATGCTCGATGCCAGCAGCACCTGGAATGCTCCCAAAAGTGCAAGCAGCTACAAAGGTTTGAACGCCTATGCCCAGAGCTTCGTAAATGCTGTGCGTGCCACCGGCGGCAACAATGAGACACGCAACCTCATCGTCAACACCTATGCATCAGCCTGTGGTGAGGACGTGATGAGCAACCTCACCCTCCCAACCGACCAGACCGAAGGCCACCTCGCCGTAGAAGTCCATACCTATGCACCTTGGGACTGGTTTGCCCAGAAAGGCAAGTGGGATGCTTCCTGCAGCCAGGAAATCAAGGATATGTTTACCCGTCTGAACAAGCATTTCATCAGCAAGGGCATCCCTTGCATCATCGGTGAATACGGCACCAATGGCAGCAAGGCGGTCAGCAAGAAGAGTACAGCCAGCGAGATTCAGGCGGCAGCCGACCAGGCAGCCGACATCATCCGTCAGGCAAAGACTTACGGCGTTGCCACCTTCTACTGGATGGCCATCTTCGAGGGAGAAGACAGAAATGTACCAGAGTGGACACTCCCTACCGTGGCAGAAGCCATGCAAAAGGCTTATAACGAATAAAAGATATGAGAATCAGATATTTTATATTGATTTTTGCTGCACTCATGGCTTTCGCTTCCTGCGGTGAAAAGAAAAAGAAATCGTATGATGAGATTGCCATGAGCGGTCTCACAACCCGCACGGAGAATCTGAAAACCAACATCAAGAGCTATGCCGGCAAGGGCACACTCATCGGACAGATGTACGGCACGCTGAGCGGAATAGGATGGAACAGATGGGAATGCGATAGCAACCGTTGTGATATGAAGGCACTCTGCGGTTACCGACCTGCTGCCAACGGCTACGAACTTTCCGGTATAGAAAGCGGAAAGCTGCAGAATGCGGATGGTGTTCCTTTCAAGACCATCCGGGAAGATGTGCTCACCCACTTCCGAAAGGGAGGATTACTCATCATGAACTGGACGATGCCGAATTACAACGGCAATGAGGAATTGCTGGAGGAATATGCCAAACAGATAGCCAAATATCTCGACACCCTGCAGGATGGCTACGGCATCAAGGCACCCGTGATACTCCATCTGCTGCCACTGGATGGAAAAGCATGGTACTGCCAGTTGGGTAAGGAGGATTACATCGATCTCTATAAGAAACTGCAGAGTCTGCTGGAGGATGAGGAGGTAACCAATGTGGTATATGGCTATTCCGAGACCTATCAACCGGGCAGACAGCTGATGGATCGCTATCCCGATCATCACATCGATGTCATCAATGTCACTTATTATCAGTATAAGTCAGCCATCGATCTTCCTCTTTTCAAGAAGAATATCCAGACCATTATCGCCCAGGCTTTGCCTTTTGCGCAGGAGCATAACAATGCCTTTGGTCTCACCACTGGCATCGAGAGCATCGGCGATTCCAGTGTCTTCTCCGATATTCTCCAGCCTGAGCTCAAGCAGCATCACATCGCCTATCTGATGATGGGCAGAAATCAGGGAGAACCGATTCTGGAGCATTACTTCACTCCCTATCCAGGTGTAGAAAACGCCAAGGTTCATGGTTTCATGAAACTGGTCAATGATGATATCACCGTATTCTTGGAAAAGCTCAACGGCTTATATCTGGAGCATTAGAAGCATCAGAACCTCATAAAAACATTCATCGGATTACCCGGGAAGAAACGGAAACAATTCTGTTGCCAATTCATTCCGGGTAATCCGATATTTTTTTACTTGTCTTGCAAGTTTCTTATTTTAGTTTAGCCTCATCTATTCGTATGAGTCATTTCAGCATCATCTATTTCGCATGAAAGGCAATCAGACCTTCCATCGGAGCACGCATGATCTTGACAATATGAAGATGATGCTCATCCTCCATCACATTTCTCAGCGGAGCTTCAAAATAATGAGCGATGCTTCCCACGAATCCTATCATCGGAATGCCTTCTCCCAAAGACGAATCCCAGGCTTTTACTCCCGGTTCCAACTGCGAGATATCCTCCTGGCTGGCTTTGATGTACTGGATATAAGGTATAAGATTATTCTGGTAGAAAGCATGGAAATTACTCAATACCACCCGATACAGCGCCATCGCCTCATTCAGTTTATCACTGCCGTTCTCATATTTCTCTCCCTCTGCTATCTGCTCAGAAATAAAAGGACAGATAGAAGCCAGAAAACGGTTAGCCAACGGTTCACGATACACCTTGTTGATGATACCGGGATAATCCAGTCCCGACCACTTCAGAAACCTCTTTTTGATAGCCGAAGGCAGACTGCCCTTGAAGATACCATTCAGGAAAAGCTTGCCCAAGACGGCACCGCTACCTTCGTCACCCAGAATATACCCCAGAGGCGGCGTATTCATCACAATCTTCGTGCCATCATAGAGGCAACTGTTGGCACCAGTGCCCAGAATGCATGCCATTCCAGGCTGATGTCCGAAAAGCGCTCTTGCCGCACCCAGCATATCACCCTCTGCCTCTACCTTGGCTCCAGGAAAAGCCTGCTGCAAGAGAGAGTTCATCCGGGGCTTCATCGCCTCGGTCACACCGCTGCCATAGAAATACACTTCCTGTGGTGATTCCGGCAAGATGAGTTCCGACTTCAGTATCTGAAGCACTTCGGCATCCTGCATGTGAATCGGATTGATGCCCTGCGTCTTGCAAGTCATCACTACTTGACCTTGCCCGTCTATTAACGACCAGTCGGTCTTAGTACTGCCACTGTCTGCTATGAGTATGTTCATTGTCGTATTTTTTAAATGCACTGCAAATGTAATGATTTTCGGTGAAATATCGCAAAGAAAAGAAAAAAAAGATACTTCATCAAGCTGATAATCTTAAAAAACGCACATTATTCTTGGGTTTTTCACGATTTATTAATAACTTTGCACGCAAATAGAGATATAATTAAGGAAGAAATAACAATAAATACTATAATTATGGCAACATTCATTGCAGGACCATGCGTCATCGAGTCGATGGAACTACTGGATACAGTAGCTCAGGAACTCGTTCGCATCAACCAGAACTTAGGAACCGACATCATATTCAAGGCATCCTTCGATAAGGCCAACCGAACCAGTATCCACTCTTTCCGTGGTCCTGGTCTGGAGAAAGGTCTGCAGATGCTCAGCGACATCAAGTCGAAATACGGACTTCGCATCACCACTGATATCCACGAGAGCTATCAGGCTGAAGCTGCGGGCAAGGTATGCGATATCCTCCAGATACCAGCCTTCCTCTGCCGCCAGACCGACCTGCTCGTATCGGCTGCCAAGACCGGCAAGATTGTCAACATCAAGAAGGCTCAGTTCCTCAGCGGAAGAGATATGAAGTATCCGGTTGAGAAAGCTTTGGATAGCGGAGCCAGCGAAGTATGGCTCACCGAGCGTGGCAACTGCTTCGGCTACAACAATCTCGTGGTAGATTTCCGCAACATTCCGGATATGAAGGAGATTGTACCTAATGTCATCATGGACTGCACCCACAGCGTACAGCGCCCAAGCGCAGGCGATGGCAAGACCGTGGGCGACCGCAAGTTTGTACCAGCTATGGCAAAGGCAGCCAAGGCATTCGGTGCCACAGGCTACTTCTTCGAAGTGCATCCAGACCCAGATCAGGGCAAGAGCGATGCTGCCAACATGCTGGAATTAGCCAAGTTAGAATCTCTCATCCAGGAACTCCTGTAAGAGAATCTAATCATAAAGTTCAATGTTAAAAAATCAAAGTTCAAAGTAAATCATGGACGATAAGACAATAAGAAGTTATGGTGAACAGGCTCTGAGAGACGAGGCACAGGCCATCCTCGACCAGATCGCCTTATTGGACGATAATTTTGAGAAAGCCGTAGATATGATGTATCATTGCCAGGGCAAGATCATCGTTACGGGTGTGGGCAAGAGCGGACACGTGGGTGCCAAGATTGCAGCAACCCTCGCCTCTACAGGTACACCGGCTTTCTATATCAACCCGCTGGACGTATATCACGGCGACCTCGGTGTGATGACCGACAAGGACGTGGTGCTGGCACTGAGCAACAGTGGTCAGACCGACGAGCTGCTCCGCTTCATCCCGATGGTGCTCCACATGAACGTGCCTATCATCTCCATAACGGGCAATCCGAATTCACTGCTGGCAAAATACTCCAACCATCACATCACCGTCAAGGTGAAGAAGGAGGCTTGTCCGCTCAACCTTGCTCCTACCAGCAGTACCACTGCTGCCCTCGCCATGGGCGATGCTCTGGCAATAGCCCTGATGCAGGTGCGCCACTTCAAGCCACGCGACTTTGCCCAGTTCCATCCGGGCGGCGAATTGGGCAAGCGTCTCCTCACCACCGCCGAAGACGTGATGCGCAGCGAAGACATGCCTATCATCCCTAAGGAGATGCATCTGGGCGAGGCCATCATCCATGTGAGCAAGGGTAAGCTCGGACTGGGAATCTCGCTCGATGAAGACCAGCGTGTCATCGGTCTGATTACAGATGGAGATATCCGCCGTGCCATGGAGAAGTGGCAGGCTGAATTCTTCAACAAGACCGTGAGCGACATCATGACCACCACTCCGAAGATGGTGACTCCGAAGACCAAGATTTCGGAGATTCAGCGCATCATGCACAAATACAAGGTACATACGGTACTCGTAGTAGATAAGGATAATCATTTGAAAGGCATCGTAGATCACTATGCATGCATGGTTTAAGATTCAGGCATGGATGACACGGATTTATAGATTACACGGTTACAGATTACACGGTTATAGATAAGATGAGATATTATTTATTAATAGCTACTTTATGGCTGGCTAGTTCGCTGTGCAGCGCACAGACCAGCGATTCTTTGATAGTCAACCAGCTTCGTGGAAAGGGGGTCAGCTTTTCCCACGACAACTCCGTCACGCTCCTGATGAGCGGACAGGAGAAATTCGATGATATGTTTCAGGCAATCCGTCAGGCTAAGCACAGCGTGCATCTGGAATACTTCAACTTCCGCAACGACAGCATTGCCTCCCTCCTCTTCGACCTCCTTGCCGAGAAGGTGAAGCAGGGAGTCAAGGTAAGAGCCCTCTACGATGGCTTCGGAAACTCATCCAACAACAAGCCGCTGCGAAAGCGGCATCTCAAGGAAATCCGTGCCAACGGTATCGAAATCTTCGAATACAAGCCCTTGAAGTTCCCATGGGTGCATGCCGTTTTCAACCGCGACCACCGCAAGATTGTAGTCATCGACGGACAGATAGCCTACACCGGCGGCATGAACGTTGCCGACTATTATATAAAAGGTACGAAGGTGGTAGGCGAATGGCACGATATGCACTGCCGCATCGACGGCAGCGAGGTGAATACCCTGCAGAAGATCTTCCTCAAGATGTGGAACAAGGTAAGCGGACAGCATATCGACGGCGAGGAGTATTACCGCAAGGAGAAGCAAGACTACCTGGTAGAGAATCTCAAACCCGATACCACCGCCACGGCTTATCGCAAGATGGTGGGCATCATCAACCGTGAGCCGCATATCACGAAGGATATCATCCGCTACTTCTATGTGAATGCCATCAACGATGCCCAGGACAGCATCAAGCTCATCAGTCCCTACTTCACCCTGAGTCCCAAGCTCAAGAAGGCATTGAAGCGGGCGGTGAAAAGAGGCGTCAAGGTAGAGATCATGCTCTCCACCAGGAGCGATATCCCGCTCACCCCCGATTGCGGATTCTATAATGCCCACAAGCTGATGAAGGCTGGCTGCCATGTATGGATGTACACGCCGGGCTTCCATCATACCAAGATCATCATGGTAGATGGCAAGTTCTGTACCGTAGGCAGCGCCAACCTCAATGCCCGAAGCCTGCGATGGGATTACGAAGAGAATGCCGTGATTGTGGATTCATGCACTACTCACCAGCTCGACCGTCTCTTCGACAGGGAGAAGAAAGACAGTTTCCTGCTCAACGAGCAGAACTGGCGAGAGTGGCGCACCGGATGGCAAAGATTCAAGGGATGGTTTGCAGCAAAGTTCCTCACCCCATTCCTGTAAACAGATAACAGATATATCAGAGAAATATGATGAACGAAGAAATGAAGAAAGCAATGGCAGGCAAGGCGATGCCCGAACTCGCCATTGTAGATAACAATACGCTGGCAGCCTTGGGGCTCAAGGGACTGCTGGAGAGTGCCGTTCCGATGGTAAAGATCAGCATCTTCGGTACATTCGGTGAATTTGAGTCGAATGCGCCCGAACGCTTCATGCACTATTTCGTGTCGATGCAGATTCTTCTGGCTCACCGCAACTTCTTCATCGAAGAGGCGCATCGCCCCCATACCATCGTGCTTACCCCCTGCAACGACCTCAACTCGCAGCTGCAGGGATTCCACTGCATCTGCGTCAACGTACCGGAATCAAAGCTCATCCGACAGTTGATCCGTCTGCAGCGTTCGGGACATCCCCACGGCGAATATATCCCGCCTATGGATTCCTCAGAGTCCAGGGAGAAAGCCCTTTCAGACAGGGAAATCGAGGTACTCTCGCTGGTGGCACAAGGCAAAATCAACAAGGAGATAGCTGAAAAGCTCTTCATCAGTACCACCACCGTGATTACCCACCGCAAGAATATCCAGGAAAAACTGGGTATCAAGAGCGTTTCTTCGCTTACCATCTATGCCGTGATGCACGGATATGTGGATATCAACAAGATTTAACGCTTAGGGGCATCCCCCAAAATGATGATGCCTCCTACTCACATACCTATATATAATGATAGTGCCTTCCCCGCAAGCAGCAGGGAAGGCACTATCATTTTATAAAAAATAACATTTCGAAGGTTATTTTTCCCAAGCAAAACTAGAGTTTCACCGTGGAAATATCAACCAGATCGTTAACGATGGCATAAATCGTCAGGCCCGCAGGAGAATGAATCTGGAGCTTTCGGGCGATGTTTCGGCGATGGGTAATCACCGTGTTCACGGAGATAAAGAGATGGTCGGCTATCTCCTTGTTCGACATACCCTGAACCAGCGCAATGATTACATCCTTCTCTCGATCGCTCAACTGCTCATCGCTGTTCGGAGTCTGATTGATCATGCTCGAAATCTTGGCACTCACATCATTCTGCTTCAGTTTCCGCTCGGCATTTCTCACGGCAGGAATAAAGATTTCTTCCTCCACCTCAGAGTGATGCATAAGCCACTCCTCGTTGTTGTAGATATCATAGAGAGTGGCACTGAGCTGGTTGTTGTGCAGTCCATCCGAAGGCAGATACTTGATGATGATGCTCTTCAGCTCTTTCAGTTTCATATCCACCTGCATATGATGCTTCGAGAAGGTTTCGATATCAAAGTTGGTATTGGCATTACCATCTATAAGTGACTGAACATAAGGAAAAACCATCTTCTCCTCATACTTCATGTGGTTGGTGATGCTGTGGGCATAATCATCATAGAGTTTCAGGATCAGTCGCGCCAGATTATCCGTTTCATCAAGGGCATCCACAAGCTCCTTACGGATAAAAGGTAACTGGAAATCTATGTAGTAGGCATGCGATGCCTTGAGATAATGCAACAAGGTCGGCAACGACAACCGGTCTGCATTGTCGTACTCCTTGTAACCATTTATCGTAAAGTTTACCACGGCAAGGAAGGTGTAGGTATCCACATTCTGCTCATCGCAGACTTCCCTTACCGTCTTGTCGCCGAATCCCAGGTTGATACCGAAGCTACCCAGGCTCTGCAAGATATTGTAATTGTCTCTAATGATGCTGATCATCTTGTCGTCAGCTTCATACATCTTCTGATTTTTCATCTTGTTCTATCCTTAAATGCAAACATCCTTGTATCAAGAACATTCATCATGTTTTTATTTCGGTTGCAAATATACAAAAAAGTTTCGAAACCCGCAATACCTAGAAATGAGGATGCCAATGTTTACCGAAATTTAGGTATTGCAAGATTTTTTAAAACTCCGTACCTTTGCACCCGAAATCGAGAAAGAGCGCGGTGATGATTGCCACTCCCGAGCGGCAGAGCTGCGTAATTCCTTATCAAGCTACAGGGCTTTAAGGAGATACTAGGTCTCTAAAGTGTCGAGAAAGCAAGCAGATATCCGCGCTCTTTTCTTTATTATACTAAGGATAATACGATAACAATAATTTCAAAATATTAAAGATGAACAGTTTAAGAATTGGATTGATGTCCGCTGCCCTCGTTGCCGGTTTGGCAACGGCAAGTGCACAAACTGTGGCTGCCGATAGTGTGATGCAGCATGTAAACGGCAAGCGCCTCAGCGTGGGTGGTTATGGCGAGGTTGCCATGAGCCGCAACTTCTATAGCGACCACGTAAGCCGTTACAGTTTGGCTGACGAGCACAAGAATGACCCTAGCCATGGTCGTTTCGATATTCCTCATGCAGTAATTTACCTGGGTTACGACTTCGGAAAGGGTTGGACTATGGGTACCGAGATTGAGTTTGAGCATGGTGGCGTAGGAATGGCCTATGAGAAAGAAGACGAAGAAGGTGGCGAATGGGAACAGGAAGTTGAAAAAGGCGGTGAAGTCGAACTCGAACAGTTCTGGATTCAGAAGTCATTCGGTCGTTGGGCTAACATCAAGGCTGGTCACATTGTAGTGCCTGTAGGTTTGAACAACGCTTACCATGAGCCATTGAATTTCTTCACTGTTTATCGTCCTGAAGGTGAGAATACGGTTCTTCCAAGCACCTGGCATCAGACAGGTGTCAGTTTTTGGGGACGCACCAAGGGTTGGAGATATGAATTGCAATTCCTGGCAGGCTTGAACTCAGACAACTTTACCAACACAGGTTGGATCAATAAGGGACCAGGCACTCCTACCGAAGGTGAAATTGCAACAAAATATGGTACAGCCCTCCGTATCGACAACTACTGCATCAAGGGCTTACGCATCGGTCTGAGCGGATACTATGGTCATGCCATCGGCAACTCTTATCCAAACAACAAGGATGGAGCAGAATCTAAGTACAAAGGTGTGGTAGCTATCGGAGCCATCGACTTCACATACAATAATTATAACTGGATTGTACGCGGTCAGGCAGACTATGGTTACCTGAGTGATGCAAAACAGTTGAAGTACTTTACTAATCGTCTAAATGGTCTCTCTCCATTCCATCACTCAGCATTCGTCAGCAAGAATGCCTTTGCATACGGAATCGAGGCTGGCTACAATGTTTTCTCACAAATTGAGAAACTCCGTCAGTCCAACCAGAAGATGTATCTCTTTGGCCGTTATGAGCACTATAATCCATACGCTTCCAAGACCAAGAATACTTCATACGATTACACCAACGTACAGCGCATGGCAGTAGGTATCAACTACTATCCAGTAAAACAGATTGTAGTAAAGGCAGAATATTCACATCGCTTCCTGAAGAGCCAGTACAACAATGAGCCAGCCATCAACATCGGTGTGGCTTATGAAGGATGGTTTCTCTAAAGATTCTCACAGAAGAACTTAATATAAAGTGATTGAAACAAACATATCAATAACAAAATACTTATATTAAAAATGAAAAAGGTTTTTAAAAGTGCAGTAATGCTCATGGCAGCCTTTATGTTGCCATTAGGTTTCACATCATGCAGCAGCGATGATGATCCTGTAGAGAACAACGACTTTACAAACAAGGCATATGGCCAGGATGCTATGGATGCCTGCGATGAACTTTGCAATGCGCTCCGTGCAGCTTACAGCAAAGTAAACAACGCAAATTTGAGTGCAGATCAGGAAACATACCTGAAGAATGTATGTGCTAATGCAGTAGACAATACCATCCAGCCAACATACAAGTCATTGGCTGATGCAGTAGAGAAGTTGCATACAGCTCTTCCTAAGAGTGTAGATACCAACAACCTGACTCAGGAGAACATCAACAATGCCTGCGAAGCTTTCAAGGAAGCACGTGCATTGTGGGAGAAGAGCGAGGCTTTCCTCGGTGGTGCAGCATCAGACTTCGATATTGACCCACACATCGACTCTTGGCCATTGAACCGTACACTCCTCCACAGCTACTTTGCTACAGGTAAGTTTAGTGATGCTGCGCTTGAGGATGCTTCTATCCTTGGTTTCCACGCACTTGAGTTCATCCTCTTCCGTGATGGACAGCCACGTAAGGTTGCTGAGTTCAAGGGTAACGATACATACAATGGCTTTACAGATGTAAAGGGTTCTGAGGAGCTGAAGTATGCAGAGGCAGTGATCGAGGACTTAGTAAACCATGTATATGAGCTGGAGGTAGCATGGTCTGAGACTCCTAACGAATCTCGCCTCGCAGCAGTAAAGGCAGCAGGTCTTGAGTACCTGACAGACAAAAACCAGTCTTATGCAGCCAATCTGAAGAATGCAGGCAACACTTCTATCAGTAAGTTTGCAACACTGAAGGCAGCCATCCAGCAGCTTCTCTCTTTGGAGGAAGGTTCAGCCTGGGGTATCTCTAACGAGGTAGGTACAGCCAAGATTGCCAACCCATTCCAGGCAGGTGATATCAGCTACGTAGAGTCTCCATATAGCTACAACTCTATCACCGACTTCCAGAACAACATCCGTTCTATCGAGAACTTGTGGTATGGTGGCACTAATGGTACAAGCTCTAATGCTAAGTATAGCTTCCATCAGTTCTTCAAGGATAATGCATCTGCAGAAGGTCAGCGTGTTGAGACTGCCATCGCTAACGCTATTAGCAAAATCGGCGGTATGCCTTACCCATTCGTTAAGTACGTAAGTACTGTTTGGGGTAAGAAATTTGATGAAGTAAACCCAGAGTAATCTTGTGGTAAACTAACATACAGGAAGCATCTCACCATACTCTTTTTGGTGAGATGCTATTCTGCGCTAAACGAGAAAATAAAACATTATAAAACAGAATAACATTATGATTTATCAAAGAATTAGCAAAATGTTATTGCTCGGCTTGCTTGTTTTGCCTTTGGCATCATGCTCCGATGATAACAATGTGGTAAACAATGACAAGTTAAATGGTGACTCTCAGTTTGGTAAGGCTAACGATGTTTTTGAGGCATCAGAATGGTATCCAGGTGGCGAACTTGGAACTGACGAAGGTATGAGTTATTCGGCAGAAACACCAGCTACCACCAACCTGGGATTGTCAAACAGTTTCAACAAAGGTGAGGATTTCTTCGAGCACCTTTACACCATCACAGAGGCTCCACGTAAGGGTCTTGGCCCAGCTTGGGTTCGCAGCAGCTGTATCCACTGCCATCCTAACTATGGTCATGGTAAGTTCCAGAACCAGTATCAGGCAGACCAGTTTGGCAACGGCTATCTGCTCGTAATTTATCACCCTACAGCAGGTACTACCGCTGACGGAAAGCCTTACGCAGCAAACAGCTACATATCTGAGGTTACAGGTATGCCACAGACCAAGGCAATGACTCCATTCTCTGCTCCTGTCGACGAGAAGCAAATGAACATTCAGTGGAATGAGGTTACAGCCATGCCTAGCGGTTTGGCTATGAAGTTCCCTAAGGATGGCGAGACTTTTGCTTTGCAGTATCCAGAGGTTACTATCCCTCAGTCTGCATTCAATACCAATCCTAAGCCAGACAACTATGAAGTACGTTTGGAATCAACCATCGGTATCTATGGTACAGGCTTGCTTGATGCCATCGACCAGGATGATATGAAGAAGGTTTATCAGGATGAGGCGAAACACGTAGAGTTGAACCCTGCCATGTGGGACAAGACTGCTAACGATTGGGCTTCAACTGCCTGGTACAAGTTGGCAGATGGAACCAAGATGGTGAAGAAGTTTACCTATGCCATGACCCGTGCTTCCCTGCAGGATGGTCCAGGTGCTAACGCCATCTGGAACATTACCAACGTAACACGTTCCGATCGTCATTACCTCTATACCACTCCAGCCTGGGCAAAGTATCAGAGCGAAGACCCAGAAGTAATTAGCTATATCAAGAAACATGGTGCTGACGAATCTTCTGTACTCCACCCATACTATGCAGATGGAACTGACGAAGGTATCAAGGAGAGAGTAAACGAGATTCTGAGCTGTAACAATGCAGCCAAGTCAGCTACTTTCGAGAAATACCTATTGAATGGTGCTCCTTACAATGGCGAGGAAGAGATGAGCAACAAGGATTACTATGACTTCATGGTATGGCACCGTGGTCTGGCTGTTCCTGCTGCCCGTAACCTCGACAACGCACAGGTTCAGGAAGGTAAGAAGCTTTTCACCCAGTGGGGTTGCGCTACTTGCCACAAGCCATCATGGAAGACTGGTTCTGACAACTATTGGGTAGATAATGCTATCAAGGCTTACGCCAAGAGCATAGGTCAGGATCCAAACACCATGTTGCCAAAGTATCCAAACCAGACTATTTATCCATACACCGACTTGGTACAGCACCGTCTGTTCATGGCTAACGACATCCGTACAGGATGGTGCCGCACTACTCCACTTTGGGGTCGTGGTTTGTCAAGCATGCTAACTGGTCGCAGCGACCGTTTGCACGACTGCCGTGCCCGCAACGTAGTAGAGGCTATCATGTGGCACTGCTATGATCAGCGCAGCGATGCATACAAATCAGCACTCAACTTCTACAATGCAACCAAGGAAGAGCGTGATGCTGTAGTGGCATTCATCAATGCTATCTAAGTCTTTATATGAAGAAACAAAAATAAGAAAAGCTGCCAGGCTATCAAAAGCATTTGGCAGCTTTT
>JAJWLX010000169.1 GCA_021636625.1 Prevotella sp. | reverse complement strand
CTAATTTTGGTACAAAAATACCACAAATATTTTTAATTGTGGTACTTTTGTACGGGAAACTTTTAAAATCCGCTCTTTTTTAATACATTCCAACAGTTTTATAGCTATTTTAGTACAAAAGTACCACAAATATTGCTGGTTGTGGTACTTTTGTACGGAATGATAGAATGGACAATGCATGGTTATTTGCCTCTTGATTTCTTTCTCATCATTCTATTTTTCTCCTTTATCCGTTGTACTTGAACACCTTGACCATTTCCTTGTCGCCACCCACGAGTTGGCTACATCTGTTCTGCATTCCGGTGTCTGAGAAACTGCATTTCTCCATGGCCGTATTTGAATTTCTTGTGCATCGTCTTATGGTGCCAGACTTTCATTCCTTTAATGTCTTGTTTACTTTGTGTCTATTATCTTGTAGCAGAGATTTTGGGTGGTACTAGCTTATCTTTCCACCCTTAAAATGCATCTTAAATGTGACCACGAAAGATTTTGCACGCGCGCGTGCAAAATCTCCCAATCAGGGAAATATTGGTATAATTGCTTGAAATAGGCAAGGTTACGAACACCATAGCCCGAGCCGAACTCAGTCGTCAACTGCTGAGATATGGACTTGATGAGCTGTATTCCATAATCAGCACGCTGCTTGCCAAGCTGCTCTTCTTCAACAATACGTTTGCCAATTTCCCAGTTTGAGCGTATCAGAGCTTCGTTGATAGATTGATACGCCCTGTTTCTTGCCCTTGTGATGATGGTTCTGATATCATCTATGACATGTGCATCTATATTTATAATATTCTTTTCCATCTATATATTTTTTCAATGACCGTGACCGAAAATGGCCGGAATCTTTGGGGTTTGAAAATGATAATGACCCTTAATGACTTTGACCCTTCATGACCGGCTTTCTCGGTAGAAACGAAAACGGCCGCTCTCCCCATATTGAGGTGAGCGGTCGATTTTCATTTTTATGGCTGAGTCAGCTTATTATAATAAGGTAGACTCTATGTTCTTTATCCCATGCAGCTCGTTACTCCGAGCGTGGTAGCGATAGCGGTCAGAATGCTGATGGCTATCTGCAGAATTGTTTTCCAAGTGTTCGCTTTCATCTTTTTAATGTTTAATATTTAGTGTTTGCTTTGTGGGGTGAGTCCTGCTAGAAGGTTGTGGGTGCGGCTAGGGGCTAGCACCCTAGCCGCTGGGGGTTAACCCATATTGCCGTCTGA
>JAJWLX010000168.1 GCA_021636625.1 Prevotella sp. | reverse complement strand
CGTATCTTCACATCGTTTTCCACTTAACCTGACTTTGGGACCTTAGCTGTAGATCTGGGCTGTTTCCCTTTTGACAATGACATTTATCTGACACTGTCTGACTCCCAAGCATCAATACTCTGGCATTCTGAGTTTGATAAGCTTCGCTAACCTCTCGGCCGCTAGGCTATTCAGTGCTTTACCTCCAGGTATCTAACTTGAGGCTAGTCCTAAAACTATTTCGGGGAGAACCAGCTATCTCCGGGTTCGATTGGAATTTCTCCGCTACCCACAGTTCATCCGCCGCCTTTTCAACGGAGGTCGGTTCGGTCCTCCATGGAATTTTACTTCCACTTCAACCTGACCATGGGTAGGTCACCCGGTTTCGGGCCCATTATATGCAACTTAACGCCCTTTTCAAACTCGCTTTCGCTTCGGCTCCAGACCTTAAGTCCTTAACCTTGCTGCATACAATCGCTCGCCGGACCGTTCTACAAAAAGTACCCTATCACACATTGACGTGCTCTAGGTGCTTGTAGGCACAGGGTTTCAGGTTCTTTTTCACTCCCCTCCCGGGGTGCTTTTCACCTTTCCTTCACAGTACTATACGCTATCGGTCACTGGGTAGTATTTAGGGTTGGAGGGTGGTCCCCCCGTATTCCGACCAGGTTTCACGTGTCTGGCCGTACTCTGGATCCTGCGCAGCTCTCTCCGTTTTCACCTACGTGGTTCTCACACTCTCTGACCGGCCTTCCCATGCCGTTCGGTTAACAGATTAAGTCCTAAAAGCAGTCCGTACCCCGGAAGTATTTCTACTCCCGGTTTGCCCTCTTCCGCGTTCGCTCGCCACTACTTACGGAATCTCGTTTGATGTCTCTTCCTCGCCCTACTTAGATGTTTCAGTTCAGGCGGTTCCCTCGATATACCTATTTTTAAGTTCAGTATAACGTACCTGAGTATGAACCCAGGTGAGTTTCCTCATTCAGAAATCTCCGGATCAATGCTTATTTGCAGCTCCCCGAAGCTTATCGCAGCTTATCACGTCTTTCATCGGCTCCCAGTGCCAAGGCATTCGCCCTGCGCCCTTGTTCGCTTGACCTTTCAAACGTTCTTTAAGAACATTTGGTATCCTCTTGATTCTCTCTTGCCAACGAAGATTATTGTTACCCTTCCTTTTGAAATTGTAATATTTCTTAAAAAGAACTTACTATAATCTTTGTTTCGCAGTTATTATTCAGTTTTCAAGGTACGTCTT
>JAJWLX010000036.1 GCA_021636625.1 Prevotella sp. | reverse complement strand
CGACTATACACCCTTTAGTTGTACGACTATACACCCTTTAGTTGTACGACTATACGCCCTTTAGTTGTGTACGACTATACACCTTTTAGTTGTACGACTATACACCTTTTAGTTGTACGACTATATACCTTTTAGTTGTACGACCATATACTTTTTAGTTGTACGACCATACGCCTTTTGGTAAGAAAGCCGAAATAAGAGTAGAAAAAGAAAAATCCCATCGTTCGGTTGCTACTTCTTAAGGATAAAGACAGATGGTGGTGTGTGTCATTCCGTAAAAATCAGCGTCAAATGATATAAAATTGCCTATTTACGCATTGGTACCTTTACTTTTCCTGGCAAAAAGCTTGGAAGTTATTGCTTAATTCCCTATCTTTGCAAGCAAGAATTAGTAAAGGCGTCTTTCTCTTTTTCTAAGGATAAAGACTCTTTCTAGGAACGAACTGACAATTATTTAATTAATAACATAAAACGATACAGTTATGAAGAAATCCATCATTTTTGCATTGCTGCTCTCTCTGTTGAGCGTACAGCAAATCCATGCACAGAAGTGGCTCAAGAAATTGGGAAAGGTGGCAGAAACCGTGCTTACTAATGACCAGAAGACTACCAACAAGGCGTCTGGCTCTATCCCTGGGTGTACTGTAAAGTATACCAGTTGCGTAGCTAATGGCAACGATGTCCACATCAACTTTGTGATTACCAACACCACTTCCAGTGATGTTCACATCCTATTTAATTTTTATGATGATGGCTCCTGTGCTTTTGACAGCAAGAATGCTAAGCATAAGACGCATTTTTATATAGGCGGCAAGAAGCAGGATCATTATAATTCCTATGCGCTTCCTTCCAATGTGCCAGTAAAGGGTATTATGGTTATAGAGGATGTAGATCGCACGATCAAGCAGCTCAATTCAACGATTATCAAGGGTAAGGCTAATGACATGGAGTTCGCTTTGTCTCTTCCTACTCAGGTTATTGCTGATACCAAGAATACGAATTCTGATTATGTTACCTGTTCTTTGCCAGAGTTGCAGTTCAACTTCCTAAAGTGCGTTCGTCAGGGCAAGAATGTGGTGATTACTGCCACATTCAAGAACAACAGCAACAAGGAGTATTCTGTTTGCTCAGGCAATAAAAATGCTACGGTATATGATAATGAAGGCGAATCTTATGAGTTTGACAGAGATGCTAGTTTCTTGGGCAAGAATCGCTGGATTTCTTATGATGGTATAACATTGCTCTGTGGTGTTCCGATGAAGGCTACGTTTGTCATTCCTAACGTGTCTACCAGTGCCACAGATTTCAGTGTCATCAAGATTCCGTTCACTTACTATTATAATGACAACTCCACCGAGCAGTTCATCGAGTTCCGCAATCTGCCTATCTCAGCGCAGTAAGTAGAAGTCTTAATAGATAGAAATCTTAATAGGTAGAAATCTTAATAAGTTGATATAAAAAGAAAAATCCCATCGTTCTTGCGAGCGATGGGATTTTTAATTCTGTTAAGCAATGTGTCTGCTTTCGCTGATTACTTACGAAGACCGAGGGCCTTGATGATAGCACGATAGCGATTGATGTCGCGATCATACAAGTAATCGAGCAATGCACGACGCTTTCCTACAAGCTGTGTCAACGCACGTGTTGTAGTATAATCTTTACGGTTCTTCTTAACATGTTCCGTCAAATGAGCAATACGGTATGAGAACAATGCTATCTGGCTCTCAGCAGAACCAGTATCAGAGTTAGACTTTCCGTACTTGCTAAAGATCTCTTCTTTTTTTGCTTTGTCTAAATACATAGCTGTGATACTTAAAATTTAATTATTATGAATGAATGTTATGCACAATAGGACCTTCCTCACGGTGGTTTCCGTTAAAATGCGGTGCAAAGGTACAACTTTTCAGTGAATTATGCAAATTTTTCGGGATTTTTTTGTAATTTTGCACCCAAATTCATTAAGTATTTAAGGTAAACGAAATGCAAGACATTAGAAACATTGCAGTTATTGCACACGTTGACCATGGTAAAACTACCTTGGTTGACAAGATGATGCTCGCCGGTAAGCTGTTCCGTGACGGCCAGGATAACAGCGGCGAAGTGCTCGATTCCAACGACTTGGAGCGCGAGCGTGGTATAACCATCCTCTCAAAGAATGTATCTATCAACTGGAAAGGTACTAAGATTAATATCCTCGATACTCCTGGACACTCTGACTTCGGTGGTGAGGTTGAGCGCGTGCTCAACATGGCAGACGGATGCCTCCTCCTCGTCGATGCTTTCGAGGGTCCGATGCCTCAGACTCGTTTCGTGCTGCAGAAGGCTTTGCAGCTCGGACTGAAGCCTATCGTTGTGGTTAATAAGGTAGATAAGCCTAACTGTCGCCCTGAAGAGGTGTACGAAATGGTGTTCGACCTGATGTGCGACCTCGATGCTACTGAGGAACAGCTTGACTTCACTGTAGTTTACGGTTCGGCAAAGAATGGCTGGATGAGCGATGACTACAACAAGCCAACAGACAACATTGACTATTTGCTCGACAAGATTGTGGAGATTATCCCTGCTCCTAAGCAGTTGGAGGGTACTCCTCAGCTCTTGATCACATCTCTTGATTATAGCTCTTACACCGGTCGTATCGCCGTAGGTCGTGTACACCGTGGTACTTTGAAGGATGGTATGAACGTAACTATCTGCCATCGTGACGGTACCCAGGAGAAGACTAAGATCAAGGAACTCCATACCTTCGAGGGTATGGGTCATAAGAAGACAGACCATGTGGATTCTGGCGACATCTGTGCCGTTGTCGGCTTGGAGAAGTTCGAGATTGGTGATACTATCTGCGACTACGAGAACCCAGAGCCACTTCCTCCAATCGCTGTAGATGAGCCTACCATGAGTATGCTCTTCACCATCAACGATTCTCCTTTCTTCGGTAAGGAGGGTAAGTTCTGTACATCACGCCACATTCAGGACCGCCTGAACAAGGAGTTGGAGAAGAACCTGGCTCTTCGTGTTCAGCCTTATGAGGACACCACCGATAAGTGGATTGTTTCTGGTCGTGGTGTGCTCCATCTTTCTGTGCTCATCGAGACCATGCGTCGTGAGGGCTATGAGCTTCAGGTAGGTCAGCCACAGGTTATCTACAAGGAGATTGATGGCGTGAAGTGCGAGCCTATCGAGGAGTTGACCATCAACGTACCAGAGGAGTTCGCTTCTAAGATGATTGATATGGTTACCCGTCGTAAGGGTGATATGACTTCTATGCTGAATATGGGCGAGCGTGTGGATATCGAGTTCGATATTCCTTCACGTGGTATCATCGGTTTGCGTACCAATGTGCTCACTGCTTCTCAGGGTGAGGCTATCATGGCTCACCGCTTCAAGGAGTATCAGCCATACAAGGGCGAAATCACCCGCCGTTCTAACGGTAGTATGATTGCTCTGGAGACTGGTACAGCCTATGCTTACGCTATCGATAAGCTGCAGGATCGTGGTAAGTTCTTCATCGACCCAGGTGAGGAGGTTTACGGCGGCGAGGTTGTTGGTGAGCATGTTCACGACAACGACTTGGTTGTTAATGTAACCAAGGCAAAGCAGTTGACTAACGTGCGTGCTTCCGGTTCTGATGATAAGGCCCGTGTGATTCCAAAGACCGTGATGAGCCTTGAGGAGTGTCTGGAGTATATCCGCGAGGATGAGTACGTAGAGGTAACTCCTAAGAGCATGCGTATGCGCAAGGTGATTCTCGATCACTTGGAGCGCAAGCGTAGTAATAAGGATTAAGCTATAGCTTATATATAAATGGATCCGTGAGAATTCCCCTCTTGCCGATTGCCCTGGGCAGTCTGCTTGCAGGGGATTCTTTTTTTAATGTATGCGTATGTGGTTGTGGAAATTCTTTAGAAAGTTTTCTTTGCCCTGTTCCCTGGTATTGGGAGCCGTTGGCTATCTGATTTTCGCCAATGTTCCTTTCCTGGAACCTTTGGGCGATGCGGTGGGACCGAAACTGGTGGATATGATGCCGTGGGTGCTCTTTGCCTTGCTCTATGTTACCTTCTGTAAGATTGAAATCAAGGAGATGAAACCGAAGGCTTGGCATTTTATCCTGCAGCTCATCCGAACCAGTCTGGCACTGATGATGGTGGTGCTTATCTTCGAATTCGGAGATAATTATGAAACCAAGCTGGTGCTTGAAGGTGCTTTCATCTGTTTTATCTGTCCTACGGCGGCTGCCGTGGCTGTGGTGACGGAGAAGTTAGGTGGAAGCATCGGTTCGTTGACTACTTATACGGTGATAGCCAATGTCTTTACGATGGTTATCATTCCTAGTCTTTTCCCGATGGTGGAGAAGGGGGCAGATGTTTCCTTTCTTTTCATGAGTGCGATGGTGTTCAGAAATGTAACCACGGTACTGGTGGTTCCTTTGCTTCTGGCTTTGCTGAGCCGAAAGATCCTGCCTAAGTGGGTGGATAAGGTGAAGAGCGTGAAGGATCTGGGCTTCTATATGTGGTGCTTCAACCTTACTATCCTGATGGGCGAGACGGTTCGTAATATCCTCCATGCCGAGGTTTCGGGATGGATTCTTGCCTTGCTGCTCATCGTTCCGCTCTTTGTCTGTCTCATCCAGTTTGCCATCGGTAAGGCGGTGGGCAGACATTATGATGCGAGCATCAGTGCCGGTCAGGCTCTGGGACAGAAGAATACCATTGTGGGTATCTGGCTCACCCTTACTTTCCTCAATCCGCTTGCTGCCGTAGCACCGGGTGCCTATGTGGTTTGGCAGAACCTGGTGAATGGCTGGCAACTGTGGTATAAGGAGAAATATGGAAAACTGAAGTGGTAGATGTAAGAGAAAACAGAAATAATGGAAATATAAAAAAGCAGCTTGGAATTTCATAGGAGATTCCAAGCTGCTTTTTTAATATGAATGTATCTGATCTTTATTTACTTGTAGAAATAAAGATGCACTCGATGGTTACGTTGCCATCCATCCATTTTGCTGGAATGGTGAAGGTGCCATCCTTGGCGATATCTGTCTTCTTGAGTGATTCTACCTGGTCACCATGGGTGATGGTAAAGTCACCGTATGTAAATCCTGGAGCAGGAACCATCTTCACCTTGAAGTCCTTGCCGTATGCCACCTTGTGGTTGTTGAGGGTAGTTCCATCAGCCGCGGTTACCATACCATTGCGGTTGGCCTCGGTTACAGAAACAAACTCACTGTGAGCCTTCTTCTTGGCTGTACCTTCGGTCTTCAGCAAGGTGATGCGAGGAGCGTTGGTCAGGTGGATATTGATGTCATCGATATAGACCAGGGCGTCCTCCTTCATCTCATGAGGAGACTCTGCGTGAGGAACCACTACCAGACTGTAGATATCCACACCCTCTGCACTCTTGATTGGGAATACGGCGTCAGCCCACTGTCCGGCAGGAACAGGAGTGGTTGACTTGATCCAGAACTGCTCTACTTCGTTAGACTGTCCTGCTCTGTCTCTTCTCTTTCCGAGACCTACCAGCATCACGCGACCTTCCATCGGACGGTTGATCAGTACGTGAACCACTTTTCCGGATGGACCGAGTGCAATCGGCTTCTTCAGGTCAATTCTTGCACCGAAGATGTTGGAAGCCAGGCGTGAACGCTGGAAGCCGAGCACCTTCTTGCTGGGATTGTTGGTGAGGTCAGGATTATCCACAACCTCGCAGTTGCCTGCCAGTTCTCCTGTGCGGAATGGGGAATGCTCCCATCTATCGTAAACTCCCACGGATTTGTAATCCTGGGTGTCGAACTTAATTTCTTGTCCCATTACTGCCAATGGTAACAAACACAATGCTATGAGTAATTTCTTCATATTAGTAGTGTAGAGTCAAAGTTTAAAATACTTTTATGGAATGTAACAATGGGCAAGCCTTGCTGTCGTCGATGACAACCTTCAGGCCTTTCACCTGATAACCCTTGCCGTAGCTGTCGGATGTGCTGCCGTTCAACGGGATGATGCGCTTGTATCCGATGGTTGTGGTGGTGCACTTCTCTGCGATAGGTTTCCATGTCTTTCCGTCTTCAGAGATTTCGAGATGGAACTTTCTTACTCGCTGACCCTTGCGGATGTACTCCATCATATCTACATAGCGAACGGTCTGAGGCTTGTCCCAGTTGAAGGTGATGGTAGCCTGCTTCACGCCATCATCAGTAGCCCAATAGGTATTCTTGTTGTTATCGGTCAGGTTCTTGGCTGCATAGTTGCGGTTAGCACCAGCTTTTCGGGTGTTGCTTACAGTAACCTTTGCCTTCTGAGCCAGGTCCTTACCCAGGCGGGTACGAATCATGTTGCCCATATCCTTGAGGACGCGAACGTCAATCTCTGGCAACAGACCACTCTTGTCCGGAGGGCAGTTCAAAATCAGGGTAGCATTTCTACCTACAGTCTCCAGATACATCTGGAAGAGGCGCTCAACAGAGAGTGGCTTCTCGCCCTCGTGCCAGAACCATCCCTTGTCGGTGAACTTGGCATCGCTCTCTCCCGGGTCCCACTGCCAGCCGTCCTCTGTACCATACATTCCGTTGCTTTCTGGTGCATAGCCTCTTTCGTCGGTGAGCCAGTTGGTCTCGCCTGCCCATCCAGCCTCGTTGCCAATCCATCTTGCCTCAGCACCTACACCCCAGAGGATGATGTCAGGACAAACCTTGTGGATAGAGTCTCTGAGGTTAGGAATGTCATAATAGGTTGAACGATCTACGCTCACGGTCGTGTTGCGTCCGCCGTAGTATCCGTCACCACCGTTGGCACCGTCAAACCACATTTCAAACTGGTCTTTGCCATACTGTGCCAACTCCGCGCACTGGCGCAGGAAAACATCGTTTACATATTTCTCTGTACCATAGTATTGGCTGTTTCTATCCCATGGAGAAACATAGAAGCCGTACTTCATACCCAGACTGCGGGCTGCCTTGGCAAAGTCGCGAGGAATGTTGGTGGTCTTGCCGTTCTCGTTGCCTGCATTCACGATAGAATGATCGGTGGTAGATGTAGGCCAGAGGCAGAAACCATCGTGGTGCTTTACCACGGCAATACCGCCTTTCATGCCAGCCGCCTTCACAGCCTTGAGCCATTGAGCTGGGTTAGGCTTCTTGGTAGGCGCAAAAAGGGTTACGTCTTCACTTCCGAGTCCCCATTCTCTGTTGGTATAGGTATTCATGCCATAATGGAAGAAGGCATAGAATTCAGTCTCCTGCCATTTCATCTGGCGATCACTTGGAACCGGGAACACAGCTGTTGGCTCGTTGTCTGGATTAGGCAACGACTGCTGCTTCACTTGGAAAACACTCTGGGAGTGGCCAGCCATGGCGGTCATGACGAAGGACACCCCTATAAAAACTTTTTTGATGTTCATGGTTGTTGTATTTAAATCGATACACTTTAATCTTACCATAATAATAGATGTATATAATAGTTATTGATGCGATTGGTGATTGTTACTAATGATTCATCTGCAAAGATAGGAGTTTTATAAATAGTAACAAAACTTTTCTGGTTAATTAAATATAAACGCCCGCAATTTTGCTTTGCGGGCGTTTGTATAGGGCTAGTCCTGTGTAGGATAAATCAAATTCTCTTCGGTGATGCAGTTGAGCACCTCTTCCAAATATTTTTTCGATTCATACTTTGCCATAGGCAGGTCGTGGAGGAGATAGTTACCGCAATCCTTGGCAGCCTGTCCAGGAATTTCTCCTTCGAAGTCGGCTACGAACTGGAAAGTGCGCTTCATCAGTTCTACGATGTCCTTGCTCTCCAGGTCGCCCTTGATGAGGAGGTAGTTGCCGGTGAGGCATCCCATTGGTCCCCAGTAGATGATGCGGTCTTTCCACTCCTCGTCGTTGCGCAGGTAGGTGGCAGCCAGGTGCTCGATGGTATGGATGGCACCGTTGTGGAGGCAAGGCTCCTGGTTAGGCACCTTCATACGGATATCGAAGGTGGTGACTACTTCTCCGCCTACTTCGTCCTTGCGGCTTACGTAGATGCCGCGGAGCAACTTGTTATGATTGATAGTAAAACTTGGAATCTTATTCATATAGTTTATAATTTACAATTTATAGTTTACAGACTTTCGAGGAAAGCCTTGGTGACATTGAATGATCCTTCTGCCATTTTAGCCCAGAAGTCGAAGTACTGCTGTGCCTTGGTATCCTTCAGAGGCACATCGCTGATGATGCGGAAGGAGATGAACGGCGTCTTGTAGATGTGGCAGGTCTGGGCGATGGAGCAGCTCTCCATATCCACGGCCATGGCATGAGGGAAGTGCTCCAGGATGGAACGCATCTTCTCCTTGCTATCCACAAACCACTCGCCGCTTACGATCTGTCCGGCATGAATCTTAGGGTGCTTGTTGTCGGGCAGGTTGTTGATGGCAAGTGCTTTTTCCACATACTCCTGTGGAGTCTTGAAGAGGGCAGGCATACCGAGAATCTGTCCATACTCGCATTCGTCGCCGCAGTAAGCATCGTGATATACACAGTCGGTAGCTACCACTACTTCGGTAACATTGAGATTGATGTCTGCGCCTCCAGCCACACCCGAAGAGATGACGAGGTCTGGGTGGTAATTATCAATCATTTCCACAGCTCCGATGGCGCTGTTCACCTTTCCGATGCCGCACTGCTGCATCACTACTTCATTCTCGCCGATTTTTCCGATGACGAAGTCCTTATGATTCTTTCGCTCAGTCTGCGATTCTGTCAATAATGTCTTGAGTTGCGTGAACTCCTTGTCCATCGCAACGATAATTCCTATTTTCATATCGATTTATTTCTATTCTGGGTGCAAAGTTACAAAATAAATCCCATAAAAAAACATTTCCCCACCTATATTTTATAATAGGCAGAGAAATGTTATATGATGATATTGCAAACTGCGAAAAATGTAGGGTTCTATTAGAAGTTCACTCCGAAATTGAGCAAGAGGGCTCCATTGTGCGATTTGTCAAAACTGTCGTGGCAGATGTTGGCAAGGCCGATGTCGTAGGTGAGGTCGGCATAGAACATATCGTAACCGATGCCGCAACCGATGCGCAGACCGCCATCCAGGCGGCGGAAGTTGTCGCTGCGGAAGGAACTCTGTGCCTCTCGCTCGGCAAAGTTCTTGATCTTGCCACCTACACCCATGGCGAAGTAACCGCCGAATTGTGGCTGGATGGAGAAGTGGTCATCTACATCATACTTGTATTTCAACACCGCTGGAATCTGCAGGTAATTGAGGTTGTAGGTCATCTTCTTGCCGGAAACCAGATCCTTCTTGCCACCTTTTTCTATATAGGAGAGACCCGTCTCCAGATACAGAGGCGCAGTATCCGTGAGCGGAATGCCGGCAACAACGCCTACGTTGAGCCCCGTCTGCCAGTCACCACCATCCAGACGGGGATCATCCGAATTCACGTAGGTGAATGCCGGACCGATGCGGAAACCGAAGTATGGAGCACCGTAACTGTGATTGTATCTGTAGTCGAGATGTCCCGTCTTCTTGTTGTAATATCTACTATTCTTATAGTTCTGAGCCGTTGATGGAATCACTGCCAGGAGTATTGCCATCATGATAAATGCTATTCTTTTCATATTGATGGGATTTTAATTATTATCTGGTGCAAAGGTATGGGTTTTCGGTCATCTTGCAGCGTGAGAATCCCTATAATGATAGAGGGAAAACCCTATTGTGTCTTTTCTTCGATAAAAAAAGTAAAAAGTTTCTTCTATTATTTTGTAGTGTCTTCATTTCTCATTATCTTTGCACCAAATTATAAACGTTTATAGAAAAAGATGAAATTATTGAAGAAGTATCTACTGGATATTCTGGTAGTGATTGTTTTTGCAGTGATCTCTTTCGTGTACTTCATGCCTGCCGACATGGACGGACGAATTCTGTTCCGACACGACTCGGCGGCGAGCAAGGGATTGGGTCATGAGAAAGAGCTTTTCCAACAGCAGACTGGCGAGACAACCCGTTGGACCAACTCTGTGTTTGGTGGTATGCCAACCTATCAGATTTCGCCTTCGTACGGCAGTACCCAGGTGCTCAATCAGGTAACGAAGGCTTATCATCTGTGGTTGCCTGATTATGTATGGTATGTGTTTGTCTATCTCCTGGGCTTTTATATTATGCTCCGAGCCTTCGATTTCCGACAATCGCTGGCGGCGCTGGGTTCCATCATCTGGGCATTCTCATCCTACTTCTTTATTATCATTGCAGCAGGTCATATCTGGAAGGTATGGGCATTGGCCTATCTGCCTCCTATGATTGCGGGTGTGGTACTGGCTTATCGGGGTAAGTATCTGAAAGGTCTGCTCCTCACCGCCATCTTCTCGGCTTTCGAGGTGAATGCCAACCACGTGCAGATGACCTATTATTATCTCTTCATCATCCTCTTTATGGTGATTGCCTTCCTGGTAGATGCCATCAAGAAGGGTGAACTCGCCCGTTTCGGTAAGGCGACGGCGGTATGTGCCGTGGGTGCCCTCATCGGTATCTCGCTCAACCTCTCCAACCTGTATCATACCTGGCAGTATGGTCAGGAAACCATGCGTGGAAAGAGCGAACTGGTGAAAAAAAATGCAGCCAACCAGACCAGCAGTGGCTTGGATAGAGACTATATTACCCAGTGGAGCTATGGTATTGATGAGACCTGGACGCTTCTGATTCCTGATGCCAAGGGTGGTGCTTCCGTACCTCTCGCCCAGAATACGCAGGCGATGGAGAAGGCGGATCCTAACTTCGTACAGATTTATCAGCAGCTCGGACAGTACTGGGGTAACCAGCCTGGTACGAGCGGTCCTGTATATGTAGGAGCATTCGTATGTATGCTCTTCATCCTCGGTTTGTTTATTGTCAAGGGGCCTATGAAGTGGGCATTGCTGGCTGCCACCATCCTGAGCATCCTGCTCTCATGGGGTAGAAACTTCATGCCGTTCACCGATTTCTTCCTTGATTACATTCCGATGTATGCCAAGTTCCGAACGGTGGCTTCTATCCTCGTGATAGCCGAGTTTACCATTCCGTTGCTTGCTATGATGGCTTTGAAGATGATCATCGATGAGCCGGAGGTGCTGACATCTAAGATAAAGTATGTATATGCCAGCTTTGGTCTGACAGCAGGTTTCTGTCTGCTCTTTGCTCTGATGCCGGGTGTCTTTTTCCCTGATTTCATTTCCGTTCAGGAAACTCAGGCGTTGCAGCAGTTACCGGCAGAGTATCAGGGACCTATCATGAGCAATCTCATCGAGATTCGCAAGAGCATCTTTACTTCTGATTGCTGGCGCTCGTTCTGGGTCATCGTCATCGGCTCAGCCTTCCTGCTGCTTTACAAGATGAAGAAGTTGGGTGCTGTGTATATGATTGCCGGCATCGCCGTGCTCTGTCTGGTAGATATGTGGATGGTGAACAAGCGTTATCTCTACGATGATATGTTCGTAGATAAGAACGTGCGCGATACTCCTCAGCAGATGACGGAGACCGATAAGATTATCTGCCGCGACAAGGCGCTCGACTACCGTGTGCTCAATCTGGCATCGAACACCTTCAATGAGAACGAGACCTCTTATTACCACAAGAGCATCGGTGGTTATCATGCTGCCAAGCTGCGCCGTTATCAGGAGATGATCGATGCGCATATCGCTCCTGAGATGCAGAAGACGATGAAGGCTGTGGCTGAGGCTGGTGGTGATATGACCAAGGTGAATGGCGATAGTATCTTCCCTGTATTGAACATGCTCAATACCAAATACTTCATCCTGCCTTTGCAGGGCGGTCAGACGGTTCCTGTACAGAATCCATACGCCTACGGCAATGCCTGGTTCGTGGATGAGGTGCAGTATGTCAACAATGCCAACGAGGAGATTGATGGTGTGGGCAAGGTCAACCTCCGTCATGTGGCGGTGGCTGATGCCAAGTTCAAGGAGCAGTTGGCTCAGAGCGTAAAGCAGGATGATACTTCGGTGGTGAAGATGATCCAGTATAAGCCAAACAACCTCACATACGAGGTGAAGTCGAGCAAGGGTGGCGTCATCGTCTTCTCTGAGATTTACTATCCAGGTTGGACTGCTACCGTAGATGGTCAGCCTGTAGAACTGGGACGTGTAGATTATATCCTCCGCGCTATCAACGTGAAGCCGGGCAACCACAAGGTGGTACTCGATTTCCATCCTCAGTCGCTCAAGAATACAGAGACGGTAGCTTATATCGGCTATGGTGTTCTGGTACTCCTTATTATAATAGGTATAGGAGTGGAAATCAAAAAGCGCAAGAAGACAGCCGAGGTCGTTAAGGAATAAAATAATGATCGTTAAGGAATAAAGACGAAAAGACAGATGCTGTTTCGAACAGAAATTGATATTCCGAAGGCCGACTTCGAGATACAGCCGGCAGAGCAGATGCTCTTCGTGGGCAGTTGTTTTGCCGACAATCTGGGTCGCCGATTCGTGGAGAATCGCTTCCGTGCCACGGTGAATCCTTTCGGCGTGATGTATAATCCGGCAAGCATTCTTCATACGGTTGAGAAATGTACCGGGGTGCATCCTCGTGTGGCAGTCTTTACGTTGGGTACGAACCACGTGTATATTCTGAAGGAAACGGGCGAGATTGTGGATAATTGCCAGAAGCGCCCCCAGCGCCTTTTCGAGGAAAGGGAACTGAGTGTAGAGGAATGTGCTGCGTATCTGCAAAAGGCGATTGATTTGCTGAAGCAACGAGGTTTGAAAGATGAAACATCGGAAGATGAAACTTTCGATACCAGCTTGAAGGTAATCGTAACCGTAAGCCCCATCCGTTATGCCAAATACGGCTATCATGGAAGTCAGCTTTCGAAGGCTACGCTTCAGTTGGCTGCAGATCGCTTGGTGAAGGCGAATCCTGGTGTGGTGAGCTATTTTCCGGCTTACGAAATCATGAACGATGAACTTCGTGATTACCGTTTCTACAAGGAAGATATGCTGCACCCGAGCGATCAGGCAGTAGAATATATCTGGGAGAAATTCCGGGAAACCTATTTCGGCAAGGCTGCCGAGCAGTTCCTGGAAGACTGGCGTCCCATCCGGGAAGCCCTCGGACACAAGCCCTTCAACCCCGATAGCGAGGAACATCAGAAGTTCGTCGCCAGAACGGAAGAAAGGAAAAGATGGTTCGAGAAAAAGTATGGATTAGTGGCGGGCTGAAAGCCCAAAAGCATAATGTAGAACATTTAAAGTATTAAGACAATGACATATACTATTGAAAAGGTAACCACACTGATAGGTGCGCGTCGCTATGGAGACAATGATACCAACATCGGTTTTATCCTGACCGATAGTCGTTCTCTTTGTTTCCCAGAGGAAACTCTGTTTTTTGCACTCAAGTCTGAGCGCAATGATGGTCATAACTACATCCCTGAACTGTATCGCAGAGGTGTGAAAAACTTTGTGGTAACTGATGTCCCTAAGGGCTATGCTTCTGATTATCCGGAGGCTAACTTCCTGAAGGTGGTCAATACGCTGGAGGCTCTTCAGCGTCTGGCTGAACGCCATCGTGATGAATTCAATATCCCTATCGTGGGTATTACGGGTTCCAACGGCAAGACGATGGTCAAGGAGTGGCTCTATCAGCTGCTCTCGCCAAGCATGTTCGTTACCCGCAGCCCTCGCAGTTACAATTCCCAGATAGGTGTGCCATTGTCTGTCTGGCTGATGAACGAGCAGACCCAGGTAGGTGTCTTCGAGGCGGGTATCAGTCAGCCTGGCGAGATGCTTGCCCTCCGTGACATCATCCAGCCTACCATCGCCGTTCTTACCAATGTGGGTTCAGCCCATCAGGAGAACTTCTCTTCCCTGGAGGAAAAATGCCGTGAGAAGCTCATCCTCTTCCATGATGCTGAATCCGTGGTTTATGATGGCGATGATGAGGTAATTACCAAAGTGGTGGCTGAATATCCTGATTATAAAGGCGAGAAACTCTTCTGGTCGCTCCAGAACCCTGAGGCTCCTTTCTATGTCAAGAAGATTGAGAAGCAGCAGAGCGTGAGCGTCATCACCTATATTTATAAAGGTGTAGAGGATAGCTTCTCCATTCCTTTCATCGATGATGCTTCCATCCAGAACTCCATCATCTGTGCTGCTGTCGCTTCCAAGCTCGGACTCTCTGCCGAGGATATCGACAAGCGTATGGCACTGCTCGAACCGGTTGCGATGCGACTAGAGGTAAAGGTGGGGCAGCATGGCTGTACACTCATCAACGACAGTTACAATAGCGATATCAACTCACTCGACATCGCTCTCGACTTCATGAACCGCCGTCCTGATCATCGTGGTCGTCGCCATACTTTGATCTTGAGTGATATCTATCAGAGCGGTCAGACTCCCGAGGCTCTATATAAAGAGGTGAGCGATCTTGCCCGCAAGCGTGGCGTAGTGAAGTTCATCGGTATCGGTCCGGAACTCTGCAAACAGCATGATACGATTCAGATTTCAGAAAAGTTCTTCTTCCCGAATGTGGAGGAGTTTATCAATAGCGAGGTCTTTGCCTCCCTCCGTGATGAGGTCATCCTCCTGAAGGGTGCCCGCCAGTTTGGTTTCGATCAGCTTACCGAACTGCTGGTGCAGAAGGTGCATGAAACCACCCTCGAGGTCAATCTGAATGCGGTGGTTGCCAACCTCAACTACTACCGTGCCTTCATGAAGCCGGAAACCAAACTGGTCTGCATGATCAAGGCAGATGGCTATGGTGCCGGAGCGGTAGAGATTGCCAAGACCCTGCAGGATCATCGTGTAGATTATCTGGCTGTGGCTGTTGCCGATGAGGGTGTCACCCTTCGCAAGAACGGTATCACCAGCAACATTATGATCATGAACCCGGAGATGACGGCCTTCAAGACCATGTTCGATTACGACCTGGAGCCTGAGGTGTATTCTTTCCGATTGCTCGATGCTCTCATCAAGGCTGCCGAGAAGGAAGGTGTCACCGGATTCCCTGTTCACATCAAGCTCGATACCGGTATGCATCGCATGGGCTTCGATCCTGAAAACGATATGGAGGAGCTTATCGGTAAGCTGAAGCATCAGAATGCCATCATCCCTCGTTCCGTATTCTCTCACTTCGTGGGAAGCGATGATGATAGTTTCGATGACTTCTCTGCCCATCAGTTTGAACTCTTCGATAAGGGAAGCCGACAGTTGCAGGCTGCCTTCGACCATAAGATCCTGCGCCATATCTGCAATTCGGCAGGTATCGAGCACTTCCCGGAGCGCCAGTTGGATATGTGCCGCCTGGGTCTCGGACTCTATGGCATCAACTCCCGCAACAACAAGACCATCAACTGCGTGAGCACCCTGAAGACTACCATCCTGCAGATGCACAACGTGAAGGCGGGCGATAGTGTAGGCTACAGTCGCAAGACCATTCTCGATAAGGACAGTGTCATCGCTGCCATTCCTATCGGATATGCTGATGGCTTGAACCGCCGTCTCGGCAATCGCCACGCCTACTGTCTGGTCAATGGTCAGAAGGCAGATTATGTAGGCAACATCTGTATGGATGTGGCGATGATCGATGTCACCGGCATCAACTGCAAGGAAGGTGATAGCGTGGAAATCTTCGGCGAGCATCTTCCTGTTCAGGTGTTGAGTGATATTCTGGAGACAATTCCTTACGAAGTGCTGACCACCATCAGCAACCGAGTGAAGAGAGTTTATTATCAGGATTAAGCGTGAAAAGAAGCATTGCTGGCGACAATAAATCGTGCAAAAACGTATAAAAAACGATAAATCCCATCCGAAAAGCTCGGATGGGATTCTTTTTTACGTAAATTTTTCCATTAAAACGTATTGAATATGAATAAAAAAGTGTATCTTTGCAACCAACAAATCATCTAAAAACAAGCAAGGGTGCACTTTTATGTGTATTTCTTTAACTATTTAACAATTCAAAAGTAATAATGGAACAAGTATTTAGCTATATCATTAGTCTGGGTGCGAGCGTGATGATGCCTATCATCTTCACGGTCATCGGACTGTGTATTGGCATGAAATTCGGAAAGGCTTTGAAGTCGGGACTCTTCGTAGGTGTGGGTTTCGTGGGACTGGGTGTGGTGACAGCTTTGCTGACTACCAACTTCAATGACCCGTTGAAGGCTATCTCTGACATCTATCACCTGCAGTTGAATGTGTTTGATATGGGATGGCCTGCTGCTGCTGCCGTTGCTTATAATACTGCGGTGGGTGCCTTGATTATCCCAATCTGTTTGGGTGTCAACTTCCTGATGTTGATTACCAAGACCACCCGTACGGTAAACATCGACCTCTGGAACTACTGGCATTTCGCATTCATCGGTGCTGTAGCTTACTTCGTGATGGGCGAGAGTTTGCTTTGGGGATACTTCGCAGCCATCGTCTGCTACATGATTACATTGGTATGTGCAGACCTTACCGCCGATAAGTTCCAGAAGTACTACGATTTGGATGGAATCTCTATTCCGCAGCCATTCTGCCAGAGTTTCATGCCATTCGCCATCGTCTTCAACAAGCTCCTGGATATGATTCCTGGTTTCTCTAAGCTCGATGTCGATGCAGAGGGATTGAAGAAGAAGTTTGGCGTGCTCGGCGAACCATTGGTTCTCGGTGTCATCGTAGGTGCCCTGATTGGCTGGGCAGCTCAGTTGGATATCAAGAAGATTCTCTTCCTGGGTGTAACCATGGGAGCTGTGATGGAGTTGATTCCTCGTATCACCTCTCTCTTTATCGATGGTCTGAAGCCAATTTCAGAGAAGACACAGGAGTTGGTCAAGACCAAGTTCAACGGCAAGAAGGTACATATCGGTATGAGTCCTGCCTTGGTTATTGGTCATCCTACTACCTTGGTGGTATCAGTCATCTTGATTCCGGTTATCCTGGCAATCGCAGTCTTCCTGCCTGGCAACCAATTCTTGCCATTGGCATCATTGGCTGGTATGTTCTACCTCTTTCCAATGATATTGCCATTCACCAAGGGAAATGTAGTGAAGACCCTTATCATAGGTTTGATAGCCCTCATCATCGGTCTCTATTTCGTAACCGATATGGCACCCGATTTTACGATGGCAGCCAACCAGGTATATGCAGCCACAGGCGATAATGCCGCTCATATCCCTGACGGATTCGCAGGTGGTGCGCTCGATTTCGCATCCTCTCTCTTCGGGTGGGTCATCTATCGTGGTGTGAAGCTCTCTTACATCGGTATGGGTGTGCTCACCATTATCACCATCGCCCTGCTGGTTCTCAACCGCCAGCGCATCGTGAAGGAAGAAAAGGCAGCAGCCAAGAAATAAAACAAGAAAGTGAAGAACGAAGAATTCAAGTAATCATAAAGTTCAAAATTCAAAGTTCAAAGTAAACGATTATGAAGAAATTAACATTAATATTAGCAGCAATGGTATTAACAGCAAGTCAGGCTTTTGGCCAGTGTGGTAAGTGTGGATACGAAGTAAAGGCAGAAAATGCCTACACTAATTATAACGTTCGTTATGCGAGCAATCCGATGGATGCCAAGCATTATACAACCGAGCGTCTCCGCAGTGAGTTCGCTATCGAGAAGGTGTTCGCTCCAGGTGAGGTGAACTGGACCTACACCATGTTCGACCGTTTCCTCATCGGTGGTGCAGAGCCAACAACCGCTCCTTTGAAGCTCACTTCTATCGCTCCGCTTTATACCGATAAGCCAAACGATCAGAAGAATCTGCTCGACAACCGTGAGTTGGGTATCATCAATATCGGTGGCGAGGGAACTGTTACCGTAGATGGCAAGAAATATACGCTTGGTTTCCAGGAGGCTCTCTATGTAGGTCGTGGTGCCAAGAGCATCGAGGTAAGCAGCAAGGATGCTGCCAAGCCTGCTAAGTTCTATATGAACAGTGCCTGCGCTCATCAGACCTATCCTACCAAGAAGGTAACCCTGAAGGATGCCAACAACATCAAGGCGGGTAGCCTGAAGGAGAGCAACGACCGTGTGATCCACCAGTTGATCATCGATGGCGTGGCTGGTGTCCGTACCTGCCAGCTGCAGATGGGTGTTACCGAGTTGAAAGAGGGTTCTGTTTGGAACACCATGCCAGCTCATACTCACCTCCGCCGTATGGAGACTTACCTCTATTATAATGTACCAGAGGGTCAGAAGATTCTCCACGTAATGGGTGAGCCACAGGAGACACGTCCTATCTGGTTGAACAATGAGCAGGCTGTCATTGCTCCTGAATGGTCTATCCACTGCGCTGCAGGTACCAGCAACTATACCTTTATCTGGGGTATGGCTGGTGAGAACCTCATCTACAATGATATGCAGGTGGTGAAGATCCCTACATTAGAATAACAAAACAAAACGCTTAAAAACTGAGACAAATGAGTCCTATTTCAACAAGTAAAATGTCCAACTTCCGTTGGGTGATCTGTGCGTTGCTTTTCATTGCCACCACAGTCAATTACATGGACCGTCAGGTTCTGTCATTAACATGGAAAGACTTCATCGCTCCAGAATTCCACTGGACTGATGACGACTATGGTACGATTACCGGTCTTTTCTCTATCTTCTATGCCATCGCCAACCTCTTCGCAGGTAAGTTCGTGGATTGGATGGGTACCAAGAAGGGTTATCTCATCGCCATCTTCGTATGGTCAACCGGTGCTGTGATGCACGCAGGTTGCGGTTGGGTAGCTATGCAGATCGAGGGTTACGATTCTATCGAGGCACTCCGCCTGGTACAGGCTGGCAGTGATGCTGCCGTAGCCATTGCCACCATCAGCGTATGGTTGTTCCTCTCTTGCCGCCTGATTCTTGCAGTGGGTGAGGCTGGTAACTTCCCTGCAGCCATCAAGGTAACAGCGGAGTATTTCCCAAAGAAAGACCGTGCGTTCTCTACCGCTATCTTCAACAGTGGTGCTTCTGTAGGTGCCTTGGCAGCTCCAGCTACCATTCCTTTGCTGGCTCGCAGTATGGGCTGGGAGTGGGCTTTCATCATCATTGGTGTGCTCGGTTATGTATGGATGGGCCTCTGGATGTGGCTTTATGAGAAGCCATCCAAGAGCAAGCACGTCAACAAGGCTGAGCTTACTTACATTGAGCAGGATGAAGACATGGAGAAGGTAGATGCTGAGGCTGAGAATGCTGAGGCTGCTGAAGA
Organism: Prevotella sp.; assembly: GCA_021636625.1. GTDB lineage: Bacteria > Bacteroidota > Bacteroidia > Bacteroidales > Bacteroidaceae > Prevotella. The sequence goes on along the minus strand of JAJWLX010000036.1, from coordinate 13,767 downwards.
GGAGAAGACTATCGGCTTCCTCAAGTGCTTCAGCTATCGCCAGACCTGGTCGTTCATCGTGGGTAAGTTGATGACAGATGGTGTATGGTGGTTCTTCCTTTTCTGGGCTCCAGCTTACTTCTCTGATCAGTATGGTTACTCTTCAGACTCTGGTATGGGTATCGCCCTCATCTTCACTCTTTATGCGATTGTTACGGTTTTGAGTATCGGTGGCGGTTACTTGCCAACCTATTTTGTGGATAAGAAGGGTATGAATCCATATATCGGTAGAATGCGTGCGATGTTGATCTTCGCTTGCTTCCCATTGCTCGGTCTGATTGCTCAGCCTATGGGTGAGTACAGTGCATGGTGGCCAGCTGTCATCATCGGTTTGCTCGGTGCAGGTCATCAGGCTTGGTCTGCCAACCTATATTCTACCATCGGTGATATGTTCCCTAAGTCAACTGTGGCTACTATCACAGGTATTGGTGCCATGGCAGGTGGTATCGGTTCTTTCCTCATCAATAAGGGTTCCGGTATGCTCTTCACCTACGCTGAGGGTCAGGGTTCTGCCTTCACCTTCATGGGCTTCGATGGCAAGCCAGGTGCTTACATGATTGTATTCTGCATCTGTAGTGTGGCTTACCTCGTAGGCTGGTGCATCATGAAGGCATTGGTACCTAAGTACAAGCCTATCGTCGTAGAGTAATGAATCATTCAGAAAATAAATAATTGAGCGCATCAGCTGGTTAAGTTGGTGCGCTTTTTTGTGCTCCATCCCCTTTTATGCCCCCTAAAATACGCTAGAATAAATAAATTGGTTTAAAATATTTGTGCGTATATTTTTTTTTTTGTAACTTTGCACAAAACTTAGTATATTACTTAAACTTAAAAAATAATGAAGAAAGCAGTTGTGGTTATAGCTTTACTCTGTCAGGCTCTGGGCTTGACTTATGCCGACGATCAGACCGGGACAAGGGGTGTCGGACAGTATCCGGGACGCCCGTCTCAGTTTACGGCTCCTCAAATGGTGAAGGATGATGCCTATAGGAACATCGCCTTGAACCGTATGGTATATACTTCCTCGAATGCCGATTTCAATCTTACAGGTCATCTGGTAACAGATGGTATCATCACCAGCAAGGCTCCTTCCTTCCTGAGTGTAAGAACGAATGAAGGCGAGTTGTCCAACCGTGACAAGGAGAAGATGATCGATGGCAACACGGTCACCAGCCAGTATATCAAGGGCGAGAAGGCTTTTGCTGAGTTCAATTGGGAAGCCATGAAGGTAAACCTCAGAAACCTGAAGTTTACGGGTGAATTGGCTTACTATCAGGACAAGGCAACTGAGGGTTATGTGATTCGAGTGATGGGTTCACACAATGGTCAGAAATGGGAGGTGCTGGGAGAAGAGAAAGGCACCGGACTTCCTGGCGAGGCTACCAAACAGCAGGTAAGTTCCGACCCAAACAAGTTCCAGGATGTGGTGCGCCTGCCGCTCCGCAAGCTGAATGTTTCCATTCCTTTGAAGAAAACGGGCAACTACGAGCATGTTCGCATCGAATTTACAATGCCGGGTGCTGCGTGGTGGCGCGTCAAACTCATCGATAATACCACTTCATGGCGTCCATCCATGCACTTCTCCAGTGTATGGAAGTCTGAATTGGCTAAGAATGCCCAGTGGCTCTATGTGGATCTGGGTACAGAGGCAGACTTCGACCAGGTGAATCTCTACTGGGTGAACAAGGCTCGCCATGGAAAGATTCAGGTATCTAATGATGCCAAGAACTGGAGCGATATTGCTACCCTGGGTCAGCAGAAGCAGAAGGGCTTGACCGAGAAGGTGGCTTGCAAGGGTCATGGCAGATATGTGAGATTGCTGCTTACCCAGCCGGATGCTTCCGGTCGCTATGCCTTGTCAGAGATGCAGGTGATGGGTAAGGGTGGCTTGCGTGCCGAGGCAGCCAACACTTTGGCTTCTAAGAATGGCAAGCAGATGCTCAACCAGTGGCAGTTGCGCCGTGAGGGAAGCGATGCCTGGATTCAGGCTACCGTTCCTGGAACCGTGCTCACCAGCTATATGAATATCGGTGCGGTGCCTGATAACCGCTATGATGATAATATGCGACAGATTTCCGAGTCGTTCTTCAATTCTGATTTCTGGTATCGTACTACCATCAACCATCAGCCTTCTGCCAACAAGAACCAGCATACCTATCTCAACTTCGATGGTATCAACTGGAAGGCGGATATACTCCTGAATGGTGAGAAGATAGGCAGAATCGATGGCGCCTTTATCCGCTCTCGCATCGATGTAACCAAGAAGTTGAAGCCAGGTGCCAACAAGTTGGAGGTGCATGTCATCAAGAATGCCCACTTCGGCGTTGTGAAGCAGAAGAATCTCCAGAATACCGACCTCAACGGTGGTGAGTTGGGTGCTGATAACCCTACCTTCCACGCATCTATCGGCTGGGACTGGATTACCAATACTCCAGGTCGTGAAATCGGTATCTGGAATGATGTCTATCTCACTCATGACAATGGTGTGAGCGTTTCCGATCCGTTGGTAACATCTACTCTGAATCTGCCGGATACATTGGCAACCATGACTCCATCTGTCTTCCTGAAGAATGCAGATGCAGTGGCTAAGACCGTGAAGCTTTCCGGTTTTATCGGTAAGATCCAGTTCGAGCAGGAAGTTAGTCTGCAGCCTAACGAGAAGCGTGAGGTGGCTTTCGCTCCAGCTGATTATCCTCAGCTCAAGAACCAGCGCATGAATCTCTGGTGGCCTAACGGATATGGTTCACCTTATTTATATGATGCCGGTTTCAAGGTATCAGACAAGACTTCAGGCGAGGTAATCTCTGAGGTCAACTATAAGGCGGGCATCCGCCAGATGAGCTATGCCGACCTGGAAACTCAGACCAAGATCTACATCAATGGCAAGCGATTGAACCCATTGGGTGGTAACTGGGGATTCTCTGAGACCAACCTCAACTACCGTGGACGTGAATACGATGCTGCCGTTCGCTACCATAAGGAGATGAACTACAATATGATTCGCGACTGGGTAGGTCAGATTGGAGATGAGGAACTGTATGAGGCATGCGATAAGTATGGTATCATGATATGGCAGGACTTCTGGTTGGCTAACCCATGGGACGGACCGGATCCTGATGACGACAAGATGTTCCTCGAGAACTCAGCCGATTACATCTCCCGCATCCGCAGCCATGCTTGTATCGGTATCTATTGCGGTAGAAACGAGGGCTTCCCTCCAGCATCGATCGACAAGGTGCTGAGAGAGCAGGTCAAGGATATCCATCCACAGTTGGGGTATATTCCTAGCTCAGCCGACCTCGGTGTCAGCGGTCATGGTCCTTACCAGATGAAGTCACCATCTTTCTACTTCGCTAACCAGAGCCATAAGCTGCATTCAGAGCGTGGTATGCCGAATGTGCCTACCTTCGAGTCTCTGAGCAGAATGATGGAACCGGAGCATCTGTGGCCACAGAGCGATGCCTGGGGGCAGCATGATTATACATTGAAGGGTGCCCAGGGTGGTGAATCTTTCAACAACATCATGGAGAAGCGATATGGCAAGCCTCAGAGTGCTGAGCAGTTTACCAAGTGGGCACAGTGGCTCAACTATGATGGCTACCGTGCGATGTACGAGTCTTCTCAGCAGGACCGTCTTGGTTTGCTCATCTGGATGAGTCATGCCTGCTGGCCAAGCATGGTTTGGTGTACCTACGATTATTACTTTGAGCCAACCGCCGCTTACTTTGGTGTGAAGAAGGCTTGCGAGCCATTGCATATCCAGTACAACCCGGTGAAGAAGGTTGCCGAGGTAGTTAACTTCGCCGGTGGTGCCAAGAATGGCTTGCTTGCCAAGGCTCAGGTCTTTGATATGTACGGAAAGTTGATCAAGGAGGAGAGCAAGGAAGTGAATGTGGCGGAAGACCAGACCCTCGATGCCGTTAGTGTGAGCGAACCGGATGAGGAGGTTTACTACATCAAGTTGACTCTGGAGCAGAACAACCAGGTGGTTTCTGATAACTTCTATGTGATGGGTAAGGAAGAGGATAATCTCCAGGCTCTCTCTAAGTTGCCAAAGGCAGATGTTGCTGTCAGCGGCAAGCGTTTCGTTCAGCAGGGCGAAGAGTGGGTTGGCGAGGTTGAGATCCGCAATACCGGCAATGTACCTGCTCTCTTGGTTCGCCTGAACCTGAAGGGTGGTGATGGTGAGCAGATTCTCCCTGTTATCTACAGCGATAACTATTTCAGTCTGATGCCGAACGAGTGCAAGACTATCAAGGTATCTTATCGTGATGAGGATGGCAGAGGTCAGGCTCCATACGTAGAGATTACAGGTTTCAATAAGTAAAACTGAAAGTAAAATAAAAAAGCGCATCAGCGAGATTAACTTGCTGATGCGCTATTTTTTTGCAGTAAGACATTTGTCTTAACTCCTTTAACTCCTTTAACTTCCGAACTAAAGGAATCCCTGCTGCTTGAGGGCATCGAGGAATCCGATGCTTATGGCTTCGCAATCCTTCTTGGTATATCGGATATCAGTGAAAACCTGGGCTAATGTTTCTACGTTGTTGATGCGTACAAACTCCTGGTTCTCTTCCAGTGCTTCCTTCTCGGCATAGAAGTCATCAATCTTTTCTGGGGTATAATCCTCGAAATGCTCGTTGTGTATGATGCTTCTCAATGGCAGACGGTCGCTCTGGGCAGGCTGCTCATCCGGCCATCCGATGGTAAGGGTAGCTACTGGCATTACCAGCTTCGGCAACTTCAGGGTGTCGATGATCATTTTCGGCATATACACCGTGGTGCCCAGGAAGCAGGTTCCCAGACCCGCCTCTTCTGCCAGATTGGTAAAGGTCTGCGTGAAGAGCAGGGCATCGGTAGCCGCATTCATAAACGAGAGAATGTTGTCGTATCCCGGGGTTCCCTTGCGGTTTGCTGCCCAGAGGGTGGTGCGGCGGTAGTCGGCGCAGATGGTGAGTACCACAGGAGCGCCTGTCACCATCGGCTGGTTGAAGTGGGCAGGAGCCAAAGCCTTCTTTCCCTCTTCGCTGCGGGTTACCACTACGCTGTAGAGCTGCAGGTTTCCCATGGTAGGAGTGCGCATCGCTTCTTCCAGCAATCTGTTCAAAAGTTCTTCTGTTACCTCTCTGTCTGCATATTTGCGAATCGAGGTTCTTTTCTTGATTGATTCCATATCTTGTTTCTTTTTCTAATATCTTATGCAAAGATAATGAAAGTTTCCCAAAAAGGACACGGTTCTTTTACATTTTTTGCTTCATAATGAGCTTTTCGTGTGTTTTTTGATGAAATATCTGCTCAAACGTTTCATATTTTAGAAATATTGTTTTAATTTTGCAGCTAATTATTAAACGTTTAATATGGAATATACTGAAAATATGACTTTCGAAGAGGCGAGCCACGCCTTGATGAAAGATTTGAAGACCCGATTGGCTGCCCTGCACGAGCATTTCGATGCGCAGAATGTCGATTGGGATAAGCTCCATCTGCCATTGGCGAAACTCATTTCCGAAGAAACACAGAAATCGCTCTGTAGTCCGGAAGTGGTAGAGGTTCGACCTAAGGAATTGGAGTGCGATGTGGTAAGATACCAGAACAATAAGGAGAAATGGGTGGCTTTGGTCGGATTGCTCAATGGTCATCCCTACGAGATATTCACCGGTTTGCAGGATGAGGATGAAGGCATCATGCTCCCCAAGTCTGTCACCAAGGGCAAGATCATCAAGACGGTGCTCCCGGAGGGACAGAAAAGATATGATTTCCAGTTTGTCAACAAGCGTGGCTACAAGATTACCGTCGAGGGATTGAGTGAGAAATTCAATCCTGAGTATTGGAACTATGCCAAGCTCATCTCCGGCGTCCTGCGCTATCGTATGCCGGTTGCCCACGTCATCAAGCTGGTCAATCAGCTGCAGCTCACCTCTGAAACCCTCAACACCTGGCGGGTAGGCGTGGAAAGAGCCTTGAAGAAGTACCTCTACGAAGAAAACGGAATAGAAAGCAAAGAAAACGAAACCGATCATAAGGAGGCAGAAGATGAATTTGATGAGCAGTAAGATATATCTCAGAAATGTGCGTTTCCACGCTTTCCACGGCGTATTGCCGCAGGAGGGAATCGTAGGCAACGATTACCTCGTCAACCTGGTGCTGGATTATGATTTCTCTTCTGCCATGAAGACCGACAATCTGGAGGGAACTCTCAACTATGCCGAGGTCTATCAGAAGGTAAGAGAAGAAATGGCAACGCCCAGCAGGCTCCTGGAGCATGTGGCAGGCAGAATTGCCCATAGGCTCTTTTCCGATTTCCCGGAAATCCAGAAACTCCAACTCTCTATCACCAAGGTAAATCCACCGATGGGGGCCGATAGCGACGGCGCAGGGGTAGAGGTTGTATTAACAAATGATAAAACTTATAGTTAGAATTAGGTTTTCTGATAATAAAGTAGTAATTTTGCAAAATCATCAGAAAGTATGTGTAAGAAAGTAACACTGATATGGATCTTCTTGTGTGTGTTGGTAATGACTGCGTTCGCTGCCAATAAGCGTTTCACGCTGGTCATCGATCCTGGTCATGGTGGTCATGATGCCGGAGCACTTGGAACCATATCCAAGGAAAAGAATATCAATCTTGCCGTTGCCTTGCGCTTCGGTAAGTATGTGGAGCAGAATCTCCCGGAGGTAAGAGTCATCTATACCCGCAAGACGGATGTCTTCATCCCGCTCAATGAGCGTGCGAATATCGCCAACCGTGCCAACGCCGATCTATTTATCTCCGTGCACACCAATGCCTTGCCGGCAGGAAAGATAGCTCGTGGCTTCGAGACCTATACCCTCGGTATGCACCGTGCCAAGGACAATCTCGATGTGGCGATGCGAGAGAACTCCGTCATCTCGATGGAGAAGGACTATCAGCAGAGGTATCAGGGATTCGATCCCCGCTCTTCTGAGAGCTATATCATCTTCGAGTTCATCCAGGGCAAGAACATGGAGCGCAGCGTAGAGCTGGCCCGAATGATTCAGCGAGGTGTCTGCGATGGTGCCAATCGTCCCGATAAGGGCGTGCATCAGGCGGGATTCCTGGTCTTGAGAGAGACTTCCATGCCGGGATGCCTCATAGAACTGGGGTTCATCACCACTCCTGATGAAGAGCGCCTGCTCAACAACGACAGCAGGGTGGATGATATCGCCCGTGGCATCTACGAGGCTTTCGCAAAATACAAGAATAAGTACGACAGATCGGTTTCCGTTCCTTATCGTGCCAAGGATTCCGAGAAAGTGAATATCCCGAAGATTGTTCCCGATCAGGAACCTGCGACCAAGACTCGTGTCGTAACGAGAGTAGAGCAGCCGAAGCGTGAAGAGGCAAAGCCTGATCAGTCAAAGCGGGAGGTGAAGGAAGTGAAGAAGCTTGAGCCAAAGCGGGAGCCGAAGAAGGCTGAAGTAGCCGATGCGCCGGTCTTCAAGCTTCAGATTTTCGTAGGTAGTAGAAACCTTCGCAAGGGCGATGCTCATTTCAAGGGCGAAACCGATTACGATAGTTTCCAGGAAGGCAATCTGGTGAAATACACCCTGGGTGCATCCACCGATTACAACGAGATCTATCGCCTGCGCAAGGAAAAGCTGGAGAAGTTCCCGGAGGCTTTCATCATCGCCTTCAAGAACGGACAGAAATATGACGTGAACCAGGCTATCCGGGAGTTCAAGCAGAACCGCAACCGGTAGTGCCCTTTTCGGGCAGCCTGTGATTCGCTCTATATAAAATAGGTATAATAAAAAGAACAAAAATAGATAAATATGAAACTGACAAAGGAAATTAGGATAGCGTTGGTCGCTATTGTAGGTATCTTGGTGATGTATTTCGGAATCAATTTTCTGAAAGGCATCAACTTGTTCTCTACCAATAACACCTACTATATGACGTTTGATGACATCCAGGGTATGGGTGCTTCTACCCCTATCTATGCCGATGGCTACAAGGTGGGTACTGTGGATCAGCTGGATTTCGACTATTCCGGAAAGGGCCCCATCAAGGTCAAGGTGGATATCAACAAGGATTTGAGAATCCCGGCAGGTAGTACCGCAGAGATTGCAAAGGATATCATGGGCAATCTCCAGGTGAGTCTCCTGCTTGCCAATAATCCTCGTGAGCGTATCGAACCGGGCGGCATCATCCCTGGCACCGTGAATAACGGTATGATGGGCAAGGCTGCCGAAATGATTCCGGTTGTTGAGAAGATGCTGCCTAAGCTGGATTCCATCCTCGCCAGTGTGAATGCACTCCTGGCTGATCCTGCCCTGGCTGCTTCCCTCCACAATGTGGAGACCATCACCAGCAACCTCACTGTTTCCACCCGTGAGCTAAATACCCTGATGGCTGGATTGAACAAGCAGGTTCCGGGTATGATGAAGAAGGCGAATGGCGTTCTCGACAATACCAACCGACTCACCTCTAATCTGGCGAGCCTCGATGTGCAGGGCACACTCGATCGTGTGAATGCCACCCTCGATGGTGCACAGAAGTTTACCGAGCAGTTGAACAGCGGAAAGGGTAGTCTGGGTCTCCTCATGAACGATACCCGTCTCTATGAGAATCTGAACTCTACCATGTCGCATGCCGATTCTCTCGTCATCGATCTCAAGGCACATCCAAAGCGCTATGTTCACTTCTCAATTTTTGGCAAGAAGGACAAGTAATTCCTCCCAAAATGCTCTTTTAAAGGCTTCTTTGAGGAAAAAGCCAAAATAAATTTTGTCTAAATAACAAAGGCAATGTTTCACGCCCCGGAATAGCTACAGAACTTGTTGTTTTTTAGCTATTTCGGGGCGTTTCAAAAATGTTTCACTGCCCCTAAAACCCGATTGTGGATAACTTTCTTAGTTGTTTGATTATGAGATAGTTATCTATGTAGTCTTAAAATATTATAAATAGCCCGATTTGCTACTTTGGGCTTTTTTTTGTAATTTTGCAGTCGATTTGCATCAGGTGGTGCAATCTGATGTAGTGTTAAGGTAAAAAATCAATTAAATAAGTAGTAAATAGTGTCAATGTTAGCAAGTCCAAAAGCGCTTTGGGACAATAGTCTTTTGCTTATAAAGGATAATGTGTCAGAGCAGCAATATAATACATGGTTTCGACCAATAGTCTTTGAGTCGTACAAGCCTTCGACCAAGACTTTGTTGGTTCAAGTTCCAAGTCCATTCGTATATGAGTACTTGGAACAGAATTATGTTGGCTTGTTGAGTAAGGTCCTTCATCGCAATTTCGGCGATGGCATCCGTCTCACTTATCGGGTGGTAACGGATAAGGAGCACAGGTTGACCCAGGATGTGGAAGCTGATCCGGCTGATATTGATGAGGCTGAGCGCAAGAGATTGGCACAGCAGACACAGACACAGACTAACCCGGCAGAACCACAGCAGCCTGAAGACATTGACACCCAACTTGATCCGAAACTCACCTTCAATAATTATATGGAGGGTGACAGCAACAAACTGCCACGTTCGGTGGGATTGTCTATCGCTGAGCATCCGAATACCACGCAGTTCAACCCGATGTTCATCTATGGTCCTTCTGGTAGCGGAAAGACTCACCTGGTGAATGCCATCGGTCTGAAAACCAAGCAGATGTATCCTAAGAAGCGTGTGCTCTATGTCAGTGCCCGCCTCTTCCAGACACAATATACCGATGCGGTGCTGCATAATGCAAGTAATGATTTCATCAATTTCTACCAGTCTATCGATGTGCTCATCGTGGATGATGTGCAGGATTGGGCAGGCAAGGCGAAGACCTTGAATACCTTCTTCCACATCTTCAATCACCTCTTCCGAAATGGAAAGCGTATCATTCTGGCAAGCGATAGACCTCCGGTTGAACTCAAGGATATGCCAGACCGACTCATCACCCGTTTCTCTTGTGGACTGGTGGCGGAGTTGGAGAAGCCGAATGTGGAACTCTGCGTGGATATCGTGAGCAACAAGGTACGCAAGGATGGACTGAAGATTCCGAAGGATGTGGTTTCCTTTATCGCACAGACCTGCAACGGCAGTGTGCGTGATCTCCAGGGTGCCATCAATGGCTTGCTGGCTTACAGTATCGTATATAACAGCAATATTGATATCCGCCTGGCGGAGCGTGTCATCAAGCGTGCCGTCAAGGTTGAGGAGAGCAACAAGGTGCTCACCCTCGATGAAATCGTGGAGGCGGTCTGCAATCATTATAAGGTAACGGTGGCTGCTGTCAACAGCAAGAGCCGCAAGCGTGAGTACGTGGAGGCGCGTCAGGTGGCGATGTTCATGGCTCAGAAACTCATCAAGATGCCTGCTTCCAGAGTGGGCAAACTCATTGGTAATCGCGATCATAGCACGGTTATCCACAGTTGTGCCAAGGTAGAGGAGCGACTGAAGATCGATGCCGAGTTCTTCGATGAACTCTCTAGCATCGAGAATGGATTGAGAGTGAAGAGATAAGCACATCATAAAAGGGCTTTCCTTTAGGAAGAGCCTAATTTGAATCAGATAAGCACGGAACCTTGGTATAGTGGTTCTCGTTTATATAAATGAAACAAAAGGAAGTCGGGCAAGTTTGTATTTGTCTTGGCTTCCTTTTTCCGTTTCTTTCAGCCTATACGCAAATTTTGTGTAAGTTTTCTGCCTTTTTTACATCTTCTATCTTTCTTTTTTGTATATTTGCAGTTGGATTATGTTTTACCCAAATTACTGTAGATATGGTTATGAAGATTTCACGTATTTGCATTTGGGTCCTCATGCTGGGGACTGTCATGGTATTCTCTTCTTGTGCGAATGAGCATCCTAAGGAGCAGCTCGACGGGAATGCCATGTATGGTTCTGCGTCTGAAATCTATAACCATACCGTATCTTCTCTCTATCAGGACATAGACTTTGTAGAGCATAGCGAGGAAGAAGACTCGCTCTATGCAGTGTGGAGTCATCTCTATCAGGTGATAGGAAAGGCGAATCAGTCGCTTGATATCATCGATTACAAGTCTGATTTGCTCTCTGTGAATCAAAAAGACCAGTTTAAGGCTGAGGTGCGTGCCATCAGAGCTATGATGTATTACGAGGCGATGGAGCTTTTTGGCAGGATTCCCGTGATTCTGTCTTCTGGCGAGGCGGCCATCTATGAGGCGGCTTCGGGCATTGCTGTGGCTTCGCTTACCGACGTCAACCTCTGTGCGCAAAGCGAAAGAAGCGAGGTGTTCCGCTTTATCTTCAGTGAGTTGCAGCAGGCGCTACCTTACCTTCCGAATGAGCATAGCGCCAATGGTGGAGTGTATGAGGGAAGAATCACGCAACCGGTAATCAACTTCCTGTTGGCAAAGTTGGCTTTCAATGCTGAAATCTATACGTTTGATGATTGGACCAGAGGATATAAGAAACGTCCTAAGGGTAAGAAAATCCACTTTGTGGTTCAGACGGCCGATGGTGCTTCTCTGCTCAATGGTGGAACGGCTGGTGAGAATCGCAGCAAGGAATTGAATGCCTGGGAAACCTGTATTTTCTATTGTGATAAATTGGCCGCAGAAGGATATGGCTTGGAGGAGAATGAGATATTCAATAGTTCCACTTATGCAAGGTTGCTTCGTGAGAATGGCGGTTCCCATCTGGTAGAAACGGAGCATCTCAAGCCGCTCTTCCGTTTCTGTTATCCCGATGTATTGTTGATGAAGGAGAAGGCAAAGGTCTGCAAGGGTGATAAAGCCAGTATTCTTTTCCCGATTCCTCAGAAATGCCTCGACCTGAATCCCAAGCTCGTGCAGAATAAGGGGTATGAAAAGAAATGAAAGTTAAGAGGGTGTGTCATAAGCCACATCCCATACGCCCTGAACCAACGGTCACCGGCCGAAGGGAAAGGTAAAGGGCAGAAGCTCCTAGCCCAGGGCAATCGCCCTGGGTATTTATGGATGCAAGCCTGTCGCCCTGTAAGGGCAAAAGCTTTTAAATTATAACTGATAGAACTTCGTGAAAGCCTTCACGCAATATTCGTGATCCATCACGCTGCCGGTTTCGCGGCAACTGTGCATGGCGAGGATGGCATTACCCATATCTACGCCCTTCAATGGAATGGAAGAGGCGAGGATATTGCCCAAAGTGCTTCCGCCAGCCACATCACTATGGTTTACGAAACGCTGACAAGGCACACCGGCTGCCTCACAGATATTCGCGAAGATGGCTGCAGATACCGCATCACTCGCATACTTCTGTGCCGCATTAAACTTGATAACCGGACCACCACCCAGCATCGGATGATTCGTTGGGTCAAACTTCTCGCTGTAGTTTGGATGCCATGCATGCGCATTGTCCGCAGAAATCATGAAGGCGCGTTCCACAGCCTGATAATACGCCTCCTCTGTTCCGCTCTGTGCAAGAGCGATGCGCTGCAGCATATAAGAGAGGAAAGGACTTCCCGCACCCTGCTTGGTCTGCGAACCAGTCTCCTCATTGTCGAAAATCGCCAGCACCTGGGTCGTATCCTGGGCATCAGCCGCCGTCAGAGCCTCTACGCCCGCCCAGCACATCGACAGGTCATCGAGTCTTCCCGAAGAGATAAACTCATCGTGTACACCGAAGGTGCAGGCAGGAGTGGCATCAGCCAGATAGAGATCGAAGTCGAGGATATCCTCCTTCTGGATATTCAGTTCACCGGTAATCACGTTCATCAGCAGATTACCCTTCTCCAGTTCATCATTGATGATGCCGAGAATAGGGAGCACATCCTTCTGCTTGCTCAGCTTCACGCCATCGTTCACCTGACGGTTGAAGTGGATAGCGAGATTGCTGATCTGCAGCAGAGGTCGCTGGATATGGAGTAGGAGAGTCTTCGGATGCATCGCATCCTCACCCTTTACGATCACTCTACCCGCCAGAGTGAGTGGACGGTCGAACCAGGTTGACATAATCGGACCGCCATAAACCTCGGTATTCAGTTTCACGATACCGCCCTCGCAAGTCATCTCAGCGTTAGGCTTGATGCGGAAGGTAGGAGAGTCGCAGTGAGCGCAGATCATATGGAAGCCTGCATCCGCCAGCGCCTTCTTTCCGATTTGGAAAGCATAGATAGAAGAGTCGTTCTTGGTAACAAAGAACTTGTCACCAGCCACAACCTTGCCCAGCGGCTCCTGAGGGTTCAATCGTCTGAACCCATTTTTCTCCAATTCCTTAGAGATATTCTTCACTGCCAGGAAGTTCACTGGCGAAGCGTCTAAAAAGGATAATAATCTTTTGATCATAGTCTATATCTTTATTTTGTTTCTATTGTTTTCTTCAATTTCATTTGTTTTCTTCAATTTCAATTGCCTTTGCAAAGATAATGCAAATTTTTCATTTAATCACCTGTTTTCCCTTGTTTTTTCTTTTTTTTAATGAGCTAGAAAGAATCTTACGTATGGTCTTATGCTCTTCTTGAAATAAATGATGTAATAAAGTTGGTTAAAAATGCAGTAATAGCTTGTTCGCTTGTCTTTTTTTTAGTATCTTTGCGATGAAAAATAAAACTCAAGTACGGAAAATGTGGAGAATTTCACAAAAGAAGTATCAAAAATGTGTAAACTTACACATTTTCTGCACTTTAACGATGGAGGTGCAAAAAAATGTTTAATAGAACTATTATTCAAGAATTAAAACAATGGAGAGCTAAAAAAGACCGTAAACCATTGATAATGCTGGGCGCTCGACAAGTAGGAAAGACTTCTGTACTTCAGAAGTTCGGAGAAG
>JAJWLX010000138.1 GCA_021636625.1 Prevotella sp. | reverse complement strand
CTGAGGGTGAGAACAAGGCTAATATTGCCACAGCCCAACGCCTTCTTGCTATGGGCTTATCTGCAGATCAGGTATCAGCCGCCACCCAGTTGCCATTAGAGCATATTGAGAAATTGAAAAGCTCATTGGATGACAAGTAAAGGTTGAAGGAGCGATATACAAGTTCTCCCTATAAGCCAGGCGATAAATCGCCTGAACTTATAGGGAGTTTTTTTGTTTTGAAAGTTATTACCTTACTCAGCCTCCCGGTCTTTGGGGTAATGATATATGAGACTTGGCATCCATGCTATTCTGGCGATACTTAACCTCCCGGCCTTTCCTGCCGAATATTTGGTGCATATCTGCCATTCTCTATTAATAGAATAAATTTACATATATTGAGTGCACAACGCTGTGCATTACGAATCATCATATCTATCTCACCAGGCCAATCTGCAACTTGTATCCATCCTCCATCTTAGCCACAATCTCTGCAGCCAGCGCCTGGAGCAGGGAGGGAGCATGAAAATCCGTCTCCGACATGGTGAGGGCTGGCGACTTCTTCTGCTGCAGCTTCGGTTTCATCCTCGATTCAGAGAGAAGCTGCTCATCTACGCTTCCATCCAGACCGGTAAAGGCAAACTGTGTTCCCGCCTGGTCAAACCTCATCACCTGACCTCCCTTCTGCTCAATCTTTGCCAGCACATCATCTATCTGCTTCAGGTTGAACCCCAACTGATAATATACCTCGCCGGATGCCGTCACCTTCTTGAACACCCGATAGCCCGTAACCCGGTGCACGGCAAAGGCAGCCTCGTTATACGCCCTGTAAAAGTTGCCTTGCAGAACAAGAAACATCTTGCCCGACTTCTGCTGGCGGGCCAGCAGCACCTCACGCTGCGAGAGCGAAGGATTTTCTATATCTGATTCCATTCTTGATATGCTGATATTGTATTTCACGTTCTTGATAACGATAGCGGAGCTTGCATTTGATCTTGCCTCCGCCATACACCTGTTCAAAGAGCCGGTACCATTCACCCCTCATCAGCCTTGCCAGCCGATGGGCATAGCGATATTCATCGAAGCTTGCCAGCAATCCGAAATAGGAATTCATTGACATCTGAAACTCCTCCCTATGAAGCATCGGAAACACAAAGAGGCATCTTGCCTTCTCATTGAAGTAGCTCAGGCGATTGAAGAAATGGCAGATCACACGGTTCTGCACATACATCCTGCCAGGCTTGATGCAGGCTCCAACAAAAGTAACACCCTTGTCATAATACTGGATATACACCTTCTTGGGCGATAACCGCATCTTCTTCGACTCAAGCCAGCGGGCTATCTTACGGCGGAGATGCTTCAGCGCCGTCACCGAGCGGGCCACAAGTACCATGTCATCTACATATCTTCCATAATACACACCCTTCCACTCTTCCTTCACACGGCGGTCAAGCTCGGTAAGAAACAGCATGGCAAACATCTGGCTGGTATGATTGCCTATGGGCAAACCGTGACTGCCGTCGGTTCCAAAGAGACTTTTCGCCTTTGGCAACCTGTCCCAGAAAGAATCTGGAGAATGGCGTTCGCAATCCAGTTCCGGACGGTGGAAGACGGTCACCCTGATGAGCCGGAGCAGCATCTGGATGTCCTTGCCGTGATAATGGCTTTTCACAAAACGCTCCAGGCATTCAAAGAGCAACTGCTTGTTGATGCTCATGAAAAACGACTGGATATCTATCTTCATCACCCAGCAGTCACAGGTATAGTTGTTGCTGCACTCCCTTATCATCTCCTGCACTCTCTTCTGTCCGTAGAAAGTTCCCTTGCCGGGGCGGCAGCTGTAGCTGTCGTCTATGAAATAGCTTTCCATCTGCTCCTCCAGCTTATTGATGATCAGGTGGTGCACGATGCGGTCTCTGAACTGTGCGGCAAACACCTCCCGGCATACGGGGCTTGTCACCACGAAGGCGATGCTCCTTCCCGGCTGATAGGTACCCCGGTTGATGTCTTGCCAGAGTTCCGTCAGATTGGCAGCCAGGTTCATTTCAAACCTGATGGCACTGGCGGTATTTCTCTTGTTTTTCCTGCAGGTATAATATGCCTCTACCACCTCTTCCAGAGAAATCTGGTTAGATAAGTCACATGATTGATCCATTTGAAATCTATGTTCGATATTACTTGATTTTTTCTACAGACTTGCTCCATCCCGTAGCCTGCTTACCCAGGCTGTCGATGAGAGGCAGCAGGGTGGCAAAATGCTTGCGTGAGATGGCTTGCACATCCACTCCCACATTATAAAGCATTTGCAGCACCTCGTGCTTTACTTTCAGCTGGTATAAGGGCTGCTGCTTATCCTGGGCACGGTTTGCCTCGATGATGAGTGTCAGCACGTCGAGAAGCGTATTGGTGATGCGCTGCCCCAGGTCGAAGCGATAGGTGCGAGGCATCTGGCTTACTATAGGCTGCGAGAGAATCAGCAGTCTGTAGGCTGTTCGATAAATTGAAGTATCTTCACTCAATGACATAGGGTGCTAGAATTAAAATTATATTATGTAATAGTTGTAAAATCAGAAGCGAGGAACGGCCGGACCGGTTTCTGGTTCGTCTTGTTGTTGTTGTTGTTGTTGAAACGGACAGACCCTGAGCCCTTGGAGTCGTCGACGCCCGAATCGATGTTCACGGCGTTCGTGGAAGAGAACTCCGAAGAGCCCCTAAATCCAGAGGGAGAAAACCTTTCGACTATCCTATCATTGTTTTTCCACTATAACTAGCTGTAGGCATGCCTTGATGAAGGGCAGCTGCGCCGCGCCGCCTATGGCGGAGATGATCGGTTTGGATGCAACCACAGTGCCTTATGCCAGTCAATGACCTTTTAAGATTACATACTGCTCGCTCGTGGCAGCAACATGGCTGCCACGACTCTGGCCATAATATCTTGATATTTGTCCTTGCCCCTATATTCGGTTTTCAATTTAGTGGGTGGCAGGCTTTGGTGCCGCCTTGGGGGCGGCTTTGAAGCCTGCCACCCACT
This sequence comes from Prevotella sp., assembly GCA_021636625.1. Lineage (GTDB taxonomy): Bacteria > Bacteroidota > Bacteroidia > Bacteroidales > Bacteroidaceae > Prevotella. The sequence continues at coordinate 860 of JAJWLX010000138.1, read as the reverse complement.
AAATTGAAAACCGCCTGGAAACTGCGTTTCCAGACATTCTGGCTAACTGCTATTGACAATAATTATGTTCATAACTCATTATATTTTAAATTGATAAATTTCTAAATTGATGAATGGCTAAAAAGCGAGGAACGGCCGGACCGGGACCTGGCTCGCCTTGGTGTTGCTGAAGTAGTTGAAACGGACAGACCCTGACCCCTTGGAGTCGTCGACGCCCGAATCGATGTTCACGGCGTACGCGGAAGAGAACTCCGAAGAGGTCCAAGCCCAAGTATTGACCGATCCAAAAAACTCGGTATAATTAGAGTCGCCCACTTTCTTCAACTTGTCATTAATATTTTTAGTAACGGTTGTCATATTACTAAAGAATCCTAGGTTCGGATGAGTAGTTGTATTACCATCCCAGATTCCAGTCCAATCGCTTGAAAAAGTTGCACCTAAGTTTGTCATTACTGCATAATACTGACCTGCTGTGGGTAAAAACCAACCTGTACACTTGGATGAGTTAGCCGGAAGCGTATTGTATTTCTGTGCCTGATAAGCTGCGGCTGAGCCCCCCATTAATGCAGCTGTTTCTGTATAGCCTGAACCATAAGGCTGATTATAAGAATTTACAAGTAAAGGCTGACTGTTTACCTTTGTTCTGTGTGCATCAATATTCGAAGAATACCAAGCATATTGTGTGCCGATACTGTTTTTGCCTGTAGAACCAATAGTTTTCAAACACATCACCAAGGCGTGACCACCAACCGGTTTTTCACTACTTACAACCCCTTTCTCTGTCCAATAATCATTGCCGAGATAACCAACAATACCTATCGGTTGAATTGTTTCCAAATCATAATTTTGATGAGTAAGTG
>JAJWLX010000035.1 GCA_021636625.1 Prevotella sp. | reverse complement strand
TTTCACCTCTTTATTTTTCCAAGTGCAAATATAATAGTAAGGGCAAAAGCTTTCAAAGAACCAAGCAATAAACAAAGCTTTTGCCCTTACAGGGCGTCTTATTGATTGCTATTATACCCAGGGCGATGCCCTGGGCTAAGAGCTTTTGGGCTTTCAGCCCGTTTCAACCGTACAGTTAGTTTTTTCAGCTCCCCCTCTTACTTTACTCCTTCTTTATTCCTACTTTACTTCCGACAGCAGAGCAGCGGTCTATTTCTTCGGAACGAAAGTCTCCCAGGTCTGGTCATCGTAGAAGATGCGGATCTCGGTAATCTTTCGCTGCGGTTTGTCCACAAATTTAACCGCTGCATTGGCGATATTTTTAGGTGTCCTTTTTACACCGTGTGTTTGAGGCTGGTCAAAGAGCAATGGAGAAGTAGGGGAGTCGGATCCCTCGCTGCCCCCGAAATCCAGGGTAGGCTCCACCACGCCGCCAGCGCCACCTATGCCCCCATGGCTTCCGCTCATGCCTGCTGCCGAAGCGCCTGTACCAGCCACACCTACAGCGTCTCCATACATATCGAGCGAATCATCGTCCGCTCCGTTTTCACCTCTGGCTGAAGCACCCGCCTGGGCACCTTCCACCTTATTAATATACATAGGAGGAGTACCATAAAGCAACCACTCAAGGTTCACCTGAGGCAACTTTTTCTTGATTGCATCCACGATGTCGAGCGATGGTTTTGTGCGATCATTGAAGATGCTGCTCAGGGTCGCTGTGGACTTTCCGATGAGCTGCGCGAAGTTCTGTTGGTTGAGGTGTTGGTCCTCCATGATCTGTCTGATTCTGTCTTTCATCACTATGTTTGAATTTGATTTTTTACGATGTTTTATTTCCGAACAGGGCCGTTTTTGGCCCATTTTTCTTAGATTTTACAAAGATAAAGCAAAAATTTGGTTTTACCAAACTTTTCGGGAAAAATTTTGTTTTTTAAACTTTAGGTTTGTATTTACAAATTTAAACTTCCAATCTTCGCTTTCTTAGTTTTATGGTTTAGATTTACAAATCTAACTTTAGTAATCTAATGCTTTTACAATGATATTCTTTACTTAAAACTCTTAATTCACTGAGTTTCAAAGCCTTCATTCCCTATAAATAGGCATTTCAGCCACTTTTATGCATCTTTCTTGTGACAAATGCAAAATCGCAACCTTACTCAAAACAACAGAAATCTATAAAACACTGGGTTTCAATATGTTTTAACTTCGATAACTCGTTTGTATATTTATACATTCATATTCCAAAACCACCCGATTTACATTTATGTTTGTAAATTCACCTTCTTTTTTCTCCGATTTAGTTTTCTTTAGTTTAGATTCATAAATATAAAGAGCGATTTACAAAATACACATTTACATCACTAAATTGCAGAAACATAAACCTTAATAAATGCAAACACTAAAAAAAGAGGGTCTGAGAATGGCAAATTTTTCCATTTTGAGCGTTTTCAAGCCCGTTGGTCGGGTTTTGCTCAAAAATGCGAGTATTGAAGGGGGTTATTTTCGTTAACTAGCTGATATTCATTATAGTTAACTGCGATTTCAGCGAAAACTGGAAAATGACCATCTAGACGAGAAATCCATCCAAACGAGAGATTCCCCACGAGAAAAACAAAAAAAATAGCGCCCGTTTTCTCGATAACGAACGCTATTTTCACCACTTTCAGGAAGCTAAACGCCCTCCCCGATTCTAGATCATTTCATTTCTCCGACAAGACGAAGGAGGAGTAAAAATCAGCCTCTCTCCCACCCTCGCCCATCGACGGATTTTTGGAGCCGGAAAGCAGCCTAATGGAGGATGAAAAAGATGAGTTCTCTCATCAATTCACCTGCCGAAGTAAACGGATTATCGATGCCCTTGCTCTTCGCATCCACCTCTTTCAGCTTCTCGATTATCTGCATCACTTTCACTCCGGAATAGTTTCTCATTCCCATCGTATAATCGCGCACCGCCCAGGTTCCGCGCAAATCCAGGAATTTTGCAAGCTCATTTTCGTTCTGCTTATTCGGAGCATAATAGGCTATCATCAGATTCTGGAAATAACTGAAGAGCAACGGGAGGAGCGCATAGAGCGAACCCGACTTAGGGTTGCTGTCAAAATAGTTTATTATCTGATTTGCCTTGAAAACATCACGCTGGATGATGGCGCTGCGAAGTTCGAAAGCATTGAAGTCTTTGCTCACTCCTATTTCACGTTCCACCACATCCGGAGTCACCCGTCGGTCGGAGTCAGGAAGAGAGATGAGCAGCTTGTCGAGTTCGGAGGTGAGGCGATGAAGATCGGCTCCGATATGATCTGCCACCATCTGCACCGCCTTCGGTTCGATGGTTGCCTTGTGAGCCTTGAGATAGGTTTCGATGAAACCCGGAAGCTGACGGTCGTAGAGCTTCTTGCTCTCGAACACCACTCCCACCTGTTCGGCTCTCGGGATGAACTTCTTTCTGCGGTCGATACTGCCGTTTTTGTTACAGATGACGAGGATGGTGGATTTCACCGGTTTCTCGAGATACTTTTCCAGGGCATCCAGGCTCTTCAGATTCTGTGCTTCTTTTACAATCACCACTCTGAATTCCGCCATCATCGGATAGCCCTTACACTGGTCCACTACCTGCACCGCCGTGGTATCCGCCCCGAAAAGCACGGTCTGGTTGAAGTCCCGCTCTTCCGGCTGGAGCACGTTTTCGGCGATATAATCGCAGATCTTGTCTATATAGAAAGGTTCGTCGCCCATCAGAACATACACGGGCGCAAACTTCCGAGCCTTCAGATCTTTCATGATCGACTCGTAACTTATTGCATTTTTCTTTTCTGCCATTGATTTATTTTTTGTATCTTTGCACTGTGATTCCAGTCTGCCATCCATCTGTCTGCACAGAGAATCCAGCCTGCAATCCATTTGCAAAGGTACAAAAATAAATCGAACTATATATATAATAAGGTATAAAAAATGATTCGCTTGAACTTACCAACCTTCGAAATGAAGGTTTCGGGCACGAAACAGCAGCCCAAGATACTGGATGTGCTGCGCAGGAAATACGTAGCCATCACCCCCGAAGAATGGGTACGCCAGCACTTCGTACACTATCTCATCGAGCACAAGGGCTACCCTGCCTCACTGCTCGCCAACGAGATTCAGCTGAAATGCGGCGACAAGGTGCTGCGTGCCGACAGCGTGCTCTACAGCCGCGAACTCCGCCCCAGGATGATTATCGAATACAAGGCACCGCATATCCCCATCACGCAGAAGGTGTTCGACCAGATTTCGGTATATAATCTCCTGCTTCACGTAGATTACCTGGTGGTGAGCAACGGACTGGAGCACTATATCTGCCGGATGGATTACGACGATAAAAAATATTTATTCCTCGAAGAGATTCCCGACTATTCTGATTTGTTGACAATATAGAAGAATCAGGCAGAAAGGCAGGCAGTCGGCTCCTCTCCCATTTCTCCATCATCACCCCAAAAACACCCCATTTATCCCCCTCCAAAATTTGCGTATTTCCGGCCAATCGTACAGATGCTCAGAAATACGCAAATTTTGAAGGGCTTTTTCAGCCGCTAATTCCGTTATTTTTTAATAAAAATCGGCGCAACATTTTGCATTCTACCTATTTATTATTACCTTTGCAGCAATTTAAATATTAAAAAGGTAATGGCAAAAGAAAACATAAAGATAGCCGTAGCCGGAACAGGCTATGTAGGATTGAGCATCGCCACGCTGCTGAGCCAGCATCACGAGGTGGTGGCAGTAGATGTGGTTCCCGAAAAGGTGGAACTCATCAACCACCGCCGCTCGCCTATCCAGGACGAATACATCGAGAAATACCTGGCAGAGAAAGAGCTCAACCTCAAGGCTACCACCGATGCAGCCGCAGCCTACAGGGACGCTGACTTCGTGGTAATCGCCACGCCAACCAACTACGACCCCGTGAAGAACTACTTCGATACATCGCATGTAGAAGAGGTCATCCAGCTGGTCAAGGAGGTGAACCCAGATGCCATCATGGTCATCAAGAGCACCATCCCAGTAGGCTACACCGAGAACATACGCAAGAAGATGGGCAGCGAGAACATCATCTTCGCCCCGGAATTCCTGCGCGAGAGCAAGGCGCTCTACGACAATCTCTACCCTAGCCGCATCATCGTGGGCAGACCGGCAGGAGATGAGCGGCTCGACCAGGCGGCGCATCTCTTCGCAGAACTCCTGCAGGAGGGAGCCATCAAGGAGAACATCGACACCCTCTTCATGGGACTCACAGAGGCTGAGGCGGTGAAACTCTTCGCCAACACCTACCTGGCGCTCCGGGTAAGCTACTTCAACGAGCTGGACACCTATGCCGAAATGAAGGGACTCGACACCCAGGCCATCATATCGGGTGTGGGACTGGACCCTCGCATCGGCACCTTCTACAATAATCCATCGTTCGGATATGGCGGCTACTGTCTGCCGAAGGATACCAAGCAGCTGCTGGCAAACTATGCCGACGTGCCCGAGAATCTGATCCAGGCCATCGTAGAGAGCAACCGCACCCGCAAGGATTTCATCGCCGACCGAGTGCTCCACATGGCAGGCTACTACGATTATGCCAACCAGAACAACTACCGCGAGGAGGAAGAGAAGCCTTGCACCATCGGAGTGTATCGCCTCACGATGAAGAGCAACAGCGACAATTTCCGCCAGAGCAGCATCCAGGGCGTGATGAAGCGCATCAAGGCAAAGGGCGCCCAGGTTATCATCTACGAGCCAACGCTGAAGAGCGGAACCACCTTCTTCGGCAGCCGCGTGGTAAACGACCTGGAGGATTTCAAAAAGCAGAGTCAGGCGATTATCGCCAACAGATACGATAAATGCCTCGATGATGTGAAGGAAAAAGTCTATACCCGGGATATCTTCCGAAGAGACTAACGCCCTAAAAAGGGCAAAAGCTTTAAGAAAATCGCAAATAACAATTAAAAAAAAAGATAATAATGGCAAAGTTAGTAATCAATTCCTATGAGGATTTTGCATCTCACCTCGGTGAGAAGTTAGGTGAATCAGACTGGTTGCAGATCGACCAGGACCGTATCAACAAGTTTGCAGACGCAACCCTCGATCCACAGTGGATTCACGTAGATGTAGAGCGCGCCAAGGTAGAAAGCCCTTACCACAGCACCATCGCTCACGGCTACCTCACCCTCTCTGTACTGCCATATCTCTGGCAGCAGATCATCGAGGTAAACAACATCAAGATGCTCGTAAACTATGGTATGGATGAGATGCGTTTCGGTCAGCCGGTCATCACCGGTTCACGTGTTCGCCTCGTGGCAACACTCCATGATATTCAGAATCTCCGTGGTATCTGCAAGACCAGCATCAAGTTTACCATCGAGATAGAAGGTCAGCGCAAGCCAGCACTTTCTGGTATTGCCCAGTTCCTCTACTATTTCGAGAAATAAAAAGTTCTTTTTTTTCATTCAGTCCCCCTTCCGAAGCTGCAAGGGTCCAAACCCTCTTTCCCAGCAGCAGAAGTTGGGGGCTTTTTTTTAACTTGATTATCATTCAGAAAAATCAGTATATATGGCAGCAGGAAAATGGATAGGAGGTTTTCTGGGATTCATCACCGCAGGACCTCTTGGCGCCCTTGCAGGATTCGCCCTCGGCTCGCTCTTCGACCATGGGCTAGACGAGGTCAACAAGCCTGGCAGTGAGGGATATAACAACAGAGAATACTCCAACGCCTACGAAGCTTACAGCGGATATGGCAGCGGAGGATATGGAAACGGAAGCTACGGCGGCTACGGTCAGCAGCACGCCTACGAGGGAGAGCGAAATAGTTTTATGTTCTCGCTCCTGGTTCTCGCCTCTTACATCATCAATGCAGATGGCAGGATCATGCATTCAGAGATGGAGCTGGTGCGCCGGTTCCTACTCCAGAACTTCGGTATGGCGGCGAAGCAGCAGGGCGAGGAAATCCTCCTCAAGCTCTTCGAGCAGCAGAAGCGCATGGGCATGCAGCAGTATCGCACGGTGATACAGGACAGCTGTCATCAGATACGTGCCAACATGATGTACGAGCAGCGCCTGCAGTTGCTCAACTTCCTCGTGATGATAGCCCAGGCAGACAATGTGGTCTCTCCTGAGGAGGTTCAGGCGCTGAAGGAAGTAGCCCTCCACATGGGGCTGGAAGCATCGGATGTAGATCAGATGCTGGGCATGCATGGCGGCGGTTCATCAGCCACATCAGCCACTTCGCTGGAAGATGCCTACCGCATCCTCGGCGTCTCCCCTGACGCTTCCAACGATGAGGTGAAGGCAGCCTATCGCAAGATGGCGCTCAAGCATCACCCCGACAAGGTAGCAGCTCTGGGCGAGGATGTTCGCCGTGCCGCCGAGAAGAAGTTCCAGGAAATCAATGATGCCAAGGATAAAATCTACAAGGCTAGAGGCATCTAGGAAAAGGATTTCAACAAGGACATTTAGACCATAAAGCGTGACAGTTACAGTTTCATTTTCCGCAACTTTCCCTTAGAAAGCCCCGAATGTGAAAAAAGACTAATAGATAGAGTTATATATATAAAAAATTCTTCTTTACCTCTTTTTACGCCATAGGTAACAAGCGGAAAATAAAACTGTAACTGTCACTGTCACGCTTTTTACATATCTTCAGGCGGGAAGACTAGCCCTGTTCTTCATCCTCCTACTTGATGTTGTATCATCTTCAAGACACAGTTTCTTCCCAAGCAAAACTACGTTTCATCACCCGCTAAACTACGAGTTAGCTTTATTAACTAAAAAAAGCGAGAACTTTACTGAAAATCGGCCCTTATCGCCACCCGAAATTTGGCGGAACCATAAAAAAGCCGTATCTTTGCACCGTCGTTAGAAAAAAAAGACAGCACCAGGCAGCACTCAGACAAACAAGGCACTCACCCATTCAGAAAACCCAAAAAGCAAACAGCAAAAAACAAGGAAACTAGAGAACATAGAGAAAGAGAGGCAACAGTGAAGGAGAAAGAGAAAAACAATGATGCATCAAATAAAAATGGGCATACCAAAAGCTGCGACAGCTCTTAGTACACCCACTAATTCAACCTCTTTTCCAAACCTTATTCAGCCTCCTCAGCCTTCTTGCGGCGGGAAACGCGCTTGCGCTTTGGTTTCTCCTCTGTATTCGGAGTCTCGATCTTCACACCTGCCAACTCTGGGTCGATGAGGATACGACCGCAGTACTCACAAGGGATGATCTTCTTGTGCATCTTGATATCCAACTGGCGCTGAGGTGGAATCTTGTTGAAGCAACCACCACATGCATCACGCTGCACGTAAACGATACCCAGACCATTGCGGGCACCTTTGCGGATACGCTTGAAGCTGGCGAGCAGACGTGGCTCAATCTTCTTCTCAAGCTCGAGAGCCTTCTCCTTCAGGCGCTCCTCCTCCTCGTGAGTCTCCTCCAGGATGTCTTCCAGCTCAGCACGCTTCTCTACCAGTCCGTGCTCCAGGTCAGCCTTCTTCTCCTCAGCCTTGTGGAGGTCGAACTCGCGCTCGCGCATCTTAGCCATGCCCTCGCGGATCTTCTTGTTGCAAAGCTCGATTTCCAACTCCTGGAACTCGATCTCCTTGCTCAAGGTATCATACTCGCGGTTGTTGCTCACGGTATCGAGCTGCGCATGATAGCGCTCCAGGCTAGCCTGTGCATCAGCAATCTCGTTCTGCTTCTGATAAACAGCATGGTCGAACTGCTCGATTTCGCGCTGGATGTTCTCGATACGAGTGGTGAGACCGGCGATATCATCTTCCAAGTCCTGAACTTCGAGAGGAAGCTCACCACGCAACTCACGGTTCTCGTCGATGCCCGACAAGGTTACCTGAAGCTGGTAAAGAGCCTTCAACTTCTCTTCAACTGTCAAATCTGTAGGATCTTTCTTTGCCATAATTTCTTTATTTTATCTTTAAACCTTTATTGTTCTTTTTAAAGCTTTTGCCCTTACAGGGCGCATTGCTTATATCTCTGTTACCCAGGGCGATGCCCTGGGCTAGGAGCTTCTGCCCTTTCAGGGCGTATGGGGGACATCCAAACCATCTTATAGATAAATGATGGGATTGGTGTTGATCTCCGAGATGCAGCATTTGGCATCTGGGAAATGAGAGAGGATGATGCTGCGGAAGATTTCGCTGGTAAACTGCTCACTCTGATAGTGGCCGATGACGCAGATCTGAATCTCCTGCTCATGACCGAAATACTCGTGATAGCTCATCTCGCCCGTGATGAAGGCATCGGCTCCTGCCGCAATGGCATCGCCCAGCAGGAACGAACCCGAACCGCCGCAGAGCGCCACCTTGCGGATTGGGCGACGCAAGAGCTGGTTGCACTGCACGCACTCCACACCAAAACGCTCCCTGAGCAGCAATACCAGGTCATCGGCAGCGATACCCTCGGCGAAATGCTCCTTCACCTCATCCGAAAGCTTGCCAGCCTGGGCAGCCTTCAGGATATCCTCGTCAGAGATCTCTCCTATCACGCCGCTGCCGCCTTTCACGCCATCCACTTCCTTCTCGCCACCGAAAAACTGCACGTTCTTCAGGCCCAGCTTCTCGGCAATCTTGAAGTTCACTCCGCCTGCCGCTGCATCCATGTTGGTATGCATGGAGACGATGGTAACATCATTCTTGATCGCCTTGCGAACGGTGCGCTGCACATAGTTCTCATCCGATATCCTGGAAAGCTTTCTGAAGATGAGCGGATGATGGCTTACGATGAGATTGCAGCCCTTCTGGACCGCCTCATCCACCACCGCCTCAGTGACGTCAAGACACAACAATGCCCCTGACATTTCTACCGCCTCTGTCAATCCAACTTGCAGGCCGGCATTATCATATCCTTCCTGCAAGGGCAGAGGCGCGTAATGTTCAAGGGCATCAACTACTTCTCTTATTTTCACGCTCCTAATATGTCTTATTTTATAATTTAGGCTGCAAAGTTACGCATTTCTCACGAAATTAGCAAGCGTTTCACTAAAAATTTTCAAAAAATTATGTAAGTTGCCGATTTTTTTAGTATATTTGCACGCATAAAACATTAAAAATACAAAAGCTTATGCATCACTCAATATTACCTTGCGATTTCGCACTTCCCGCAGAATGGGAACCACAGAGTGCCATCATGCTCACGTGGCCTCACGGCGGAACGGACTGGAAGCCGTATCTGAGACAGATAACCAACACGTATCTGCAGCTCGCAGACATCATCACCCGCTACGAAGACCTGCTGGTGGTGACACCTATCCTGGAAAGCACCCAGAGAATGCTCGCCGAAAAGCTGTCGGAGGGACAGATGAGCCGCGTTCACCTCTACGAGATGGATACCAACGATACCTGGGCGCGCGACCACGGACCTATCAGCATGGTTTCACGCGGCAGACACAATTCGCACATCATCCCTATCCATCTGCTCGACTTCAAGTTCAACGGATGGGGCGAGAAATTCGCATGGAAGAAGGACAATGCCATCAATCTGCAGCTCTACTATCAGGGAGCCTTCAATGCGGCGCTGGAGAACCACCAGGGCTTCGTGCTCGAAGGCGGAAGCATAGAGAGCGACGGCAGGGGTACGCTCTTCACCACATCGCAGTGCCTGCTGGCGCCTCACCGCAACCAGCCTTTAACACGCGAGAACATCGACAGCCTGCTCAGGAATTTCTTCCATGTAAGGAATGTGGTATGGCTCGACCATGGTAATCTGGTGGGTGATGATACCGACGGACATATCGACACCATCGTGAGAGTGGCTCCGCACGACACCTTATTATATGTAGGGTGTGATGATGCGGAAGATGATCAGTATGAGGATTTCCAGGCGCTGGAGAAGCAGCTGCAGAAGCTCTTCACCTACGAGGGATACCCTTACCGACTGCTGAAGCTCCCGATGCCGGATGCCATCTATGACGAGGGCGACAGACTGACTACAGACAGGAACAGCAAGGGCGACAGACTGCCTGCCACCTATGCCAACTTCCTGATTCTGAACGGTGCCGTGATTTATCCTACTTACAACCAGCCTGAGAAGGACGAGGAGGCGAAGCGACAGATTCAGCTTGCCTTCCCAGACAGAGACGTGATAGGAGTAGATTCGCTCACCATCATCCGCCAGCACGGAAGCATCCACTGCCTCACCATGCAGCTGCCGGAGGGGGCTATCAAATAAAGCATTAGAAAAAAACACAGACATAAATGAAACTCGGATTATTACAACTTCACATTACGGCGGACATCGCCGATAACAAGACCCGACTCGCTGAGGGCGTCATCGACCTGGCGAAGCGTGGCGCAGAACTCATTGTATTGCAGGAACTTCACAACACGCTCTACTTCTGCCAGGTAGAAGATGTAGAGAATTTCGACCTTGCCGAACCGATTCCTGGTCCATCTACCGAATTCTACGGCAAGCTGGCGAAGGATCTGGGCGTGGTGATCGTTACATCGCTCTTCGAGCGCCGTGCTCCGGGGCTGTACCACAATACGGCAGTGGTGATAGAGAAGGACGGAAGCATAGCCGGAAAGTACCGCAAGATGCACATTCCGGATGACCCTGCCTACTACGAGAAGTTCTACTTCACCCCTGGCGACCTCGGATTCAAGCCGATACAAACTTCCGTGGGCAAGCTCGGCGTATTGGTGTGCTGGGACCAGTGGTATCCGGAAGCAGCCCGCCTGATGGCACTGCAGGGCGCAGACATCCTGATCTACCCTACTGCCATCGGCTATGCCACCTACGATACAGAGGAGGAGCAGCAGCGCCAGCGTGAGGCGTGGACCACCGTGATGAGAGGTCATGCCGTGGCAAACGGTTTGCCGGTAGTGGCTGTAAACCGAGTGGGATTCGAAGCTGACCCAAGCGGTCAGACCGACGGAATCCAGTTCTGGGGCAGCAGTTTCGTGGCAGGTCCTCAGGGCGAGCTTCACTATCGCGCGAGCGATGATGCGGAAGAGAGCCTGGTGGTGGATATCGACCTGAAGCACAGCGAGGATGTACGCCGCTGGTGGCCATTCCTGCGCGACCGCCGCATCGAGAACTACGGCGACATCACCAGAAGATTCATAGATTAAGGTAAAGGTAAAAGAGATTAGATTTTCGGGATAATGGAGAATTTGGAAGTGATGGTGGTTCTGTTCATCATCGTGATTTTAGGTTACGTCGCCTGCAAGCTAGGCTATATGGGCGACAAGTTTGACAAGAAGCTGTCCAGCATCGTGGTAGATATCACCTGCCCGCTGCTGGTACTCTCGTCTGTGATGGGAGATGAACTGCCCGACCGCACGCTCATTCTCCCGCTTCTGGGTGTAGGCTTCCTCACGTACATCCTGCTGCTGGTGTTCGGATTCGGGGTGCCTCGGCTCATCAGCAAGAACCATGACGACCAGGGAATGATCGGCTTCGCCCTGATGTTTGCCAACGTGGGATTCATCGGATATCCTATCGTTTCGAGCATCTTCGGCCCCAAGGCTATCTTCTACGCAGCCCTGCTCAACATGCCGAACACGTTTTTCATCTTCACGGCTGGCGTGATGCTCATCAAGGGCGAATACAGCGTGAAGCAGTTTAACCCGAAGGTATTGCTGAGTCCGGCCCTGATTGCGGCTGCCGTGGCAGCCCTGCTGGTGGCGCTGGGGGTACATACGCCTGATGTCATCGCCCGTCCGGTAACGATGGTGGGCAACGTAACGGTTCCTGCCGCCCTGATGATTATCGGAAGCAGCATGGCCAAGCTGCCCCTCAAGGAGATTATCGGCAGCCCGAAGGTTTACGTAGCCTCGCTGCTCCGCCTGGTAGTGGTTCCGCTGAGCCTCTACTTCTGCTTCAAGGTATGCGGCGTGAGCGATGTGGTGAACAATATCAACACCGTGGTGATTGCGATGCCTGTAGCCAGCTTCGGCACCATGTTCTGCCTGAAATACGGCAGAAACCCGGCGCTCATCACAGAGATGACATTCATCACTACGCTGGGCAGCATCATCACCATCCCGCTTATCACCCTGCTTTTCGGGTAGGGACAGGCGATGGGACAAAACCTAAATGCTACAACTTAACATTAAAAGAAAGTATGAGAAAAAATAAAATGATAAAAAACAGCCGCCTCCTGCTGCTCGCTATGGCGCTCGGAGGCTTTACTAATCCTACAATGGCGGCACCGATAGAACACATCGGCGACCGCTACATCATGCACGTATCTGAGATGGATCTCACGGGCGAGGAATCGCTCCTCGATGTGCTGATGATGTGCCCAGAAGTCCTTACGATGGACGGCAACAACATCATCGGCGGTGATCCTTTCGCCAATCTCTACGGCAAGTTCGTCATCCGCATCGACAACCAGGAATATGGTCTCGACTACGCTACCCTGCTCCATCATTTCAAGGCGAGGGAGATAGAGAGCATCAAGGTTTGCCAGAACTCTGAGGTGATGAAGGGATGCAGCAGTCTGAAAAAGGTGATTGACATCACCCTGCGCAAGGGGGAAAACGGAGTGAGCGGAAGAGTAGGTCTCTTCGGCGACACCTATGGCGGAGGAAAGGGCATCGTGAGCGTATTGAGCCAGCAGGACAAGCTGCGCATCCTGACCCACGTAGAGGGCAACATGCAGCGCACATCCAACAACGACCTGGGTTCCTATGCCGGTGATGGCCCAAGCCTCATCAATCACTATTCGCACGAGGGAGCCAAGATGAACATCCTCTGGACTCCTACCGAAAAGGACATGCTGGAAGTGGATGCGATGCAGACCTACACCCGAAACCATTTTACCGGTACGCCAGCCGACTATGTACGCGCCTACCATCTCCAGGCAGACTATACCCGCCTGCTGGGCGAAAAGGGAGCGAGCATCCTCTTTACCCTGGGTGCCGAGAACATCAGCGACAACGGCGGAAATGCGGCAGATGCCAGTGCGGCACCTTATCGCAACCATGCCACCTATCCGTTTATGGTGGTGGAATATGCTACTCCGGTGATTTCAGAGAATCTCTGGCTTACAGCCGGTTTCGAGGGCGGACTGTCTATCGAGAAGAACTGTGTGGCTGATTACACCAACCACTCCAACTATCAGGATCTGTATGCGCAGCTGGATTATACCATCGGCAAATGGGGCTTCATGGTGGGCGACCGATTCCGCACCATCAATTTCCGTCCGAAGCAGATTGCCACAGAAAAGAACTGGAAGCATAGTACCCACAACCATAGCTACACGGTGAGCGTATATCACAACTTTGCACCGGGCCATACCCTGCAGGGCACATTCTGCCGCCGAATCTTCAATGCCGATTTTGGCGATTTCGTTACTGCAGGCGATATGGAGGGGGCTTGGCGTCCATACTACACCAAGGACATCAGCGAGCGCCTTGCTTACGTGGCAGAGCTGAAGCATACCTACAGCAAGCCGAATCTCGTGGTAAGCAGTTCTATCAAGAATATCCACCAGGATCTTCCGGGTATAGATCGCGACAATACACTGGGCATCGGAACTACAGCCTTCTGGCATAAGGGAATGCTGAGGATTACCGCCGGAGTGAATTACTTCTGGGAAAAGGCTGAGATTTTCGGAGGAGAAGAAGGTATGAACTCTAAAACCAGCAAATACAGTAATTTTGCGATATTCAAGCTGGCTCCGCAGTTGTCATTGCCTGCTGGCTGGCGCCTGACATCCAACATAATCTGGTGCACCCGCCGCCACACGCTTACGCCAGCCTATACGCCAGCCAATTTCTATGCCGAGGTGGGCGTGTATAAGAACATTGGCAAGCATCTTACCCTGGAAGGCAGGTTCCACGATATTGCCGGTCAGCATTTCGGCAACCGTGCAGCCACCATGGGTTTCACCTATTACTTCTAGTTTTTTTCGGAAACAATTCTATCTGTACGGTCGAAACAATTCGGAAAACCTCAGGAAAGAACAATCATAAAAAGATATCCCGACTCTCCAAGAAAAAGGAGGGTCGGGATTCTCTTTATATAATATTTATGAACTTATAATCGTATGTTGATCCTAAATACATTTATGTTGATAATCTCTCTTTACTAAATCTTATGATCTTATGTTGATCTCTCTTTCAAACTAACTATATCTTATGTTGATATCTCTCTCAACTATATCTTATGCTGATAACTCTCTTTTTATAGAGAATCTCTCTAATATTCATTAAAAAAATATGTTGATATGACCAGGATTCCAACTTAACAATCTTTTTATCTTTAGATGAGCGGCATTCCTGCCTTCTCACATTCTGTTCTCATATCTTCCGGCCAGATACTAGCCTGAATCTCGCCGATGTGCGCCTTGTGGAGCAGCACCATACAGAGACGGCTCTGACCGATACCACCACCGATACTCAATGGCAACTTGTCGTTCAGGAGCTGCTGGTGGAAATAGAGCTTCTCTCTATCTTCCTTGCCTTCCAGCTTCAACTGGCGAAGCAGGCTCTCCTTGTCAACACGGATACCCATGGAACTCAGCTCGAAGCTTCTGCCTAACACCGGATACCAGATCAGGATATCACCATTCAATCCCTCCTTGCCATTCTCGGCTACGGTGCTCCAGTCGTCATAGTCAGGAGCACGGCCATCATGCTTCTTTCCATCGCTCAACTTTCCGCCGATACCCTCTACAAATACGGCGCCATATTTCTTGCAGATAGCATCCTCGCGCTCCTTAGGAGTCTTGTCAGGATACATATCGAGCAAATCCTGCGCATGGATAAAATGAATCTCCTTTGGCAGGAAAGGCTTCAGCTGTGGATAGTGCTCGCAAGCCAGGAACTCGGTGCGGAGGATGGCTGCATAGATGCGGCGAACCACATCTTCAAGGAATGCGATGGTGCGGTCTTCCTTGGTAATCACAGCCTCCCAGTCCCACTGGTCCACATAGAGCGAATGAAGATTATCAAGCTCCTCATCGGCACGGATGGCATTCATATCGGTATAGACACCATAGCCCGGCTCTATCTCATATTCTGCCAAGGTCAAGCGCTTCCATTTAGCCAGAGAGTGAACCACCTCAGCCTTTGCATCACCCAAATCCTTGATAGGGAAAGTTACAGGGCGCTCCACTCCATTCAGGTCGTCATTGATACCCAAACCCTTCAATACGAAGAGAGGGGCGGTGACACGGCGCAAGCGCAACTCTGTGGACAGGTTCTGCTGGAAGAACTCTTTTATCATTTTGATACCCATTTCGGTCTGGCGCATATCCAGCAGCGCCTCATACCCTTCGGGTTTTATCAGATTACTCATTTTATCTATTATATATCGTTTATAGTTCCTTATTTTACTGTTTATCTTACTTTCACGCTGCAAAGATACAAATTTATTATTAATCTGCAAGCGTTTTTCGAAAATATTTCGCAAAATGATAGCATTTTTTAGATTTTAAGTATCATTTTGTAGAAAAATTCACCGCTTTTTCTCCCTATACATTATATATATAGAAAAAAAATGAGCCAAATATTTGGTTATTCGAAATAAAAAATGTACTTTTGCAGTCAATTACTCCTTAGGGGTAGGCGGCGTTTGCCGATAAATCACCAATTCTGGTCTCGTAGCTTAGTTGAATAGAGCGTCAGATTCCGGTTCTGAAGGTCGTGGGTTTGAGTCCCACCGAGATCACTACTACATTAAAATTTAATTTAAGAACATGGATTTAGTAGAACGTTTCATTAACTATACAAAATTCGACACACAGTCGAGTGAAGACTCAGAAAGTGTGCCAAGCACGGCAAAACAGTTGGAATTTGCCAAGTACCTGAAGCACGAACTGGAGGAAGAAGGTCTGAGCGACGTAGAGATGGACGATATGGGCTACATCTACGCCACCCTGAAGGGCAATACCAAGAAAAAGACTCCTACCATCGGCTTCATCTCTCACATGGACACCAGTCCTGATGCCAGCGGAAAAGACATCAAGGCTCGCGTCATCGAGAATTACGACGGCGAGGATATCGAGCTCAGTCCGGGCATCATCTCCAGCGTAGAAAAATTCCCAGAACTCAAGGCGCACAAGGGCGAGGACATCATCGTAACTGATGGAACTACCCTGCTCGGTGCAGACGACAAGGCGGGCATCGCTGAAATCGTACAGGCTATGTGCTACCTCCGCGACCATAAGGAAATCAAGCACGGAGACATCCGCGTGGGCTTCAATCCAGACGAGGAAATCGGCATGGGCGCCCATCACTTCGATGTAGAGAAGTTCGGCTGCGACTGGGCTTACACCATCGACGGCGGCGACCTGGGCGACCTGGAATACGAGAACTTCAATGCTGCTGCTGCCAAGATCCACATCAAGGGCGTGAGCGTGCATACAGGCTATGCCAAGGGCAAGATGATCAACGCCAGCCGACTGGCTGTGGAATTCCAGAACATGATTCCTGAGGCAGAAACTCCTGAACAGACCGAAGGTTACCAGGGCTTCTACCACCTGCTCGGCATCGAAAGCCGCTGCGAGGAGGCCAAGCTCAGCTACATCATCCGCGACCACGACCGACAGAAGTTTGAAGCTCGCAAGGATTTCATCGAAGACTGCGTCAAGAAGATGAACGAAAAGTACGGCGAGGGAACTGTTACGGCAGAAATCTACGACCAGTACTACAACATGAAGGAGAAGATTGATCCAAACATGCATGTCATCGACATCGTGCTCCGTGCCATGCAGGAGAGTGGCGTTCCACCTCGCGTAGAGCCTATCCGTGGCGGTACAGATGGTGCGCAGCTCAGCTTCAAGGGTCTTCCTTGTCCAAACATCTTTGCCGGTGGCGTCAACTTCCACGGTCCTCACGAATTCGTGAGCGTACAGGTGATGCAGAAGGTAGTGGATACCATCGTGAAGATTGCGGAAATCACAGAAGAGTATAACGACTAATATATATGGGGAATTTAGGAGAAATCTAAATTCCCCATTTTCATAAACTGACTATTTTTTAGAGAGATTATCATTTTCATAAAAAGAAAAATATGGCAGAAATTCCCTATTTAGTAAAAGACCTCGCCCTCATCCTGATGGTGGCTGGCATTGTTACCCTCATCTTCAAGCGGCTCAAGCAGCCCCTGGTGCTGGGTTACATCGTGGCGGGCTTCCTCGTGTCGCCCCACATGCCATATACCATGTCGGTGATGGACGAGACGGATATCCAGACCTGGGCAGACATCGGTGTCATCTTCACCCTCTTCTCGCTCGGTCTTGATTTCTCCTTCAAGAAAATCGTGAAGATGGGAGCCTCGCCCATCATCGCCTGCATCGTCATCGTCTTTTCCATGATGATGCTGGGCATCAGCGTGGGTCACAGCTTCGGCTGGGGCAGGATGGACTGCATCTTCCTGGGTGGTATGCTCGCCATGAGTTCCACCACCATTATATATAAGGCTTTCGACGATATGGGACTGCGGCAGCAGAAGTTTGCCTCCATGGTGATGAGCGTGCTCATTCTGGAAGACATCCTCGCCATCGTGATGATGGTGATGCTTTCCGCCATCGCCGGAGGCAACAATCCGGATGGCGAGCAGATGTTTACATCGGTACTGAGGATTGGCTTCTTCCTGGTATTATGGTTTATCGTGGGCATCTTTGCCATCCCGCTCTTCCTGCGTTCGGTCAGGAAGTTCATCAATGGCGAAACCCTGCTCATCGTTTCCCTGGGACTGTGCTGCGGTATGGCGGTATTATCTACCAAGGTAGGTTTTTCGAGCGCTTTCGGAGCCTTCGTCATGGGTAGCATCCTGGCAGAAACCATTGAGGCTGAGAAGATTATCAAGCTGGTAGAACCGGTGAAGAATCTTTTCGGAGCCATCTTCTTCGTATCGGTAGGTATGCTGGTAGATCCCAACATTCTGGTAGAATATGCCGTTCCTATCCTCGCGCTCGTAGCAGCCATTCTGATAGGACAGGCTACATTGGGGACCTTCGGATTCATGCTGGGCGGCGAATCATTGAAGTCGGCGATGCGCTGCGGATTCTCGATGGCGCAGATTGGCGAGTTCTCCTTCATCATCGCCTCACTGGGATTGTCGCTGGGAGTTATCAGCAACTTCCTCTATCCGGTAGTGGTGGCAGTTTCAGTCATCACCACCTTCCTCACCCCTTATATGATTCGTCTGGCGCAG
The DNA here is from genome assembly GCA_021636625.1 of Prevotella sp. Taxonomy (GTDB): domain Bacteria; phylum Bacteroidota; class Bacteroidia; order Bacteroidales; family Bacteroidaceae; genus Prevotella. The sequence goes on along the minus strand of JAJWLX010000035.1, from coordinate 14,844 downwards.
CCTTCCTATCAGCTGATGGAGAAGCATCTGCCTAGCAAATTCATCAACATCCTGAACCATTTTGCGATGAGCCGCCCCTCTACCCAACAGCAGAGCAAGTGGAAATCGCTGATTCGGCAGATGGTCATCAATACCGTGGCATACTCCATTCTTTCGGCTGCGGCGATAGCGATGATGTTCACCTTCGTCTTGCCTCTGATGCGCAATATGCTGCCAGGCTGGAATCTCCACTGGTATGCCAACGCCATCACGGGTCTGCTCACCATCGTACTCATCTCGCCTTTCCTGCGAGCCATCGTGATGAAGAAAAATCACAGCCCGGAATGGAAGCGACTGTGGGTGGAGAGCAGCATCAACCGCATTCCGCTGCTCTTCACGATATTCGTGAGATACGTCATCGCCCTGGGCTTCATCTTCTACATCATCAACTATCTGTCGCGCTTCACCAATGCGCTGATGGTATGCATCGGAGCCGTGATTGTACTGCTGATGTTGGGTTCGCGCCGCATCAAGAAACGAAGCATCGTGATGGAGCGCCTCTTCCTGCACAACCTGCGTTCGCGCGATATTGCCGCACAGGTAAACGGCGAAAAGCGCCCGCTCTACGAGGGTCATCTGCTGGATAGAGATATCCATATCAGTGAAATCGAGGTACCGGAAGACAGCATCTGGTGTGGCAAATCACTGAAGGAACTGCACCTCCGCCAGCGTTTCGGCATCGATATGAGCAGCATCCGAAGGGGTTCGCAGCGCCTGAACATTCCGAATGGCGACACCGTGATATTCCCTGGCGACAAGCTTCAGATTATCGGTAACGACGACCAGGTACACAAGTTTGCCCAGGCGCTCACCACCGAACTAGCACCGGAAGACCTGGAGATAGAGAAACGGGAGATGAAGCTCCGCCAGCTCATCATCAGCGGCGGCAGCGAATTTCTGGGCAAGACGCTGGAAGAGAGCGGAATCCGCAACAAGTACAACTGTATGGTTGTAGGATTGGAAGAGGGGCAGGAAAACCTCACCCACATTCTCCCTTCCCGCGTTTTTGAAAAGGGCGACATCATCTGGCTGGTAGGCGAAGAAGCCGACCTGCAGAAGATTCAGGAAAAGAGCTAAATAAAAGAACGAAAAAAGCTAGCAGGAAAAATCTGCTAGCTTTTTTGTTTTTTTTTGCCATAAAAGATTAATCTTATGGTAATAACCTTATCTTACGGTGATATGGAAGCAACCCTGTTTTACCTCGTATTTGATATAACAGCGGTTCTTCTCACGGAAATCTCTCAACACCTCGCTGAAAACCCACTTCAGGGTATCATTCTGCACCTGACGGCGAGGCTGTTTCTCCGTCTGAATCTGCTTATACCGGTTGTAGCAGACATCGAAGGTAGTACCATAGAGATGGCACGAATTCTCGGTAGCATTGCCGTTTCGGGTTCTCAGTTTCGACACATCATCCTTGGTACGCAAGATACTGGTAACGATGATCTTATGCAAAGGAATGCCCTTAATCTGCAGCGAATCAAAATACGCCCGACCGATATCCTGTAATAATACCGAAGCCCTAGGCACCAGATAAGGAATACTGTTGTTCAACTTATCCACATAAAAGAAAGGGTTGCTGCCCACATACACCAGTTTACCCTTGCTATGCTCAGCCTCCTCACGGTTCTGAACCGGAGCCACACCATGCTTGCTGGCAGCCACAATCTGTACATCCTGCTGATCAGGGAAGGTATTTCCGAAATGAGGCACCGAGAAAATGCGATGCTTCACCTCCTTGCCATTCTTATCGAAAAATATCGAAAAACTGCCATCAGAGGCTGTATCAGGAGTTACCGACAATTCATCCTTCTTCAAATCCGCAGCTTCAGAAGAAGAAGCATCACCGGAAACGACATCCTGAGCACCAGCTGAAGCCACCAGGGCAGAACCATCAGAATCTCCTCTTAATGAATCGATTGCCGTACTGTCTTTCCCATCAGAATGAGCCGTCAACCTAGGCTCAGCCACACTCGGAAAAATAACACGGACCAGTGCCAGCAGCAGCACGACTACCAAAAAACCTTGCAAATATCTATTCTTACTAATCTTCATAACTAAAAATTTCCTGCAAAGGTAACAAAAAGTATTGAAATATTTGCTCAATTCACAGAAAAGTAGTAATTTTGCAGCGTTATATAACATTATTTAGAACATTAAGGTTGCAAACCAATAAGAAATATAAATATTTTGATAGAGAAACATATTATACTCGAAGATATAGATCCAGTGATGTTCTATGGCGTAGGAAATGGTAACCTACAGATAATCAAGTCACTGTATCCTAAGTTGCGTATCGTTGCACGCGACAACGTGATTCGTGTGCTCGGCGACGAAGAGGAAATGGCGAAAGCAGAAGAAGACATTGAGCTGATGCGCAAGCACTTAGCTAAATACAACATGCTCAATGAAGAGGATATCCTTGATATTGTGAAAGGCAAACAGACCAAAGCAGACTCCGTGAAAGGCGTGCTGGTATATAGCATCAGCGGCCGACCTATCAAGAGCCGCAGCGAGAACCAGCAGCAGCTCATCGAGGCTTACGAGAAGAACGATATGATATTTGCAGTGGGTCCTGCCGGAACCGGTAAGACCTACCTCAGCATCGCCCTTGCCGTGAAAGCCCTCAAGGAGAAAGCTATCAAGAAAATCATCCTCTCAAGACCTGCCGTAGAAGCAGGCGAAAAGCTCGGATTCCTGCCGGGCGACATGAAAGATAAGATAGACCCTTACCTGCAACCGCTCTATGATGCGTTGGAAGATATGATTCCTGCCGTTAAGTTGCAAGACATGATGGAAAAGCACATTATCCAGATTGCGCCACTCGCCTTCATGCGTGGACGCACCCTCAGCGACGCCGTCGTCATCCTCGACGAGGCGCAGAATACAACCTCACAGCAGATCAGAATGTTCCTCACCCGTATGGGTATGAACACCAAGATGATCATCACCGGCGACCTGACACAGATAGACTTGCCTCGCGAACAGCGAAGCGGACTGAAAGAGGCGCTTAAGATTCTGGAAGGAGTAGAAGGAATCGGAGTCGTGAAACTGGGACAGAAGGATATTGTGCGACACAAGCTCGTAACCCGCATCGTCAACGCATACGACAAGTATGACAAGGAGAGAGCGGAAGCACGGGAAGCTCTGAAAGCAGAAAAAGATAATTCAAAATAATCAGAATTAAGAATGAACAGAATGATTACTCAAGGCATATCATCAAGTTCAAAGTTCAAAATTCAAAGTTCAAAGTAAAATGAAAGCATTAACAAAAACAGATTTCCATTTCGATGGACAGAAGAGTGTTTACCACGGTAAAGTACGTGATGTGTATGACATTAACGACGACATCCTCGTGATGGTCGCTACCGACAGAATCTCAGCGTTCGACGTTGTTCTGCCTAAGGGTATCCCTTTCAAGGGACAGGTGCTCAATCAGATTGCAGCTAAGTTCTTGGACACTACTACAGACATCTGTCCAAACTGGAAGTTGGCTACTCCAGACCCAATGGTTACCGTAGGTTTGAAGTGCGAAGGTTTCCGCGTGGAGATGATCATCCGTTCTATCCTCACCGGTAGTGCATGGCGTGACTATCAGAAGGGATGCCGCGAGATCTGCGGTGTGAAGTTGCCTGACGGAATGCGCGAGAACGAGCGTTTCCCAGAGCCTATCATCACCCCTACTACAAAGGCTGACGAGGGTCACGATATGAACATCTCTAAGGAAGAGATCATCGCCCAGGGTATTGTTAGTGCAGAGGATTACGCTGTAATGGAAGACTATACACGCCGCATCTTCGCCCGTGGTCAGGAAATCGCTGCCAAGCAGGGATTGATCCTCGTAGATACCAAGTACGAGTTCGGTAAGCACGACGGTAAGGTTTACCTCATCGACGAGATCCACACTCCAGACTCTAGCCGCTACTTCTATGCTGACGGCTACGAGGAGAAGTTTGAGAAGGGTGAGCCTCAGCGCCAGCTTTCTAAGGAGTTCGTTCGCCAGTGGCTCATCGAGCACAACTTCATGAACGAGCCTGGTCAGACTATGCCAGAGATTACTGACGAGTATGCAGAGAGCGTATCTGATCGCTACATCGAGCTGTACGAGCATATCACAGGCGAGAAGTTCGACAAGGCTGCTGAGGAAGGCGACATCGCTGCACGCATCGAGAAGAACGTAAGCGAGTGGCTTGCTGCACACAAGTAATATATAATAAGGTATATTGCTCGACAAAAGTAAGTAATATATAAATAATGTATAAACAAGAACAGATTAAGCCCTACGAGGGCACAGGAGAAAAGGGAAAGTTGGTAGAGGAGATGTTTGACAACATCGCCCCTACCTACGATACCCTGAACCACCGACTCTCGTGGGATATCGATAAGGGATGGCGCAAGAAGGCAATCAAGCGGCTTGCGCCCTTCTCTCCAAAGAAAATGCTCGACATCGCCACAGGCACCGGCGACTTCGCCATCCTTGCCGCACAGATGCTGCATCCCGACAAGCTCGTGGGAGCAGATATCTCGCAGGGAATGATGGAGATAGGAAGACAGAAGGTGAAACGACTGGGACTGGACCACGTAATCCGCTTCGACAAGGAAGACTGCCTCAACCTCTCATACGAAGACAACACCTTTGATGCGGTAACAGCCGCCTTCGGCATCCGCAACTTCCAGAACCTGGACCAGGGACTGCGCGAAATGTGCCGAGTACTGAAGAAGGGAGGACATCTCTGCATCGTGGAACTCACCACTCCAGTCAGCTTCCCGATGAAGCAGCTGTTCCACATCTATTCGCATACCGTATTGCCTATCTACGGCAAGCTGATATCGAAAGACCAGAGTGCCTACAGCTATCTCACCAAGACCATCGAGGCCTTCCCACAGGGAGAAACGATGATGGAGGTATTCAAGAAGGCAGGATTCGAAAAGGCTGAGTTCAAGAGACTCACCTTCGGCATCTGCACCCTTTATTTCGCAACAAAATAAAACAAAGATATTATGGACAAGTATGGACTCATAGGTTATCCCCTAGGACATTCGTTCTCAAAAGGCTACTTCAACGAGAAGTTTGAGAACGAGGGCATCGACGCCCAATATATCAACTTCGAGATTCCATCCATCGAAGATCTCACCGAGATTCTCGACTCTAATCCGGAGTTAAAAGGCCTCAATGTAACCATCCCTTACAAGGAGAAGGTAATCAGTTATCTTGATCAGGTTAGCCCCGAGGCAAATGCCATCGGAGCTGTCAACGTGGTGAAAGTGGAGCATAAAGGCGACGAGACTATCCTCAAGGGATACAACAGTGATGTCATCGGTTTCACCCAGAGCATCGAACCTTTCATCGAGTCTTTCCACAAGAAGGCATTGATTCTCGGTACTGGCGGTGCGTCTAAAGCCATCAACTACGGCTTGAAATCGCTAGGACTGGAGACTGTTTTCGTGAGTCGATACGAACGTCCAGGTACTATCCAGTACGATAAAATCACCCCTGAGGTCATCAAGGAATACAATGTCATCGTGAATTGTACTCCTGTAGGTATGTATCCTCATGTAGATGAGTGCCCTCCACTGCCTTACGAGGCGATGGATACCCACACTCTGCTCTACGACCTCATCTACAATCCCGATGAAACCCTCTTCATGAAGAAGGGAAAAGAGCACGGAGCCACCGTGAAGAATGGCTTGGAAATGCTCTTGCTGCAAGCTTTTGCATCATGGGATTTCTGGCACGAAGAAAAATAAGCATATCATAAAGTTCAATGTTCAAAGATCAAAGTTCAAAATAAGAATATGAGTAACAATAGATACATGATGCGCGGTGTAAGCGCAGCAAAGGAAGATGTTCACAACGCTATCAAGAACATCGACAAGGGTATCTTCCCACAGGCTTTCTGCAAGATCATACCTGATATCTTGGGCGGCGACCCAGAGTATTGTAACATTATGCATGCCGACGGTGCAGGTACCAAGTCGAGCTTGGCCTACATGTACTGGAAAGAGACTGGCGACCTCTCTGTATGGAAAGGTATCGCTCAGGATGCTATCGTGATGAATACAGACGACCTGCTCTGCGTGGGCGCCGTAGATAACATCCTCGTAAGCTCTACCATCGGCCGCAACAAGATGCTCATCCCAGGCGAGGTTATCTCTGCTATCATCAATGGTACTGACGACCTGCTCCACGAGATGCGCGAGATGGGTATCGGCATCTATCCTACAGGCGGTGAGACTGCCGATGTAGGCGACCTGGTTCGTACCATCATCGTTGACTCTACCGTTACCTGCCGCATGAAGCGCAGCGATGTCATCAACAACGCCAACATCCGTCCAGGCGATGTTATCGTAGGTCTTTCTTCTACAGGTCAGGCTACTTACGAGAAGAAGTACAACGGCGGTATGGGCAGCAACGGACTTACTTCTGCCCGCCACGATGTATTCGCCAAGTATCTCGCAGAGAACTATCCTGAAAGCTACGACCACGCCGTGCCAGACGAGTTGGTTTACAGCGGTAAGTATAAGTTGACTGATGAAGTAGAAGGTTCACCTGTCAACGCCGGAGAACTGGTACTCTCTCCTACCCGTACCTACGCTCCTGTCATCAAGAAGATTCTCGATGAGCTCCGCCCAGAGATTCACGGTATGGTTCACTGCACCGGTGGTGCCCAGACCAAGGTTCTTCACTTCGTAGGCGAGAACTGTAAGGTAGTGAAGGACAACATGTTCCCTGTGCCTCCACTCTTCAAGGCAATCCACGACTGCTCAGAGACCGACTGGAAGGAGATGTATCAGGTATTCAACATGGGTCACCGTATGGAGATCTACGTTCGTCCTGAGGTTGCCGAGAAGGTTATCGCCATCAGCAAGAGCTTCAACATCGATGCCCAGATTGTGGGCCATATCGAGGAAGGCAAGCGCAGCCTGACCATCAAGAGCGAATTCGGAACATTCGAATACTAAAAATAGAATTATAATTAATGGATAATAACAACATATTACAGAAGCTAGAAGGCTTAGAGAGCCGATACGAGGAAGTAAGCACCCTCATTACCGACCCTGATGTCATCGCCGACCAGACACGCTACGTGAAGCTCACCAAGGAATGGAAAGATCTGGGTGATATCATGGACGCACGCAAGCGATACATCAACTGCCTGAACAGCATCAAAGAGGCAAAGGATATCCTTGCCAACGAGAGCGATCCGGAAATGAAAGAGATGGCTCGCGAAGAACTCAACGAGAACGAGGCGCTGCAGCCTAAACTCGAAGAAGAAATCAAGATTGCGCTGGTACCTAAGGACCCAGAAGACGCCAAGAACGTACAGATGGAAATCCGAGGCGGTGCCGGAGGCGACGAGGCTGCCCTCTTTGCAGGCGACCTATTTAATATGTATAAGAAATTCTGCGAATCTAAGGGATGGATCGTCAGCGTGACTTCTGTTTCTGAAGGCGCAGTAGGTGGATACAAGGAAATAGACTTCGCCGTGAGCGGTACTGACGTTTACGGTACATTGAAGTATGAATCAGGTGTTCACCGTGTTCAGCGTGTGCCTGCTACTGAAACACAGGGCCGTATGCACACCTCTGCTGCTACCGTGGCTGTATTGCCAGAAGCAGACAAGTTTGAGGTGAACATCAACGAAGGTGACATCAAGTGGGATACCTTCCGAAGCTCAGGTGCCGGTGGCCAGAACGTGAACAAGGTGGAGTCTGGTGTACGTCTCCGCTATCCTTGGAAGAACCCTAACACAGGCGAGGTAGAGGAAATCCTCATCGAGTGTACCGAGACCCGTGACCAGCCAAAGAACAAGGAGCGTGCCTTGAGCCGCCTCTATACATTCATCCACGACCGTGAGCACCAGAAGTATGTTGACGATATCGCCAGCCGCCGCAAGAGCCTCGTATCTACCGGCGACCGCAGTGCAAAAATCCGTACCTACAACTTCCCACAGGGCCGTGTTACCGACCACCGTATCGGTTACACCACTCACGACCTCAATGGTTTCCTGGCTGGTAACATCCAGGATATGATTGATGCCTTGACCGTGGCTGAGAACGCAGAGAAACTGAAAGAAACAGAATTGTAAAACCCTACCGAGGTTTCGTATGTGACTCCGCAGTTTTAAAGCTTTTGCCCTTACAGGGCGACAGACCTGATGACATGATTACCCAGGGTGTTGCCCTGGGCTAGGGGCTTCTGCCCTTTCAGGGCGTGTGGAGCAAACATCTGAAATTCAAGTATGAAGCAAACATCTGAAATCAAGTGTGGAGCAAACATATGAAATTCAAATAACTTAAAAAGAAATGAACAGAAAAGAACTTGTAGAGCAGATTTTCGCCAAGAAGAGTTTCTTGTGCGTAGGTCTTGATACAGATATCAATAAGTTGCCTAAGTGCATCACAGAGAGTGAAGACATCCAAGGCGCAGAAGCAGAGATGATGTTTAAGTTCAACCAGGCTATCATCGACGCAACCGCTCCTTACTGTGTGGCTTACAAGCCAAACCTGGCTTTCTACGAGAGCCGTGGCATCGACGGTATGATCGCCTTCGAGAACACCATCAAGTATCTCAAGAGCCACTATCCAAACCACTTCATCATCGCTGATGCCAAGCGTGGCGACATCGGCAATACATCCAAGATGTATGCCCAGACTTTCTTCGAGGAGTATAATCTCGATTCTGTAACCGTAGCTCCTTACATGGGCGAGGATTCTGTCAAGCCATTCCTCGAGTATGAGGGCAAGTGGGTCATCCTCCTGGCTTTGACCAGCAACAAGGGTAGCCACGACTTCCAGCTCACAGAGGACAAGGAAGGCGAGCGCCTTTTCGAGAAGGTTCTGAAGAAGAGCCAGGAATGGGGCAACGATGAGAATATGATGTACGTAGTAGGTGCTACTCAGGGTCAGATGTTCGAGGACATCCGCAAGGTAGCTCCTAACCACTTCCTCCTTGTTCCAGGCGTAGGTGCCCAGGGTGGTAGCCTCCAGGAGGTTTGCAAGTATGGTATCATCAAGGATTGCGGTCTGCTCGTCAATTCATCTCGCGGCATCATCTACGCTAGCAACGGTGAGGACTTCGCAGAGGTTGCAGGCCAGAAGGCAAAGGAACTCCAGGAGGAAATGGCAGCCGAGCTTGCCAAGCTGGGCTAAGCCTCCCGCTAGGCGTCCCGGCGGATTTGAAATCCGCCGTAAAAAAGGTTCGACCTATTAAACCTGGGGATTTGCAATCCCCACCAAAAATAAGATTTTAGGCGCAAAGTATCTTGAAAAAGACGCTTTGCGCCTAAAAAATACCCATTTGTTGGCGAAAAAAGCAAAATATTACGAAAGAATGACGAGAATCTAAATTTATTTTGTTATTTTTGCAAACAAAATGTGTTTCCTAAAAGAGAATCTTGCAAGGAGACCCTAAGTAAAACAAACTAGAAGATTGATAAATATGGAATTTACCGCAGCGCAAATAGCCCAGTTCGTTCAGGGCCGTGTGGAAGGTGATGAGAACGCAACAGTCAACACCTTCGCTAAAATCGAAGAAGGCAAGGAAGGCGCTATCTCGTTCCTTTCAAACCCTAAATATACTCACTTCGTGTACGACACAAAGTCGAGCATCGTACTCATCGACGAGAACGTGGAATTGGATCATCCTGTTTCTACCACCCTCATTCGTGTGAAGAATGCATACGAGTGCGTGGCAAAGTTGCTCCAGATGTATGAATCAATGAAACCTAAGAAGACGGGCATCGACCCATTGGCTTTCGTTTCTCCAAAGGCTAAGGTGGCTGAGAACGTCTATGTCGGTGCTTTCGCCTATATCAGCGATGGCGCAGAGGTGGGCGAAGGTAGCCAGATTTATCCTCACGCTTATATCGGTGAGGGTGTGAAGATCGGCAAGAATGCCCTCATCTACCCTCACGTAACCATTTATCACGGCTGTAAGCTCGGCGATAACGTGACTCTTCATGCAGGTTGCATCATCGGTGCTGATGGCTTCGGCTTCGCTCCAGGACCTGATGGATATGACAAGATTCCTCAGATCGGTATCGTAACCATCGAGGATGATGTAGAGATTGGTGCCAACACTTGCGTTGACCGCTCTACTATGGGCTCTACCTACGTTCGCAAGGGCGTGAAGCTCGACAATCTGGTTCAGATTGCCCATAATACCGACATCGGTGCCAACACCGTGATGTCTTCGCAGGTGGGCGTAGCCGGCAGTACCAAGGTAGGCGAATGGTGTATGTTTGGCGGACAGGTAGGTATCGCCGGTCACATCACCATCGGCGACAAGGTGTTCCTCGGAGCACAGAGCGGTGTGCCAGGCAGCCTCAAGAGCGGCCAGCAGCTCATCGGTACTCCTCCTATGGAGCAGCGTGCTTACTTCAAGTCACAGGCCATCTTCCGTCGCCTGCCTGAGATGTACAAGGAACTCAACGACCTGAAGAAGCAGATTGAAGAATTAAAGAAAAATAAATAAAACTATATATAATTATGTCAAAACAGAAGACACTGAAAGGTAGCTTCTCTCTTTGCGGCAAGGGATTGCACACAGGCTTGAGCCTCACCGTGACTTTCAATCCTGCACCAGAGAACACCGGTTATAAGATACAGCGCATCGACCTCGAAGGCGAGCCTATCATCCAGGCTGTGGCAGAGAACGTCGTTGAAACCCAGCGTGGCACCGTACTCGGTAAGGGCGATATCCGCATCTCTACCATCGAGCACGGTATGTCAGCACTCTATGCCCTCGGCATCGACAACTGTTTCATCCAGGTAAACGGTCCTGAGTTCCCTATCCTCGACGGCTCTGCATCCATGTATGTAGAGAAGATTCAGAGCGTAGGCATCCAGGAGCAGAATGCAGAAAAGGACTACTATATCATCCGTCATAAGATTGAGGTGAAGGACGACAACGGTTCTGTCATCACCATCCTTCCAGACGAGGAATTCAGCATCACGGCTATGTGTTCTTTCGAGAGCAAGTTCATCAACAGCCAGTTTGCCACCCTCGACAAGATGGAGACTTATGTTGACGAGATTGCTTCTGCACGTACCTTCGTATTCGTTCGCGATATCATGCCATTGCTCCAGGCTAACCTCATCAAGGGTGGCGACTTGGACAATGCCATCGTTATCTACGAGCGCCAGGTAGAGCAGGCTCAGCTCGATCAGCTCGCCGACCATCTCAAGGTGCCTCACATGGATGCCAGCAAGTTGGGTTACATCCAGCACCGCCCATTGCAGTGGGAGAACGAATGTACACGCCATAAGCTGCTCGACATCATCGGCGATATGGCACTCATCGGTAAGCCTATCAAGGGTCGCATCATTGCAACCCGTCCGGGGCACACCGTGAACAACAAGTTCGCCCGTCTCATGCGCAAGGAGATCCGCAAGCACGAAATCCAGGCTCCTATCTACGATCCAAACGAGGAGCCAATCATGGATAACATCCGCATCCGCCAGCTCCTGCCTCATCGCTACCCAATGCAGTTGGTTGATAAGGTCATCGCTATGGGTCCTACCAGCATCGTGGGCATTAAGAACGTAACCAGCAACGAGCCATTCTTCACCGGTCACTTCCCTGAGGAGCCAGTAATGCCAGGCGTTCTCCAGGTAGAGGCGATGGCACAGTGTGGCGGTCTGCTCGTATTGAACCAGCTGGAAGAGCCTGAGCGCTGGAGCACTTACTTCATGAAGCTCGACGACGTGAAGTTCCGCAAGAAGGTGGTTCCGGGCGACACCCTCCTCTTCCGTGTGGAGTTGCTCGCACCCGTGCGTCATGGCATCAGCTCTATGAAGGGCTATATGTTCGTAGGCGACCAGGTGGTGGCAGAGGCTACTTTCACTGCACAGATTGTTAAGAACAAGTAATAATAAGATAGAAATATGAATCAGATTAGTCCATTAGCGTTTGTTCATCCAGAGGCAAAACTCGGTGACAACAACATTATCGGTCCTTTCTGCTATATCGACAAGGACACCGTTTTGGGCGATAACAACGTATTGCAGAACAGCGTTACCATCCACGTGGGCGCTCGTATCGGCAACAATAATGAATTTTTCCCAGGTGCCAGCATCTCTACCAAGCCTCAGGACTTGAAGTTCAAGGGCGAGGTGACAACCTGCGAGGTGGGCGATAACAACAGCATCCGTGAGAACGTTACTATCTCTCGTGGTACTGCCTCTAAGGGCAAGACCGTGGTAGGCAGCAACAACCTCCTGATGGAGACTGTTCACGTGGCTCACGACTGCGAACTGGGCAGCGGCTTGATTATCGGTAACTCTACCAAGTTTGCCGGCGAGGTGGTTGTAGATGACAACGCCATCGTCAGCGCCAACGTTCTCGTTCATCAGTTCTGCCACATCGCAGGCTACGTGATGATCCAGGGCGGTTGCCGTTTCTCTCAGGATATTCCTCCTTACATCATTGCCGGCAAGGAGCCAACCCGCTATTGCAGCATCAACCTCATCGGTTTGCGTCGCCGTGGTTTCAGCAACGAGACCATCCAGAACATCCACGAGGCTTATCGCCTGCTCTACAGCAAGGGCATCCTGAAGGAAGGTATCGAGGAAATCAAGAAGAACCTCGAGGTAACTAAGGAAATCCAGTACATCATCGACTTCGTAGAGAGTTCTCAGCGAGGCATCATCCGATAATGAAAACTTTAATTGTAGTGCTCGGTCCTACCGGTGTAGGTAAGACCGAGCTTTGCCTTTCGCTGGCAGAGCATCTCTCTATCCCTATTATCAATGCCGACTCCCGCCAGATCTTCGCAGAGCTCCCTATCGGAACCGCAGCGCCTACTGCCGAACAGCAGCAGCGGGTGAAGCATTATTTCGTAGGCAACCACCACATCGAAGATTATTACAGCGCAGCCCAATACGAGGCCGATGTGATGAATCTCCTGGAAGAAGAAATCTTCAAGAATCACGATGTGGCGCTGCTTACAGGCGGCAGCATGATGTATATCGATGCCGTATGCAAGGGTATCGACGATATTCCTACCGTGCGGGATGACATCCGTACCTGGATGAAACAGCGCCTGGAAGACGAAGGCTTGGAAGCACTGGTAGAAGAACTACACAAGATGGACCCGGAGCACTGGGCGATAGTAGACAGGAAGAATCCACGCCGCGTGGTTCATGCCCTGGAAATCTGCCATCAGACCGGCAAGACTTATACTTCTTTCCGCACAGCCGAAAAGAAGCAGCGCCCTTTCCGCATCATCAAGATAGGTCTGAACCGCGACAGAACAGAACTCTACGACCGCATCAACCAGCGTGTACTGATGATGATGGACGAAGGTCTGGAGGCAGAAGCACGCAGCGTATATCCACAGAAGGGACTCACCGCCTTGAGAACCGTGGGCTACAAGGAAATGTTTGCCTATTTCGATGGCAAGATTGATAAGGATGAAGCCATCCGCCAGATACAGTCGCATAGCCGTGAATACATGCGCAAGCAGCTCACCTGGTTTAAGCGAGATGCCGAAATCCACTGGTATCATCCCGACCAGCAGGAAGAAATCATCCGATTTATCGATGAAGAGATATAGACATATTATTCAGCAAGCCTATTATATTAAGTAATGTAGATTTGCCACATCCCGAAGGTCGGCGCTGGCCATTTTCTGCCGCAATTCTTAATACGAAGCAACTTTCAACCGCAATATTCCGATATTTTAAAGAAATAGCGAAGAAATTTTCTAATATATTTGGTTATTTCAAAATTTCGCTTTATCTTTGCACCCTAGTTATCAAGAAATCTCGGGGTTGACTGGATTTGACGGCGAGATGAAATGGTACGTAAGCATGCGGAGGCTCGTTGGCTACCTCCTTAATCCTAGTGAACAAAAAATTAATTGGCGAAAATAACTACGCTCTCGCTGCCTAGTCGAAGTATAGTAAACTAGCTTTATTCCAGCACAGGGTGCTGGAACGAGACATCGCTCAACGGATGTTGTTCCGAATCTTGTTGATCAAGCGGTGCAGGTAAATCGGAAATAGTTCATGTACGCCTCGTTGCATGGATGAAATTTTAGAGGATAAGGGTATGATTGGTGGTCCAGGTCCTGTCATACCTCGAAAACCGAAGGCTGGAATAAGCATGTAGAAAGCGTATGGTTTCCTTGTGCGGACGAGGGTTCGATTCCCTCCAGCTCCACCCTATAAGCAAATAAGCAGCTGATTTTTTCAGCTGCTTATTTTTTGTTTTTATAATATTCTACAATCTTTATTTCTGCTTTCACACATTCTAAAACATTCTGATTATCAGCAAGTTTAGTATGAAGGCATTTTTAGGAGAAAAGTATGATAGTATAAACACCAGAAACTGATACTTCCAACAGGGGAAGTTCATATTTCCAACAGGGGAAGCTGATACTATCTACGAGAGTAATTCACACTACCAGTTATTGGCTGACCCGGGTCATCCATATAGATGACCCGGGTCAGCTATATGGATGACTCTAGTCAGCTATAAGAACTACTCAAACCAATCGATAAAAGATAGCATCTTTCCGCCTTTCAGCACCTATCATCTCTCCTCACTCCTCATAACCGTTATTCCCTCTTCACACATCACCCACATTCACCCTTCACAATTCTCCTTTCACACTCAAACAACTAAGAAACAGATAGTTAACATAAAGTGTGAAAGCATTTTTAAACAGAAACGCAAAAAGTATAAAGTAATACATAAAAAGGGTGTAGCCTCCTATAAGAAGAAAGCCTAGACTGCATCACAAATAAATGATAATTTACCGATGCTTGACCATTCATCAACAATGGTAAGAGCTCGTC
>JAJWLX010000167.1 GCA_021636625.1 Prevotella sp. | reverse complement strand
GAACCAGTACTGTGAAGGAAAGGTGAAAAGCACTTCGAATAGAAGAGTGAAATAGTCCCTGAAACCGTGCGCCTACAAGCGGTCGGAGCTGCTTCAGCAGTGACGGCGTGCCTTTTGCATAATGAACCTACGAGTTACTTTTTCCGGCAAGGTTAAGGATCTTGAGATCCGCAGCCGAAGCGAAAGCGAGTCTTAACAGGGCGATTAGTCGGAAGGAGTAGACGCGAAACCAAGTGATCTACCCTTGGTCAGGTTGAAGGTTAGGTAACACTAACTGGAGGACCGAACCGATAAGCGTTGAAAAGCTTCCGGATGAACTGAGGGTGGGGGTGAAAGGCTAATCAAACTTGGAGATAGCTCGTACTCCCCGAAATGCATTTAGGTGCAGCCTTGTGGGTTACTGATGTGAGGTAGAGCGACTGATAAGATGCGAGGGCTTCACCGCCTATCAAGTCTTGACAAACTCCGAATGCGTGTCAGTTCTATCTCAGGAGTGAGGGCATGGGTGCTAAGGTCCATGTCCTAAAGGAGAACAATCCGGACCAACAGCTAAGGTCCCGAAATGAATGCTAAGTTGAACTAACGAAGTCAGATTGCTAAGACAGCTAGGATGTTGGCTTGGAAGCAGCCATTCATTTAAAGAGTGCGTAACAGCTCACTAGTCGAGGAGTTTGGCGTGGATAATAATCGGGCATCAAGCAATTTACCGAAGCTATGGGATCAGTAATGATCGGTAGGGGAGCATTCCACTCTGCGTCGAAGGTGAAGCGTGAGCTTTGCTGGAGCGTGTGGAAAAGCAAATGTAGGTATAAGTAACGATAAAGGGGGTGGGAAACCCCCTCGCCGAAAGACTAAGGTTTCCTGATCAACGCTAATCGGATCAGGGTAAGTCGGGTCCTAAGGCTCAGCCGAACGGTGAGGCCGATGGCAGAACCGGTTAATATTCCGGTACTACCTGTGGGAGTGACGTGGAGACGGAGTCGTGACAGCGCCGCGGACTGACGGAATAGTCCGTTGAAGGGTGTAGATGTTGATCTTTGCAGGCAAATCCACAAAGAGAGTCGAACCTGATAGTATGGAGCGTTCTTCGGAACAATCCAATAGTGCGTGTAATCATACTCCCAAGAAAATCCGCTAAACTTAATCCTTGAGGTACCCGTACCGCAAACGGACACACGTAGTCGGGTTGAATATACTAAGGCGCTTGAGTGATTCACGGTTAAGGAACTAGGCAAATTGACCCTGTAACTTCGGGATAAAG
>JAJWLX010000137.1 GCA_021636625.1 Prevotella sp. | reverse complement strand
AGTCGATACACTTGTTCATACCGATGGCATTCTTCCAGTAGTTGGAAGAGCTGGCATACTTGCTGTCGTACTTGATGCGTACAGCCTCGTCGGCACGCATGTGCTTCTGCATTACCTCCTGCTTTACGCCACGAACCTGGGCACGAGGAGCATTCTCAGCATCGCGCATGGTCTGGATTCCGTAGCTTGAGAGATAACGCTCTGTGCTGCCTGGGTAACCCATGGTCATCGCATAGTCGCCATCCTTGTAACCCTGGAGAGAAACCTGAGCCCAACGCTTAGGATGATAAGGCACATTATCCTTGCTGTAGGCAGCAGGACCATTGGTCTTAGGGTCGGCATAGATGCGGAATACAGAGAAGTCGCAGGTCTGGCGAGGCCACATCCAGTTGTCTGTATCGCCACCAAACTTACCCATTGACTTTGGTACGGTGAAAACCAGACGCAGGTCGGTGAAGTCGCGGTAAGTAGTAGCGTACCATTTGTTGCCCTCGTAGAAAGGCTGAACGGTGATATGAAGGGTAGAATCGTTCTTCTTAGCCTCTTTGGTCATCTCATTCTCCAGAGAATCGATGAGTTCATCGCGCTTCTTGTTGTCGAGTTTCTCGTATCCGAGGCTCATCACCTTATCGGTTACATCCTTCTGTTCAACCATAAAGCTGACGAACATATTCTCGTTAGGCAATTCCTCTGCGTAAGATTTAGCAAAGAAACCGTTGAGCATGTAGTCGTGTTCCACGGTAGAGTGGCTTCTGATAGCCTCGAAACCGCAATGGTGGTTGGTAAAGACCAAACCATCAGGAGAAACGACTACGCCTGAGCAATAGCCAGAGAAGTTGACCACAGCATTCTTCAAGGCGTTCTCGCCGTTGTAGAGCTGGTCGTAAGTCATACTGAAGCCTTCGCGCTGCATCATCTCATATACAGCGTTAGGCAAGTTGTAAATCGTCCACATTCCCTCGTCAGCGTGAGCGGTATTGATTCCGCAGAACGCCATGATAGAGGCGATAAGGACCGTTGCTTTTTTCTTCATTACTTGTTTTTGTTTTCTATTTTTATTATGATGTTATTTATTCTTTTTCTCATACCATTCTTTCCAAGTCTTTGCCAGCTCTGTCATCCGATATTGCTGGCGTGGGTGTCTTGGGGTGTTTGGGTATTTCATCTCCAAGGCTCCTTCGGCTAGGGCAGGGGTAATGTACTCCTTTCTGAATCTGGTTCTGTTTTTTAATCCAAACAGGTTCATTATATCACCGATGGATAGATAATCTTTATTTATACGTATAATGAGTTCTTCTACTTGGGACGAACTTGGGACGAACTTGGGACAAGCTTGGGACGAACTTGGGACATTTTCTTCTCCTTCTTTATTTATGAAGTTGTTTTTCTGTCCACTTCCTGTTTGAGAATTTAAGTTCGGCTGCTCTTTCCAATCATCAGTCGGCCGAATATGCAAGTATCTGTTTTTGAGCACCCAGCTAACTTTTAGGAGTAAGTTTCTGAAGAAACGAACCAGGTAGATAGGAGAGTAATCTATGCCTTTCTGAATATTGCGATAGTTGGCACGAACCAAGGCATTACGGAAATACCAGGAGTGTTTGGCAAACATTTCGTTGTTCACTTCATATCCTAACGAGCGGAGATATTGAATGGTGAAAATTGCCGTGGTTCGGGTGTTTCCCTCTCTGAAAGCGTGGATTTGCCAGATGCCTGAAATGAATTTGGCAATATGCTCAATCTTTTCATCATCCGTCAGACCTTTATATGAGAAGTTCTTTTCCTGCTCAATATCCCAATCCAAGGCTCTTCGCAAGTCTTCCCAATTCAGGTAGTTTACGGAATCTCCTTCGAGCACCCATTCTTTCTTGGAAATATCGTATTGGCGGATTTCTCCTGCGTGCTTGAATACTCCCTCGAATATTCTTCGATGCAGGGAAACATATCCGTTGGTATTGAAGGCAAAGGTCTTGCTGGCGAGAATCTTCGCGATGTTGGCAGAAACCTTATCTGCTTCCTCTTCGTCTTCATCCTTAGGTGTGCGAACCGTCTTGCTCTGATAGTAGGAATCAATCAGTTTTCTGGTTTCATCCAGAGAGATTTCCCCTTCGATATTTCGCTTAGCCACATCTATGAGATACGCCGATGGTTGCAGCCCATCTACAGCCTGTAATCCGATAGCCGTCTTCCAGTTCTCGGCACTTTCCTTCTGCGAAGGCTCTCCTTGTCGAAGATATTCATCGAAGGATGCGAACTCGTTGATATTATCTTTATTCATAGATGTAATGCTTGATATTTAACTTTGCAAAGTTACGACTATTTCCCGAATTTTCCAAGGCTTCGCTTGATTTTCTTCATAATTTGCCTTTTTGCCGATAATAATCCTGGGGATAGAACCTCTTGTTCCAGCATATCCAATGCCATTCTTAACTCTTCGAGGAGTTCGGGATAGTACTTCATCTGCTCGTAGGCGAGCTTCATGCAGTAGCAGCGGATGGCGTAGGGTTGGGAACAGGCTGTAATCTTGGCGATGCAGAAATCGATGAAATCGGAGCGGAGTGATTCTTCCTCGAAAGGCTGACGGAGAAGGAGTTGAAGCATCAGGCGGCGTTTGGTCTCATTCTTCTCTACGAGAACCCTATCTATCAAGTTATCGTGCTTCTGAAAGAGCCACGGGTTGTTGGCTTCATCGAAATGGGTTAAAGCCCAAAGCGCATTGAACGATACCCGGTCGTTTTCATCGAAGGTGAGTTGGTAAAGCTCTTCCTTCCGGTGGTCGTTCTCCTTGCCTTGTGTCATGATGCATATCTTGTTGATATCGTTCATACTGATTTTGTCTTGTAGTATCTTTCTCATGCTCTTTTTCTGTTTTTGATGTATAAAATGAAAGGAAAAGTCCAGTTGTACAATCAATGGGTCTCTAGTTGTACAACTAAAAGGTGTATTGTTGTACGACCAATGGGATTATAGTCGTACAACTAAAAGGGTTATAGTCGTACAACTAAAGGGTATATAGTCGTACAACTAAAGGGTTTATAGTTGTACAAATAAAAGGTTTATAGTTGTACGATTAAAGGGTGTTGTCACTAGGCTCGGCAGGTCTGCTGACTGCAGTGAGCAGACTTGCTGACTAGGCTCAGCAGAGCTGCTGAGCCTAGTGGAAATCCTTTAAAAACGGTCTCCTTGCACTTAATATCTAATTCCTTGAACCTGATTAAACGAGAAGTCCGCGGACTTGCAGATTGTCCACGGACTTCTTGGAATATAGTCTCAATGATTGGAATCTCTTATTTTCTAAAGAACTTTCCCACCACCGGCAGACTCTTCAATGGGAAATCCTTCTTCACGAGATAAGCGGCGAAGATGAGGATGAGCACCGTGTTGATGAGGCAGGCAATTCCACTGGAGAAATATCTGTTAGCCTCGGTCATTCCTGCGAAGAGGATGAGGGAGAGAACCACATAAATCATAATCTCTTTCACCGGATAGTTGATAGGATACTTCTTCTGCCCCACGAAGTAGGAGAGAATCATAGCTGTTCCATATCCAGCGAAACCAGCCCAGGCACAGGCGATGTAACCATAGATAGGTACGAAGATAACGTTGATGGCTATCAATACCGCACAACCGATGCCTGAGAAGTAAGCACCCCAGATGGTCTTGTCGATGAGCTTGTACCAGAAACTGAGATTGAAATATACTCCCATCATGATTTCGGCAGCCATTACGATAGGTACGACCTTCAATCCATCCCAGTAGTCGCGACCGATGATGTGGCGCAATACATCCAGATAGCCTACCACTACGAGGAAGGCAAGCAGGGTGAAGATGACGAAATATTTCATCGCCGAAGCGTAAGTCTGTCGGTTGTCCTTATCCTTCGCCTTGCCGAATACGAATGGCTCGTAAGCATAGCGGAAAGCCTGGGTAATCATCG
>JAJWLX010000034.1 GCA_021636625.1 Prevotella sp. | reverse complement strand
TGCTGCAAAATTACTATATTTTAATGATTTATCAAAGTATTTTTGCTAAAATTTCAATTAAATTTCTTACTTTTGCCGAAAATTAGATAAAATATAGATTAGAAACAGAGATTATGAACTTCAATTATGACGTACTCGTTATCGGTGGAGGGCACGCCGGATGCGAGGCAGCAGCTGCCTCGGCAAACATGGGCGCCAACACCTGCTTGATAACGATGGACATGAACAAGATTGGTCAGATGAGTTGCAATCCTGCCATAGGCGGTATTGCCAAGGGACAGATTGTGCGAGAGATTGATGCACTGGGCGGACAGATGGGTATCGTCACCGACAAGACGGCTATCCAGTTCCGTATGCTTAATATAGGAAAGGGACCTGCCGTATGGAGTCCTCGTGCTCAATGCGACCGTGGCAAGTTCATCTGGGAATGGAGAACCATTCTCGACCATACCGACCATCTCGACATCTGGCAAGACCAGGCCGACGAGCTGCTCGTAGCAAACGGAGAGGCAATCGGCGTGCGCACCATCTGGGGTGCAGAATTCTATGCCAAGAGCATCATCATCACCGCCGGCACTTTTCTCAACGGATTGATGCACGTGGGAAGAAAGATGGTGGAAGGTGGAAGATGTGCAGAACCTGCCGTTCATCATTTCACGGAAAGCATCACCCGATGGGGAATCACATCGGCAAGAATGAAAACGGGAACTCCTGTCCGCATCGACAAGCGAAGCGTTCACTTCGAAGACATGGAGGAGCAACCGGGCGACATCGATTTCCATCAGTTCTCGTACATGGGCAACCACAGAGTTCTGAAACAGCTTCCTTGCTGGACATGCTATACGAACAGCAAGGTGCACGAAATCCTGAAAAGCGGATTAAACGACTCACCTTTATATAATGGCCAAATCCAAAGCACAGGTCCCCGTTACTGTCCAAGCATCGAAACCAAGCTTGTCACCTTCCCCGACAAGGAACAGCACCCGCTCTTCCTGGAACCAGAAGGTGAAGACACCAATGAAATGTACCTGAACGGATTCTCATCCAGCATGCCGATGGATATCCAACTGGATGCACTCCACGAAATCCCAGCATTGAGAGATGCGAAGATCTACCGACCAGGTTACGCCATCGAGTACGATTACTTCGACCCAACCCAGCTGAAGCATTCGCTGGAGTCGAAAATCATCAAGGGACTTTTCTTTGCCGGACAGGTAAACGGAACCACCGGTTACGAAGAAGCAGGAGGTCAGGGCACGGTTGCCGGAATCAACGCTGCACTTCATTGTGTGGGCGACAAGACATTCGAGATGAAGCGAGACGAGAGTTACATCGGTGTACTCATCGATGACCTCACCACAAAGGGTGTAGATGAACCATACCGAATGTTCACCTCAAGAGCTGAGTACCGCATCCTGCTTCGCCAGGACGACGCCGATGCCCGACTCACGGAAAAAGCATACGAGCTCGGCATCGCCAAGCGCGACCGTTACGATTGGTGGATGGAGAAGAAAGATGCCATCGAAAGAATCATCGACTTCTGTGCCAACTATCCTATCAAGAAAGACGAGATCAATCCGAAGCTCGAAGCACTCGGCACTACTCCACTCCGCGCCGGCTGCAAGCTCATCGACCTCGTGGCTCGTCCGCATCTCAACCTTCAGAACCTGTCGGAAATCATCCCTGACCTGAAGGCAGCGATGGAAGCACCAGGCAACCGGAAAGAAGAGATTGCCGAGGCGGCAGAAATCAAGATGAAGTACAAAGGATACATCGAGCGCGAGCGACTCATCGCCGACAAGATGCACCGTCTGGAGAACATCAGAATCAAGGGACGCTTCAACTACTCTGAGATTCTCGAAATCTCAACAGAAGGACGACAAAAGCTCGAGCGCATCGACCCAGACACGTTGGCTCAGGCAAGCCGAATTCCAGGTGTATCTCCAAGCGACATCAATGTACTGCTCGTCCTACTGGGAAGATAAGCAAAGATGTATTGCTCGTCTTACCAGGAAGACAAGCAGAAGAATTGGCGGTTTCAGCAAGAAAAACCTGCGAAACAAGGGATTTCTCGCAATGTTTCACGTGAAACCACTCTTACGTAAAGCATTTGATACCAAAGAACTTAGAGTCTTTTGCATCAAGTAAATTGTGGTTAAAGCAAAACTTCAGTGTTTCCGTGGAACACAGCCGATAAAAGCTGCCAAAACTCGAAGAAATAATAAAAAACATAGTATTAATTTATAGTATAAAAGACAATGAACAATCAGCTATTATTAGACAATCTGCGTTGCATTCCAGATTGGCCAATCAAGGGTGTAAACTTCCGCGATGTTAGTACCCTGTTTAAGAATCCAGAGTCTCTTAAAGAGATCTGCGATGAGATGTACGAGATCTACAAAGACAAAGGTATTACCAAGATTGTAGGCATCGAATCTCGTGGTTTCGTGATGTCTTCTGCCCTCGCAATCCGTCTCGGCGCAGGCGTAGTTTTATGCCGAAAGCCAGGTAAGCTTCCATGCAAAACCGTACAGGAAAGCTATGCGAAAGAATACGGTATGGACACCATCGAAATCCACGAAGATGCCATCAACGAGAACGACATAATCCTCCTTCACGATGACCTTCTCGCTACCGGCGGAACCATGAAGGCAGCCTGCAATCTGGTGAAGAAATTCCACCCAAAGAAGGTGTATGCTAACTTTATCATCGAGCTCGTAAACGAGAATTTCGAAGGCAGAAAGAACTTCGATGAGGATGTAGAAGTATCTACGTTATTGCAGTTGTAAAGCATGAAAAATGCTTGATTAATGCATATAATTCTGCAGCTATAAAGCATACGGGCGTTGCCGTTTCACGTGAAACAGCAACGCTCTTTCACCCTATTTTAACCCCATAAAGGTATGACGAAACAAGAAAATGAGGAAAGATTAGCGCGGTTAAAAAGCATCGTTTTAAGCATGCCGGAGAAACCGGGAAGCTATCAATATTACGACGAGAATCACACGATTATATATGTAGGAAAGGCGAAAAATCTGAAGAGAAGAGTATCTTCCTACTTCCATAAAGAGGTAGATAGATACAAGACAAAGGTACTTGTTTCTAAGATTTTCGACATCTCATACACCGTCGTGAACACCGAAGAAGATGCACTTTTGCTGGAAAACAGCCTTATTAAAAAGTACAATCCAAGGTATAATGTTTTGCTGAAAGACGGCAAAACCTACCCCTCTATATGCGTTACAAACGAGTATTTTCCCCGCATTTTCAAGACGCGCCATATCAATAAAAAGGTGGGAACTTTCTTCGGTCCTTACCCTCATATAGGCAGCATGTATGCCGTTCTGGAGGTCATCAAGAAGCTCTACAAACCCCGCACATGCCGCTTCCCGATCACGAAAGAAGGCGTAAAAGAAGGCAAATACAAGCCGTGTTTAGAGTACCATATTCACAACTGCGGTGCCCCTTGCATCAACAAGCAGAGTTATGAGGAGTACCAGGAAAACATGCGCCAGGCGCGTGAAATTCTGAAGGGAAATACCCGTGAAGTAAGCAAATATCTCTATGATCTGATGATGAAAAATGCCGAGCTTCTCCGCTTTGAAATAGCCGAAGAATACAAGAAGAAGTATCAATTACTGGACGAATTTGAGGCAAAAAGCGAGGTGGTAAGCCATACGATTACCGATGTGGATGTCTTTACTATCGTGAATGATGACGCCAACAAGAACGCCTTCATCAACTATATTCACGTGAAAAACGGCACCATCAACCAGAGCTTTACCTACGAGTACAAGCGCAAGTTGGAGGAGAGCGACGAGGAACTTCTGATTACCGCCATACCGGAAATCAGAGAGCGTTTCCACTCCACTTCGAAGGAGATCATCGTACCTTTCGAGATGGAATGGAAGCTGAAAGACGCCACCTTCTTCGTGCCTCAGAGGGGCGACAAGAAGCACCTTCTGGAGCTGTCGGAAATGAACTGCAAACAGTATAAATTCGACCGTTTGAAACAGGCAGAAAAGCTCAATCCTGAACAGAAGCAAACCCGATTGATGAAGGAATTGCAGGCAAAACTAAAGCTGCCAAAGATGCCTTACCAGATAGAATGCTTCGATAATTCCAATATATCGGGCACGGATGCCGTGGCTGGATGTATTGTATATAAAGGTATGAAACCATCAAGAAAGGACTATAGGAAATACAACATCAAGACGGTGGAAGGACCAGATGACTATGCTTCGATGCAGGAGGTGGTAAGACGCAGATACAGCCGCATGATAGAGGAAGAAACTCCCCTGCCAGACCTCATCATCACCGATGGTGGCAAGGGGCAGATGGAGGTGGTAAGAGAGGTGATAGAAGATGAACTGCACCTGGAAATCCCTATCGCAGGTCTTGCCAAGGACGACCGCCATCGCACCAACGAACTTCTCTACGGTTTTCCGCCACAAACTATCGCTCTACCACCAGAAAGCGAGCTTTTCAAGGTATTGACGCAGATACAGGACGAGGTACATAGATATGCCATCACCTTCCATCGCGACAAGCGAAGCAAGCACGCTCTCCATTCTGAGTTAGACGACATCAAAGGCATCGGTCCTAAGGCAAAAGAGGCGCTCCTGAGCAAGTTTAAGAGCGTGAAAAAGATAAAGGAAGCATCACAGGAACAGCTTTCAGAGGTATTAGGACCTCATAAAGCCGAGATTCTTGCGAAATATTTCACAGAAAAGAGCGAGAATATGAAATAAAAGTCGTATATTTGCAGTTGAAATTATAGTAATAATAATTAAGATTGAACAGAACCCAGGATTCCACAAAATGCTATTCATAAAGTTCAATGTTCAACATTCAAAGTTCAAAGTAGTAATATGAGAATAGTAATACAACGTGTCGGTCATGCCTCTGTTACCATCGAAGGAGAAGTAAAATCAGCCATCAAACAAGGCTATCTTATCCTTCTTGGCATTGAGGAAAGCGACACATCTGAAGACGTAGATTGGTTGGTTAGAAAGGTCATAGGCCTTCGTGTTTTCGACGACGAGAATCACGTAATGAACCGCTCTATCATGGATGTAAACGGCGAAGTTCTGGTGATTAGCCAGTTCACCCTATTTGCCAGCTACAAGAAGGGGAACCGCCCTAGCTGGCTCAGAGCTGCCAAGCACGAAATCAGCGTTCCGCTCTATGAAGAGTTCTGCAAAAAGCTGTCCGATGCACTCGGAAAGCCAGTAGGAACAGGCGAATTTGGTGCCGACATGAAGGTAGAATTACTGAATGACGGTCCGGTTACCATCATGATGGACACCCATAATAAGGAATAAGAATATGACAATAAAAGAAGCACAGGAAGCAGTAGATAAGTGGATTAAGGAATATGGTGTTCGCTATTTCAGCGAACTTACCAATATGGCTTGTCTTACGGAAGAAGTAGGAGAACTGGCTCGTGTCATCGCCCGAACATACGGCGACCAGAGCTTCAAGAAAGGCGAAAAGC
Source organism: Prevotella sp. (assembly GCA_021636625.1). GTDB lineage: Bacteria > Bacteroidota > Bacteroidia > Bacteroidales > Bacteroidaceae > Prevotella. Next base: position 28,201 of record JAJWLX010000034.1, on the reverse strand, counting down.
CTAACCTAGGAGAGGAAATGGCTGACGTTCTCTGGGTTCTCATCTGTCTTGCCAATCAAACGGGGATAGATCTTACAGAAGAACTTCAGAAAAGCATCGACAAAAAGACCCAAAGGGATTCGGAAAGACATAAGAACAATCCGAAATTGAAGGATCATAATGATTCAAAATTGAAGGAGTAAACAACCCGAAATTGAAGGAAGAAGCACCTCCGAAATCGAAGGAGTAAGACCGAAATTTAAAGAATAATATAGATAACTCAACTTTAATAATTAAACAAGTAACATTAAGTATGAGCAGCATTAAAGAACAGGTTCTTGCACAGCAGCAGGGACAATACAGCGAGTCAGACGATAAGTATTTATCTGTCTTGAAACAGTATAACTGCGACCTCAACGACGAGGAAGTAGCAGCAGAAGTAAAGAAGATTCTTGACGAGAAGGTAGCAGAAAACGAAACCATGGAGGTGAAGAAATTCCTCTTTGGCAGCATCGAACTTACATCTCTTCATACAGAAGATACAGAAGAAAGCATCCTGGCAATGATTGAAAAGGTAAATCAATTTGCCAAGGATTATCCTGAACTTCCTCACGTAGCAACCGTATGCACCTACCCTAACTTCGCAGGACTTATCAGTCAGAGTCTAGAGGTTGATGGCGTAGAAATCGCCGTTGTAAGCGGTAATTTCCCATCTTCCCAGACATTTATCGAGGTAAAGATTGCCGAGACAGCCATGGCTATCAAGGATGGCGCTACAGAGGTAGATATCGTAATGCCTGTCGGTAAGTTCTTCAGTGAAGATTACGAAGGCCTCTGCGATGATATCCAGGAACTGAAGGCAACCTGCGGCGAGCATAAGATGAAATGTATCCTGGAAACAGGCGACCTGAAGAACTGCAGCAACATCATGAAGGCTTCTATTCTTGCCATGTATGCAGGTTCTGATTACATCAAGACTTCTACAGGTAAGGAGAAGATTTCAGCTACTCCAGAGGCAGCTTACGTAATGTGCCAGGCAATCAAGGCATATTATGAGAAGACTGGCATCCAGATTGGTTTCAAGCCTGCCGGCGGCATCAATACCGTTCACGACGCAGTGGTTTACTACACCATCGTGAAGGAAGTTTTGGGTGAAAAATGGCTTACTAACGAGTGGTTGCGCCTTGGAACCTCACGCCTTACCAACCTCCTCTTGAGCGAGCTTGTAGGAAAGGAAATCAAGTACTTCTAAAAGGCAATCGTGTAATTCAAACCTTCACAAAGGAGATAGATAAAAGATAAAGGGCTGATTCTCAACGTGAGAATCAGCCCTTTCCTTTAATGTATATCAAGTTTCAATAAATCAAAATTGCGTGATTAAATGATATTATGCCTTGCGTTCAATCACAAAATCCAGATAAGCCTTCAGCGCATTATAGATGCTCTTATCCTCCACATAGGTATCGAGGAAAGTCATCGCCTCAGCATGGAAATCCCACATACGCTTATCAGCGTATTCGATACCTCCATTTTCCTTGGTAAATGCTACAAGCTGAGCTATCTCTTCTCGAGAAACCGTACGTGCCTTTACCTTATGCGCGAGCTTCAGCATCTCTTCGTCGCCAGTAGATTTCAAGGCATAGATAACCGGAAGAGTAAGCTTACCCTCGGTCATATCATTTCCGGTAGGTTTACCTATCTCCTTGGAGTCGTAATAATCAAAGATGTCATCACGAATCTGGAAGATAATGCCCAGGTTCTGACCGAATCGCTTCGCTTCTTCTATCTCTACGGCAGAAGCATGGGTTGACATTGCACCAATACCCGCACAAGCCTCAAAGAGAGCTGCCGTCTTCTGTTTGATTACCTGATAATATATCTCTTCTGAGATTTCATCATTACTGATACTGTTGAGCTGAAGTATCTCGCCATTCGACAAGATACGACCCAATTCTGCAAGATAGCGAACGATATCCTCGGAGTGCGAATAGGAAACATTTAGCAAAGCGGTAGAAAGAATATAGTCACCAACAAGCACGGCTACCTTATTATTATAAGTAGCATTCACACTTGCCTGACCACGACGCTCGCCGCTTTCATCTACCACATCATCATGCACAAGAGAGGCGGTATGGAGCAATTCCAAACCGACTGCCGAATGCTGGGTAACCTCTGAAACCTTGCCGAAATTTCGTGCCATCAGCAGGATGAGCATAGGGCGCATTCGTTTACCAGCGCGCTGACGGATATGGTCGAGCACCTGGGAAAGGAGGCCATCGCTATGCATCAAAGATTTGTTGAACAAATCAACAAAATCTGCCAATTCTGCCTCAATAGGCTGCTTAATAAGTGATAAATAGTCCATTAATTCTGAAATTTGATACAAAATTACACAATTATTCTTGAAATATCGCATTTTTTTAGTAATTTTACACCATAAAAATGAATATTATGGATAAATTGTTCCTTTTAGACGCATATGCGCTCATTTATAGGTCGTATTATGCCTTTATGAAAGCCCCTCGAATCAATTCGAAGGGACTCAATACTTCGTGTGTAATGGGCTTCTGCAATACCCTCAACGAGATACTCACCAAGGAGAAGCCAACCCATATTGCGGTGGCTTTCGACCATGGCAAAACCTTCCGCCACGAGGCTTTTCCTGCGTATAAAGCACAGCGAGAAGAGACACCGGAAGACATCAAGCTCTCGATACCTATCATCAAGAATATCCTGGAGGCTTATCATATTCCTATTCTTCAGGTGGATGGTTTCGAGGCGGATGATATCATTGGTACCGTTGCCTTGAAGGCAGGCGAGATGGGTATAGAAACCTATATGCTCACACCAGATAAGGATTATGCCCAGCTGGTAAGAGACAACGTATTCATGTTCCGACCTCGCCATGGCGGTGGTTACGAGAAGTTGGGCGTTGCCGAGATTGAAGAGAAATACAGCATCTCTTCCCCACTCCAGGTTATCGATCTTCTGGCATTGATGGGTGACTCTGCCGACAACTTCCCTGGATGCCCGGGTGTTGGAGAGAAGACAGCCATCAAACTCATCAACCAGTTTGGAAGCGTAGAGGGATTGATAGAAAATAGCGCCGAGGTGAAAGGCAAGCTCCGCGAGAAAGTGGAGAGTGCCATAGAGGATATCAAGATTTCAAAGTTCCTGGCAACCATCAGAACCGATGTACCGGTAGAACTCAAGATGGAAGATCTGAAACTGGAAGAACCAGACAATGCCAAGTTGGATGAAATCTTCACCGATCTGGAGTTTAAGTCGTTCGCCAAGCGTGTTCTTAAAAAACCTCAAAAAGTGCAAACAAAGGCTACAGGAGAGCTTGATCTCTTTGGCGCACAGCAAGACGATGGGCAAGAAGAGGAAGAAAACACGAGTTTTGAAACCATTAAAACGGTTACTCACACCTACAAACTCATTGAAACAGAAGAAGATGCACGAAATCTCTTTGATTATTTAATTACAAAGCAAATTCTCTGTTTAGATACAGAGACCACTTCCACCTCCGCAGTAGATGCAGAATTGGTGGGATTGAGCTTTGCAGTAAAGGAGAAAGAGGCTTTCTACGTAGCAATTCCAGCGGAACGTGAAGAAGCCTTAAAATTCGTAAACATCTTCAAACCGCTCTACGAAAATCCGGAAATCCTGAAAGTAGGACAAAACATCAAGTACGATTACGAAGTGCTGATGAATTACGGAGTGGAGATACAGGGAAAGATGTTCGATACGATGATTGCTCATTATCTCATCCAGCCGGAGCTTTATCACAATATGGATTACCTCGCCGAGGTATATCTCAAATACCAGACGGTTCACATAGAAGAGTTGATAGGTCCTAAGGGAAAGAACCAGAAATCGATGCGCGACCTGTCTCCGACAGAAGTTTACGAGTATGCAGCAGAAGATGCCGACATCACACTGCGCCTGAAGAATGTACTCGAACCAAAGCTCAAGGAGATAGAGTGCGAGGATTTATTCTGGAATGTGGAGATGCCGTTGGTGCCTGTTCTTGCCCACATGGAGATGAATGGCGTATGTATCGACACAGACACTTTGAAGGAAACGTCTAATAATTTAACCAACCGACTCAATGAGATAGAACATCATATCTATGAGTTGGCAGGCGAGTCATTCAATATCGGTTCTCCACGTCAGGTAGGCGAGATTCTCTTCGGCAAGATGAAGATTGTGGAAAAGCCAAAGAAGACGAAGACCGGACAATATGTAACGAGCGAGGAAGTATTGCAGCAATTGCGCAGCAAGAGTCCAATCATCGATGAAATTCTGAACTACAGAGGATTAAAGAAACTGTTGGGAACCTACATAGATGCCCTCCCTAAGCTCATCAATCCTCGTACAGGTCATATTCATGCTTCTTTCAACCAAACCATCACCGCTACGGGTCGCCTGTCATCCAGCGACCCGAACCTGCAGAATATCCCTGTGCGCGATGATGATGGAAAGGAGATAAGAAGATGCTTTATCCCAGAGCCGGGATGTCTGTTCTTTTCAGCAGATTACTCCCAGATAGAACTCCGCATCATGGCACACCTGAGCGAGGATTCTAATATGGTAGAGGCATTCCTGGAAGGATCAGACATCCACGCTGCTACTGCAGCCAAGATCTGGCATGAAGACATCAAGGACGTAACCGATGCCCAGCGCAAGAAAGCAAAGACGGCCAACTTCGGTATCATCTACGGCATCACCACCTTCGGTCTTGCCCAACGTATGAACATCGAAAACCGAGAGGCGAAGCAAATCATAGAAGATTACTTCCGCACATTCCCAGGCGTACAAGCCTATATGGAAAAGTCGAAAGAGATAGCCAGGGAGAAAGGCTATGCCGAAACCCTCTTCCACCGTCGCCGCTACCTACCGGATATCAACAGCAAGAACGGCACAGTAAGAGGCTTCGCAGAGCGCAATGCCATCAATGCCCCTATCCAGGGATCAGAAGCCGACATCATCAAGGTGGCCATGGTGAAGATCTTCAACAGATTCAAGGCAGAGGGCATCATGAGTAAGATGATCATCCAAGTACACGATGAACTCAACTTCTCTGTCTATCCAGAGGAAAAAGAGAAGGTTGAGAAAATCGTAATAGAGGAAATGGAGAATGCCTATAAGCTCAAGGTTCCTTTGATTGCGGATGCCGGCTGGGGAAAGAACTGGCTGGAAGCGCATTAAAAAGAGCATCAACTCTTTAGGAAAAGACTTAAAAAGAAAGAAGAAAGACTTCAAAGAGCAACAAGAAAGACTTCAAAGAACAAGAAGAAGAAGCCTTTCCTAGCGTTCAAATAAACAAAAAATAGCTGCAAATGGTAAAAAACGAGCCATTTGCGGCTTTTTTTATAGGTTTATGAGATTCTTTTATTATTTTTTTGTATATTTGTAGCAGAAATCTATCAAGTATAGGTAAGGCAAGGAGAATTGAACCAAAATGAACCAACAGACATTGGCTTTTTTCCCTACCTTTGCAAAGAAAAAGAATAATGATAATATAAAAAAATCAAAGCTTATGAAACATCTATTTTTTCTTGTAGGTTTGCTCTGCCTGATGGCAGCACCTATCAGTTCATTTGCCCAGGCACAGAATGCTAAGGACTTAAGAAAAGAACGCTTGGAGATGCTCAAGGCATCTAAGTCTGAACTCAACGAGAAAGCATCAAAGGCTGCTAAGAAAGAAGCCAAGAAGCTTCAGAAAGAAGGCTGGCAAACAGCTCCTGGTGCACTCCCTCTGGAAAAGCAGTTGGATAAGTCATACGCTATGCAGTATCAGTATGACGAATCTATGTACCCGATGTACATCATGGGTGAAGCCATGAGTATCGGTGAGAACTATGACGGTGCCAAGATGCAAGCCATGGAACTGGCCAAGCAGAACCTTGCAGCTCAGATTCAGACAGAAGTTTCAGGTCTTATCGACAACTCTGTAGCTACCCAGCAGCTTGCCATGGAAGAAGCAGTTACCGTTACCAAGAGTATCATGGCCAGCAAGAGCCTCATCGTACAGAGCATCGGCAGAACCATCACAGTCATGGAGTGCTACCGTACCTTGAAGAACAAGAACAAGGAAGTACTCGTACGCATCGCATACAACGGAGCAATGGCTAAGGCTGCAGCCAAGAATGCCATCCGCCAGAGCCTCGAAAACGAGAGTGCGGAGCTTCACAAGAAACTTGATAACGTATTGGGAACAAAATAATATTTGCAAAGTCACATGAAAAAGACTACATTGGCAATTGTTTGCCTCTTAGGATGCACTGCACTCAGCCTCTCTGCACAGGAGGCTGAGAAAAAGCAGCTGCACGAAATCAAGGTAAAATTCGATAAGGTACCAGATGGACTTGCCAACTACTATAGTGGCTACTACTACTACAATGGCAAGGAAATCTATAATATGCGTAACTACCTGATGTACACAGGTAATCGCATCAATGCACTTACCATCAACCCAAGCGGCAGTTCGTATGCCTTCATCGACAGCAAGAAAGACAAGAATACCGTAGATGTATTTAGTTTGATGACCAAGGATCAGCAATTGGGCAAGATTACGACCAACAAGCTGTTTAAGCCACTGGCTATCTGCTATTCACCAAACGCCAAGTTCCTCTACGTGATGGGATCGGATTCCAAAATCCACATCTTTGAAACCCGCAAAACTCGCGAGGTCAAGAGTTTCGCCATCAACGAACCAGCTACCCGCCTCGATGCAAGCCCTAACGGATTCTTCCTCATCGCCAGCACCAAGGATAAGCTTCAGGTCATCAACCTGGAGAATGAAACCGTGCGCACTACCCTTCCGCTCAAGGCAGCTTTCAAGGACGTAGCCTTCTCAAGCAACAGCAAGCAGCTGGCTGTTCTCGCAGCAGACGGAACCTGCGATGTATATGATACCAAGACTTTCACCGTGAGCAAGCACTTCGATGCCATGGGTATCGCTGAAAGATGCTTCTTCCACCCAGAAAACAAGTATCTGGCTATCGTAACAGGCGACCAGCGTGTGGCTTTCATCAACCTGCTCAATGAGGACGACCGCCAGTACGTGGATGCCAAGGAAGGCGGAATCAAGTACATCAATTTCTCCAAGAACGTGAAGAATGATATCTATCTGGTACACAACTATACCAGCGGAATCGTCTTTACCCCGGTAGGATTCCTGAGTCCTAACCGTCAGGAGAAGCTGAAGAATGAGTTGAACAGCCGTATGGATGAGTGGATGAAACGTATGGAAGGCGAGAGCCTTGACGACTACAATGCCCGTGTGAACGAGGAATCAAGATTGAAGCAGATGCGCCTCTTCGAGTCACAGATTGCTACCAATATGGCAGATAATCTCCTCACCACATCCGACGTAAAGCTCGGTAACTATAACTCAGATATGAATATGTTGACCCTGGAATTCAACAACATGCCAAGCATCTACCTGACAGTACCTGTTAGCGAGTTAGAAGGCATGGATGCAGGAAGCCTGGAATTCACCAATACCCAGTATGGATTGAACGACAAGGATGAATTCGAGCTTGTATATACCGAGGTTATCAACAAGAAGACAGGCAAGAAATACGTGTTCGACAACACCGAGCGTAAGTCATTGGCATTCTTGGAGTCAGACGACAACTTCGTACCATTCGAGCAGCTTCAGGGTGCCAAGATGGAAGAGTTGAAGCTTGAGGAAATCAAGAACAAGATCATGAAGAATGCCCAGGAGCAGAACATCATCTCCGATCATACCAAGATTGATGTACACACCAAGGTAGCCAACGCCACCGATGCATCAGGTAAGAACATCTTCAACTATGATGTAGATGTATCTTATACCGTAGATGAGGAGTACTCGGCCAAGGATGACTTTGCACCAGGTCGCTTCAAGGTAGAAGAATCCAATGCCGCTCAGGCAATGCTCGCCATCGTGAAGAAGGCTTTGGAGGAAGATTTCGCCAAATATACCGCAGAGGGCAAGCAGGTGAAAATCCAGATTACCGGTATGGCAGATGCCTTGCCATTCAGCCGCACCGTGGCATACGATGGCTGCTATGGCGACTTCGAGCAGGAACCAGTACACAAGAACGGCGAACTGAGCAATATCACCGTAACCAAATCTACCGGTATCGGCGAGAACGATCAGCTGGCTTACCTGCGTGCCATGGGTGTGAAGGATTATATCGAGAAGAATATCCCAGCACTCCAGAAGATGAAGACCTCTTATGATACTTATATCGAAGTATCTGAGAACAAGGGTGGAGAATACCGCCGTATCGGCGTGAAGTTCACCTTTATTGATGTATTCTAATATTGATGGATTCTATAATGAAGAAAGTATTTATTGCAATATCTATTTTACTCTTATCGTCGGGCAGCAAACTGGCTGCCCAGACGATAACTGACTCCAACGACGCCTACAGAGAGTTTGTTCAGCTCGCCAACAAGGACGAGGACAAATCTCAGATGTACGACGCGCTATATCGTTGCTATACGGCAACTTACGCCATCATTACCCACTCAGAGAAGACGAGTGCCGAATATTCACAGGCGATGGCCAATATGAAGAATATCATTGCTTTCCTACCTAATGCCGCTGCCTATAACAGTAACAACCAGAGCACAGGAAACGCCATCAAGTTTGCACGCGCCTACGTGGATGTTGTCGGCTTATCCGACTTTGCCGATGGTGGTTACACCTCTCAAAATGCCTATTCACAGCTCTCTTACTTTGCGGCAGCCAATCTGGTAAACCGCCGCCAGTATGAGGAAGCTATTCCATACCTGCAAGCTTATCTCCGTTCGGGTGACGAGAAGTACCGTAAATCGGTATTCGTCAACCTCATCAAGGCTTGCGCACAATCCAATAAATATCAGCTTGCCGTCATCACTCTCGAGCAGGCATCTGATAACTATCCTACCGACTATGACATCATTTCGTCGGCAGTAAATCTGTGTATCGACCACAAGGACAATGCCAACCTCCAGAAGTTCGTAAGCAAGGGCCTTGCCCTCCGCCCAGACGATGAAACCCTACTCAACATCCAGGGAAAACTCTACGAGGAAGGTCATCATTTCGAGCAGGCGCTCGATATCTACAAGAAACTGCAAGTAGCTCATCCTAAGGCTCTTGATGTATTGAAACACCTGGCTATCAACAACTACAATATAGGTGTGCAAAACTATAACCAGGCGCTGGAGCTCAAGGAAAATGATCCTCACATCAAGGATCTGGAGACCGTATATAAGGATTACTTCACCTATTCTATCGGTCACATCAAGAACATCATCATCAGCGACCCTCTTTCGCTGAAATACACCCAGGCACTCGCTATCGCATACAAGTGTGTAGGTGATAAGCAAAACTTCAATATCATCAACAACAAGCTGGCTTCGCTCGGAGGCGGTAAGATCGAGTCGAACGTGATTCCTCAGCTCATCGAGTTCAATGGCGAGGTAAAGCCAACCATCGCTGCCGCTGCACCTCAGACACAGACACTAAGCAACGACCAGAGTGCTGCAGAGGAGAAGGGAATCCCAGCTTACTCTGCCTTTGCCATTCCATTCATCGAAAACCGCATCGACAAATGGCAGAAGAAGGACAGCTACGAGACACTGGATGAGTATCGCGCCCGTATGACCGAGAAGAACCGAGATGCCAAGATTGCCGAGATGCAGCGACTTGCACAGCAGGAATACATCAGCAAGTACGAATCGAGAGTAAACCTGCGTCATCTGGAACTGAAGCCATACGATGCCGACCACGAGGTATTCCTGGTAACATCGCCTGATCTCGGCGAGATGATCGTACCGGTGCCAAGAGCCAACAACGAGGCACGCATCTTCGCTTCCAACTGGAACGGTATGCAGTTTAAGGATCCACAGTACTTCATCGACAAGGATCACCTGGCACTCGCCAAGCTCACCATCATCACCCCTTCGGGCAAGCAGTATCAGTACGACAACGCAGCAGCGCTCAACTATACCGCCACCAACGTAGAGGTACACTTCGACCCTATCACCGCCAACATGCTGGCATCCAACGAGAATGCCAACAAGCAGACGGTACAGCAGCAGAACGTGAAGCTGGGAACATCGGATGTGGATGAGAATATCCCAGAGAATCCAACCAGCAACACCAAGACCTTTGCCGTGGTCATCGCCAACCAGAACTACAGTAATGTAGCAGGCGTACCACTAGCTCTGAACGATGGTCTTGCCTTCTCCAAGTACTGCGAGAAGACGCTGGGCATGCCGGCAGAAAACGTGCGTTACTATGCTGATGCCTCATACGGTACGATGCTCCGCGCCATGCGCGATATCAAGAACATCGCCAGCGCATTCAACGGCGACATCAACATCGTATTCTACTATGCCGGTCATGGTATTCCTAACGAATCTACGAAGGATGCCTACCTGCTTCCTACCGATGCCGACGGCACGCAGACAGAGGGTTGCTACTCTCTGAACAAGCTCTATGCCGAGTTGGGTTCTACCAAGGCAAAGGAGATTGTGGTGTTCCTGGATGCCTGCTTCAGCGGCTCGAAGCGCGAGGAAGGCATGCTGGCTTCTGCCCGTGGCGTAGCGCTGAAGGCTAAGCAGGAAGATCCACGTGGCAACATGGTGGTATTCAGTGCAGCATCGGGCGATGAAACTGCATTCCCATACTCAGCCAAGGGTCATGGCCTCTTCACCTACTATCTCCTGAAGAAACTCCAGGAAACCAAGGGTGATGTAAGCCTCGGCGAACTCGAAAGCTACATCTCTGAAAATGTGAAGCAGCAGTCGGTGGTTATCAACCGCAAGGTTCAGACTCCTACTGCCACTCCTTCTACCTCGCTTGCAGCAGGCTGGAAAGAGCTGAAACTGAAATAAGAATAACATAAAAAATCAGCAAGGATGAGACACTACATTTTTGTGATGATTCTGATGTTCCTGGGCGTAGCTACAACCAGCTATGCCCAGCGCACCAGGAAAGTGCACGGAGAATACATCTACCATGCACCGGAAAACGTTTCGCTGGAGCAAGCCAAGAAGACGGCTCTGAGCAGAGCGCAGATTCAAGCCTTGGGCGATGAGTTCGGTACCGTGGTGGCGCAGCATAACGCTACCCTGATGAACAATACCAATGGCTCTACACAAACGGATTTCACCTCGCTGAGCAGCAGCGACGTGAAGGGTGAATGGCTGGAAACCATCGGCGAACCTAAGTACGAAATCAGTTACGAACAGGGCATGCTGGTGGTGAAATGCTCAGTAAGCGGAAAGGCACGGGAGCTGGTTGCCACACAGAACAGTTTCGTTGCCAAGATTCTGAGAAACGGTACAGGAGACAGATTCGAAAGCGACAACTTCAAGAGTGGCGACGATCTCTATCTCTCCTACCAGTCATCTGCCAAGGGATACGTAGCCGTTTATCTGATAGATGACAGCAAGAATGCCTACTGTCTCCTGCCTTATCAGTCATCTCAGGATGGCAAGGTGAGGGTGGATGCCAACACGAGATACGTATTTTTCAATTCCAAGACGGCTGCACCGCTCTTTCAGCCGGCAGACGTAGATGAATATAACATGACCTGCGAAAAGGCGGCAGAAACGAATTATATCTATGTAATCAGTTCGCCTAACCCATTCATCAAGGCGATAGATAATGCCGTAGCCGGTTTGCCTAGAGAGTTGAAGTACGAGGATTTCCAGAAGTGGCTTACCAAGAACCGTACAGCCGATAAGGATATGCAGGTGGAGATCAAAACCATCTCCGTGAAGAAATAACAGCAAAATAAAAGCCCAGAGCAGAATGCCCTGGGCTTTTATTATTATATAGAGTTTGCACTATATCTCTCACGCAAAAAGTACTAGCGTAAAATGAAGTGAAACGCTGAAACGCTCAGATTTTATAATCTCTTGATCACAGATTCCAGCTGCTCACCCAATCCGATGGTATAACCCTGAGAGAGGAATACCACTCTGTTGAAGGTATCAGAAATCGTGAAGATAGGAAGCAGGTTCTTGTTCTGAAGCTTCATGTTCTCCACCATCTCCTTGCGGCAGGAACCATCCTTGTCGATACCGAAGATGATGTTCTTTGGCAAACCAGGGAACTCTGAGATTCTGAACTTCTTGGCAGATGCCTCATCCTCAAAGAGAATAACGATAGGACGACCCCACTTCTCGAATACCTGTGCCACCTTGGCGATATCCTTCAAGGCGTGGTTGGTTGGCTCCTGACCTACACCGATCATACCTGTTACGAAGTAGCCGCGACCTGTCTGGCTCAAAAGGCTAACCTCCTGATTGCTTGGCAAGAGGATGAACTTGGATTCTGAATTGAAGTTACCCTTTACGGTAATCTCTGTCTCAGAACTGCGCAGGTTCATATTCACCTGGGTAGTAGCCCCCTGCTTTACATGGAACAGCTGCATCTCTGCCAGCACACCACCGTTGGCAAGACGGGTACCAGATACCAGGGCATAATCGCCCTCATCCAGATCTACACCATTCTTGAAGGTACCGCTCCAGGTACAACCCTCCTCAGGATACTCCAGAAGCGAAGTAGAACCATCAGGATTGATGCGGTGGATAGTGAAGTGGCTGTAGTACTTAGGATCATCCACAGCACCGTTATCCTTATAGTTCATCACGAACTTGCCCGTGGCAGAAGCCTTCTGCACGGCATTGTCGAAATCTACGTCAATCCATTCGCCACCATTGGCATTCTTATACTGAGTTTTCTTGGTCACCTCATCCACCTGAGCCTCGATGCCCAAGCTTCTGGCTACATCTACGAAGAATACCTTGCGAGAGCGGGCATCCGTAAGGCGTGAACGATATACGCCGATAGGTGTCTGGGCAATCTGCAGAGCCTTCAGGTCTGGATTGATGCGGATATTCTTCTTCACCCACTCTACCAGCAGATTAGGATTGTTTTTGAAGGCTACCTGCTGCTTGGCAAACTCCTTCTCGAAGAACTGCTTGAACGGAGTGATGATCATCTCGTTTTCCACGCGAGGAGAAAGCTGATCGCTCTTGGCATTGAAGTTATCTTCCAGGATATCCATCTGCATATCTCTCAAGTCCTTGGCACTCAAGGTACCGAGCAGCTTGATGGCACGATCGACACGGTCCTTGTGATTCTTCAGGAAGGTGAGGATGACACGGTGGTTACCGCTTGAACCTACCAGATACTTCACCATCTTCTGGGTATTCTCCTCAGAACCTGCAGCAAGACCATTATCCTTCAGAGCCTGCAATGCACTCTCCTTGTTGTAGAAGGTTGCAAGATAGGCATGGCGGATAGAATCCTCGTAGGCAAAGCGCTCCAGGTTCTTGGCTCTTGCCTCGGCAGAAACCTCTGGGATATTGGCATGCTCTGGAGGAGGAACGATATCGAAGGAGTCGCGGAAGAGGATGGTCTTCTGCTCTGCATCAGAAGCTGTTACCTGATGATCCATACGAACCACTACCTTCTTGTCCTTGCCGAAAGATGCCTTGGCAAAGCCATACTTGCCGTTCTTGGATGCCCAGATCATCATATCGCCCTTGCCGGCAGAAAGGAAGGTGGCACCATCAGCACCTGTATATTTGGTTACTACGGTGCAGAACTCTGCATAGTTGTAGATCTTGAAGTCCACCTTGGCACCATCTACAGGATTGCCTGCTGCATCTACGATTTCGAAATCGATGCGGGCAGAAGAACCATAGTTGTCGATGAGGTTGATCTCGGTATAGTTGGAAGTGCGGAGCATTACCTCCTCAGGACCATTGTAATCGCCGAACGCCTTGGTGTGCATCAGCATCGCACGGGATGCAGGAGCATTAAACCAAGCCAGGTTCAGTACAGCTTCCGGCTCGCAGGCTCCCAGGAAATACCAGGTACCATCTGCCCAAGCCTCTACCCAGGCGTGGTTATCATCGGTATGTGCCCAGCGTGGGGTATAAACCTGGCGTGCAGGAATGCCAATAGCTCTCAGGGCAGCTACCGTAAAGGTACTCTGCTCACCGCAGCGGCCGTAAGCCGAACGGATGGTAGAAAGAGGTGCCGAAGTACGGCCGTCGGATGGCTGATAGGTAACCAGCTCGTGGCACCAGTGGTTCACCTCGAGGATAGCATCCTTCATCCCCATACCCTTTACGCGCTCCTTCAATTCCTTGAAAAATACCATACGCGAATTATCCAGGTTCTCATTGTTGATGCGCACAGGGAGCACGAAGTGGCGGAAGAGCAACTCAGGCACCTTGTTTCCCCAAGCCATCTGCTGGCGTGCCTCGAAGCTGGTGCGCACATTCTCCAGGAAGAAGCTGGTAGGATAGTCGGTTACATCAGCCACAGGCATGTAGGCATAGAGGAACTGCAAGGCTCCCTGCTCATCGGCTGTAGCTTTCTGCTGCTTGAGCATCTTCTGGTCATAAAACTGCTTACCTACAAGATTTACCTTCTGTTTGAAGGCCGTTTCCACTTTCGTGCGATAAGCTGCATCGGTAATGAAGTGGCCGTTTGCTGCCAACATTGTCTGCCAAGAGGCTAAGAATGTAATGGCGAACATTACTAAAAACTTTCTCATTGTTAGTTAGCTTTTTAATTATATTTATTATATTCAAGTTAATATATTGATGTTACGTTACAAACTTTCTGCAAAAATAATGTTTTTTTTCGAAATAATAGCCATCCCCAAAAGAAAAAATGTTATCTTTGCAGCAAAAAATTAAGAAATCAAGTAAAAATAGAAAAAAATTAGTAATAATCAAATAACTAAAATAGAAAGAAAAATTAGAAACTATGAACAGAGACGATTTTAAGTTTGAAATATGCGCCAACAGCGTAGAGAGCTGTCTGGCTGCGCAGGAAGGTGGAGCCAACCGTGTGGAACTGTGTGCAGGCATACCTGAGGGTGGCACTACCCCATCGTATGGCGAGATAAAAGTTGCCAGAAAGCTGTTGGACAAAACCTTGCTCCACGTAATCATCCGCCCTCGTGGTGGCGATTTTCTCTATACCCCTCTGGAGATTGAACGCATGGAGGAAGATATCCGCCTCTGCAGAGAATTGGGAGTGGATGGCGTAGTGATAGGATGCCTCACAGAAGATGGAGAGGTGGATATGGAGGCGAACCGCCGACTCGTGGAACTGGCGAAAGGCTATGACGAACAGGCGAAAGACGGCAAAGAACTGAAGCCGATGAGCGTTACCTTCCACCGTGCCTTCGACCGTGCAGCCAATCCTCAGAAAGCCTTGGAAGACATCATCTCCCTGGGTTGCGACCGCATCCTTACATCGGGTCAGCAACCTAAGGCTGTAGAAGGCGTAGCGCTTCTCTCAGAGCTCAGGCAGGCAGCTGCCGGACGCATCATCCTCCTTGCCGGATGTGGCGTAAACGAGGATAACATCCGCACCATCTTCGATGCCACAGGTATCCACGAATATCACTTCTCGGCAAGAGTCAATGTGCCTAGCAAAATGAAGCAGCTCAATACCAACGTGTATATGGGTGCCGAAGGCGCTGATGAAAGCAACTCTCCTGTTACCTCAGCAGAAAGAGTAAAGCAAACCATAGCCAACCTTTTGGGATAGGATTTTTCTACAACGAAAAAGATTTTTCCGATAATAAGTAAGGATTGTTTCCGATAACGCAGATAGCGTTTTTCCACAAAACAAAAAAGTGTCGCAATTTCCAATATTCCAGGAGATTACGACACTTTTCCAATATAATATTCACACAATCTTAGAGTGCGATTTCCACAACCTTATCCATCTCTGTAGGAACCTCACCGAGATTCAGGAGCACACCGCCTTCGCACTTCTGAACCTTCACCGGCTTCTTGCTGGCAAAGTCGAATGCCTTCTTCACCTTCTTGTTTCCGAGAGGCAGGAAGAGGCTCTTATCCTTCAGGTTCAGGATATGAACGAAGAGACGGTTGCCCTTCTGGGTAGTAACACCCCAATCATGAGGAGCCACGATGCCGCCACGGGTACCATAGATGGTTTCGCCGTAAGTCTTCATCCACTCTCCCATTTCTGCCAAACGCTCCAAGGCAACTGCAGGAAGTTCGCCATCTGGCTGAGGGCCGATGTTCATCAGCAGGTTGGCATTCTTACCAGCTGCATTCACCAGGTAATGAACCAAAGTCTTGGTAGATTTATAATCCTGGTCGGTAATCTTATAACCCCACATGCCGTTCATGGTCTCGCAGGTTTCAAGAGGCAGACGGCTGATGTCCTGACCAGACAATCCTGCCTTATTCTCTCCAGGAAGATCACGCTCGAAAGCCTGAACATCCTCACCCTCGAAAGGAGAAGAGTGATGGTTGTTTACGATCAGGCAGCCTGGCTGCAGGCGATGGATAAGCGCATACTGCTCTGGCAACTGCCAATCGAAGTTAGGATTCTGATCCTGATCCCACCATCCATCAAACCAGATACATCTCACCTTACCATAGTTGGTAAGAAGTTCTGTAAGCTGGTTGTTCATAAACTGATAGTAGCTCTTCCAGTTACCCTCAGGGTTAGGGCGACCGGTACCTCTACCTGTTCTTCCCCAAACAGCATCCTCACGATACCAGTCGATATGAGAGTAATAAAGGTGCAAAGCGATGCCCTGCTTGTGGCACTCATCCGCCAGCTCCTTCACGATGTCGCGGTGGAAAGGAGTAGCATCTACTATATTATAATCAGAATACTTGGTCTTGAACATAGAGAATCCCTCGTGGTGGCGAGTGGTGAAGCAGATATACTTGGCACCAGAAGCCTTGATGGCAGCCACCCATTTGGCAGCATCAAACTTAGAAGGATAGAAACCGCCAGCCAGCTTGGCATATTCCTTGTAGTTCAGGTCCTTATTGGTCATTGTCCATTCGCCGGTAGCGAGCATGCTGTACAATCCCCAATGCAGGAAGATACCGAACTTATCGTCCTGGAACTGCTTGCGTGATTCCAGGTTTTCTGCTGATGGCTGATAATGCTGAGCCTTGTTTTCCTTGGCAGCATCATTCGCAACCATGGCATTAGCCGAAAGGCAAGAGCAACCCAAAGTAAGGATTGCAGCACATAATTGTGACTTGAAATTCATTTTTATTCCCATAATAAAATTGTTATAGTTAGTTATGATGGTGCAAATATACAACTTTTTTTTCAGAGCAAAGCGATAAAACACAAAAAACTCTATATAATAGGATAAAAAAGATGTCTGCAGCGAGATAAGGAAGACCAGGAATGAGGAGAAGAAAGGGATTTTTGGAGAAGATTAGAGAAAGATTAGGGGAAGATTAGAGAAAGCCAAGGAGTAGTTTTGCGAGGATTTTGGGAAAAGATACAATGTTACTAGAATTTAAAAGATATGATAAAATTATAATTTATCCAATTTTATTTGGTAGTTAGAAAAAGTATTCGTATCTTTGCAATGTCGGTCAGAAAGAAGTGCAGCAAAGCATCTGAACAAGAGGATATTCCCAGATATACAGCAGTACTTACCGGATATCGGCAAAAAGAACAAGATTATTAATATAAAAAGAAGAAAGGAAACATTATGAAGAAATATGTATGCGACGTTTGTGGTTGGATTTATGATCCAGAAGTAGGAGATCCAGAAGGCGGCATCGCTCCAGGTACAGCATTCGAGGATATCCCTGATGATTGGGTTTGCCCTCTTTGCGGAGTAGGCAAGGACGATTTCAGCCCTGTAGAGGAGTAAGACTCTTTTGGGAAATCACCCGAAGGAAATCCTCACAAAGGAATCATCTGAATGAAAAGCCTGATATTCAGGCAACACATTCATAAAATAATAGGAGGAACCATTATGACAAAGATTAGAGAAATCTACCGCTGCCAGATTTGCGGCAACGTGGTAGAAGTAGTAAACCCAGGAGCCGTGCTCAGCTGCTGTGGCGAGCCGATGAAGCTGATGAAGGAAAACACCAGCGATGGCGCCAAGGAGAAGCACGTGCCTGTGATAGAACCTATCGAGGGCGGTTACCGCGTAACAGTAGGAAGTGTGGAGCATCCGATGCTCCCAGAGCATTACATCCAGTGGATTGAGCTGCTCACCCCTACCGATGTACTCCGCCATGAGTTGAAACCGGGCGAAAAGCCGGAAGCCATCTTCATGACAAGCGCTGAAGCCAAGGATGTCACAGCTCGCGAATACTGCAATCTCCACGGATTGTGGAAAGGATAAAGCACTGAGAAAAGATACAAGAGACCATTTTCCCGACATTGGGAAGATGGTCTTTTTTTATCGTACATCAGCTGAAAAACACTTGCACAACAGCTGTTGTGCGGCCGTAAGAATTAATTCTTCCGGCAATTACTCCTATATCTTCCAGCAACTTCCATTATATATCTCAAAGACTTCTGTTATTCCTTCCAGGTACTTCTGTTATATCTTCCAGGTACTTCTCCTATATCCTTAGATGACTTTCCCTATATGCCTCAACGTCTTCTCCTATATCTTCCTGCATCCGCAAGCGTTTCAGCGTTTCACTTGTTTTTTTCTACATCAATTTTCCCTCATCTATGATTTTTAGTTAATTTTCCACGATTTCTTCGTATCTTTCATTTATAATGTGTAACTTTGCACCGGAAATTTAAACGTTTAAAGATAAAATGGCATTAAAATGTGGTATTGTAGGCCTCCCAAACGTGGGTAAGTCTACACTGTTCAACTGTCTGTCTAGTGCAAAGGCACAGGCAGCTAACTTCCCTTTCTGTACTATCGAACCAAACTTGGGCGTCATCACCGTACCAGATGAGCGACTCAACAAGTTGGCAGAGATTGTTCACCCAGGACGCATCGTCCCAGCTACTTGCGAAATCGTGGATATCGCAGGTCTCGTAAAGGGTGCCAGCAAGGGCGAAGGTCTTGGTAATAAATTCTTGGGAAATATCCGTGAGTGCGATGCTATCATCCACGTAATCCGCTGTTTCGACGATGACAACATCGTTCGCGAGGGTGGCGCTAAGGTTGATCCTTTGGAGGATAAGAGCGTCATCGATACAGAGTTGCAGCTCAAGGACCTGGAAACTATCGAATCTCAGCTCACTAAGCAGAAGAAGACTGCTGCAGCAGGCAACAAGGATGCTAAGACGATGGTTACCGTTCTGGAGGCTTACAAGGCCGAACTGGAGCAGGGAAAGAACGCTCGTGGCGTTACTTTCGAAAGCAAGGAAGAGCAGAAGGTGGCTCACGACCTCTTCCTCCTCACTACCAAGCCTGTGCTCTACGTAGCCAATGTTGACGAGGCTTCTGCCAAGACCGGCAACGAGTATAGCAAGAAGGTAGAGGAAATCGCCAAGGAAGAAGGTGCTGAGTGCATGGTCATCGCAGCCAAGACAGAGGAAGACATCGCTTCTCTCGAAACCTACGAGGATAAACTGATGTTCCTCGAAGAACTCGGCCTGGAAGAGAGCGGCGTAAACCGACTCATCAAGAAGGCATACGCCCTGCTGAACCTCGAGACATTCATCACAGCTGGTGAGATGGAGGTCAAGGCATGGACCTATCACAAGGGCTGGAAGGCTCCTCAGTGTGCCGGAGTGATTCACACCGACTTCGAGAAGGGATTCATCCGTGCAGAGGTAATCAAGTATGATGACTATATCAAGTATGGGTCTGAAGCTGCTGTGCGCGAGGCTGGTAAGCTCGGCATCGAGGGCAAGGAGTACATCGTACAGGATGGCGACATCATGCACTTCCGTTTCAACGTATAACCGTTTCTACGTAATAACAAAGGGGGATGCATTCCCCCTTTAAAAAATCTACGATTATGATGGCAAATCTGCTTAACTATATCGTATGGGATCCGGATCCTATCTTGGCTCACCTGGGTCCTATCTCCATCAGATACTACGCCACCTGCTGGATGGTAGGCTTGCTGCTGGGTTATCTGATGATGCACCGCCTCTACAAGGAGCAGAAGCTGGGCGAGGATAAGTTTGAACCGCTCTTCATCTACCTCTTCGTCGGCATCCTGGCGGGTGCCCGACTGGGACACTGCATCTTCTACCAGCCGGAATACTTCCTCACCCAGTGGGATCACGTAGTCGAGATGTTCATCCCGATGCATCACATGGCAGACGGCAGCTGGAAATTCACTGGATATGAAGGTCTGGCTAGCCACGGAGGCGTACTGGGACTGTTCATCGCCATCTGGCTCTACTGCCGCAAGACGAAGGTGGGCGGCTGGACATTGCTCGACAATATGGGTATCGTATCAGGCATCACCGCCTGCTTCATCCGCCTGGGCAACCTGATGAACTCCGAGATCATCGGCAAGGTAACCGATGTGCCTTGGGCATTCATCTTCGTCAAGGAAGATCAGTATCCGCGTCATCCCGGCCAGCTCTACGAGGCGATAGCCTATCTCGTCATCTTCCTCCTCATCCTCTTCATCTATAAGAAGAAGGGGCCTAAAAGTGTGGGAAGCGGACTTTATTTCGGCCTTTGCCTTACCCTCATCTTCACCTTCCGTTTCTTCGTGGAATACACCAAGGAGATTCAGGTGGCTTTCGAGGCAGGCTTGCCTATGGATATGGGTCAGATATTGAGTCTTCCGCTCATCATAGCGGGAGTATGGAGCATCGCCTCCAGCCCTAAGCGAGCTGCGAAAAAGGAAAACAAAGCATAAATACGATGATAGAAGTTTCGTTCCATCCAGATGTGTGGGGCGGAACTTTTATTGTTATATACTAAACTTTGCACATGGAGGAGTTAAGACGTATGTCTTGCTGCTTAAGAACTACGCCAAAAAGGCTGTTGTCTTAACTCCTTTAACTCCTGAACTGCTTATATATATAATAAGGTATAAACAACAACTACAATATGAATAGAAGCATCATTCTCCACCTTCTCGCCGCACTTCTTCTAGCAAGCTGCGGATATCAGGGCAAATCCTCCTCTCCTTCCTCTCAGGATGGGGGCAAGAACAATCTGCCCGCCCATGTAAGGCTCATCAGCACCACTCCCGTCAAGGATCAGGGCGAGAGCGAACTCAGCTGGGCATACGCCATGCTCGCTACCATAGAGAGCGAACATATCATGAAGGGTGACTCCGTGAACCTCTCCGTGGCTTACATCGCCCGAATGATGCTCCAGGAGAAAGCCATCGAGTACTATCTCTCGCAAGGCAGCAAGCCCATCAGCATGCGAGGTATGGCTTCCATGCTCATACATTATATAGATAAGTATGGCGCACAACCCTACGACAGCTACGAAGATCCGAAGGATATCAACTACAAGACGCTCTGCCGGAAGGTGGAGCAGCTCTGCGATGCAGCCATCTCACAGAAGTCGGGGTTCAGAAAGCTGAAGGATGATCTCGACAATCTCTTTGATCAGGAGATAGGTTATATGCCCGCCAAGCAGGTTCACATGCTCGGTGCCGAATATACCCCGCTGGAGTTCGCCCACAGCGTATGCTACCCGGAAGAGTATGTATCGCTCACCAGCTTCACCCACCACCCTTACCGCGAGTACTTCGCCCTGGAGATTCCCGACAACCGTCAGCACGACTCCTACCTCAATCTGCCGCTGGATGAGATGATGCTCCATATCCAGAAGGCGATAGAGAACGGCCACCCGGTATGCTGGGAGGGCGATATTTCAGAAGAAGGCTTTATCCACCCCAAGGACAACTATGTAAATATCCCAGAAAACGAACGCCCCGTAACCCCTACTTCCCGCCAGGAGGAGTTTGAGCAGCTGCGCACCACCGACGACCACGTGATGGAAATCATCGGCACCTTCCTGAAAGACGAGCAACGATACTACGTCTGCCGCAACTCCGCTGGAAAGAAATGGGGTAACCAGGGACTCATCTATCTCTCTGAAGACTATCTCCGCCTCAAGACCATTGCCGTATTCATGAGCGAAGAAGCCTTTCTCTTCGATAGGAAGTAAAATGGTTGATGTAGGTCAAATATCTGCTTCACAACACTTGTGCGCGCACACACATAGTTGACATACATCAAAAATTCGGGCTTTTTTCGCATTTTCTCCATAAAAGTTTTGGTGGAATGGCAAAATCGTCGTACCTTTGCATCGTCAATAAGACAAAAGGTTATTAGGTTTTTAGGTTAAGATTGTTAGTTGTTTATAGGTTATTAGTTATAAGGTAATAAAAAAGATTGTTTATTCAAGGACGACAAAAAGAAATTTTGTTTAGGTTATTAGGTTTTTAGGTTTAAGATTGTTAGTTGTTTAGTTTTAGGTTATTAGTTTTAAGGTAAGAAAAAAAGATTGTTTATTCAGTGAGAACAGGATAATGTCGATAGGTTAAGCGTAACTTAAGGTAAAAAAAGACATGTATCGGATAACAAGATGATGCCTGTGAGCAGTAAAATGACTGCTTCGGGCGCAGCAATGGAGAGTAGCTTGTGAAAGCGATAATCTCCTTTGAGTTATGAAAAATTTGGGAATATAGCATTAAAGGTGCGCAATTTCGAGAGAATCGAAGTTGCGCACTACTTTTTTATATGCAATCCGCCAAGTTCTTATATACAATCCGCCCCCTTCCTATGGGCATTCTAGAGGTATTTTAGGCATAATCCCCTCATTTTTATGATAATATACACTAAATAATTTTGTATTACCACCGAAAAGTTGTACTTTTGCAAAAGATAATAAATAACAAGGTAATATGGCAAAACATCCTCTTTGGAACGACGATTATTGGCTCCTGCTACTCCAGCTGTACCAGAAGAAGCCGATGGGAGTAAAGCCCCTATATTCAAAGGGTATAGTCGATTTGAGCTTGGAGCTGCACATCCAGCCGGAATATCTGCACGCACAGATGTTCAAGCTGCAACGCATCACGCCTCGCATCAAGCGGCTATGGGATAAATATGCCGATAATCCACGTCTTCTATCCCGTGACATCAAGATTCTCCGATCCATGAACGGATGCGGAAATGCCAGGGATTTCTTTGCAGGAGTAGAAGTAAAGGAGTCGTTCGAGAAAGATTGGGAACCCATCGCCGAAGAGCCTTCGCTCACACCGGTAATGCTCATCATCATCCTCGACCTCTACTTCCAGCTCACGCCCATCACCATGGTGGCTGAAACACCGGAAATCATCAACCTGGGAAAACTCATCAAGGTTTCACCCAAGCTGATTGCAGAAGTAATGGGCGTTTACCAATACTGCGACCCTTATCTCAACCGGCAGCAAGCACCTGACAGTAAGCTGATTAGCGCATGCATGGATATCTGGCACAGATATGGTAACGGAAACCCTGACAAGCTGAACCAGCTTGCCATCAACCTTCAGGAATACTACAAGTAGAACAGAAAAAAGAATACTGCTGGCTGAAAAATACTGCTGGCAGAACAGAAAAAAAAGAAATATAAACAGCAAAAGCTCAACTCAAGAATAAAGATATGGCTCAGAAACTCATTCAGACACAGGCACAGAAGCTGCAACAGCTACAGAAACTCTCCGCCCAGCAGATGCTGCAGGTGAAGCTCCTGGAGATGCCCCTCACCGAACTCGAGGAGAGCATCAATGCCGAACTGGACGATAATCCTGCACTGGAGAGTGAGAATCCAGACGATATGCTCAGCGAAAGCTACGATGGAGATTCTCCGCTGGAACATGATGCAGATAGCGGTAATAGCGACAATGATACTGATTCTGACGATGCCTACGAGGCACAGTCGGAAAAAGAAGAGAGAAAAGACGAGCTCGACCAGGCACTGGAAAGCATCGGACAGGATGACCAGATGCCCGATTACAGCTCCGACAAATACGGCAACCAGGACACAGCCGAATACGAAGAGATGGTATATGGCGACACCACATCCTTCTACGACAAGCTGAAGGAGCAGATGGATATGCAGAACCTCACCGACAAAGAAAAGGAAGTGATGGAATATCTTATCGGATCGCTCGACGACGACGGCTTGCTGCGCAAGGATCTCGACAGCATCAGCGATGAGCTGATCATCTATCACAACATCGATGTAACCGAGAAGGAGATAGAGCACGTACTCCATGTCCTGCAGAGCTTCGACCCTGCAGGCGTAGGCGGAAGAAGCCTTCAGGAGTGCCTCCTACTCCAGGTAAAGCGGATGCCAAGAGGCGTACTCCGCAAGACGATGGAAGAGGTGTTCACCGACTACTTCGATGAGTTTACCAAGAAGCACTGGGATAAGATCCAAGCTGGATTGGAACTCAATGATACCCAGCTGGATACCCTGCAGCGGGAAATCAGGAAACTGAACCCGAAACCGGGCGCTTCGATGGGAGAAACCGAGGGCAGAAACATCCAGCAGATCACCCCCGACTTCATCGTAGATACCAACGATGACGGCTCCATCACCTTCAGCTTGAACCGCGGTCACATTCCGGAGCTCACCGTATCTCCATCCTTCACCGATATGATAGAGCAATACCGCAATCACAAGGACAAGATGAGCCGATCCGACAAGGAGGCCCTGCTCTACGCCAAGGAAAAGGTGGATAAGGCACAGGGATTCATCGAGGCAATCAGGCAGCGGCAGCATACCCTCATCATAACCATGAAGGCGATTATCGACATCCAGCGACAGTTCTTCCTGGATGGAGACGAAGCCGATCTGAAACCGATGATTCTCAAGGATGTAGCCGAAAGAACCGGATTGGACATCAGCACCATATCGCGAGTGAGCAACGTAAAGTATGCACAGACCAAATGGGGCATCTTCCCCCTCAAGTTCTTCTTCACCGACGGCTATACCACCGAGGCTGGTGAAGAGATGTCAACCCGCAAGATCAAGATTGCCCTTCAGGAAATCATAGAGCACGAAGATAAAAAGAAACCATTGAGCGATGAAGCACTTGCCAAGGCTTTGAAGGAAAAAGGATTCCCTATCGCCCGACGCACCGTAGCGAAGTATCGCGAACAATTCAATATTCCAGTAGCACGATTAAGAAAATGAAAGAGAAGAATATCATATTCACTGCTCGCCTCATGAGCATGATCTTCACGCCCTTCTATCTGCCGATAGTAGGATTAATAGCACTGTTCATCTTCAGCTACATGTCATTGTTGCCGATGACGTACAAGCTGGTGATGCTTGCCATGGTGTATCTGCTCACCGTGGTGGCACCCTCGCTGCTCATCCATCTCTACCGGCTCTGCCAGGGATGGACATCCCACGAACTGGGCAGAAAGGAACGCCGTCTCGTGCCCTATATCATCTCCATCGTGTGCTACTTCGCCTGCTTTTTCTGGATGGAGTACCGCAACACTCCCCGCGTCATCAGCATCATCGTGGTAGTGGCGCTCACCATCCAGATGGTATGTGCCCTCATCAATATATGGTGGAAGATCAGCACCCATACAGCCGCCATCGGAGGCGTGGCAGGCGGATTGGTATCCTATTCCATCGCCTTCTCCTTCAACCCGCTGTGGTGGCTCTGCTTCGTGCTGATACTGGCAGGAGCCGTAGGAACGGCGCGCATGATACTGCGCCAGCACTCGCTCTCGCAGGTAGTTACAGGCTTCCTCGTAGGAGCCGCCTGCGCCATCCTGGTCATCTGAAGCCTGCGCCATCCCGGACATCATCCGAATCCGGTGCCGTACAAGGAACATAGAAAAAGAATTAATAACATATAATATAGAAAGAAATGAAACCATTAGTAAGCATTATCATGGGCAGTACCAGCGATCTGCCTGTTATGGAAAAAGCATGTAAGTGGTTGAACGACAACCAGATTCCTTTCGAGGTTAATGCCCTCTCTGCTCACCGCACTCCAGATGCAGTAGAGTCATTCGCCAAGGGAGCTAAGGAGCGTGGCGTGAAGGTAATCATCGCCGCTGCCGGTATGGCTGCCGCCCTTCCTGGTGTTATCGCAGCATCTACTCCTCTGCCAGTTATCGGTGTGCCTATCAAGGGTATGCTCGATGGTCTTGATGCCATGCTCAGCATCATCCAGATGCCTCCTGGCATTCCTGTAGCTACTGTTGGTGTGAATGCGGCTCAGAACGCTGCCATCCTCGCTGCTGAAATGATTGCCCTTGCCGATGAGGAAGTGGCTCAGAAGGTAGAGACTTGGAAGGCGGGTCTCGGTGCCAAAATCGAGAAGGCCAACAAGGACCTGGCTGAGGTGAAATACGACTTCAAGTGTAATTAATCTAATATGTGATATGCCCCATTCTTTTGGGGCATATCTTATCTTATATATTATGGTAGATTTATTCAATTATACCCGCTGTGCCTCTTCTGTGGCACATATCGGAGCCATCGACCTGGGTGGCGATAATCCTATCCGCATCCAGTCGATGACCACCACCAACACCAATGATACCGAGGCTTGCGTTCAACAGGCTGAGGAGATTATCAAGGCTGGTGGCGAGCTGGTACGCTTCACCACTCAGGGTTCCCGCGAGGCAGAGAACATGAAAAACATCAATGCCGGCATCCGTGCCGACGGCTATCAGACTCCTCTCGTAGCCGATGTTCACTTCAATCCTAACGTTGCCGATGTGGCTGCTCTCTATTGTGAGAAAGTACGCATAAACCCTGGCAACTACGTGGATCCTGCCCGCAAGTTCATCAAGCAGGAATATACTGATGAGGAGTATGCTCACGAACTTCAGAAAATTGAGGAGCGTTTCGTACCTTTCCTCAACATCTGCAAGGAGAACCATACTGCCATCCGCATCGGTGTAAACCATGGTTCACTCTCCGACCGCATCCGTAATCGCTACGGCGATACCCCTGAGGGCATCGTAGAGAGCTGTCTCGAATTCCTGCGCATCTGCAAGAAGGAGAATTTCCACGATGTGGTTATCAGTATCAAGTCATCCAATACCGTTGTCATGGTCCGCTCTATGCGCCTCCTGGTTGAAGAAATGGAGAAGGAAGGTATGAATTATCCGCTCCACCTCGGTGTAACCGAAGCCGGCGAAGGCGAGGATGGCAGAATCAAGAGTGCCGTAGGCATCGGTGCCCTCTTGGCTGATGGCATCGGCGATACGGTTCGCGTGAGTCTGAGCGAGGAACCTGCTGCAGAGATTCCAGTGGCACGTCATCTGGTAGATTATATCGGCAAGAAGAAGGGGCATCTGATGATTCCTGCCGCAGCTTGTCCTTCATTCGACTGGCTGCGCCCTACCCGCCGCGAAACCGTGGCTGTTGGCAATATCGGCGGCAATAATGTGCCTGTGGTCATCAGCAACCGAATCAACGGCGAGAGCACCGCTTGTGAGAACAAGGATGCTACGCCTGATTATATCTATATAGGCGGCAAGATGCCTAAGCAGTTTGTGCCAGGTCAGAGCTACATCGTAGATTACAATGTTTACGAGACGCTGAACAGCAAGCCAGAGACAACTGGTGCCAAGCTCTACCCTATCTTCCCAGCCATGGCAATGCCGCTCATCGCCAGCATCAAGGCCGACGTGAAGTTCCTCACCCTGCAGTTTGGTACTCCAGCCGAGGAATACATCGCCTGCCTGAAGGCTCATCCAGAGGTGGTGGTTATCTGCGTAAGCAATCATCAGAACCGCCTGGGCGACCAGCGTGCATTGGTTCACGAGATGATGAATGCCGGCTTGAAGAATCCAGTGGTTTTCGCCGAGATGTACCAGCACAGCAAGGAGGAGAAGAGCGACTTCCAGCTGGAGGCAGCAGCCGATATGGGTGCCTTGATGATTGATGGTCTGACCGATGGTATCTGGCTGATGAACGATGGTGACATCCCTGCCCAGACAGTAGATGAAACCGCTTTCGGCATTCTCCAGGCAGC
Source organism: Prevotella sp. (assembly GCA_021636625.1). Classification (GTDB taxonomy): domain Bacteria; phylum Bacteroidota; class Bacteroidia; order Bacteroidales; family Bacteroidaceae; genus Prevotella. The sequence continues at coordinate 493 of JAJWLX010000034.1, read as the reverse complement.
CCGTCTGCGCACCAGCAAGACCGAGTATATCAGTTGTCCAGGTTGTGGCAGAACACTCTACGATCTTCGTGAAACCATTGCCAAGATCAAGGAGGCAACCAAGCATCTCAAGGGCTTGAAGATTGGTATCATGGGCTGCATCGTGAATGGTCCAGGCGAAATGGCAGATGCCGATTACGGCTACGTAGGCGCCGGTCCTAACCGAGTAAGTCTTTACCGCAAGCAGGTTTGCGTAGAAAAGAATATTCCGCAGGAGGTGGCAGTAGAGCATCTGCTCGCCCTCATCGACTCGGATAAGCAATAATTCGGCTCTTCTGAATAAGAGCAATACCCCAGATAAAAGAGGAAATGCCGTTCCTGCATTTCCTCTTTTTTTAAAATAAATGACTCAGTGACTCAGTGACTCAGTGACTCAGTTTATTTCAAGCCCCTATTTGGTCTATTTTCTGCTTACAGATTGTAAGCATATATATTATATATATATATTTACATA
>JAJWLX010000136.1 GCA_021636625.1 Prevotella sp. | reverse complement strand
GTGAGCGGTAAGGGTGGACATGCCTTGGTGATGTGCCTAAAGACTATAGGTTCTATAGGTTCAACGAAAGCTGCACAAGAAGATTTTAAAAATAATGGAGCAGGTGGAGCAAAAGTAAAAGCATATATAGGTACAAGATATACCTGGTATTCTTCGAATACTGTTCCAGACAGAACAAATGTAAACAGTAAGGATAAGATTGTAAATTCTTATAAAGAGACTTATGGTTCTGGCTATACAGAGACAGCTGCACTAATAGGGGGCTCAGACGCAGCCGCAGCTGCAAAGAATTACAAGACGCTTCCGGCTAACTCATCCAAGTGTACTGGTTGGTTTTTACCTTCTGCTGGTCAATATTATGCAGTAATGAGTCAATTAGGTGGTGGCATTAGCCCCGATACTTGGGAGATAGGTACTTTCTTTGGAAATATGAAAACCGTCACAACCAATATAAATAACAAGTTGAAGACAGTGGGCGACACAAATTATACCGAGTTTTTTGGAGATATCAATACTGGCGTATGGACCTCTTCGGAATCCTCTTCCACGCACGCCGTGTACATCGATTCGGGCGTCGACGACTTCAAGGGGTCAGGGTCTGTCCGTTTCTACTACTACGCCAAGGCGCTCCAGCTACCGTTCCGGCCGTTCCTCGCTTTTTAGCCAGTTCCGCCCCGGCGGATATATCGTTCATCCCTCGCTAGGCGTTTCGGCGGATTTGCAATCCGCCTTCAAGAAATGTCCCAACTTATTCGTGCTTAGGGAATTTATAATCCCCAGCTATTTGGTTGTTAATTAGTGTCGTAAGATATGGGGGATTGCAAATCCCCGTCTTGCGAGGTCGAACCTTTTTGATGCCGGATAACATATCCGGCAGAACGCCTAGCGGAAAAGGATGCCTGAGACAGTAGACACTCCTGTATCAGCAGGCATTCTATCAGATATTGTTCGAGTCGAACAAGATAATGATATATAGTTTTAATTAGTTCTATTTTTTAGATTGCATCTTTATAACACAGATGTAAACCAGATATATGTCGGAAACGAATTGTATGTTACTAATACAATTACGCATTTACTTATAATTATCTCGCCCGAAAGACTGGGAGGTTCTGTAGGGCGATTAACTTTCAAAACAAAATACTCCCTATAAGTTCAGGAATCTATTGCCTGGCTTATAGGGAGATCTTGTTTTATATAATTCTATATGCTATTCTTTTTCAAAACATCGTGCATTTGATAAAGAAGAGAATCAACTTGCAGATTTTATTTGTTTTTCAATTCATTTTCTTAATCAGCTCCATACTTAAATTAAGAGTACTAGCTACTATTTCTTCAGATACTCCTGCTTCTAGTAGTTTTTTGGCAGATTGAAGTTTCTCCTCGTTAGCTTTAATTAATCGCTCTTCAGCTTCCTTTCTCTGCTCTTCGGCTTCCTTTCTCTGCTCTTCGGCTTCCTTTCTCTGCTCTTCGGCTTCCTTTCTCTGTTCTTCGGCTTCCTTTCTCTGCTCCTCGGCTTCCTTTCTCTGCTCCTCGGCTTCCTTTAATTGGCAGGAAGTAGCTTTAAGCTTCTCCACAGCATCATCATTAGCCTTCGTCAAACGGTCCAATCTGCCCGCAAGCGTCTTTTCTACGCTCACTGCATCCCAGAAATCATCATAACCGAGAAGTTCCTCTTCGGTATAGGCAGACTCTTCTATCTCAGACACAGCCTTGGCTATCTCTGGGCTAGCCAGTAACTCGGCAGGAACTTCCTTTGTCTTCTCATCAATTTCCGTCAGATATCTAAGCCACAACACCTGCATCTTCTTCTCAGTAAATGTATGAGGTGTAAACTTCGGCAACTCTACAAATACCAGATGCAAACCATCTATCACCTTATCTGTATGCTCCTCATGGACTAGATGGTAATAGTGGTAATAATCTTCAAGTTCAGGCTCAAAGACCTCATTTACCAGGTTGAGAGAATAGACAGGTTTTAGAAGAGAATAATCTTCTCCTCTGTTCAGTTGCTTCACGTATGCTTTTGAAGCATTGAAGAGAACTCGCTGTTTGAACTCAACCGACCAAACCATCTGCATCTCTACAATAAACTGACGTCCCTGAGCATCTTCGCATCTCACATCCACAATGCTGTATTTTCGGGTAGGAGTTTGTGGAACCATCTCAGGAGTAAGATAGGTCACAGAAGTGATTTCTTCTTCCTCGCTCTTAAAAGGAAGAAGGGCATTGAGCAAACTTTTCACCAAGTCGGGATGTTCGCCAAACACTTTCTTAAAGGTCAAATCGGCCTTAGGATCCAAATATTTCATAAGCCTTTCTTTTTTTCTGCAAATATACACCAATTCCCTGATAACGCAAAGTTTTTTGGTGATTTTAACATAGAATAAATACTGAATACAGTTCCGGCCCCGGAGAATACTGGATGTTGACACCCTTGATATGAGTGTCGCTCTTGAATTCAGCGGCACTGTCTGCACCATCGCTGACAATCGTCTTCTACACACATTCGCCTTCTAATGTTCACGTTTGCACTCTTTTATCGGGCACGTCAATCGCTCTTAGGAAAGAAGAGTATCGTTCATAGGAGCGACAGTCCACGCTGATAGGAATAATGGGTATCACTCATAAGAACGATAAGCTGCGCCGATAGGAACGTGAAGCATCGCTGATAGGAACGGCATTCGCTACTCATAGGAATGAGGGGCTTAGCTGATAGAAACGAGGACTGCCGCCGATAGGAACGTGATGAATCGTAAATATGAGTGATAACCCTTGCTGATAAAAACGATGGACATCGGAAATGGCGGCATGTCACTATCAGGGCAAATCCGCTAAAAAACACCACTATCAGAGCAAATTCCGAATACCTTTAGGGCAAATTTCACAATAACGGGAGTCCCCCCAACCACTACCAGAGCAAGAATCCATTTTGCAATATTCTGCAGTTCAAAAAGTTACGCGATATTTTCTCCTTATACATTATACATATATAGGGGAAATGAATACGTTTTATATCTATCTACATTATACGTAATGCGTGAGGAGGATTATTTTTTTGTTTTTCTGCATTTTTTTTGAGAAAAAATTTGCTCGTTTCAGAAAAAAGTTGTAATTTTGCACTCGTAAAGCTTTGAGAACGTGTTTCTCATTCCGATACAATGTATTGGAAAAGCTTTTTGTAAGTAACTTCAATAATACACTCTAAGCTACAATCACCATATCATCGACTTCTACCTCACCTACCAGCCCTTCTTCAATGAGGAGGGAGAGAAGAAGCATCACCATATGCCGGAGCATAAGAAGATCAACACAGGTGCCTATATAGCCAAGGCATTGGATGGCTTTTTCAAGGATCATCATGCATAAATAAGCATCTTGGATAGATGAATCATTGAAGAATACAGATGAGAATATTAGTTATGGAATTATCGAATAGTATGTACAGCAAGACGGAATTGGGCTTGCTCTATTTTCCGGAAGCCACCAGCAAGGCTTCGGCACGCCGCCACCTGATGGATTGGGTGAAGCGTTGCATTCCTCTATGGGATGAGTTGAAGAAGCTGGGATACCAGGTTGGCTGCCAGTATTTTTCGCCCCGGCAGGTAGCTGTAATCTTTGAGTATCTGGGGGAGCCGGATGAATGCTGACTCCCCCCACGATAGCTAGGCAGTAGCAGAATATACCTTCAATAAGAAACTGGAATAAAAACTTTCTGATATCCGGCGGGACGGAAGGCTTCTATCGCTTGGTTTATAGGGAGTTTTAGTTTTATCTGGTTTACATCTGTGTTATAAAGATGCGATCTAAAAAATAGAACTAATTAAAACTAAATATCATTTTTCTTATTGGATTCGAACATGTGATGATAGAATGCCTGTTGATGATGGAGTGTATTCCGGCTGGTGTTCTCTTTTCCAGACATTCTGGCTAACTGCTATTGACAATAATTATGTTCATAACTC
>JAJWLX010000004.1 GCA_021636625.1 Prevotella sp. | reverse complement strand
GACAGGAAATGGCAGATATCTTCGGTATCCAGAAGTTCTCGCTCCTCCGCTGCCTCTCCGAATTCGAGGAGAAGGGTGCCATCAGGATTGAGGGCAAGACCATCACCATACTCAACTCGGATGAAATGAAATAAGCAGTTTCTCGCCGAGATGGTAGCATAAAAATCACCCACTCCCCGAGAGTGTAGCAACACCATGAAAGATGGTTTCGGATATCGGCATATAGGGTGCTTGCAGGAGGCATATTGGGCATCAGCCTACACTCAATATAGCATCAGCCTACGCCATATACTGCATGAGCTTGCATCATACATGACGCAGGCAATCATCATATATGACGTGAGCAATCATCATATATGACGTAAGCAATCATCATATATGACGCAGACGATCATCTTTTAAATTTTTAGTATTATGTCAGTAAGTTTTAGTTTAGCAAAGCATTTGGCAAAGCCGGGTGACCACCGGAGGCGGCACATCACAGGGCACCGGAAGCACTGGTGAGAAGACTAGACAAAATATCCTTCTAAATATTTGGTATTTTGAATTATTTTCAGTATCTTTGCAAGCAAATATTTTAATGAAATAGTAAATGATCATACAGTAAAAACCCAAAATGATGAAACAGAAAAAACATCGAAAGATTCCGGCTCTGGCAGCTGGTACTACGCTCGTGGCAGCGATGACCCTGATGGCTTCCTGCTCCACAGACTACGAAGACAAGATTGTGTACAACGACATCCAGCAGCCATTCCAGCAGGACTTCAGGAAAGATACCGTGGCTTTCGACAAGCTGCCGGCAGAGTTTGCCAAGCACATCCTGAATCTGTCAGACCCTTCAACAGAAATCGTCGGCAAGGCAGACTACACCTTCCAGACCAACAACCTGATCAGCGTGAAGAAATCGGCAGTGGGCGATTCGCTCGTCATCACCAGCTGGAGTGCAAAACCCGTCTCCAACGTCACCCTCGAGATGTATATCCCGGAGGCAGACGAGTATATCCCGGTGGCTTTTTTCGAAACCGTTCCTGCTTTCTCCCGCTTCTCGTTCAAGCCATCCTTCATTGGCAGAAGAAATGTATGGAAGAAGAAAAGCGGAAATTTCGTGAGCTTCCTTTGTCCATATCTCGATATGAACCAGATGAAGGCACGACTCACCAGCGATGATGAACACTTCAAGATGCTCCAGAAAATTGATGCCCAGTGGAACTGCAGCTTCTCCAACTTCGGATGGACTCCTACCGTAGGCGAATCATACAACTTCCGCGAGATGAGACCTATCTATGCCCGAGAGTGGGTGGTGATACTCACCAACTATGCCTATATGATGACCACCCCGGAGTACAAGTATGTGATGGCAAACTTCAAGAAGGTGATGGGCGGCGACCTCTACGACAACGAAAAGGTGCCATTCACTGCCGAAAAGTACCAGAGCGAGGTGGAGAGATTCAAGGCTAAGAAGAACTTCGTGCTCGGACAGACCTCACCTGCCTATGGCGGACTGGGCGGCGGTGCCACCTGGGGCATTACCGACTGGAACTTCTACGGCCATTATGCATCCTTCAGCGGATGGGAGTCGATCACCCACGAGTTCATGCACTGCATGGATTACGGTCACAACAGCAACATGACCTATGCGGCAAAGACTCCGGAAGGCGTGAACGTAGGTTGGACAGAGTTCATCTGGCAGCTGCACATGTGGCTGAGCAAGAAGGGCGACCTGCCTTATACCGACCGCAACCTGCTGGGCTTCCACAAACCGGAGAATGCGCAGTATCGCGACTGCGACATCATGGAGATATTCCAGGATGACGCCGTGTTGCAGAAAACCATAGATGATTTTTACAAGAAGAGCCGACTGGTGAAGTACTTCACCGAGAACCCGCTCAAGGAAGATACCAAATAACAAGGAGGACTAAGAAATGAGAAAAGACGTAATGATGATAAGCGCAGGACTGATGATGCTGGCAATGGCATCCTGCGACCAGACAGAAATCAGAGAGATTACTGAAGACCGAGTAGTAATGCAGCCGGTGGATACCATCAAGGTGGCTGACCACTTCTACCTCGACGGCTACCTCTCACGCACTTCCGAGAACATCGGTGGCAGAGATCTGAATGCCGTGAATCTCTTCAGCGATGGCGAAGAGCTGTATGTTGCCAACTTTGCCGGCAAATGCATCGATGTTTTCGATGCGGAAACGCTGGAGCTGAAGCGCAGTATCAGCAATGCCGACCGCACCCTGGCTAGGGATGTATATGTCGAGGGCGACCACCTCTTCGTGGCAGCCGGCGACAGCCGAGAGGTGCAGATCTTCGACAAGAAGACGGGTAAGTATCTCAGTCGTCTGGGCACCGGTTCCTGGCCAGCCAGCAATGTTTCGTGGGCGGGATGCGTTTGCGCCACCCCTCGCCTGGTGTTCGTAAGAGACTCTAAGGAGACCAATATCAGAGTATTCGACCGTGAGGCGCTGGATATGAATGCAGCCAACAACAACAATGTCTATGCCAAGCTGGCTACCGGCAGCTATTTCATCGGCAGCAAGTTTGAGCCGCAGTCAGAATCCTATGATATGGAAGCGATAGGCGATTCGCTCTACAGTTTCATCCCTCGTACAGGTACCATCTATGCCTGGAAGGTGCAGGACATCATTGAGAAGAAGGGAGATGCGCCAGCCAAGATTACCCAGAATGCAACAGAGAAAATCCGTTCCATCTCGAAGACCGACGACAAGGAGAAGTTCTTCGTATCGATGGAGAAGGACGGCAAGATGCAGCTGGCAGAATACACTCTGGCTGATATCCAGAAGCGAGACTTCTCTCAGCCAATCCGCAGCTTTGCGAGCGATGACCGTGTGAGTCTGCCATCCCAGACCATCGTAAGTTACCAGAAGGAGAAGCTGATCCTGACCAACGGCGCCAAGCTCGACCGCTGGGAGATCCGCAACAATCCAGCCTACGAGATCCAGCCTCGCAAGAAGTAAGCGAAGCATTCTCAAAATACAGAAATCCCCCATCCAGCCTTCTCAAGCCGGATGGGGGTTTGCTTAAAATATAGGATTGAATGAGTGTTAATGCTGAATAGAATTATCTATCCAATTCAGCACGGATGAATTTACCGGTACTGCTGTAATACAGGTCGTAGCCAGGGATGTCGATTTCGTAACCACCTATCTCCTTCTCTATCTTATACGGCTGCTGTGAAGGATAGCGCTTGGCAATATCCGCAGCGATAACATCAGGAATGATGCCTGATGGCAAAGCAGAGAACTTGCAGTCCACGCTCTTCCACTCTCCCTTGTTGTTGAAATCTATTTTGGTTCCATCGTTCAATGTTGCCTCATATTCCCACTTTCCGTTGTCCTTCTCCTTCTCTACACGGGAGTAGGTAGCAGTAGGAAAATACTGCTTAACAAACTGCTGAGCCTGTGCTGGCAACTCTGTATAACCGATTTCTTTCTCATCACTGCCGTGGCAAGCTACTGCTACCATAGCAAAAACAATCGACAGAAATGTCGCTAAAAACGTTCTCTTCATGTTGTTACAAATTAAATTTTGATGTTACTATTTTAATTATTTATCACTTATTATTATACACTATTGTATAACCCGTATATTGACATACACGGGGTTGTTTTACCTGCTACAAATATACTAAAATAATTTCAAACTACAAAACATTCATCCAGTATTTTAGAGTGTTTTAACGTTTTTTTCTTGCATTTCTTCCATAATAAATTTATTATAACAAACTAGAGCGGTGGTAGATTCAAAGGTTAGGTCATTTTTTGACGGCGGATTGCAAATCCGCCGGGACGCCTAACGGAGGAAAGGACATATCCGGCACTAGGGAGTTTTTTATCCTAAACAATCTTTTTAACACTAAAAATTTGGCAATCTCAATTATTTGCTTTATTTTTGCACAAAAACAAAACGTATGGCAATAGATAAAGTTAAATATTGGAAAGAACTTGCAGACTATGACATCGAAACCGCTGAGGTTATGTACAACGGTGGAAGATGGCTATATGTTGGCTTTATGTGCCATTTGGTTATAGAAAAAACAATAAAGTCGTATTGGAGTGCTATAAAACCAGACGAGGTTCCATACATCCATAACCTCTTGAAGTTGGCACAAAGCTGCGGGTTAGTATCAAAAATGACATCAGAACAGCTAAAGTTTCTTGCGGAATTAATGCCAATGAATATTGAGGCAAGATACCCATCCTACAAAGATGAGCTAGCGAAGAAATTGACTCCAGAATATTGCAGAACATTAATAAATAAAACAAAAGAATTAAAACAATGGATAGAGAACATGCTTTAATGATAGTAAAATGCTACAAGGAAGCAATACTTCCATTGCTTGCTAATGCGAAAGTATATCTGTATGGTTCTTGTAGTAGAAATGAAGCAAGAAAAGATAGTGATATCGATGTAGCAGTAGTTATACCTAAGCTTAATGGCGACTGGCTAGATACTACATCTTCATTATGGCTTGCCACCCTTGATATAGATACATCTATAGAACCGGTGTTGATTGAAGAATGCAAACCATCACCCTTATATGATGATATAATGCGTAATGGAATAGCAGTATAAAATACAAGAAATCCCCCATCCTACTTTCTCAAGCGGGATGGGGGTTTTGCTTATGTGATAAGTAAACCTAAAAAACAAAAGCATGTATCAACTCATTAGGAGTTGATATTTATATTTATAGATATATGATATCTTTTGGATTTTCGGATTAAAAGCCCTGCCGGCTTTCACAAGCTGGCAGGGATCATTATAAGTAAAAGATGTAAATAGATGTACCACTGTACAACCTACTTATTAAAACTATAAAATTAATCTTGCAGATTCTACACACATTAATCTGCTACCTTAAATATGAAGGAGGCATATTCACATATACCCGCAATCAATAGGCTCTAATTCTTACGATTATTTACCACAGGCTATCACTAGCCTACCTATTATATATCGAACTGTTTTTTAGAAATCACTACTTCACCTATGCCTCCCCCGCTGCTGTAGCTCTCAGTCAAGAGACCACCAGCCAGCGAGGGGGCGAGGCTTTATATAAAATTGTTTCGAAGATATACTTCATTGATATCGCCAGCCTTTGGTAGGCGAGCCAGCTTGCAAGGCATCACACCCAGCCGGGACGCCTTGTGGAGGACGGGCATTTCCGGCACTATTTACGCTTAGCTGGACGATGACAAGTCCAAACGATCCTACATGCCCCCACCTCATTCTTACCACCTATGAGGGGGTGACTTGATAAAGAGCCTGGATGGTCGTTTGCTGAGCCAGGCGTAGTGCTTCCTTTTTTTAGTTGTGGGTTACCTACGTAGCTGGAGCCACCTCCACCTGCATATGCTATTGAACTTCCTCCTCCACCAAAATAGCCACCACCTCCTTGTGTTCCTATTTGATTATTGGTAATCAGATACCCCCCAAATCCGAATCCCCCGGATATGGTATTATTATATTCTAACCCCGCATTAGATCCCGGTCCATCTTGCGTTCCGCCACCAGATGTAGCTACCCAGCCACTCATTCCATCTCCTTTCGCTCCTGTTTTGCCTCCACCAGCTCCTGATTTTTTTCCGCTACCTCCTGAAGCTCCAGATCCAGCAGCTACAATTAAAAGCTGATCTCGGTTATTAACATATTCATATGTTTCTCCGGTTCCTATTTTAGAGGTAGCAATATGGGTACCACCTCCTCCCCAAAGTCCGGCATCAAGGTTCAAACCTTTAGATCTACCATTATTATACCCTTGCCAATTACCACAACAGATATAAAGTTTTTTATTATTTGCAGTGGCGGTCCATTTTCCGGTTGCGTAACCGGGAGCAGCAGCTTGACCACCGTTCATCGTCTGTCCTCTCGCGCCCCAAGTGTAAAGCGTATACTCTGTAGCTTCAGGGATATCAAACTCTTGCAACTTAGCAGGATGACCATCGTATTGAACCTGAATCCATTTAAAAGGCATATCTAATTCAATGTTTTTTACAACTATAGGGTTATTACGATCTGGTGTAGCACTAATATCTTGTACATATCCCCAATCATTCTCGATAAGGGTTTCATCAGGGTCTGCATCAGCTTGAAATTTTACAGTCTTTCCAAACGGTACAACAAAAGGGCATCTGTAGTATCCGTTCCAATCATCTACTATCACTTTTGAATTGATATATGGTTTATAGCCTTCAAATTTTTGTGATGGGAAATACTGGTCGTAATTACCAAGAATAGCGTACCCCCCTGTAAAATCTTGTCCGGCTACAGGTCTGTTTGGGTAATTCTTGTCACCATAGTAGAACCTATAACTTTGATTTTTGAAATCCGCAGTTCCATTCTGAGAACTTGGCATATGCAGAACAGCCAAACCTACCTGATGTTTCATTGTAACATTCAGGGATCCGTTAGGTAGTAATTCAAGTTTTCCCACCTGTAAATCTGCCATTCGGCTACCTTTATACCAGTTCGATTGATCGACGGTTATATCCAGATTGTCAATCGTATTTTTAAAGAACTCTTCGGCAGTATTGGCGGTTAGGTCTACATTTTGCTTATCTTTGCGATATGGATAGTAGAAGAAGTACTTGCAATTACCAGGAGAGTATGGGAACTTTACGTTAGCTTCGTATATCCTCCAATTCACATCTTGTCGAATAATCAGAAGATTTTCTGCTATCAGTTCATTTGAATTATTTACAATGTAAAGGCCTACTTCGTCGTAGTGTGTAAAAGCCGATTTTGGAAAATTCGTGTAATAGCTACCGCCCTTTTTATCGTATTCATTCCAGGAATTATCATATTTAATAACGCCGAGACCAAACGATGAGATTTGTTGGGACGAAAGCTTATAGATGACAGATTTACCAGCTGTCCATTGTTTATCTTTGAGAGATATTGTATAATCTTTTGTTTCTCCATTGTGTTTCAAAGTGAAGCATACCTCAGCCCCATCTGGCAAAGTCTGAGGAATCATCATCAATGTTTGATCTCCCAGTGTGAGCGCATAATCTTCCTTACCAACAATTATATTTTCTTTAGTTAAATCGAACGAGTATGTAACCTTATCATTTTCAAGAGACCACTGAGCACTTGGCACATTAGCCGTTCCTGACAAAGAAAGTACACAGGTGCCCTTGTTAGGGATACCACGCAATTCAACCTTTGTCAGTTGTTTCCCTGAACCAATAACCTGTGCCAAATTCTTATCTACAGCGAAGGTTACGGCTGTAAGGGCATGATAGAAGTTCAAGCCCAAAGCCTCCTTTGATTTCTGACCTTTGTTTGTGGCAACAATCAAGTCAGGCTGATTGGCAATATCTGTATTTGATGCTGTATATTTGATCTTGGTCGTTCCATTGATTATGTCTTGGGTGAAAGTCAGAGGTGAGTTTGCATCCGTGGTATATGGAGCGAAAGCATGAAAAGATACTTCTCCTTCCTTTGGCCATAGGGCATCCTCAATCTCCCAAAACTTGTTATGAATGAATGGTGTGGCAACGGCAATTCTAGGATCGCCATCTTTATTCTTGAATAATGATGCATTCTGATTTCCTTCCTTATAAATCGCAGTTACGCCAAAACTACCATAATCTAGAATATCGTTCTTTGTGGTTCCACGGGTCTGCGCAGCTCCTTCCTGTTCACCGTCTTCCAGCAGTGCACCGGAACGGGTGATGCGTTTTCCGTCCTTGCTCCAGATATAGATGCCGTCCTGCTCTAATGGCAGAAGATAGAGGGGCTTGCCGTAGGACGTAGGCACGACGATAGCCCCCTCCTCACTAGCTGCATCTTTAGCTGCACGTGAAGAGGAGCTGGGAGACAGAGGCTTCCAGCTATTGTCGAGCGATGGTTGAAATGTTATTTTATCATTAGATAGATTGGCTTGCTGCAGTGATTCGCTTTCTGAACATGACGTAAAGGATGCGAGTACACTGAGTGCCAACAAACTACATTTATAAGTTTTGTTCATCATATAGTTTTCTTTTTATTCTTTTTTACGCCAATAAGGGTAAAGAATCGGAGGGTTCCGATCTCAGTCTCTCTCTTGAGCCGGTTACCCTCCAATTCAAAATTATAATTTGGTATATTCAATATTTACATATTAACATTCTGATCAGTAGGCTCCCAAGTCTTAACATCAACCTTGAAGAAGATTTCCTTACCCAAGATTTCATCACCCTTACCTGGATCCTTACCTGGCTCACCTGGCTTCACAATATCTGTTCCATCAGGATTAGGCTGTACAGGATCTACAACGCCTGCACCAAATGTCAAGTCAAGATTGTAAATATACTTCTTGCCACTTTCCCATTTAAGAGTAGGGATAGCTACAGCAGTCCAACCGCACTGTGTATCTTGTGTAGCATTCTTAGGATAAACCTGCATCCATCGGCCATCTTTACCCTTCTTCTGAATATTAATCAAGAGAGAGATGTAAGAACCATTAACTTGATCGAAAGTTGCATCTACATCTCCTGGAACAGTACCATCCCATGCTGTCACAGACTGAGGAAGAAGCATAGCACTCAGATTACCAGCGAGCAGTTCCTTAAAGGCTCCATCTGTACCATCAAGTCGGATATCTATACCCTGATCACTGACATATTGAGCCGCAGTGTTGACTGTCCAAGCGTGCTTCTGATCAGGAGATGCAGGTGTATAGGTATAGTTTCCTGTACCCTTTACATTAGAAATACGAACACCACGGATGACATACTTCACATCCTGATTTTCACTCTTCACCTTGACCTGAATCTGGGAAAGGATATGCTCGAAAGTCAAAGGAACTCCTGTAGTTCCATTCTGAGTGATATCGCCAGTTGCCTGAGCTGCAAGCAAATCCATATGCTTTGAAGGATCTTTGTCTGGAGTATAATCATTCAAAACAATGCTGGTCTTGTTAATAGTAGGAGTTAAGCCTCCCATATCATCCTTACCAGTAGCAAACGCCATAAAGGTATATTGCTTATCCTTCTCCCAGTAGTAAGGTTCATCCTTATCACAATGGAACTCCTGTGTACCATCTTTCTTTACAAACTTCTCGCTTTCAAAAGCTACATCAGCATCTTTCCATGCACTCACCCAGATATTCTTGAGATTATCAGTTGTTACCTCAGCTCCACGGCTGTTCAAGCCTACAGTACTACGGAAGGTGATGCTAGAAGAGTTCTTCGCAATATCCTTAGTCTCTTCTGAAGAGCATGAAGACAAGGCAATAGCAGTAGCTGCTGCCATTAATAAAACACTTTTTTTCATAACTGTTTTGTTTAAAAAAAATTAATAAATAAATTTTGTTATAATATTCGATTATATGATTCTAAATGATAGAGCAACCTATGAGATACCCAACTTATGATTACAAATTGATATCTACTTGGACTTCATTCCACTTATTCACGCTCGGCTGCAAACCAGAACCACCCGGTACAGACTCAGGGAAAGGCAGTTTATCCAACTCAATCTTGATAGGAGCACCCTCTTCCTGATCGGCAGCGTGAACCTGATCGGTGACATCCACCTCGTAAAACCAGTTGCTGTCATCGGTAAGCTGCGCATAAACCATCAGAACATGCTTGGCAGAAGAGTCCTGACAGTGACCGAAGAGGTTTTCCTTGCCCCTGACGATGGTAAGACTAGGATCCACCTCAAGTGCAAACGGAATGGTAACCCTCTCTGATGACAACTGATCAATACCAGCCAGCCATCCGCCTGACAATCCCGACAAGCTTGCGCTCATCGCCTTCACGCTCCGGATATTCTCCACGTTCTTGATTTCCACAGAGAAATACTTCACTCTCGATTTAGGTTTCATCGTGATGGTACTCATCTCACCTGCCGGCTTGATGACCACTCGCTCAGCATGGGCGCTATAGAGCATAGCCGGTCCCAGCATCACTCTCTCCTTTTCTGTGCCTCTGGCACGTGGCTCAAACTTAGCCATACTAGCCAGCAAGCCCTGCAAAGCTTGAGTTTCAGCTGAAGTAACCTCGAAAGTATTGAATTTCTCCTTGCCGTTGATACGATGCGTCTCCTTGTCACTGTTTACACAGATGGCATGATAGGTTCCTGCAGGTACGGAGATGGTTTCACCATTCTTATCCGTAAACTCGTATCTGATAGGCTCTCCTCCCTCATCAGGATAGAGGTAGAGACTCATGGTGGCTGGATTGGCATCGGGAGCCTCGCTCCAGTCGAACGTCACCTCCACATTCTGTCGGTGAGGATGATCGTAACAGAGTTCCTTGTGCTCGCAGGATGAGAGCAGTTCTGCCATCATCAGGAAGAAGGCTGCGCTGACGATTACGCGGAAGAATACGATCATTGCTTGTCTTAATTCTGTCATTCTAGTCATTTTTCACCTCCTTTTTTGCTTTCTTACTGTTTTCGTTTCCATTACCCAGCAGCCATACCAGTGATACTGAAGCACGGGTAGGTCCTATCCATTGGCGCTCCTTGGTTTCCTGATAAACGTAGCAGCCATCAAGCGGCTCATACGTTTTATACCGGGAGTAAAAGTATCCAATTCCCAGTCCGAAATCAAGGTTCAGGCGTCTGCCTATCGGGAGTGAATATCCATACCCCAATCCAACCCCGAAGGCCTGCTTGCCCTGATATCCAGTACCACCTCTTTCTATATCATAGGAGAGGAACTGTCCATAGAGCGAGACATGATGTCCCTGCAGCGGTTTTTCCTTCGCTTTTGCACCGAAATACTTATTCACGTCCAGCTCTCCGCCGTAGATACGCCAGTATTTGTGGCTTGCATCCTTGCTCCACCATGCCAACATACCGCTGGCACCCAGAGTCCATCCCCCTCCTACGTTAGTTTCGATTCCAATATTAGGAACAAAGAGAGCATCATACAGGAGATTGGTTTTCAAAGCATAATACTTATTGGGTTTTACGATTTCTACCTTCTTTTCAATTATGGTATCCACCTTGATTTCCGGTGGTGCTACAATGGTATCCACTTTGTTTTCTGGAGACGGCGCTGGAGACGGTTCAACCGGCGATGCTGCTGGTGGTACAGCAGGCTGTGCAGCAGGAGGATTGCTGGTAACTTCACAAACGATGACGGTTGCAGCGCGGAGACTACCGAAATAGTTAGCGAGCATATACTTCCATGCTCTACCGCCATATAGGTTCTGAAGCTGTCGCTTTCTTCCGTCAACGATTCTTCTGTTTCTGAAAATCCACTCCGGCGTATTTTGAATAATATGTATCGCCCGGTTTGCCCATGGCAGGTCTTCCTCGGCAATCATCTGTGTCAGCCCTTCCCAGTCTTCACCAACATCAGATATGATGAACATATCGTCAGAAAGTGCGAGATTTTGCTTGAGGTAATCACGCAATGATTCCCCACGTTTTCTAGCCAGCTTTTTATTGAAGGCAGGATTTCCTTCAGGGGATGTAGCGGTGCGAATCTTGATATTCCTCAACTCTACATTTGGATTGTCGGTCAGACTTTTGATTCCATCTTTGAGCCTTTTCAGGTTCGCCGCATTATCCATAAAGGAAAGATCAACTAACGAATTGCCTGTCTGGTAATATACCTTTGTCCGCAGGGTATCGTTTGCCGAGCCGGCGTATGCATGTGCCATGATCGTAGTGGGCAATAGCATCACCATAACTATTTTCTTTACCATACTTATATCATTAAATATTTATATACTTTGAGTTTATTACCTGTCTTCTTTTATAAAAAAGATAGACTTGGGTTTTATTACAGTTTCGTTATTAAAGGTACCAATTATCATTTACTGCTGCTATGATATTTTGAGTTGGTTTTACCTTATGTCTTCTAACCGTACGAACTGATACAGTTGTACGTTAACTGTAGCGAAAGGCCACGTTTACTGCGATACAGTTGTACGTTAACTGTATCAGATGACTGAAATAAATCCTAAAAAAGTCTTTTTAGTGTTGTTTGCTTTAGCTAAAATTGCACAAATATACCGTTTTTGACCACAAAATAAGAAATATTGACTATAATTTATTAATAAACATTAAAAGAGAGTTTGAATTTATTGCGAATTGAATAAATTGTACTACCTTTGCAGCGCTAAAGTTAACGTACAACTGTTGCACAAAATCACGCTTTTTACATTCCTTTTCTTCCTTTTGTTTGGTTATTCTAGAAAAAAGCGATACCTTTGTAACTTTAATAACCCAAAAAGCATTTTTTTAACAAGAAACGAAATGATGAAGATTACCATCTTTAGCCGAATCAAGAAATTCGCAGCAGACGCACGTAAGAAATCAAAAGGTATTACATTAGGAGAGTTTACCCGAAGCTATGCGGATGAAAGACGCAAGGAAGGAGAGAAAATATATGAGGGAAGATGCGGCAGCGTACTGGGCATGCTGAAGCACCTGGAGACCTTCGGCGGAAGCAACATCCCGCTGAAAAAGGTGGATGTGGAAACCGTCAAGCAGTTTATCGACTACCTTCGATCAGCCCACGACCTGCATAAAAACATGAAGACACCCGGAAAACTATCCGACAGCACCATCCATCTGAAGGTGAATATCCTGAAATCGGTATTGAGGGAAGCCGTGAGACAGGGATTGCTGGATCAGAACCCATTCGACCTGCTGCCCCATTCCTATCGCGTCAAAGCCCAGTACAGGGAAAGAACTGCGCTGACCCAGGAGGAACTCATCAAGCTGAGCGAAACACCCTGTAATACTCCCGAGCTGAAGGAGGCATTCCTGCTAAGCTGCATCACGGGACTGAGGAAAAGCGATATCCTGAGCTTATCGATAAACGACATAGAAAAATGCAATGACACCTATTATATATATAAGAAGATGAAGAAGACGCAACGCTGGCTCCGGCTTCCGCTGCCGGAAGAGGCGCACCATATCCTCTCGAAGCTCCATGCCAAGAATGGTGATACCCCCTACTTCTTCGCTCATCTTTCCCCCCATCATCTGGGCGAGCATCTGGAAGTATGGCTGGAAGACTGCTGTATCTCTGACAAGCATATCACCTTCCATTCGGGCCGCCACACCTGCGCCACCCTATTATTGACGCAGGGCACGGATATCTATACCATCATGAGGTATCTGGGGCATCAGAGCATCAACACCACGCAGCGATATGCGCATATCACGAACCAGATGCTATCCAGCGCCACCCATCTGCTGAACTATCAGCTCAGGGGCTTAGCGGCAAGCTAGTTTCCCACAGATTTCACAGATTTACACAGATGCATACCTGTTTCACGGATTAAATCACTTATTCATCATCGCCCGCCAAAGACTGTATCTCGCCTCGGGATTCAGCTGTTCCAGCTGCTGGAAGATCTGCTGCATATCACTGCGGCGCGTGGTCTCCTCGTACGGACACAGCGCCTTCTGCTTCGTAAATTGCAACTCTTCTGCCACCTCCCGGATATCCTTCTCATGAACCAGACAGAGGGGACGGATGATGGTGAGCGGATAATGCTTCAACCGCAGACTAGGAAGCATCGTGGAGGCAGAACCCTCGAAGGTGATATTCATCAGGAAAGTAACGAGGATATCATCCATGTGATGACCCAGGGCTATCTTATTGAACCCTTGAGTTACTGCAAACTCGAAAAGAGTCTTGCGGCGGTTCCATGCACAGAGGAAACAACGGGTCTTGCGGGGATCGGTGGATTCATCGAAAGAACTATGCAGGATATGAAGTTTGATGCCATTCTCTGCACAAAATGCCTGCAGATAAGAACGGTCGGTCTCGTAAGGAATGTTATCCATGATGATATGCGCCGCCTCTACCTCGATATGCGGCTTATAGATGTGGGCACGCTGCGCCAAGAGGCGCAACAGTTCCAGGGAATCCTTTCCGCCGCTCAAGGCAATGAGAATCCGGTCACCATCCTCCAAAAGGTGATAATCCACGCATCCTTTATTGAATCGCTTTAAAATCTTCTGTTCTGCTTTCATCACATTATATTATATAAATATAGCCGTACATGATATGAAAGAAAAAAGCCGCTGTCCCCTAGAGAACAGCGACTTTATCAAATACATTCCTCATCCTATGAAGGAGAGAAACGACAATTTAAACTTCGAATATATGAAAACGCGTTTTATCGCTTGCTTCCTTCTTACTTAGCGTAAGCTACACTGCGAGTCTCACGAATCACGGTGATCTTCACCTGACCCGGATAGGTCATCTCGTTCTGAATCTTGGTTGCAATCTCATCAGAGAGCTTGATACTCTGCTCATCGCTCATCTTGTCGGCACCCACGATGACACGAAGCTCACGACCTGCCTGGATGGCATAGGTCTTGGTAACGCCAGGATAGCTCATGGCGATAGCCTCAAGATCGTTCAATCGCTTGATATATGCCTCTACAATCTCACGGCGGGCACCAGGACGGGCACCTGAGATGGCATCACATACCTGTACGATAGGAGCCAGAAGGGTGTTCATCTCCATCTCGTCGTGGTGAGCACCGATGGCATTGCAGATATCTGCCTTCTCCTTGTACTTCTCAGCAATCTTGGCACCATAGAGTGCGTGTGGCAACTCGCTCTCCTCGTCTGGCACCTTACCGATATCGTGCAACAGACCGGCACGCTTTGCCTTCTTTGGGTTCAAGCCCAGCTCAGAAGCCATCACAGCACAGAGATTGGCAGTTTCGCGCGCATGCTGCAAGAGGTTCTGACCATAAGATGAACGGTACTTCATCTTACCGATGATACGGATGAGCTCTGGATGCAGACCATGGATACCGAGGTCGATGGCTGTACGCTTACCGGTCTCGATGATCTCATTATCCAACTGCTTCTTCACCTTGGCTACCACCTCCTCGATACGGGCTGGGTGGATACGGCCATCGGCTACCAACTGATGGAGAGCCAGACGGCAAACCTCACGGCGCACAGGGTCGAAGGCTGAGATAACGATAGCCTCAGGAGTATCATCTACCACGATTTCCACACCAGTGGCTGCCTCGAGGGCACGGATGTTGCGGCCTTCACGACCGATGATGCGTCCCTTGACCTCATCATTATCAATATGGAATACAGAGACAGAGTTCTCGATAGCTGTCTCGGTAGCCACACGCTGGATGGTCTGGATCACGATCTTCTTAGCCTGCTGATTGGCATTGAGCTTGGCATCATCCATGATCTCATTGATGTAGCTGGCTGCATCAAGACGAGCCTGATCCTTCAGACTCTCTACCAAGCGGCTCTTCGCCTCCTCGGCGCTAAGACCGGAAAGCTCTTCGAGCTTAGCCTGCTCCTGCTTCTGCATCTTCTCGAGTTCCTGCTGCTTCACGGCGAGGAGCTTCTTCTCATTGTCGATGCGCTGCTGATACTGCTCTACCTCCTGCTTGCGGCGACCGAGGTCTTCCTGTCGCTGGTTGAGCGAGATTTCGCGCTGCTTGAGCTTGTTTTCACTCTGCTGGATGCGGGAGTTGCGCTGCTGCACCTCCTTCTCCAACTCGGCTTTCTTATTGAGGAACTTCTCCTTTACTTCGAGAAGCTTTTTCTCCTTTACTACTTCTGCCTCTTTGTTGGCAGCATCTATCATTTCATTATATTTTCCCTTAATGACATAACGGAAAATGACATACCCTACGATACCTCCCAACACGAGAGCTACCAGGGCCGCTATTATTGTTACCATATATATATTATAATTATTAATATTCTTACTTAGCCAAGGTATCTTCTATCTCCGCAGTCAGTTTGTCCAGAATATCATTATATGGTTGGGTATCATTTTTATCTGATTCCTTCTCGAATCTCAAAGCCACGTCGATGAGAGCCATATACAAAATCTCCTTGTCGCTCTTGCGCCCCTTGAAGATTTTTGCATACGAATTGACGATCTCATCGATCAACTTAGCCGACTTACGATAATACTCCTCATCCTCTCTCGGTATTCTTACCGTGAGGTCGGTATCATATACATGTAATCTGATCTGTAATTTATCTTCCATCTGATCTGCCTCCGCTCCAATAGTTATTACTTGTCGCTCAGTAGCGTTATACACTTGTTGACATCTCTGATGAGCTTGGCGATGCGCTTCTGGGTGGTCTCCATGTCGGAGTCGGAAATCGTCATCATCTTCGCCATCTTCAGACTGTCGTAATCATGCTTTGCCTGAGTCAACTTCTCCTGCAATTCCTTGATCTTGGCATCGCGTTCATCCACCATTGCATACAGCTCAGCATTCTCATGCTTGATATCTTCAAACTTGAGAATCATCTGCCTTACTCTTGTGGCAAACGTATTGATTGTTTTCTCACTAGCACTCATGACTTTTTATTTTTTGGCTACAAATTTAAGAGAATAATTTGAAAAAAACAAATATTCTCTTGTTTTTTTTATCTTTTAGGGAGAATATTGGCTACTTTCCCATCTTTTGCTTTGCCTTTTCCACATCTTCATCGGATGGACGTGGCTCCTTCTTAGCCAACATCAGTACCTGGAAGGTGAAATCGGTAACCCACTGCTGGCTGAACTTCAGACGGATGTTGAAGTGGCGCAAGCCAACCACGGTCTTCAGTACGCTGGCATCAGAGAAATCGTTCTTGTTGAAGATATCGTCCACGGTCTGTGCAGTGAGCTTATAGAGGGTCTTCTTCATGAAGCTTGGCAGACGGAGCTTGAACTTCATCAGGTTGCCCATGAGCATCATCAGATCCTGGGTGAAATTCTGGAACTGGATGAGATAGGTGTTGACATCCTGGAGCTTCTGGCAGTTCTTGCGGATGCTGGCATCAATCTCCTTGAAAAAGTTATCATCGGTATCATAGAGGTTCTTCATCATCTTCTTGACCTGTGCCTTCTCGCCGATGCCCAGACGGTTGTTGACGGTAGGAACATGGAGGCTGGTCTTGAAGACACGGAGATCTGGAAGCATAGCCAGATTGGTGATACCTAATTGTGAAGCCAAGGCAGCCTGGAAATATACACGGACCAAGGTCATGTAGTCTTCCATTCCACCTACTTTCTTATCTTCGTCTTTACGACTGAATAGTTTAGAAAATATTCCCATTCTTAATCTTATTTATTCATTAATGTTCTGAAATGTTCTGCAAAAATACAATAAAATCACAAAATACACAAATTAAGAGGTAGTTTTTTTCCCTTAAAGTATATTTTTCCTATATTATATGAAGATTTTAGGCTGATTATTTTCACCGCTCAATATTTTTTAGTAACTTTGCCACGTTTTTAAAGACGTTTTTTCAGTTCCGCACAGAGACTGTACTGACTGTGGAATGTGCAACATATAAAATTAAAAAGGTATAATAAGAACTTTTACCATAAAAAGAAATAAAGAAGAAGAAGATATGAAAGGAATCGTATTAGCAGGTGGTTCGGGCACCAGACTGTACCCCATCACCAAGGGCATCAGCAAGCAGCTGATTCCTATCTTTGACAAGCCTATGATATATTATCCCGTATCGGTACTGATGCTGGCTGGTATCAAGGAGATTCTGATTATCTCTACGCCTTTCGACCTGCCTGGATTCAAGAGACTGCTGGGCGACGGAAGCGAACTGGGGGTTCACTTCGAGTATGCAGAACAGCCTTCGCCCGACGGACTGGCTCAGGCGTTCATCATAGGCGAGAAATTCATAGGAAAGGATGATGTCTGCCTCGTGCTGGGCGACAACATCTTCTACGGAGCAGGATTCACCGGACTGCTGAAGGAGAGCGTGAAGGCTGCCGAAGAGGGACAGGCAAGCGTATTCGGCTACTACGTGAACGATCCGGAAAGATACGGCGTGGCGGAGTTTGACAAGGACGGCAACTGCCTGAGCATCGAGGAGAAGCCGGCACAGCCTAAGAGCAACTATGCCGTGGTGGGACTCTACTTCTATCCGAACAGCGTGGTGGAAGTGGCGAAGCACATCAAGCCTAGTGCGCGCGGAGAGCTGGAGATTACCACAGTGAACCAGCACTATCTGGCAGAGAAGACCCTGAAGGTAAGAACCCTGCAGCGCGGTTTTGCCTGGCTGGACACCGGTACTCACGACAGTCTTTCGGAAGCCAGCACCTTCATTGAGGTAATAGAGAAGCGCCAGGGACTGAAGATAGCCTGCCTGGAAGAGATAGCCTACAACCAGGGATGGATCGGCAAGGAACAGCTGAAGAAACTGGCAGAACCGATGCTCAAAAACGGATACGGACAGTATCTGATGGCCCTCGCTAAGAACTTATAAGAAACTGGTACCTGAGAATTCATTCATATACAAATTCAACGCAAAATAATAACATTAAAATAATGGAAGAAAACAAGAATTTAGAATTGGAAAACGTGCAGAATCAAGAGGAACAGTCGGCACTCGACTTTCAGACCATCTATTCCACTCTGATCCTGAACTGGAAATGGTTCCTTCTCTCGATTGTTCTCTGCTGTGCCCTTGCCGTGGCTTACGTGAAACTGGCACCAAAGGTATTCCAGAGTTCTACGAAGATTTTGATCAAGGATGATGAATCCAAGAAGAGCGGCGGTGCTGCCGGTGCAGCGGCTGCAGCGATGTCGAACCTGAGTCTGGGTTTCATGTCCAGTTCCAACGGTATCGACAACGAGTCGGAAATTCTGAACTCACGCTACCTGGTACAGCAGACCATCAAGAACCTGAAGCTCTATGCTGAGTACAGGCACGGCGGCATGCTGGTAGATACACTGATCTACAGCAAGCAGGAAGTAAACGTGGATATGGACACCACCAGTCTGAAACAGCTGAATGCTCCGATGAAGCTGACCATCACCCGTGAGGGAGGCATCTATCACGTAAAGGGCAAGTATTTCAAGCCTATTGATGCAGAAACCTTCGAGAAGGCACCTTATGAAATCAACAAGACCCTCGCCAAACTCCCGGCACAGATCAGAACCAAGGCGGGTACACTGACCCTGACACAGAACCTCGGCTATGAACTGAAGGAAGGTACAGAGCTGAAGGTGGAGATGATTTCTCCTTTCAAGGCTTCAAAGGAATACTTCAAGCGTCTGACTATGAACCAGACCAAGAAGACGGCAAACACCATTGAGCTGACCTTCAATGATGAGAGCAGAGAAAGAGGCGTTGACTTCCTCAATGGTCTGATTGATGCCTACAACTATCAGGCTAATATAGATAAGAACGAGATTCAGAAGCGCACGGAAGACTTCATCAACAGCCGACTGGCAAAGATCTCTACAGAGTTGACCGGAAACGATACCAACCTGGAGAAGTACAAGCAGAAGAACCGTATGGTGGATATCGGACTGAACGCCAAGCAGGCTGTATTGAGTTCCGACCAATTTGACCAGGAGTTGAACAAGGCCAACATGCAGGTGGAACTGCTCAACGAGATCGGTAAGTATATGGATCAGCCAGCCAACAAGTATCAGCCTATCCCTACCAACGTAGGTCTGGAGGACGAGAGTGCTACGGCATTGATCGGACAATACAACAGCCTTGCCCTGACCCGCAAACAGCTGCTCCATAGTGCGAGCGAAGATTCGCCAGTGGTAACCCCTATCACAGCACAGTTGGAAGACCTGATGACTGCCATCAAGCGAGCTATGCTCCAGGCACGAATCAATATGAAGATCCAGCGTAACAGCATCGCTGACATGGCTAGCAAATACGAGAAGACCATCGGTGTGACTCCAGAACAGGAGAAGGCATTGACACAGATCGGCCGTCAGCAGTCGGTTACCTCAGGTCTTTACCTGATGCTGCTGCAGAAGCGTGAGGAAACTTCCATGTCGCTGGCATCTACCGCCGACAAGGCAAAGATCATCGAGCCTGCAGCCTTCGTAGATAAGGTAAGTCCTAAGGGAATCATCGCATTGCTCATCGCATTCATCCTGGGTGCAGCCATCCCTGCCGGTATCATCTACCTGCGCGAACTGCTGCGCAGCAAGATTCTGGGTCACGACGATGTAGAGAAACTGACACAGCTCCCTATCGTCGGAGACATCCCAACTGCCAGCGCCAACGGAAGCAAGGGCAGCATCGTGATACAGGAAAACAAGAGCAACCTGATGTCGGAAATCTTCAGAGGATTGCGTACCAACCTGCAACTGGCAGGTGACGACAAGGAAAAGGTATTCATCGTGACCTCTACCACAACCGGAGAAGGTAAGACCTTCATTGCTTCTAACCTTGCCATGAGCCTCGCTCTGCTGGAGAAGAAGACCATCATGGTTGGACTCGATATCAGAAAGCCTAGAATGGCTGAGCTCTTCGGCATCAGCGACCGCCAGCACGGCATCACCAACATCCTTACCAATGAGGAATGCAACTGGGAGGAAGTAAAGGCTCAGATCGTTGCATCTGGCGTGAACCACAACTTCGACTTGCTGATGGCAGGTCCTACACCAGCCAACCCTGGTGAACTGATGGTTAGAAAGAGTCTGAAGCAGACCATCGCTCTGCTGAAAGAGCACTACGACTATGTTATCATCGATACAGCGCCTGTAGGACTGGTAGCAGATAGCCTGCAGCTCAGCAAGCTGGCAGACAGAACCCTGTTCGTTTGCCGCGCAGACTTCTCAACCAAGTCTAGCTTCACTTACATCAACAAGCTCGATGAGCAGAAGAAACTGCCAAATATCTCAATCGTAATCAACGATATCGACCTCTCCAAGAAGAAGTTCGCATACAGTTACGGATTTGGCAAATACAGCAAAATCGGCAACCATTCTTTCGGTTCCTATGGTTTGTTCAGCAACAATACCAATGATGACAGCATCAAGATCTAGATCTTGAATCACAATAAAAAAACGACGTGCAGCACTTGATTCAAAGTGCTGCACGTTTTTTTATGCATCAAAAAAATAGGGCGCATCACAAAAGAATCGTGACACGCCCAAATAATAGAAAATGATAATTACTATAATTAGAAGAACAAGTAGCGGTTATCCACTACGTGAGCCTTCACATAAAGCTCGTTCATAAAGTTGCCGGCATACTGCATAGCCTTCTGACGGCACTTCTGCTCGTAAGCCTTCTCATCGAACTTAACAGGACGATTGGTCTTGCCAGTAACCTGGAAGAGATAAACACCTGCGTTACCCTTTACTGCGTTAGCTACGAAAGCACCCTTCTTGGTAGCAGAAACTGCACCAGAAACAGCAGACTCGCTGGCACCTGTAGCAGAGATGAAGGTAGGAGCTGCGAAAGTAATCTGATTAACGGTAGCAATCTTGGCACCCTTAGCCTTAGCAGCAGCGATGCTCTTCACACCAGCTACCTTAGCCATAATCATCTCAGCCTTCTTGTCCTTGATGACCTCAGCCTTTACCATCTCCTTAACCTGAGGATCGCTCAAGTCGCGGTAACCGATGCGATGAATCTTATCCAATACTACTACGAGCAAGTGGTTGTTGTCACCACACTCATACATAGGAGAAACCTCACCCTCCTTGCTCTCGAAGATCCACTTCAAGGCATCACGGGTAGAATGGATGTTGGCTACATAGTGAGTAGCTGTTGTCATATCATTCAGGTTCTGTACGCGATAACCGCTCTTGGTTGCATTCTTCAAGAGATCCTCTGACTTAGGATTAGCACTTACATAGCTAGAGAACTTGTTGAATGCTGTACGGTATGTATCGTTAGAGAACTGAATCTCCTTCTTGATGACTGCTGCCACATACTTGGTTACCATTGCCTTGCGGTCGCAAACCTGGAGGATGACATAACCCTGACCGAGCTGAAGCTCATTGTATGCATTGACAGAAGCTGTATTCAAGGTGTTGATGAATGCCTTGTTGTCCTTATCCATAGTCTGAGCATACTCATACTGCTTGGTAGTCATCCAAGCCTTCTCACCTGTCTGACCATACTTCTTTGCAAGTGCCTCGAAGTCTGCACCAGCAGCAAGAGCGCTGTGGATTGAGTCAGCCTTGGTCTTAGCCTCAGCCTGAGAAGCTGCTGCCACCTGGATAACACGATACTGGATAGAGTCTGGCAACTGCTGCTTGCTCATCAGCTTCACGATGTTCAATGTGTTATCAGAAGCATTAACCTTTACTGCAGAAGTAGCACCTACAGCCATAGAATCGATAGCAGAAGCAATGTCTGATGGCCAAGCCTCCTTGCTCACTGGGATACCCAGGTAAGCTACGGTAGAAGCTGACTTGCGAACAAGCTCTGCAGGATCAGCTGCAGCAGCGAGCTGTGTATGATACTCAGCAAACTCCTTGTTGAGTGCTGCACGGTCGGTCTTGGAAGCCTCAACCTGAACATCGATGAACTTGATATCTCTGCTCTCTACAGGCTGCTTGAAGCGAGCCTTCATCTCGTCATACTTAGCCTTCAGGTCGCTCTCCTCTACCTTCACCTTGTCATCCTGAACATCAGAATAAGGGAAGGCAGCCAACTGGATCTGGCTCTCCTCGTTCTCCTCCTTGAAAGCCATCTTAGCCTCTACAGGGTTTGAAAGGAAGCAGTGTGCCAGGAGTGCCTGATACTTCTGAGCCAAAGTCTGCTGACGGAGTGTCTTCTCGATGAATGACCAGTAGTTGAAAATCTTGGTGTACTGTTCCATCATCTGAGGATTAGCAGATGGGTTAGCCTTCTGAGCCTTGTAATCAGCCAGGAACTTCTGGAGAGAAGATGCGTCGAAACGACCTGTCTGCTGATTTACGAATGGAGTCTGCTGAAGCATTGGGCTTGTACCAGTCTTCAAGATGTCCTGAAGCTCTGCGTCTGTTACGGTAAGACCCAACTTGCTAGCCTCCTTGGCAATGATCTGGTTCTGCACGTATGTATTCCATACCATGTCCTTCACCTGATTCATCTGCTCCTCAGGAAGGTTTTCCTGACCTTGTTGCATTTTAATAACCTCTGTGTACTCATCAACGAGCTTCTGGAAATCCTGCACGCTGATTTTCTCGCCATACACCTCACCGATTTGCTGACGCTCATTGTTCTTTGCAGAATCGCAAGAGCGGAAAGCTTCCTCAGCAATGAAGGCGAAAAGACCGAAACTGATAATACATACCAGTATCACGCCTCTTTTTCTAATTGTTCCTAATGCTGCCATTACGTTTTAATTATTATTATTATTTTATTTTTTCCTTATTAGGATTGTACTGCTTTTGATGCAAGTAGCCAATTGGTTGCAAAAATACAAAAATAATACGAGAAAAGGGAATTTTTCGGTATCTTTTTTGGCTGAAAACACAAAAAAGTCGAAAAATTCCCTCTTCTCATCCAACTATTTGATGATGTGGAGTTTCACAAGTTCTATCTTGCGGGATGTGGACTTGATAATCTTAAACTCAAACTTGTCGAATTTAATTACTTCATTCAGCTTCGGGAAGCTCTGATATTCGTGAAGAATGAGTCCACCCAGAGTCATATACTCATCACTCTCCGGAAGATCCAGGTCGAACAGATCGTTCACCTTGTCTATCTCCAGACGAGCCGACAGCAGATAGTCGCCGTCATCGGTCTTCTTGGCTACATACTTAGCAGAATCGTGCTCATCCTCGATATCGCCGAAGATCTCTTCCACGATATCCTCCAGACTCACCAGTCCGCTAGTACCGCCAAACTCATCTACCACCACGCCCAGAGATTTTTTCTGCTGCAGGAAGGTCTGCATCAGCTTCTGCGCCTGCATGGTCTCCGGCACGAAAGGCATCGTACGGATATGATCCTGCCACCTCTTCGGATTGTGGAAGAGCTCGGAACTGTGGATGTAGCCCACAATATGGTCGATATCATCCTCATAGACGATAATCTTGGAGTTTCCGCTTTCGATAAATTTCTGGCGGAGTTCCTCCAGCGAGGTATCTATCTCTACCGCCTGAATCTCGGTACGTGGCACCATACAGTCGCGCACCTTGGTATCAGAGAAATCCAGGGCATTCTGGAATATCTTCACTTCGTCGTTGATCTCGTCCTCATTGGTGGCATTGTCGATGCTCGACTGCACCAGATAGTCAAGATCTACCTTAGAAAAGCCTTCATCCCCCTCTTCAGACTCCATCTTCATACCCACCATGCGCAGCAATCCCTTGCTGAGGAAGGTACTGAACTTGCTGATAGGCCAGAGAATGACGTAGCACAGATACGCAAACGGACTGAAGATGGACAGCAGTCGGTTTGGATTCGACTTGAAAAGCGTCTTCGGCAGGAACTCACCCGTAAACAACACGATGAGTGTGGAGAGAATAGTATCGCAGGTAACCTTGACACCATCATCCAGACCAGCAAAGATGGTATTATCAAACAGACGGGCTATCAAGATACCATATACTACGAGGGCTATATTGTTGCCCACCAGCATGGTACTGACGAATCCGTTGGGATGATTATAAAAGAGCGACAAGAGTCGCTGCGTAAGTCCGTTTTTCTCCTTGTCCATTTCCGCCAACATACGGTTGGAGGAGACGAAGGCTATTTCCATTCCACTAAAGAATGCAGAAAACACCATCGTGATGAGGATACTCACTATCAGACTTATATCAACTTCTTCCATGATACATTATATCGTTAAAAAACATATTTCCTCCTACCCTATCAATGCATGATAGGAATGGTGGTGGCTCGCTGCGGCGTTGCCGGCTGGCGCATAGGCGCACTGGTAGAATCGGATGATGAAGCAGAAGATGAACTGCCTCCGCCACCGAAGTCACCCTTCTCAAAGCTACCCTTAGAATTGCTCACAAAATAGCGGGTCATACGCTCATCGCTCCAGAAATAGGAACCCTGAAGGGTACGCTCCGGAGTAACGAGCTTACTGAACACATGGCTGGAGAGTTCATGCTTGTTCTCATCCCAGGTGAGCTGCTCGCTGGTAAAGCGAAGACCATCCTTGGTGAGGATGCGCACACGGCCATAAAGCTTCCAAACACGTTCCTGATCAAAGTAATAAGCCGTATCACACTGGATATAGCTGTTGATGTGGAACTTCTCGTCAAACTGTTCGAGCAGCATACCCTTATCAAAAATCCAGCGGGAAGGCACACGGTTGGTATTCACCTCCCATCGCTCGGTAACGATGCGGTACTTGATGACACCCGAATCACTGATGAGGGTATTGACGCCATACGAAGTCATCATCGCCACAGAGTCTCTGTCGTGGATAGCAGGCGCAGTATGTTCTACCGGATTCTGGCAGGCAGCCAAAACCCAGGAAACTATGACACCTATTACTATGAAATATTTAATCTTATACATTATTATATATATAGAAGATGTGGCATCTCCCGAAGAAAACACCACAATATGGGCAGATTACTGCATCTTCCACTTCTTGAACCAATCCTCGTTGAAAGTGAATCCAATGTTCAGGCGGAAGATATTCTCCTTGATAAGTCCGGTAGCCGAATTCTTCACCCACTGGCCGCTGATATTCAACTGCGAACGGTTGTTGTAGGAGTTCATGATAGGAATACCGAAACCGGCACTTACAGAAAGCTCCTTAGGGCCATCCACGCCGTTCACCTTATAATATGGTGTAGCAAAGCTCACACCGGCACGGTAAGCCACACGCTTGAGGAAAGCACGGCTGCGCTCACCATAGCAGTACTGGAATCCGACATTCACCTTGCTGCGATCCTTATACACCCCATCGCGCAATGCCCAAGGCTCGCTGCTGTTAGCCTCGTAGGTAGGATAGCCCAGACTGCCCCATTTCTGCAGACTGTAATCTACACCAATCTTCCACTGGTTGTTGTGATTCCACATCAAACCGGCGCCATACATCGTAGGCAACTCGTAGGCATTCTTGATGCTGAAGGCAAGTGTATCAGATGTACTGGTCTGCGCATTGGAAGAAATGATGCTCATATCGGCATCGGCATGCAGGTTATGACCTGGCGAATAAGTGATACCCAGGGTTACCTCATCCTTCTTCGACAACTTCTGGGTATATTGCACACCCAGGTCGATCTTGTAGTTGTTCACACGAGTACCATAGGTGCGGTAAAGAGACTTATAATAGCTGTTGCTATAGTAATTCTGCACGGTTCTGTCGATGGAACCCCAGATATAGCCAATATTGGCACCGACAGACAAGCCCTTGAGCGGAGACCAGCCGGCACCCACATATACCTGATGCAAACCGCCTTCACCCTCGTAGGAGTTGGTGTAGGTAACATCCTTGTCGTTCTTGTTCACCCATCCGCTGGTAGAATAGTTGTATCCCACGTTGGTGAAAGGGATAATACCGAAACTCATACCCAGATGGCGGAAGAGGCGGAAGCCTGCTACCACATATTCGAGATTGGAGTTATTGGCATTCTTCTTCACCCCGTTCTCGTTGAAGTTGGTTACCTGACCCGAGATACCTGCATCCAGGATGAAAGTCATGGAGTCGATGGCTGCATAGGAAGCTGGGTTCAGATAGTTAATCTGATTATGCTCATGAAAACCAAGTCCAACACCATTCATACCACGGTTGAAGCCAGAAGTCTGTTCAGACAAAACGCCTAAACCATACTGGCTGTATGGAGAATTAGTACCACTTTGGGCATTAACCATAAGAGTAGAACCCAACAAGAGGGCTGCTAAAATAAACTTTCTCATTTATATATAAATCAGTCAAAATTATATTCAGAGTGCAAAAGTATTAAAAAAAATCTAGAAAAAAGAAGGATAATTGAAAATAATAAGGTATTTTTGCATCGTGAAACGTTTTAAGCATATTTTTAGTGCCATTTTAGCAGTAATTTTAATCAATTTAACTACTGAAGTGGCTGCACAGGATTTTTCAAGAGACAAGGACTCTGATATTTCTGTGCAGAACAGTCGTGTCAATGAAGAAGCTACTGCGTGGCTCGATTCTGTTGACATTTCTCTCCTGACTTGCGGACCAGGTCAGGAGGTGTGGTCGTATTATGGACATACCGCTCTACGCATCCAGAACAAAGCTATGGGAACGGATGTTGCCGTCAACTGGGGTATGTTCAGTTTTAACCAAAGTTGCTTTGTACTCCGTTTTGTTTTCGGACTCACCGATTATCAGATTGGCATCTACCCGATGAGCGACTTCATCGCCGAATATGCACATGAAGGCAGAAGGGTAAGACAGCAGCGCCTCCGTCTCTCCCGTACAGAGAAACTGGGAATTCTGAGAAGCATCGACAAGAATGCACAGCCGGAGAACCGCGTATACCGCTACAATTTCTTCTATGACAATTGTACGACCCGGGCACGCGAGATGATTCTCTCCAACATTGGGAACCAGAGTACCAACTTTAAAGATATTCCTACCACTTCTACCTACAGGGAAGAGATTCACAAACTCAACGGACAGCACCGCTGGGCAAGATTCGGCAATGACCTTCTTTTGGGTTGTCAGGCAGACCGCCCTATCACACAAAGAGAATGGGAATTCTTGCCAGACAATCTGAGCAAAGACTTTGCCACAGAAGGAAGAACCGACTTTATTGATGCATCTCAGACTACAGACGGCAAAACCAATGCAACAAGTGCCAGCGGCTATATCACTCTGGTAGATGAAACATCCGATATTATCCCAGCCCAGGCACAAATAACAGACGATGCTCCTGTTACACCACAAATGATAGCCATAGCCCTGGCAATCATCATTATAGGAACAACGGTAAGAGAATGTATAAAAAAGAAAAACTACTGGTGGTTTGATGCCATTCTGCTTGTCCTGACAGGATTACCGGGACTGATTCTCTTTGCCATGATCTTCTCGCAGCATCCTACCGTACAGATAAATTTCCAGATTCTGATACTGAATCCGCTCAACCTCATCTTCGCCTGGAAGACGGTCAAGAGGATGAAAGCAGGTCATCTGTATTGGTATTACGAACTCCTGGGATGGCTTCTGCTCATAGCCCTGTTCTTACAGATATGGCAGAACTATGCTGAGGGTATGAGTATTTTGGCACTTTCTTTGCTAGCGAGATACTGCGTCAAGTCGACCATGATGGATTTAAGTCCAAACAATTATGGTTTGCAGAAGCATATCGTAAAGAAATTCAGAAAGAATAAACAGACATTAAAATATATGTAAGGAAACGATTGGCACAACATCGTTTCCGAACAGAAGAAGATAAACAACAATGATGGTAAACAGATATATCACAGCCCTTTTGGTTGTCCTGGCGGCAACCGGCATGGAGGCGCAGACTTATCAGCAGGCGCTGAAGTTTGCGCTTACGGATATATCCTACGATGAATTCATCCAGCAACCGGAGGCGAAGGCATTGGAGGAGGACATCCTCTATGTCATCAAAGCCATCAAGCAGGCTTCCGAAGAGGAAAACATGTCAGAGCATCATTACCATCAGGCAGCTGTGCCTGCAGCTGTCAAGACTGACATTCTGACAGATTCACATTTAAATATTTGTTTTCGCCCCGTTGTGGTGCATAAGTACAAAGCACCCTTCGGAAGCATTGTTATTCGAGGTCCAAACTGCTGATTATGTGCTTTCTGACAGCAAAACTAGCAAGAAATGCAGCCAGAAAGGGCAATAATTGGTAAAATATTGCAGATTTACAGATATTTTTTGTATTTTTGCAAGCTAGTAAACAAACAACAGGAAAAAGCAGAAGAGGAAAAAGGACTGACAGAGCACATTTGTCTTAACTCCTTTAACTTCTTAACTTCTTTAACTCCTAATATCATACATCGAATAATAATAAAAAATAAATATACAATGAACTTTAACAAAATTCTTCAGTCATTGTTTGGCAACAAGTCAACTCGCGATATGAAGTTGATCCAGCCAATCGTAGAGAAAGTCAAGGCAGAATACCCTAAGATGAATGCCTTGAGCAATGACGAACTTCGTGCAAAAACAAAGGAACTCCAGAAGTACGTACAGGAGTACGCTAAGGAAGAGAAGGCTAAGATTGCCGAACTCAAAGCTAAAATCGAGGACACTCCAATCGACGAGCGTGAAGGTATCTTCAACCAGATCGACAAGTTGGAGCAGGAAGCACTCGACAAGTATGAGGTTGCACTCAACGAGGTTTTGCCTCAGGTTTTCGCTATCGTAAAGGATACAGCACGCCGCTTCGCTGAAAACGAGGAGACCGTAGTTACTGCTACAGACTTCGACCGCGAGCTGGCTTCAAACCCAGCCAACGACTTCGTGACCATCGACGGCGACAAGGCTATCTATCACAACCACTGGACTGCCGGCGGCAACGATATGAAGTGGGAAATGATCCACTACGACGTTCAGCTCTTCGGTGGTGTCGTTCTGCACCAGGGTAAGATTGCCGAGATGGCTACCGGTGAGGGTAAGACCCTCGTAGGTACTACCCCTATCTTCCTCAACGCATTGACAGGTAATGGTGTACACGTAGTAACCGTGAACGACTATCTGGCTAAGCGTGACTCTGAGTGGATGGGACCTCTCTATATGTTCCACGGTCTCTCTGTAGATTGTATCGACAAGCATCGTCCTAACTCCGACGAGCGCCGCAAGGCATATATGGCAGACATCACCTTCGGTACCAACAATGAGTTTGGTTTCGACTACCTGCGTGATAATATGGCCACCAACCCTAGCGACCTGGTACAGCGCCAGCACAACTACGCCATCGTCGATGAGGTTGACTCCGTGCTGATCGATGATGCCCGTACTCCATTGATCATCTCTGGTCCTATTCCAAAGGGCGACGACCAGATGTTCGAGCAGTACCAGCCACTGGTAGAGAAGCTCTACGAGGTACAGCGCAAGCAGGCTACCGAGTTGCTCGCCGAGGCTAAGCAGAAGATTACAGAGGGCGGCAAGACCAAGAACCAGCAGATGCTCGAGGAAGGTTTCCTCTCACTCTACCGTTCTTACAAGGCGCTGCCTAAGAACAAGCCATTGATCAAGTACCTCTCTGAGGAGGGTATCAAGGCAGGATTGCTCAAGACCGAGGAATTCTATATGGCAAACAACAACCGTGAGATGCCTAAGGCTGTTGAGCCTTTGTACTTCGTGGTTGATGAGAAGCTGAACTCTGCCGACCTGACCGATAAGGGTACAGAGTGGTTGGCTAAGCAGGTGAACGATAGAGAGCTCTTCGTATTGCCTGATATTACTACACAGATGAGTGACCTGGAAGCTCGCACAGACATCTCAGACCAGGAGCGTCTGGACATCAAGGACGAGTTGCTGGCTCACTATGGCGTACAGAGCGAGCGTGTTCACACCTTGCAGCAGCTCTTGAAGGCTTACACCATGTTTAATAAGGACGATGAGTATGTTGTCATGGACGGTCAGGTGAAGATCGTGGATGAGCAGACAGGTCGTATCATGGAGGGTCGCCGCTGGAGCGATGGCTTACACCAGGCTGTAGAGGCTAAGGAGCATGTAAAGGTAGAGGCTGCAACACAGACCTTTGCTACCATCACACTCCAGAACTACTTCCGTATGTACCACAAGCTCGCAGGTATGACCGGTACGGCAAGCACAGAGTCTGGTGAGTTCTGGGATATCTATAAGCTCGATGTAGTTGAGATTCCTACCAACCGCCCTATCCTGCGTAAGGACTTGGATGATCGTGTATATAAGACTGCCCGCGAGAAGTATCGTGCCGTCATTGATGAGATTGAGGAGACACGCAATGCTGGTCGCCCAGTATTGGTTGGTACCACATCTGTAGAAATCTCTGAGTTGTTGAGCAAGATGTTGAAGATGCGCAACATTCCTCATAATGTATTGAACGCTAAGTTGCACCAGCAGGAGGCTCAGATCGTAGCCGAGGCAGGCCGCTCAATAAACGGTAAGGGTGCCGTAACCATCGCTACCAACATGGCTGGTCGTGGTACCGATATCAAGCTGACTCCTGAGGTAAAGGCTGCAGGTGGTCTTGCCATCATCGGTACAGAGCGTCATGAGAGCCGTCGTGTAGACCGTCAGCTCCGTGGTCGTGCCGGTCGTCAGGGTGACCCAGGTTCTTCTGTATTCTATGTATCATTGGAGGATAAGCTGATGCGTCTCTTCGCTTCTGAGCGTATCGCCAAGGTAATGGACCGTCTCGGTTTCGAGGATGGCGAGCGTATCGAGAGCCCAATGATCAGCAAGAGCATCGAGCGTGCTCAGCGCAAGGTTGAGGAAAACAACTTCGGTATCCGTAAACACCTCTTGGAGTATGATGACGTGATGAACCGTCAGCGTACCGTTATCTACGAGAAGCGTCGCCACGCCCTCATGGGTGAGCGTATCGGTATGGACATTGCCAACATCATCTGGGACCGCGTTTTGAACATCGTCAACAACAACGACTTCTTCGGTGCCAAGGAAGAGTTCCTGAAAGTTCTCGCTATGGAGATTCCATTCAACGAGGATGAGTATGAGAACGGCAGACGTGAGGATTTGGCAGAGCGTGCTTTCCAGGAAGCAATGGCTACATTCAAGCGTAAGACAGACCGCATCCAGGCTACAGCTATGCCTATCATCAAGCAGGTATACGAAAACCAGGGTGCTATGTACGAGCGCATCATGGTGCCTATCACAGACGGCAAGCGCATGTACAATATTCCTTGCAACCTCAAGGAGGCATACGAGAGCGAGGCTAAGAACGTAGTGAAGGAGTTTGAGAAGAGCGTTGTTCTCCAGATTATCGATGACGACTGGAAGGAGAACCTCCGCAAGCTCGACGAACTGAAGCACTCTGTACAGAATGCAAGCTACGAGCAGAAGGATCCTCTCCTCATCTTCAAGTTGGAGAGTGCCAAGGTTTGGGATGCCATGATCAATGACATGTACGACCGTATTGCAAGTATCCTGATGCGAGGTCAGATTCCAGTAATGGAGCAAGAACAGCCAGTTCAGGAGGCAGCTCCTGAGCAGCACACTCAGCAGAACTATGTTGAGAGCAAGGTTGATTTGGATGCAGAGCGTGAGGCCCAGGAGGCAGCTGCTAACCAGGATACCCGAGAGGGCGCACAGGTAAACCGCACTCCTTACCGTGCAGAGCACATGCCACGTCCTAACGACCCATGTCCATGCGGAAGCGGCAAAAAGTTTAAGAACTGCCACGGCAGAAACCTGTAATCACAGAAAATGATGATGCTCTTATACATATAATAAGGTATAAGGACATTCATCATCAGAAATAATGATAAGAATACCTAGATTTGATGATACTCTCATCATTTCTAGGTATTTTTGTTATAAAACTACATCATTGCTACCAAGTTGCAAATAATTATTAGTATTTTTGCAGTCGAAAAGAAAAAAAGCTGACCATGAGGTCATGCCCCAAAGAAAAGAACAAGATTAAAACAAGGAAAGATATATGAAATTATCAGAACTTAAAACAGGTGAAAGTGGAGTCATCGTCAAGGTATCCGGTCACGGTGGCTTCCGCAAGAGAGTCATCGAGATGGGATTCATCAAGGGCAAGAAGGTAGATGTGCTCCTTAACGCCCCACTCCAGGACCCAGTGAAATACAAGATTATGGGTTACGAGGTGTCACTCCGCCACAGCGAAGCCGACCATATAGAGGTGGTTTCCATTGATGAAGCCAAGCATGATGCAAAGCTCAGCAAGGCGGAAGAAGAAGACCGCCAACAGGTAATTGACTCAAAAGTAGTAGATTCCAACGATAGCGACGAGCAGGCGCTCGGCGACAAGATGCTCGTAGCTGAAAGAAAAGACAATGCCAGCAACGAAGCCCTGGCTGAACAGGAAGCAGAAAGACTCCACCGCGTCATCAACGTGGCACTGGTGGGAAATCCAAACTGCGGAAAGACTTCATTGTTCAACTTCGCATCGGGTGCTCACGAACGTGTGGGCAACTATAGCGGAGTAACCGTGGATGCCAAGGTAGGCGAAGCCGAATACAACGGCTATCACTTCAATCTGGTAGATTTGCCGGGCACCTATTCCCTTTCTGCCTATTCTCCGGAAGAGCTTTATGTGCGCAAGCAGCTCATCGAGCATACGCCGGATATCGTTATCAACGTCATCGACACCAGCAACCTGGAGCGCAACCTCTATCTCACCACCCAGTTGATAGACATGCACATCCGCATGGTGTGCGCCCTCAACATGTTTGATGAAACCGAGAAGCGTGGAGATAACATCGACTACGACAAACTGGGCGAACTCTTCGGTATCTCGATGATTCCTACCGTCTTCACCAATGGTCGAGGCGTGGATAAGCTCTTCGAGACCATCATCGAACTCTACGAAGGCAAGGAAGATTCCAGCGCTCACTATCGCCATATCCACATCAACCACGGACATGAGATAGAGCATGGCATCGAACATATCCAGAAATATCTGAAGGCAGATGACTCCATCCGCCAGCGCTACTCTACACGTTACCTCTCCATCAAGTTGTTGGAGAATGATAAGCACGCTGAGGAATACGTTAGTCATCTGAAATCGGCCAAGGAAATCTTCGCAGCCCGCAATGAGGCAGCCAAGCGTGTGAAGGAAGAGACTCTGGAAGATAGCGAAACCGCCATCATGGATGCCAAATACGGTTTCATTCATGGCGCATTGCAGGAAGCGGGCTATGAACCGGGTAAGGCAAAGGATACCTATCAGGTAACCCATCTCATCGACAGCATCCTGACCAATAAATATGTAGGCTTCCCAATCTTCGTCCTCCTTCTGTTCATCATGTTCTCAGCCACCTTCGTGCTGGGCGAGATTCCTAAGGGATGGATTGAGGACGGCGTGGCATGGCTGGGTGAATTCATCAGCAATACGATGCCGGATGGACCAGTAAAGGATATGCTGGTAGATGGTGTGATTGGTGGTGTAGGTGCCGTAATCGTGTTCCTGCCACAGATTCTCATTCTGTATTTCTTCATCTCTTATATGGAGGATTCTGGATATATGGCTCGTGCAGCCTTCATCATGGATAAGCTGATGCACAAGATGGGCCTGCATGGCAAGTCATTCATCCCACTGATTATGGGATTCGGATGTAACGTACCTGCGGTAATGGCGACAAGAACCATCGAGAGTCACCGTTCCCGTCTGATTACGATGCTGATATTGCCATTGATGAGCTGTTCGGCTCGTCTGCCAATCTACATCATGGTCATCGGAACATTCTTTGCCATCCAATACCGTTCACTCATTATGGTATCGCTCTATCTCATCGGCATCTTCCTTGCCGTGATATTGAGCCGCATCTTTGCCAGTTTCGTAGTGAAGGGCGAAGATACCCCATTCGTGATGGAGTTGCCTCCTTACCGCTTCCCTACCTGGAAGGCGATAGGCCGCCATACCTGGGAAAAGGGTAAGCAGTATCTGAAGAAGATGGGTGGCATCATCCTCGTGGCAAGTATCATCGTCTGGGCTTTGGGCTACTTCCCTCACAATGAGGAACTTGACAACCAGGCTCAGCAGGAGCAGAGCTATATCGGCAGAATCGGTAAGACCATCGAACCTATCTTCACCCCACAGGGATTCGACTGGAAACTGGATGTGGGTCTGGTATCCGGTGTAGGTGCCAAGGAGATTGTAGCCTCAACGATGGGTGTGCTCTACAGCAACAACGACAGTTTCTCTGACGATCAGGATTACAACGATGAAGACGGAAAATATGAGGTTTTGAAGAAGCAGATGACTTCTGACCTGAAGAAGACCTACGGTTACAGCGATGCCGAGGCAGCAGCGAAGGCAACGCTCACCGCCTATTGCTTCCTCCTCTTCGTGTTGCTCTACTTCCCTTGCATCGCCACCATCGCCGCCATCAAGGGAGAGACAGGCAGTTGGAAATGGGCAGGCTTCGCCGCCGGCTACACCACGCTCCTGGCATGGGTAGTATCAGCTCTGGTCTTCCAGATAGGAAGCTTGTTCATATAACATAACAACATGAAATCAGAAAAAGGGTGTGACTAGTTGATTAGTCACACCCTTTTTATCTTTCTCATCAGAACACAACATGAACAATAATGAGTGATAGTTGGACGATATTCGTAACTGTTTTTCGAAAAAAAACATTATCTTTGCAAATATAATAAAACTAACGATCAAAAAAAGCAATGAAAAAAAGAATTTCTACACTCTTATGTCTCCTGGCGCTTGCAATGACAAGCATGCAGGCAAAAGACTACAATGTGAAAGATTTCGGTGCCATCGGCAATGGAAAGGTTCTCGACCATCATGCTATCAATACCGCTATTGATTCCTGCGTGGCACATGGTGGAGGACGAGTAGTTCTGCCTGCCGGCACTTATCTCTGCGGAAGCATCCGTATGAAGAACCATGTGGAACTGCATCTGATGGCTGGTTCCAAGATTCTCGCAGCTCCGGCTTCGATGAAAGCCTATGATGAAGCTGAGGTTTTTGAAGGCACAGCTTATCAGGACGGCGGACATACTTATTTTAAAAACAGCCTCATCTATGCCATCGGTGCCAATGATGTATCCATCACAGGCAGAGGTATGATTGATGGCGAAGGTCTCACCAGAAGAGATACCGAAAAAGGCGGTAACCTACAGGGTGGCAACATAGGAACGGGCGATAAGGCCATCGCCCTGAAGCAATGCCGTAATATTCTGATTCGTGATGTCACCATCTATCGGGGTGGTCACTTCGGCATCATCCTAACGGGATGTGAACTCGGCACCGTGGATAATGTCATCATTGATACCAATCGTGACGGCTTCGATATAGACTGCTGCAAGTATCTCACTATCAGCAACTGCAAAATCAATACGCCTCACGATGATGCCCTGGTATTGAAAAGTTCCTATGCCCTGAAGAAACCTGTTTTAACAGAGCATATCGCCATTACCAACTGTGTGATTACGGGTTACAAGTTTGGCACATTCCTGGATGGCACTTATATTCCGGAAAAGGTAAACTGGGTATGCGGCCGCTTCAAGCTCGGCACGGAATCGAATGGCGGATACAGGAATATTTCTTTGAGCAACTGCACCTTTATGTATAGCAGCGGTCTGGCGTTCGAGGAAGTCGATCAGGGATTGATGGAGAATATCGTGGTGAATAATATCACCATGAATCATGTTCATCACTACCCTATCTACATTACCACCGGTTGCCGAAACCGTGGTCCTAAGGAGCGCACCACCGTTTCTACCGGTCGCGACATCATGATCAGCAATGTCATTGCCAACGATGTAGATTCCCTTGCCGGCATCATCGTTACCGGTATGCCTGGTCTGCCACTCCGCAACATCTCGCTGAGCAATATCCGCCTGCAATATCGTGGCGGTGGCAAGGCAGAACTGGCGAAAAAGGAATATAGAGAACAAGGCACCAACTACCCTGAGCCCAGATTTGCGAAAGAAACTCCAGCCTTCGGTCTCTACGCCCGCCACGTGGATGGCATAGAAGTAGATAATGTGAGCTTCACTACGATGAAGCCCGATTATCGCCCAGCCATCATGCTGGATGATGTGAAGAACGAGCGCATCACCAATATCAAGGCGGATGTTCAGAAAGGAAGCAAACTGGTCATCAAAAAGTAAGATAGAGGTAATAAAAAGTAAAAAGGTAAAAAGGTAACTGAAAGAAAAAGGCAAATGCCAGTTTACTATCCAGCATTTGCCTCATTACTCGAGCTATATCTCGCCTTATATTTACATTACATTATCTTCCTTACTTCAGCTTCGGCTTCAGTTCATCTGGAGAATCCTTGGTAAACATATTCACGGGTGGCGCCGATTTCGTGAAGAGATTTTCAATCACCTGCTTATCCACCTCTATTGCCGGCTGGAAATCCTCGTTCATCATATACTTCAGGATGGCATAACGCATCTGGTTTGCCACCAGGCGATGTTCCAAGTCGCTGGTTACATCCATCGTAGTCATCAGCAGCTTGCCCTTACCCACCTTGGCTTCAATCATCATACCGAGCTTTCGGCTCACGTGCCAGGTATCTATCGGCTGGATTGCCGGCTGATAATCCTTCGGGAACTCACGGAGATTCATCACCTGCGCCTTGTTCAGCAACTCCCACCAGTTCAGGTTTGCCCAGTCATCCGTAGGGAAATTTCTGAAGAGTGGATGAGCCTTGTCGATGGTAGCACCCGTGGTATGAGGCGGACGCATCTTAAACCAACTGGTGTTCCAGAACACCGGCAGATAGGTTTGCTTCACATCTTCGCCCATCTTCACCTTTCCGGCAGCCAGAAGCAGCACCTTGCCACCCTTCTGCAACACCTTCTGTGCCTTGGCATCCAGACTATCAGCAATATAGATATCCTTAAGCGCCTTGGTATTCGGCATCTCTATCTGAGATGGATATACCCAGAAATCCCAATGGTTACGGGCTACAGGAGCATTGGAAGACTTCACCTGAATCTCCAAGACCAATTGCGATGGAGACGGAATATGGAGATGAGGGAAATCCAGGGATACATCGCCTAAACCGATGTTCTTACCCACTGGAAGCGAATTCTGATTATCAGCAAACGAATTACCTGGAAGCGAAGACTTTCCTAATTTTCCTGAAGCCAAAACCTGCTGTTTTTCGTCCTTCACCTCGTATGTAACCTCAGCATTCTGCAGCGGTTCATGATACGCATTATAGAGTTCCACAGGAACCTGCAACTTGTTTTCTGAAGAGAAAACGAATTGCGAGAACTTGGCCAGAGGAACAATTGGCGAACAGAACTCCGTCCAATCCCTGGCATCACAATATCCCTTTTCCTTCCAATGCACATTCAATACGCCCACAAGAGCAGTGCCCTGTCCGCTATAATCGTTCAAGCCCAGCAACTGGAAGCCCGCATAATCCTTGGTTCGCAGGTTACGCTCCAAATCATACTTATATGCCAAGGTCTGCAACTTACCGCTGGCATGAAGGAATTTCTCAGCCTGACTCGCCATACCGTTATCTCTCAGCAAATCAGAAAAGATCTCGAAGTTGCGGGCCTTATAGGCTCCCGTATATTGCGAAATCTCCTTGAAATCAGGAAAAGCGCACCACTGCCCCATCTCGTGGGTCAATCTTGGCTCGTTCACATCAAAGGTAATCGGCGTTCTTCCCTTCTGAACCACACGAACCATATCCCCATCGAAGTTGTCTTCCGATTGCGGAGCCTTCTTGTCCCAATCCAATCCGCGCGCACCACCCTTTACATGATACTCGCTCTTCGGGTCCCAAGCCCAACCGCCACCAACGGATGCACCACAATATACACGTCGCTTATCGCCTGTTTTCTTCCATTCTTCCACAAAGTTGCCTACCCATTTCACCCAGTTTCCCGCAGGTTCATTGCCCGCAGCAAGCATGCAGAAGCTAGGATGATTGCCATATTTCTCAACCATTCGCTGAGTTTCCTGCATCAGATAATGGTCGATGGTCATACCATTGCCCAACTTCACACCATGATTTGGCCAAGATGGACCTTCGGGCTGAAGATAGATTCCCACCTGATCGGCTGCCGAGAAAGCTGCCTCGGGAGGACAATAAGAATG
This sequence comes from Prevotella sp., assembly GCA_021636625.1. Classification (GTDB taxonomy): domain Bacteria; phylum Bacteroidota; class Bacteroidia; order Bacteroidales; family Bacteroidaceae; genus Prevotella. The sequence goes on along the minus strand of JAJWLX010000004.1, from coordinate 80,286 downwards.
GAATCGCATCATATTGAGTCCATATTCCTTGCATTTTCTGAAAATACGGAGCCACGAAGCCTCATCGGTTGGCGGATAACCGGTTTCCGGGAAACAGCAGTTGCCCACGGTTCCACGCATCCAAATCTTCTTGCCGTTCATATAAAACTGTCGGCCTTCGATGGAGATCTCGCTCATACCAAAGGTGGTACTGATAGATTCCTTGCCCATCGTGGCAGTCAGGGTATAAAGATTCGGATGGAATTCATCCCAAAGCCTGATATCCTCGCCCATCGGAATAATGACGGAGAATTTTCCATCACTTTCTCTCTTTATTTTAGAAAACGAATGCTGGACGCCACTTACATCAAAATGGAAATCAGCCTTTTGAGCATTCCCCGTCACATCCATCACCACCTTAATCTGCTTGCCATTTACATCAGGATAAACCTGCAGATTACGGATATACTGCTGCTGATGCGCCTGCAATTCCATTTTTCCGATAATGCCGTTCCAGTTGCCCTGGGTCTGGTCGGTTACGCTATGCGAATCCTGACCCACGCATACATTTTCTATGCCATTATACACCTTGATGCTGATTTCATTATCCTTGCCATATATAATATAAGGTGTAACATCAAACTCATGAGGCACACTCAGCGAAGAATCCCTGCCCGCCAACTTGCCGTTGATATAAACCGAAGTCTCTATATGAGGACGTTCCAGATTGAGGATTACGCGCTGCTTCTTCCACTCCTTAGGCACAAACACCGATTTGCGATACCACGCATTGCCGATGTAATGCTTCTCTGGGGTGAGGAAGAAAGGAAACTTCATGGTTCCCTTGATGCGATGCTTCCCATTTGCCAGCACTTCCTCCTGGCGATATTTCTCCATATAAGGATTGAAATAGAAGGAAGAATCATAAAGACTTCCTGTCCATTGCGTATGGGTACAGACATCATTACCCTTGCCGTTGGTGAGCATCGACCCCGGCAACTTGAGCACATCCTCATAGGTAGGCGCATCTCCCTGCGAGAATCGCCACTGCCCCGAGAGGTCTATTCTGTTATTAGAGCTGATGCCCTGTGCCTGCAAGGAAGCACAAGACATCAGCCCCAGCATAAAAACTATATTTCTCATTGATGGTAGAATCATTTATTGTTGAGTAATTTCTAATTTCACGATTTCTTCTCCCTCCTTCGCCACATCCGCTTCGCGAGGGAAATAAACCGGCATATTCTTCTGTAAAGGAAGAATGCGGAGTTCCAGCTTCTGACAATCGGCAGGCAGACGCCACAATCCCATCAGGAACGGACGGCCGTTATAGAAATTATCAGCCACCAGTTTGCCATCGCAATAAAGTCGGGCACAATCACCACGATATTGAATTTTCAGGAGATTTCTGCCCTGCAGCATTTCAGGCGAAAGATTTAGCTGATAAACCGCAGCCTTCTTAAAGTCGGCATCAGATGGTTCCTCTGCTACTTTCTGCACACCCATGGTTATCTTGCGAACGCCCTCTGCTTCCTTGATTTTCTTGAAAGAAGGAGCCAGTAACATCATTGATTTTCCTTCCTCCTGCAGGAACAGATGTTCCGCCGTCTTGGAATCTACAAGATAGATGTTCTTATAAACCGGCTTGGCGATTCCCTTCGCCTTCACATTCTTCAGCACCTTTCCATCCACAGCTATCTCGGTAGGAATGCCCTTGATCTGTTCCAGATAGATTTTTCCATCCCGTTTGGCTATCAACTGTGCCGTAGCATAGCGGATGCCATCGATATTTACCGGGAAGATACACATCGCTCCGGCAGGAACCGTCATCGGACGCTGAGGGAACTTCACGCCGCATACCTCAAACTGCACATTCTTCTTGGCAGACAACTGCTGCAATCGCTCATAGTTATTAATGAATACAAAACCGCTCTTATCTTTAGAACGAAGAGACCAGCGAAGATGAGAATCATCGCCCTTCTCTATATCCTGACTGCATGGGAAGCTAGACTCCATCGGAGCCAGTACTTCTGCATAATCATGCATAAAGAGATGCAGTTTGCTGAGCATGAAATAATGAGGATTCTTCTGTCCGAATTCACCCAATGGCGCCTGGAAATCATACGTCTTTACCGGCATATCATTATAATTGGTAGCCTGAGTGCGCTGATTTTCATTCAGATAAACCGCACTACCATCGTCCAGATTACCCGGCATCATCGCAGTAGGATTGGTTCCGCCATGATACATATAATATCCCAGCAGATTGCTTCCGCTACCCAACTTGATGATAGCCAGCGAATACGCATCTTCTGGATAAATATACGGACGGCGATGATAGGAAGTCATCATACCTCCACCCAGTTCGCAGGTGAAATAAGGATAGGCTTCATCCCCCTTGTTGATCTTCGCCTCTTGTTTGCCAAGCTGTTCGGTAGCGATAGCCGTACTGCTTCGGAAAGCCTTGAAGTTGAAAGCCTTGTAGTAATTACCAGCAGTCTCCTTCAGGCTTCGCTCCCAGAAACCATCGGCATAGTCACCATAAAGCGGAACCATCTCGCCGAAAGGCACCGGCGTTTTCAGTTCAGGCCATCCAGTACGGGTATAGAAAGGCAAATCGAAACCTATCTGCTGGGCTATCTTCTTCAGCGCCATCAGATAACTACCCCTGCCACGATATTCGTTATCAAACTGTGCCGCAACTACCGGACCACCATCTTTCCACTGCAATCCCTGCACCTGCGAATAAATCTGACGATAAAGTTCGGTTGTATATTTCAGGAAAGTGGTATTCTCCTCTCTCATCTTGCATCCCTTGGTAAACATCCAGTCAGGTATGGCACCATTGCGAACCTCGCCATGGCAGAAAGGGCCCAGTCGGAGAACCACCGGCATCTCTTCCTGCTTACATACCTCAAGGAAACCACGAAGATTGCGCTGTCCACTCCAGTTGAACACACCTTCCACTTCCTCCACATGGTTCCAGAACACATAGGCAGCAATCATGTTAACGCCACCCTGCTTCATCTTCCTTACTTCCTCTCTCCACTCATTCTGAGGGATTCGTGAATAGTGTACCTCGCCCATCACCGGCACCACTCGCTTACCATCGAAGATAAGGCTATGCTTATCCCATCGGATAGATTGCTGCGGAATCTGTGCCTGGGCATCCATCGAGCAAATTGTCAGGAACGACATCGCTGCAAATAATGTTTTAGTTTTCATTTCCATTTATAGTGTTTTTTAAATTTGTGGGCAAAGTTACAAATATAAAGGCAATATTTACCTATAATTTTGTACAATAAACATAGATTATCTTCTTATTCATTGTTTTTTCAGTCATAATCGAATCCCTACCAATATTTTTTTGTATTTTTGCAGAGAATAAAGGAAAAATCAACTTTGGATATTCCAAACAGAAACAAGAATATGAAGGAAAATATCAAAATAAAAAACGGATTTCAAGGGGAACGCTCATTGGTAATGCCGGAGATGATTCTGGATCTGGCAGAATCTGACCCGGTATTGCGGACCTTGCATATCACAGACATAGGCTACTATCCACATGCTACCTATCATTATAGAGAACGGACGGAGTCCATCGACCAATGCGTGCTTATCTATTGTGTAAAGGGCAGCGGACATTACAGCATCAATGGCAAGCAATATAAAGTAAAAGCCAACCAATACTTCATCGTGCCAGCCAATACACCCCATGCCTATGCCTCCAACAACGGCGATCCCTGGACCATCTATTGGATTCACTTCTGTGGAACATTGGCACACATCTATGCCGAAGGTGCAGAGATGCCAACCACCATATCCCCCAATCTGAATTCAAGAATAGCTGACAGAAACAACATCTTCGAAGATATGTTTCTGACCCTATCCGATGGATATACCCTGGAAAACCTGCGATACACCTCATCGCTCCTGCATTTCTATCTCGGTTCGTTGCGCTATATGCCACAATACAGGAAATTCCACAAGAGAGAGGAACAAAATGATAACGAGACACATAGCATCATCAATGCTGCCTTGAAATATATGGAGGAGAATATAGAGCAATCCATCACACTGCACGATCTGGCAGAATATACCGGATATTCCAATTCCCATTTCTCTGCCATCTTCAAGGGTGCCACGGGTCACAGTCCGTTGAGTTATTTTAATAAGCTGAAGATCAAGAAAGCCTGTGAGCTGCTGGATACCACAGATATGAAAATCAACCAGATAAGCTATAAGATGGGATTCGAAGATTCCTTCTATTTCTCACGCCTATTCTCCAAAATCGTGGGAATATCACCTAAGAAATACCGAGAATCCAAGAAATGACAAAAGAAAAAGGTCCCTACATCTATTTTAACAATAGACGTAGGGACTCGACATACAACTTAAAATCCTATGAGAAAGCAGACAGCTTTCACAACAAACCTAATTCTATCAAACTCTTGAATGACAAGATACCCAAATGATTCTTATCCAACCGGGAAGCCTCTTTCAGATAACGCTCAGCATGCTTCTTATCGCCCAAGCCATAGAAACCAAGGGCAAGCATGTACTTGCAATGTATCTGATTAGAGAGATTCAAATCTCCCTCCCAAATCTGCAAATCAGGCAATGATACGGCAAAGTAATCCATCACTACCTCATCGAAGAGATGATTCTTACCATAATTCACGAGCTTATAGAATCGGCCATGAGCCTCATCCACTCTGCCCAGTTTCAGGAGAGCCAATCCCTGATAGAAAATCTTGTCAGGCTTGGCATCATTGTAATACATGGCAGCAGCTGGTTCCTGAGGTCCCTTGGTTGCTTCTTCCCAGCACTCCTTCGCCTTATCTGCCATACCCTTTGCTGCGTATGCACAACCTAGGAAATAATAGAAATCATTCTCCTGTGCACCATAGAGCTTGCCTTCTCCAAGATGATGCGGATAAACCAGACATTCCTCAAGCAGCGAGATGGCAGTATAGTAATCCTTAGCTACCAAAGCCTTCTTAGCCAATTCCAGTCGGCAGAGCTGATACTGTCCGCTCACCTTTCCTTCGCCACCTTCCCATGGATGGAACTGATGAGAATCCAGCTTCTTCATCGCCTCTGCATAGTTACCCGTCTGATTCAGAAGCGTGATTTCTTCCAAGAGCAGGTCATCACGCTTGGCTATCAACTCCGGATATTGCTGAAGATATTTCAGGCGCATCGCATGGTCATAGCCCAGACGCTTATACAGCTGATCCAACTCCATCAGAATACGGGCATCGGAGGCATCAAGCTGAAAGGCCTTCTCCATATACTTCACAGCCTCCTCGCCCTTGTGCTCCTTGTTAAACAATCCGAGTGCGAGGTTACGCCATACGGTAGGGAACTTAGGATCAATTTCTGCCGACTCTCTCCATACCTCCATCGCCACATCATACTGGCGCTTGTCGTAATAGAGACAACCCAGATAATAAGGGGCCTTGGCATCCTTCCCATTCATATGCATGGCATCTTTCAATGCCAGAACTGCCTCAGGACGGTTAGGGAAGCAGTAGTCTGATGGATATTTCGAAGCCTGGTCATAAGCAGATTCAGCAATCTCCCAATCATCCGTATCCTTCTTGCGAAGTACCCAACCCAGATAATAATAAGTCATCGGAGTAACAGCCTTGTTATCAATAGCTGCCTGCAAAACCTTCAGAGCCTCACCATAAAGACCGGCACCAGTATAATCGAGCGCCAACTCATCATAGTTGTTCGGCATGCCATGCATCATCTCTACCATCTTGTCAAGATACTTCTTGTTGTCCGTAGAGAGGAAGAGTTCGAAGAGACAACCATAGTTAAACTGGTCTATCTTCAAAGACTCCTCGCACCAAGCGACAGCTTCATCCTTCTTATCAGTCAATCTGAGAATAGCAGCCTTCAAAGCACGAGCCTTGTGATTATGGGTATTGCGAATCAGACTGTTCTCGATTTCCTCACTTGCATCATCCATACGATGCTGCATCACGGAAATCTGGGCACACTCAAAGAAGCCGGCATCCTGCCATGCACCATTCCAGGTTGATTTGTAGAACATATCGTATGCCTCCCAGATATTACCCTGATATTTCAAGACAAGACCGAGGTTGTAAATAGGTTCACCATCGTATGGATTAGGATTGCGCTTCATCAAGACCTTCACGGCACGACGCAGATACTTCTCAGCCTTGTCGAAACGGCACTTGCGAATGTACCACAATCCCAGGGCATTGTTGCATCGGTAATCCATAGGATCACGGCGGAGTGCCTCCTCGTAATAATCCACCGGATTATAGGTTGCATGGCGATACTGCTCCAGATGAAGACCCGTCAGGTAGAGCTGGTCGTTGGTCTTGATCTGCTCAGGAAGCAAGGCAGCCTCAGCTGGGTCTGGAATCGGACGGATTTTATCATTCTCATGTTCCCAAAGCATCAGGTACTTACCATCCAGTGACTCGATAGAGAAAGACAAATTATACCATGAGCAATCTCCTACCTCTATCGTCTCATCCAGAACCTCTTCCGGACTAAGAGTCACCACTTTATTATAGCATTCCCCTTCCTTATCATCAAGAATCACCCTCACCTCCTGCTTGGAAGTGGCAAACACCTTGAAGTTCACCTTGCCTGAAGTGTTTTCCTGGGTTACATTTCCCTGATCATCCACAAAGTCAATGTTCATAATCAGGTCCTTGGTGGCATCCTTCACTACGCCCAACTCTCTATAAGGCATGAAATACTGGGTGAAGCGCTTCTCTTCGTATGGCATCAGCCAGGTAAAGTCGGGTTGGTTTTCGGTAAATACACCTGCCATCAACTCGATATATGGACCATCCTCATCGGTAAGGTTGCGGTCCCAGGCCTGTCCGAAATCACCATTACCCCAGGTCCACTGCTTCTTACCCGGAGATACATGATGATTGGCTACATGAAGCATACCAGCCTGGGTATCATTCTCATAACCACCCTCGAAATCATACATTGAGTTGACACCCATATAAGATGTAGGAACCTTGATGTTCTTATAATTGGATATATCGACACCGGCCGAATAATCCATCTTGTAATAGGTACCCGTAGCGATAGGGAAACTGCTGACGGCACGCTTGCCATGATCGAATACGGCATTGATATCTGGCGGGAACACACTCTGGTAATAATCGTTCACAGCCACGGCAGGGTTCGCCCACCAGAGGAAAGTCTGAGGCACGTTGGTGCGGTTGTAGAGCTGACCCTTGATTTCCAAGTAAGCCTTGCCTGGGCGCAGGGTAAAGCCTGCCATACCCTTCTGGTGGAACATCTTTTCTGTTTCGCTCACCCATACGGTAACAGATCCATCCTCGTTCTCCTCGATGGTGCTATCCACTGGGAGATAGGTACTAGGACGATGGTGCTGAGGCCAGTTGAACTCAATGCCACCGCTGATCCACGGACCAGTCAACCCCACCAATGCCGGTTTGATGACATGATTATAATATACAAAGTGACGCTGCTTAATCTTATCGTATGCCATCTGCACACGACCACCCAACTCGGGCAGAATCATCACCTTGATGTATTCATTCTCAATCCAGATGGCATGCCACTCCTTATCCACCTTTTCATCGCTGATACGCTCAATGACCGGATAAGGATAAACCACTCCACTCGAACCCTGATAAACTCGTTTCTCCAGGAAAATAGGATTCTTCTCAGGGGTTCCAACCTCATAAGTTGGAATCACCACTGTTTCTCTCCAAGCTTTAACCATAATTATTTAATGTTTTATTAATTCTTTTTCCAATTCTTCGAGCGATTTGCCTTTGGTCTCAGGTAACAGTAAAGAGACGAAGAGGAAACCACCCAGACATACTGCACTATAAATCCAGAAGGTACCATAACTGCCCAGTGCCACATTGAGCAATGGGAATGTATAAGTAAGCGTAGAACTTCCCACCCAGAGGGCAAAGGTACTGGTAGCTACCGCCACGGCACGCACCCTGTTAGGGAAGATTTCTGCCAGAAGCACCCAGGTAACAGGCCCCAGCGTCATGGCATAGCAGGCGATGGCTGCCACTACCAGCACGATCATAAACCATCCTGTAATCTGGAAGAAATAACAGATGCCCAGAATAAGATAGATGCCGCAAAGTCCGCCGGCACCCAGTTTCATCAAAGCCTTTCTACCCCATTTATCTACCGTGAAGATGGCCACAAATGTAAAGATAACATTGGCTATTCCCGTTACCACGATATTGAAAAGCACATCGCCGATAGCATAACCTGCCGACTGGAATATCTCCTGCGCATAATTGAAGATGACATTCGTTCCGCACCATTGTTGGAAGAAGGCAACCACCACACCCAGCAGGAGCACCTTGCGATAAGGCTTGCTGAACAAAGTCTTCAGTCCTGCCTGCGAGGAGTCCTTTTCGTTTGCCTCTCTCACGGCCTGCGACTCAGCCTGTGCATAGCTGTTTCCACCTATCTTATTCAATGTAACGAAAGCTTTCTTTTCTCTATTTTTCATAGCCAGCCAACGGGGGCTTTCTGGAATGAAGCAAGCCATCACACAGAATACTGCCGCAGGAAAGGCTGCCGCCCAGAACATCCATCGCCAAGCCATCTGCCCATTCCAGGATGCAGCAATATCTGCTGAGGAGAAAGAAACTGGGATAGGTTCTGCTATCAGCCAGTTGGTTATCTGCGCCGCCAGAATACCAAGCACGATGGTCAATTGGTTCAAAGAAACCAGTTTTCCTCTGATGGAGGTAGGTGCCACTTCTGCAATATACATAGGTGAAAGTCCAGAAGCCACTCCGATACCGATGCCTCCGAAGAAACGGGCCACCAGAAAGTAGCTGAAGGTGTCAGCTATTCCCGTTGCTATTGCCGAGAAGAAAAAGATCAGGGCGGCAACAATCAGAAGCTTCTTTCTTCCGATACGGTCGGCAAGCGAACCGCAGAGCATCGCTCCTATCAGACAGCCTATCAAGGCGATGGTCATCGCCAAACCTTGGTCTGAAGGGTTATCGGCTATCTGATAATACAGTTCGTAGAAGGGTTTGGCACCACCAATCACTACCCAATCGTAACCGAACAGCAATCCACCCATCGCCGATACCAGACAGATGAAATACACAAATCTTTTGTTTATTGTTTCCATGCTAGTTGTTTTTATTTGTTTTTTCCGGGTGCAAAGGTATCACTTTTATCGGAAAGATGGAATAGAATAAAAGCGGAAAATAATGGAGAATCTTACGATAGCCATTCTGATATTCATAAAAAATAGTGGTTTGCGAAGAAGTATAAGAAACATCAATGTATTTATATAACAAAAAACCGTGGATGCTTCCTTACATCCACGGTTTTTTTGTATTTTTATTCAGATATTCATCTTGTTTTCAAGATATTCATCTCATTCAAGATATTCTCTTTCCTACCTTTGCGGCAACAAACGCAATCATCAAGCCCAGACAGGCTGCGATGCTGATGGCGATACGAAGTCCGGTAGCCTCTGCAAGCCATCCGATAACCGGTGGTCCTACCAGGAAACCAAAGAAACTGATGCTCGAAACGATGGTGATGGCAATGCTTGCCTTAATAGTCCCCAGCTTTCCGGCGATGCTGTAGCAGATAGGCACCGATGAAGAGATGCCGAAACCTACCAGCAGGAAGCCCAAAGTGGCAGGAATCAGATAAGGCAAGGCAGCAGCCAGCCACAAACCGCCCAATATCAAACCACCACAAATCTTCAATACTCTGGCTGGGCCGTATTTCGTAACAAACCCATCGGCAAGGAATCTACCCAGAGTCATCGCTCCCATGCCAGCCACATAGCCCGCACGGATAAAAGCCTCATCGGGTTTTACTACTGATGAGAAATATACGCTACTCCAATCGTAAACGGTACCTTCACAGAACATGCCTGCAAATCCCATCAGTCCCAAGAGGAACAGAATCGGGTCGATGTTTTTGAAAGAGAACTTCGGAACATCCTCCTCTTCTGCTTTCGCCATGGCATCATTAACAAGAAAGCGGAAACCGACAGCAACGATGAGAATACTCAGAACCAGAATAGTTCCAAAGTGGACATCTATCGGGAGTAAAGTATTGGCAAAGATGGCACCGATGATACCACCGGAGAATCCCCCCAGACTCCACAGACCATGAAACGATGACATGATGTTGCGCCCATACATCTTCTCTACCAGACATGCCTGCGTATTGGTGGCAATGTTCATCAGATTCGCCATCATTCCGAAAGCAATAAGACTCAAAATCAGATGAAAAACCGTAGTACTGCTACCGATGCAGAAAAGAACCAGAACATAGAGCAACTCAGAGAGAACCAGCATCTTCTTGCTGCCAAATCTACTCACCAGAATACCCGAGAAAGCCATCATCAGAAGCTGGCCGATAGGGATGGCAAAGAGCACTGTTCCCAGCTGGCCGTTGCTCAGATGCAACATCTGTTTTACATCCGGAATACGGCTTGCCCAACTGGCAAACACCACTCCCGGTACAAAATAATAAGCCGCAACTGCCACTCGCTTGCACGCCAAATCACTCAAATTACTTAAATTACTCAAACTGACTGTCATCCTTAATAATATACCTATTATAATTACTCATTTCTATTAGCGGCTGCAAAATTACAAAAAAAAGCAGAAAAAGAGTGATATTTGAACAAAAAATATAGCTCGGTATGAGATTTTTGACGTACCTTTGCACTCAGAAAAAGAATTAAAAACAAACTAGCAATGAAGAAACAAACAATGATTACCCTGGCACTCGCCTTGACTTTGGCGATGCCAACCATGCCCGCCTTCGCCCAAAAGGCGATGAGCAAGAAAGAAATCGCCGAAAAAGAAAAGGCTTTCAAGAACCTTCAGCATCCTTGGAAAGGCAAGAAGGTGGCTTACTTCGGTGACTCCATCACAGATCCGAACATCAAGGCTTCTAAAGTGAAATACTGGGGATTCCTGCAGGATTGGCTCCGCATCACCCCATACGTTTATGGTGTAAGCGGCAGACAGTGGAACGACATTCCCCGCCAGGCAGATAAGCTCCAGAAAGAGCATGGCGACGATTTTGATGCCATCCTTATCTTTATGGGTACCAACGATTATAACAATGGTGTGCCTATCGGCGAATGGTACACGGAGACTTTCGACAGTGTGAGAGTAGCCCGCCACAAGCCAAGCGAAATGATTCAACGTCGCCATCGCCATTTTGCCATGGATAAGAACACCCTGAAAGGTCGTATCAACATCGCCATGTCGAAACTGAAGCAGATGTATCCTACCAAGCAAATTGTAGTAATGACACCAGTACATCGTGCTTACTTTGCATCTGGTGACAAGAATATCCAGCCAGATGAGATGTACGAAAACGCCCGTGGTCTTTTCTTTGATGAATACGTGAAGGCTATCAAGGAGGCAGGCAATGTATGGGCAGTGCCAGTTATCGACCTCAACTCCCTTTCGGGTCTCTTCCCTCTTTACGATGCTGGCGCCCAGATGTTCAACAAGCCGGATACCGACCGTCTTCATCCTAATGATTCCGGTCATGCCCGTATGGCAAAGACCATCATGCAGCAGCTCTCCGCCCTGCCTTGCGACTTCTAGAGAAGGAGCAGCGGATATTGAAATCGCCCACCAGCTGATTGACGTGTGCACAACACGTGTTGTGCATGTGCACATCAGCTGTTGGACGAGCGCACAACAGCTGTTGTGCGGCTGAAGATATAGGCTTCTCCGGCTTATAACATTAATTCTTCCGACAACAAGTAAAGGTTACTCCGAAGACTATTTACGTAAAACCGATGCAACGATGATAGTACTTACAAGCAACTATGATAGCACTTACAAGCAACAATGATAGTACTTACAAGGCGCAAAGACGTTACTGAGAGGTTGCCATGATAGTACTGACGAGGCGTAAAGCGGCTTGTATCGCTTATTGCCTCACTATGGCACAACATTGCCGCTTACCATGCCCATAGGGGTACAGAATTCTCCTTTCACACTTTAATAATTGATTATGTGCATACTATGGTGGTCGTGAAAGGAGAATAAGAGTTGAATTGCTGTTTTTGAGAAGCTATTTCTGAAGGTGACTTTATGTTGAATCGGCTCAAAATACCATTGTATATTCAAGTTTTGCAAGTTCAGAAGTTAAAGGAGTTATCGCTCCCTGCAGTCGCTGAGGAGTTAAGTCATAACCTTAATGATAGTTTTACAGGCAAAGTTAATGAAAATATGGCAAAACTCAAAGAAAAGTTCAATAATAGTATAATATATTATAAATAAGAATGCGATATTGTACTTTATCTTGCGAAATCTGAAAATATTTATTATTTTTGCACAATAAGTACAATATAACGCACTTAATGGCATGAATATTCAAGAAGTAATGAAATCCCAGCGTAAGGTCTTGGGCATTACCCACATTTAAACATTCATAAGATATGAAACTTAACAAAATCCATCATATAGCCGTGATTTGCTCCGACTATGTGAAATCCAAGCATTTCTACACAGATGTGCTCGGAATGAAGATCATGAGTGAAAACTATCGTAAGGAACGTGACTCATGGAAAGCTGACTGCTGGCTTGATGACAACTATGTCATCGAGTTATTCTCCTTCCCTAACCCACCAGCACGTCCTTCCTATCCGGAAGCAGCCGGTCTGCGCCATCTTGCTTTTGAGGTAGATGATCTTTCGGATGCAATTGATGAACTTGACAGTAAAGGCATCGCTCATGAGCCTATACGCACGGATGAATATACTGACAAGCGATTTGTATTCTTCAGTGACCCAGATGGTTTGCCGATAGAATTGTATGAAAAATAAAGATTCCGTTTCATCGTATTTGATAGAATGCAGCAAATAAACATCCAATATTACAACTCGCCCTGCGGAGAGTTAATTCTGGCATCTGTGGGTGATGATTTGTGTCTTTGTGATTGGAATGAAATGCCATATGCAGAGCGCAATAAGCTTCGGGTTTCGCAGTATATGAAGGCTGAGTTCAAAATTGAGACAACCCCTATCCTGGAACTTGCCAAGAAGCAGCTGAATGAATATTTCACCGGCATCCGCAAGATATTCGATATTCCGTTGCGTCCTATAGGAACCGATTTTCAGAAAAAAGTATGGCATGCATTGCTCAACATACCCTACGGAGAAACAAGAAACTATAAGGAAATAGCCATAAGTATGGGTAACCCCAATGGCACAAGAGCCGTGGCAGGTGCCATCGGAGCTAATGGCATCAGCATTTTCATTCCCTGCCATCGTGTTATCGGTAGCAATCATTGCCTTACAGGTTTTGCCGGAGGATTAGACGCAAAGAGAAGGTTATTGGAGCTTGAAGCAGAACAAAAACAGCATAAAAAGTTGATTTTCAAATAAGAGAGTAAAAAAGAAATGAACATCAAGTCTATAGGCAGTAAAATCAAGGGAAATCCTACGATGGTAGAGGGTACAGTGTATTCCATGCTCATCATCTGTAGCATTTCCCATTTCCTGAACGATATGATTCAGTCGATTATCCCTTCCATCTATCCGATTGTGAAGGATAAGTTCGATTTCTCGTTTGCACAGATAGGCATCATCACGCTGGTTTTCCAGATGACATCTTCTATTCTGCAACCTTTCACAGGACTTTATGCCGATAAGCATCCCCGTCCCTATGCCCTCTCCATCGGCATGTGTTTCACATTGATGGGCCTGCTCCTGCTGGCTTTCGCCGAGAATTACTTCCTGATTCTCCTGGCAGTGAGCGTTGTAGGTCTGGGTTCGTCCGTGTTTCATCCCACAGCATCGAGAGTGGCACAGATGGCATCGGGAGGCAAGAAGAGTCTGGCACAATCCATCTTCCAGGTGGGTGGCAATGGAGGTTCTGCAATAGGACCATTGCTTGCAGCCATCATCATCCTTCCTTTCGGTCAGCATGCCATCTCCTGGTTTGCCCTTGCAGCCCTACTGGCCGCCATCATCATGGTAAGATTGGGAGTCTGGTATAAGGCACGATTGGCTTACGTGGTGAACCATCCGCAGAAACAACCGCTTCTCAACACTCATATCTCTAAAAGGGTGAAGTATTGGGCTCTGTTCATCCTCATCATGCTCGTGTTCTCCAAGTATTTCTATACAGCCTGTATTACGAGTTACTTCACCTTCTTCCTGATAGATAAGTTCGGGGTTTCGGTGCAGACCTCGCAGCTGTGCCTCTTCGTATTCCTTGCCGCCTTTGCCATAGGTACCGTAGCAGGAGGCATGCTGGGTGACAAGTTTGGCAGAAAGTATGTCATCTGGTTCTCCATTCTGGGAGCAGCCCCTTTTGCCATCGCCATGCCTTTCGTCAACTTCACGTGGACCATCATCTGTACCTTCCTTTCCGGCTTGATCATCGCCTCGGCATTCTCTTCCATCGTGGTATATGCCACCGACCTGATGCCAGATAAAGTGGGATTGATAGCAGGCATTTTCTTCGGACTGATGTTCGGACTGGGAGGACTGGGTTCAGCTTTCTTCGGATGGCTAGCCGACAAGACCAGTATTGAGTTCATCTTCCAGGTGAGTGCCTTCCTGCCATTGCTCGGCATCATTGCAGGATTCTTGCCGAATACCCAGAAGAAAAGCGTTGAAGAATACCCAATGAAGGCAAGCAGACACCGATGAGAGGGCATCCGGTATTTATATTAATCTCCTTTCTTACCAATTCAGTACCCAACTTGCATTGGAGTATTTTCCGATTGTCTCAGCATCCTTGATGGCGTCAAGCTGACGTACATGCTTGTTTCTCTTGCTGATATCTATAGTTTTACCTTCCTTGTCATGGCTGTTGAATTCCAGGAGATTTGCCGTAGATGCCGACTCATCTATGGGGCCAAAGCCTTCAGAAAGCACACCATCAAGCGTACAGTTCAGCAGCACGCATTCCGCATCAGGATAATTTCTGCCCTTGTTGTCAGGAAGGCGGGCTATCACGGCATCCTTGCCCAATCCCTTGAAGGTACAGTCATTGAAGATGTTACCATGGTTCTCCCTGGTATTTCTAATCCACATGAAAGCACCATAGCTGGAAAGTGTACAGTGATTGAAATAGGATGGACCTCTACCCAGCACCGTGTCACCTCCTCCATCAATCACGCAGTTGAGCCAGTAGGCAGAACCATTCACCTGAAGAGCATCACCATCACCGATTACATGCACATTCTCAGCAAAGTTTCTTTCACCATTGAGCAGGAATCCCTCAGCCTGTCCCTTGCAATCAGTCTTGAAGGTGATATTCTTGAAAATCATGTCGGCACAGTTGTCTGCTGCCACAGCTGCACGGCGAGAAGGGAATGTTCCTTTCTGCTCATTGGTCTTGATATCAACCGGGTGAGGATTGAATACCTCGTTATTGGGGTAATGTACCACTACCCCATCCATGGATTCTCCTTGGATAGTTACGAATCGCTTATTGCGGAAATAAACCAGCTCTTCATAATCTCCATTCTTCACGAAAACCTTTTTCCTGCTGGCTTCAGAAGGCAATGAGTCTGGTATCCAATCCATGGCACCTTGCAGAGTGGAGAAGTCTCCGCTGCCATCAGCTGCCACAACGATATGACGCAAATCTGCAGAAGGGGCGTTTTTCTTAGTCCTAAACGTCCATGACTTCTTGCCATTCCATCCCTCAATCGTACCCTTGCTAATCTTGATTTCATATTCATGTCCATATTCCAGCATACTGTTATGCAGATAAATGGTTGCTTTGTTCCCATGACAGATGACAGGATAGAAGTGAAAGGCATCAGAGAATCCACCAATGATGGTCTTCTGATACTTGCGCTTGTCTTCCTGGGCAGCACCTGATGGAGTTCCAGGACGAGTATTGCGATTGGTTACATTCTCCACCTTATATATATAGGGAACGGGAGTATAGACAGCATTTGGATTCTTGGGCTGTCCTTCGGTTGGTCCCGCCGGAATGCTCATGTCGATTCTATCAACCACTTTTCGAGTTGTCTTGTCCGTAACAGTGATTATGCCCTTGCTGCCAGTCTTTACTGTCTTGTCAAACACGATGACCAGATGTGTATCGATGTTGATGTCTTGGTCATTCTCCTGAGGATAAAAACTGACAGGAGTTTGTGCCATCAGGTTCATACAGGTGATGAAACCTGTCATTGAGATAAAGATTCGTTTCATATCAATAGCCTTTAATGTTGTTTTAGGGTGCAATATTACGAAAAAAAATCCGAAATAACGTATTTTTTTGATGGAAAAATGATTTTTATTTTGGCTGCGTAAAAAGACAGGCATTACCCTTGCTACAGACTTCCGCCACTCTTCATGGGCACGTGCCATGATTGGGGATGCCCCAAAACTATCATAAATGAATATAAAAAAGGAAAGACAGCTGCTGGCATCTTTCAAATGCCAACAGCTGCCTTTCCTTATTTATTATATGGAACTACTGTTTAAATTCTCTCAAATTGAAAGAAGAACTGCTTGTTAAGCGAAGTCCTTCATGTTAGATCTAGCACCATACTCTGCGCACGCTGCAACGATCATTGCTAAAATCATACCTACAACTAACATAATCTTATCCTTTCTCTATTAATCTGTTATCCTAATCTTTATCCATTTCCAATCAACTTCCTTGAAAGCATTCTAAGATGCCTCTCAAGGGCTGATTACTTGCCGAGGCTAATCTTCTTGTTGACATTTACAACCTCTGCAAAAAGAGCAGCTACAACTGCCAGTGTCATTCCTAATACCATCATAATTGTTACCCTTTCTTTACTTTAATTATTCGTTATTCAATCTTTTCGAGTGCAAAGGTAATGCCTTTTTGTGTGCGAACACAACTTTTTGAGAGAAAACTTCAGAAAATGCCCGATTTCTTGATTTTCATCAAATTATGTCATGCAGAAATGGGCAATTTGGCAGGATTTATGTTTTGTGATTATCTTTTTCATTGCTTAATCATCACCAGACTGTATTTCTTGCTTCCAAAACCTATCTTCTCTGCATAATCTGTGATGTAGGTACCATGCTGACGATTGATTCGCTCAATGAGTGGCTTTTCATCATCACCAGGTTTTCCTTTGTGGGTGAAAACAAGGTCTAGGCAAGCCTGATCAAGAGCCACAGGATCCGTGCTTGCAAGAATTCCCATATCCTTGAGTTTCGGGTCTGCAGGATGGCTGTCGCAATCGCAGTCTACCAGGGTTTTATATGCCTAGCCGAAAGTCATATTGAATGAAAAATCCGCAACATTTACCTCCCACGGTATCTGTTGCGGATATGCTTTTTCTTAATCTTCCATCACAATAGGGTACAATTCTATGAATTCACCGTTGTGGGATTTCAATATTGAGCAATATACATTTTAATTACGCAAGAAAAAGGGGGATTTTTCTTGTATTCAACTCATCTGGCTGATAGTTACAGCTTGATGCCGTATTTCCTGATGCCTTCTCCCATCATCTCCTCTGGAATGAATATCTTGAGGGTATCGACCAGGGTGTTCAGCATCCGCTCACGGATGTAATCCTCCCTGATATAGAGCGATATGCGCCTCTGCGACAGATAATCTTCCTCTATCTTTCTTACATTCCTTTTCTGCTCCTCACTCAGGAAAGGGAGGTGCATCTCTGGAATGATGGTGAAGCCGCCGTTCTCATCCACTATCCTTATCAGGGTCTCGATGCTGCCTGCCTCATAGATGTGATGACCCTTGCTGCGGGCCTTGCAGAACGAAAAGGCACTGTTGCGCAGACACTGTGCCTCCTTCATAATCCACATATTCTCATACTCCAGATTCTCAGGCTTGAAAACAGGGAGCTTGCGCCAGCAGCTCTCGGCTAGATACACGTAGAACTTCTCCGTGTAGAGAGGTATCTCCAGAATGCCTTCACGGACATTGTCGGAGATGGCTATGCCGGCATCCATCTCGCCACGAAGCAGGGAATCGAGCATGAAATCAGCCTTCAGTTCCAGGATATTGAGATCTACCGATGGATAGTTTTCCCGATAGTATCTGATGAACCTGGGCAGGATGTAGGGGGCAATGGTTGGTCCCACGGCGAGCGACAGACTTCCGCCTATCTCACCCTTATCTTCCATCACGATTTCCGGGATGCGTTCTATCTCCTGCAATACTGTTTCTGCCTGACGGATAATCTTCTTTCCTGGCGTAGTGGGAGATACGGTTTTGTTGTTTCTTTCGAAGATACGGGTATCCAGTTCTTCCTCCAGTTTCACAAGCATGGCACTGAGTGTAGGCTGCGAAATCTGACAAGCCTCTGCCGCTCTCGCAAAATTGCGAAAGCGGTTGAGTGCCACAATGTATTTCAGTTGCTGTAAATTCATATCGTTATTCTATTTATATCATCAGCCAAGTACAGGGCTTATCTTGCCTTGAGCTTGCAGATGAGTTGAGTCATGTTGCCCATCGGACAGAAAACACACCAGGTTCTAGGACGATAGAAGATGGTGAGTAGCACACCCACTATCAGCGAGGTGAGCATGATGCCATAGAGACCGAAGGCAAACTGCGCCTTCCAGGGTTCTATCTCTACTGGATATGCCCAGTGCCAGGGAACATCAAAAGTCCAGAGCAGGTGAATAGTCTGATGGAGATTCTCTGTGCCCTTTGCCACCATCACAGTGAGGATAATCATCTGGATGAAGAAGAACATGAAGAAAAGCAGAAATCCATGACGGAACCATTTGGATGATAACCATCTTGGTGCCACCTTCTTGCGCGACCATCCCAGGGTATTTCCTATCTGCAGGAAAAGTTGACCACGCCCACAATAGTTGTTGCAATATCCCTTGCCGCCTCCGAAAATAGCCATGAGCAGCGGAATCATAAAACAGATGACTCCCAACCACGCAAACACGATATTGAAGAATCCAAGAGTGAAATAGGTAGCGGATACCAGCCACATATAATCACTCCACTTCTTGCTTTTTTGTCTTGCCATAAAAATGCTTTTAATCTGTTATCTCAATATCTTGTGCATGACTCCTGCCGGACAGTTCTTTTCACAGATGCCGCAGCCTATGCACAAATCCTCATTTACTACAGCATAACATCCTCGGTAGATGCTGACGGCATCCTTGGGACATACCTTTACGCAAACACCACATGCCACGCAGCGGTCGTGCTCGCTTTGCGCCTTGTATTTTGCCATCTGCTTTTATTGACCGGTTAGTTTTTCCAATTGCCCTTCCAGGAATTCTGCCGCATCGGCTACGCAGAGCGGGCATTCTCTGAGTATCTTACCAGTTCCCACCCCTTTGAGAAGCTTGCACTGGGTAGCTCCGTTGTGCTGCTGGAATTGGGTCATGATCTGTCGCATCGCCTTGACAGACTTAGCCTTATCCTTTGTTGCAAGGCCTAATACCACTCCTGCTCCTATGAGGGCACCGCAGGTTCCTTCCATATTACCCATTCCTGCAGCAAAGGCATTGCCTATATGCTTGAGTGTCGCTTCGTCCATACCTGTATAGTCATGATAGGTACAAACCACTGCCTGGGTACAGTTATGAGCCCCACAACGCTTCTTCTCTGCTGCAATTTCTTTTCTTGTTTCCATATTTATCTTGTTTATTTGAATTTTGCTGCAAAGATACGGATTTTATAATAGATAAACGAAAGTGTTTGTCTATTATATCATAAATAACATCTATTAATGGTTTCAGGCAGATTTCATCGCTCGCGAATTCAACAAACCCAGGAGCAGTCTTGGAAATAATCCCAGACTGCCCTGGCAGGAAAAGCCACAGGAAAGGTAGTTGCCGAGGTGAATGAACAGAGCAAGGGAAGCAGCAGAAAGAACATCTTTTTCTCTTCTCTATGTAAACAATATTCCAAAGAAAGGAAATCAGGCAAAAACACCGGAAAAATGGGGAAAGAAGAGATTCTGATTTTTCCCTTAAGGTTTTTTATTTTTTTCCTTAAGGGAAAATAGTTTTTTCCTTAAGGGAAATAATATCTTCTCTTAAGATATTTTTCGGTCACGTTTAAATTGTAAAGTAAAAATAACAACCTGAAAACCAGTTGCCACTTTTTTACTTTAATTTATAGCCCCAAACATTTGTATATCCATAAATAATATCATATCTTTGCAATCGGGTTTCAAAACCTATCCCAAAAGAGGGTTACATAAAAAAATCAAACTATGTAAAATACGTAATAAAAAGATTATCAGTTGGAAAACTGTGAAATCCGTGGGAAACATTCCCCTACTTCCAGCAGTAATCAATGCCTCGCTTCTCGCACTCTCCTCGCAAGGCGGCAAGGAAGTAACTGCGCTCGCTGCCCCAACCACGAACCTTGCGCTCGTGATCCACGGTCTGCTTCAAACGCTCATCGCTGTATGCGGCAAAACGGGCAGCATACTCTGAAATTCTTGACTCGGCATTAGCTGCCATTACACTCTCATTGTTCTTTAAATCTGAATTTGGATTCATAAAGATAATTATTTTAAGTTGTTAAACACTTACACATTCTTTTACCACCGTGGTTATCTCTATGCGAAACTCGGTTGGTGTGCCGCAACTGGGCAACTCTTAATGCTTGATTTCGGGTGCAAAAGTACATCATTATTCTGAAACCACCAAATTTTTTCGGGATTATTTTTCTTGTTTTTTTCCTTCTTCTAAAGAAGAAGATTTTTCGGGGTAGCAGATAGCAAGGAAGAGAATTCCTCAAATGGTTAAACTTTCCTATATTTGCATTATAATAGTATCATAATAATAAAATTATAATTATCTTTGCACCATGATTATCAGAAAGATATAAGACTATTCAAAGACTATAAAGAATGATATGATACAGCAAGTAGAATTTTCATTGCGCCCGCTTCCTCGCGGCTTTCACCTCGTAACCAACGAGGTGATGAGGAACTTGCCGGCGCTGCCTAAGACGGGGATTCTGAACCTCTTCGTAAGACATACCAGTTGCGGATTGTCGCTGAACGAGAACTTCGACCCTGATGTGAGACATGATTTAAAGGGTATCTTCGAAAGATTGGTTCCAGATGGCGACCCAAGATACCTGCATCAGGATGAAGGACCTACGGATATGTCGGCGCATGCCAAATCGAGCATGGTGGGTGTATCGCTCACCATTCCTATTACCAACGGCAGATTGAACCTTGGTACATGGCAGGGGATTTATCTATGTGAATTCAGAGAGGGAGGCGGAAGCCGACACCTCATCGCAACGATTATCGGGGAATAAATAACTGTTGCGACGAATCGGAGACGCCTCTATTTCCTGGATGAATCGGAGGCGTCTTTATCTATTTCACGGAAAAGGCCGAAGTATCTCTTGCATACCCAGACGATGCCTACTACCATTGCTATGACGAGGATTCCTCTTAAAATTCCACTTAATATCTTTGGCATACAATCCCAAATCGGCAGGAGATGCAACGCAAAACCTAAAACCGCCGTCAATACCAATACACCGATAGTCAAGAGTTTCTCGTTTTTGATAGCTGGCTCAGGATCCTCTACTTCTACCAGGTTTCTCAACTGGTATATCTTATAAAAAAAGAATACACCGTTCAGACATAAAAGAACACAGCAAACGATCACTCCACCCACAAATACAGGCTCACTTCCGATAAAATCCATACAACTAATCCATAACCAGAAGAGGGCTGACCATAAAGC
The DNA here is from genome assembly GCA_021636625.1 of Prevotella sp. Lineage (GTDB taxonomy): Bacteria > Bacteroidota > Bacteroidia > Bacteroidales > Bacteroidaceae > Prevotella. The sequence goes on along the minus strand of JAJWLX010000004.1, from coordinate 58,628 downwards.
TGCATAGCGACCCAACAGGGACAGGTAATATACCTGTCGGGCATTGACAATCTTGACAAAAGGAAAGTCATTGGCCTTTGGATGATAGCTGTGAAGCAAACAAGCAATAGGGAAAAAAGTACCCATTCCAGCCAACAGAAGAAGATAAGGCAAATCATCAGATGTGGCATGAATGACATTCCTGATGGTGAGCAGCCACATGGCAAGAACCAGGATTCCTACAATAATTTCAAAGACCCTGGCACTTGTAGAACGATAGATCTTGACTTGCGCAAAGATGCCAGCCTGCTCTTCCTTATCGCCATTTTTGAATAAATCAAGCACAAATCTAAATATTTTATTCTTCATCTTTCTTTTCCCCTCCTATTTGATTTGAATCGACTTCTTCCTTCGTTTTCTTTGATGCAGCCTTCTTTTTCTTAGGCAGTCTGCCAGCCTTGCGCAGCGCTTCAGCGATGATCCATTGCAGCTGGCCGTTGGTTGAGCGGAACTCATCCTCCGCCCACGCTTCAATGGCACTCATCGTTTCCGAATCAATGCGCAATATAAAACTCTTCGTATTTGTTTCCTTTTTAGCCATACTTTTTTAATGATTCAATGTTCCCGTATTTACTACAGGCTGGGCGGTATCATCGCCACAGAGCACTACGAGCAGATTGCTGACCATGGCAGCCTTCTTGTCGTCATCAAGCTCTACCACATCTTCATCGCTCAACTTCTGCAATGCCATTTTCACCATCGACACGGCTCCCTCAACTATCTTCTCTCTGGCAGAGATGATGGCTGAAGCCTGCTGGCGACGAAGCATCACGGCTGCAATCTCCGGTGCATAAGCCAGATAGTTGATGCGAGCCTCTACTACCTCAATACCTGCCATCGCCAAGCGCTCGTCGATGCGAGCCTCCAACTCCTTGTTAATCTCATCACTTCCATCTCGAAGCGTAATCTGATTCGACTTTCCACCCTCGTCATCATCGTAGGCATACTGTCCAGCTACCTGACGGAGAGCGGCATCTGCCTGAATCTGGACAAAGCGGCCCAGCATGTTCATGATCTGTGCAGCAGAAGCACCAATGCCAGCCTGACCTGTAGAACCCTCAGCCATCGTCTGGGTATCAATCTCAAAGATAGCCTTGTAGGTATCTTTCAGTTTCCATACCAGCACCATACCAATCATAATCGGATTACCCGTCTTGTCATTCACCTTGATAGGTTCGGCATCGAGGTTGCGCACACGAAGCGAAAGCTTCTTCTGACTGATAAACGGATTCAGCCAATAGTAACCCGGCTCTGTAAAAGTGCCACGATACTTACCGAAGAAAAGCAATACGCGAGCCTGACCCGGCTCTACCAGGATGAAACCGCAGACGCAGATGATGCTCAGGATGAGAAGCAGTACGCCACAAACACCACAGACATTTGCCAGCCAGCCTTCTTGCGAAACGCAGGCAAATATAAACAAGCCAACTCCAGCCAGAAAGCCGATGATGTTTAATACTAACATCAGGATGCCATTCAAGGTCTTTCCCTGATACGTAAATTCCTTATTCTCCATAATTTTACTTTATTTATTACGTTATTGATGTTGATATCATTTTGATATCGCAAATATACGATATTAAAATGATATCACAAGGGCAGAAGAAAAAGATTTCAAATACTTTAACGTAAAAAGGTCGTTGGGACGATACCCAACGACCTTTTCTCAGATTTTCACCTATTTATATATAGAAATATTATTCTAGCACTTCCATTTCTTCCTCTTCTATTGCCTCCTTGATCTCCTTCTCTTTCTTTCCGAACTCAGGATCTATCTTCAGGAAAGCGGTAACCAGGAAGGTGATGGCGCAGCATGCCATCACGATAATGAAGAACAAGCGATAGCCTACCATATCTTTCAGATATCCCGAAACCATACCTGGCAACATCAAACCTAAATAAGAGATACCTGTACAGATGGAATAATGGGATGTCTTGAACTTGCCCTGGCTATAGAACAGCATATAAAGGGTAAGAACCGTGAAGCCCAAACCATAACCGAACTGCTCGATAAAGAGACAGCTTGAAACCACGATGATGTCGCTGTTCAGCGAATAGCTCAGATAGATGTAAACCACATCCGGCAGGGTGATGGCGCAAACCATCGGCCAAAGCCATTTCTTCATACCATCGCGGCTCACCAGAATACCGCCGATGATACCACCCAGCAGCAAACCGATCAGTCCAACAGTACCATTGGCAAAGCCATATTCCTGCGGAGACAATCCCAGTCCGCCCTGCGAATTAGGACGAAGGATGAAGGTTTTGGTCATCGTATTCAAGAGTGCTTCCGGGAAACGATAAAGCAGGAGGAAGAGCATCACACAGATGGTTTCTCCCAATCCGAATTTCACAAAGAAAGTGCGGAACATATTCTTCAGTTCGTGCGCCACTTCACCCACCGTTCTATCGGTCTGCACATCCTCCTTCGGACGCGGCATGAACCGGCTATGATAGAGCCACAATCCGATGAAGATACCTGCCAATCCGTAGAAGATAAGCGCCCATGAGAAGCGAATCTGGTTACGGAACAGCACTTGGAGAACACCAGCCAGCATCACCAGGAATCCATTCACGAAAATGATGGCAAGGCGATAGAAGGTGTTTCTCAAACCCACGAACTTGGTCTGCGTATGCTCATCCAACTCTATCATATAGAAACCATCCGCCGAAATATCGTGGGTGGCACTACAGAAGGCGATGAGGAAGAAGAAACACATCGTTGCCTGGAACCAGAAGGCAGTAGGCAGCGAAAAGGCGATTCCGGCAAGAGCTGCTCCGATGAGCGCCTGCATCGTCAATACCCACCAGCGCTTGGTCTTCAGCAGGTCGATGAATGGACTCCACAAGGGTTTGATAACCCAAGGCAGGGCGAGCCATCCGGTATAGAGACCCACCTCAGCATCGGTCAAGCCCAACTGCATATACATAACCACAGAGAGGGCTGTCACGATAACGTTAGGCAGTCCTTCCGCAAAGTAGAGTGTCGGAATCCAAGCCCATGGATTCCGACTATTTTTCAATGTTCCCATTCTACAGCTTTATTTATAGAGTTTCTTGATTTCTGCACCCTGATAGTAGTGCAGGAGGATAGCATCATAGAGATACCCCTCCTCGCCCATCATCGCAGCACCAATCTGACAGAGACCTACTCCATGGCCCCATCCTGCACCGATGAGTTCGAAACGCTGAGGTACTCCCTGCTCATCTTCATCCTGTTTATCTACCACAAAAGCAGAACTTAAAAGATGAGAATCGCTGAGTGCACGTCGGATTTCGAGTTCCTTACCGATGGTGAAGGTCTTCTCGGTACCGATAATCTGGAGTTTGCTGATTCTTCCACTCTTACCTCGCTCAACGGCCTTCAGGTCGAGGATGGCACCAAAATCCATCTTCAGTTTGTCAGCGATAAGCTGCTGGAGTTTCTCCTGAGTGAGCGTTACCTTCCAGCGATAGAAATCGGCAGTCTCCTGGTCATAGTCATTCAATACCTGCGAAAGAATCTTCTTGTCTGTCGTATTGCAGAAAGCAGGTGGGTTCGAGCGAATCCACTTCTCAGCCTCTTCCTCGCTGGTAAGATCAGGCATAACCTTTGCATCCTCTACACCCAAGGCAATATCCCTTACGGCTGTGAGATAATTCTTCGGCGTATTCTCCCAGCAATACTGGAACTCTTCGGTAATACCGCCACAACACTTCGAGAATCTGGCATCACAAATCTCATCACCATCCAGCAGAACCTGTCCTCTGGTGAGTCTTACCGCCTCTGCCACATGTGGTGAGGTTTCCTTCGTAATTCCCTGATAACGCTGACAATGATCATCGGCACAAACATCGAAAAGAGTATGATCTTCGCGATCGTACCAACGGATGAGCATATCTTCCTTCTTCACAAAAGAGAAGAAATTGTTGCCACTCTCCGCCACCTCTCTGCGATGCTGCATCTGAGCCAAAAGCCAAGAACGGGAAATCACGGCGTGCGCCTTCAGGAGTTCGAGACTGGATGTGGCACTCATCTCACTGCTGATGACACTCTCCAGATATTTCTCTACAGGCAGCTCGTTGATGGCTAAAATCTTATCAGATTCTACCAGGAATCTCAGCGTACCCTGGAAAGTCTGGGTTTCCTTGCGCTCCCAATGGAAGTTCACACCGATGGTTACATCACTCAAAGAGAAAGAGGCATCCGGACTCTGCGGATGGAAAGTCAGTGAACTATACTGATTTCCATTCCAAAGTACACCACCTTCAGAGAATTCCACCTCCTGCTCACCAATCACGATTTCTCCCTTGGCAAGATAAGGTTTGTTGAGTATGAAATGAACCTTCTGGGCACTCACGATTCCAACAGTTACTTCCGGCTCCTTACCATTATTATATAAGGCAGAAGTTCCGACAGCAGCCTTAGCCTCCTTTGCCGCCTTCAGCTTATTAACGATAGTCTCTACCTTCTCTGGACTGATACCGCATTCCTGCAAGATAGCAGTAGCCTTTTCATCGGTGAGTTTACGGAAATCTTCCTCACGAGGAGTAATGATGAGTCCGCTCATATCGAGTGCTCCCGGCGAAACCATCACCTGTGCATCCCCTTCAGCAAAGTAAGCATCTGGTCGATGTTTCTCTCTTGGGATAACCACAGTGATGAATTCTTCGCACTTACACCAGGCTACAATGTTCATCATTGGCTCTTTCTCGTCGCCACGATGAGGCAAAGCCTTGTAAAGTCGGCGGAAGAGGGTTTCATCACTCTCTTCGCTCTTCGAGATAATAACAAAGGCTGGCACGATGAAATCGCGAATCAATGCAATCTTCTCATCATCATTCAGCGAGATGATGTCGGTAAGATTGCGGGAAAGCCGCTGCCAGTTTGCCTGCAAAGGAAGAAGTCCACTAGAACCAGCCTGGAAATGCAGGTGGTCTGGAGCAGAAGCTCCACACTTCGGACCATTATAGAATACCATCAAGTCGCTGTGAAGACTCAGGAATCTGTGCATCTCACCATAGTTCTTATAGATGAGCTGATACTGGTGTTTGCGTGCCGGGATCGTGAAATGGATTGGCAAGATAGGGAACGGATTCACCAGAAGTTGGAACTTATCGTCTATCTGCTGCACCATCTGTTCTTCCGGACGATTGCAAGCACAGAGGAAGCAAGGGCGCTCGCTCAATGCCTTCTTGTCGATTTTGGCTCCCGTGCTAACCATACGAGCCGGATTCCACTGCAACTTCACAAACTCAGAGAGTGTCTTGGTCTCTACGTGCTTGAGGTCGCGATAACGATGTCGAGCCTCCTCCCATTGCTCCAACTGCCGATTGAAGAATCGTGAGATACTGCTATCTTCCATGATATCAGCCTTTCCCAACAGCATCTGCTGACGTGCCTTCAACTCCATGGTGCGCAAACGGTCTTTATAAAGATTATTGGCGTTCACCTTTTCTATACTGAGGGCTGCATCAGAGTTTCCTCCCCAGCGACGACAGAGGTAGAGTTCCTCATAGATTCTGCCGATGCGGTAGCGGCGAGAGAAAGCCAAGCCCATCGCATAGTCCTCGCCATAGCTGGTATTAGGAAACTGTATCTGTCTTGCCAACGGGGTAAAGAAAGCACGAGGAGCACCTAAACCATTGATGCGCAACGCATTGTTGCAGCCATTCTCTTCGGTCCACTCCTTATGGTCGATAAGTCCAGGAGGAAGGGTCTGCAGATCGAAGTCGCACATACGATAAGAACCCACAATCATCGCAGCCTTCTGCTGATGGAAAGCATCTACTATCTTCTGCAGTGTATCGGTAGAAGAATAGAGGTCATCGCTATCGAGCTGAACAGCAAACTTTCCGCAAAACTCGCTAGAGATGGCCAGATTCCAGCAGCCACCTATTCCAAGGTCTTTGCTTGCAGGTTGGAGCAGGAAGAGACGTGGAGCCAGCTTTTCCTGCATCGTATATTTTACCTTTCCCTCCTTATATTCCAAATCAAGTTTCTCAACATCCCAGTTCGTACTATCAGCAATAGCCTGCACGATTTCACCTGTACGATCAGTAGAATGATTATCTACAACTATGACGTTGAACTTGAAATTAGTCTTCTGGCACATTGCACTAAGCACAGCGTCTGCGATGGTCTTCTCTCTATTGAAAACTGGGATGATGACAGATGCCTCATATTCAAAGTCCTGCTCATCAAAATTCGGCTGACGATAGTAACAGGTATCAATCAGAGCGCCCAATTTGCCCAGATGCTGGGTACAAACCTTTTCCATTTCTATCTGCACCTCCCTGTTACGAGGATTCACATAGTCGAACTGCTTCTCACCGCTCTTGCGATTGTCCTTCTCTGTCTCGGTATAGAGATATTCATTGATATGGAAGATTTCTCCCACTCGACTCAGATAAAGTCTCAGGTCGTAGAGACCTGCATAGAGGTATTCCTGACGATCACGCTGAGCTACATAATCACGGAGAGCCTGTGCCTTGATGAGCCAGAGGCTTCCAAAATCGAAATCATCACGGAGTGAACCCTGCTGATAGTCGATTACCGGATGCTTTTCCAACTTAGGAACTCTCAGTGATTTTTCCAGGTCAGAAGCATCTTCACCCAATGAAGCCTGGAATTTGGCTGTTTTCTCCTCATCCACTACCATTGTGTAATGATCAGAGTAAACCATCACCGCTCCCGTGTCATCAGCCACACGGAGAAAACGCTCCAATGCGAGATTGCCCCATCGGATATCTGTATTTTTGGTACAGATCAACACATAGTCGGCATCGGTGTTCTCAGCGATGCTCTCTACTGTGTTAGAACTCTCAAGGCGGTCAACGGCAATGAAGGTGCAACCTTCCGGCACCGGATGCTGGGCAGCGAAGTCAGCGCTCACCAGGAGGTTGATATGCTGTACTGTTTTGTCTTCGTGAAGATCTATGGTCGTAAATCTAGCTTCCTGTAGGTCGTCACAAGGCAAGAAAAGATCTATTTTTTCTCTCATTTTCACCTTATTTTAGCTTATTATATTAAAATATGTGGCAAAGATACGAATTTTTCAGCAAAAAAGCGTATCTTTGCAGTATGAATAATGAAAAAAAATATCTTTTAGGTCTTACACTTGCTGAATTGAAGCAGGTGGCTAAGGATCTCGGCATGCCTGCCTTCACCGGCGGACAGATGGCGAAGTGGCTCTATGAGCAGCACGTAAAGAGCATTGATGAGATGACCAACATCTCGAAAGCCAACCGTGCCAAACTCGCTGCCGAATACGAAATAGGATGCGCAGAATTCTCTGACGCACAATACTCTGTGGATGGTACCATCAAGTACCTCTTCCCTACCCGAAGCGGCAAATTCGTAGAAACGGTCTATATCCCGGATAAAGACCGTGCCACCCTCTGCGTTTCATCACAGGTGGGCTGCAAAATGAACTGCCTCTTCTGCCAGACAGGAAAGCAGGGATTCGAGGGTAGCTTACCTGCCGGCGACATCCTGAACCAGATTTACTCGCTGCCTGAGGTGGACAAGCTCACCAACATCGTATTCATGGGACAGGGCGAGCCGATGGACAATCTCGACAATGTGCTTCGTGCCACCGAGATTCTCACCGCCGATTATGGTTGGGCGTGGAGTCCGAAACGAATCACAGTAAGTTCCGTGGGCGTGAAGAACAAGCTGAAACGATTCCTGGAAGAGAGCGAATGCCATGTGGCAATTTCGATGCACGACCCGATACCATCAGAACGTGCAGAACTGATGCCTGCAGAACGCGGAATGAGTATAGAACAGGTGGTAGAGCTTCTGAAGAACTACGATTTCTCTCATCAGCGCCGCCTGAGTTTCGAGTACATCGTATTCAAGGGAGTGAACGACAGTATGCAGCATGCCAAGGCCATCATCAAACTGGTGAAGGGGCTCGATTGCCGTTTCAATCTCATCCGCTTCCATCAGATTCCCGACATCCCGCTGCAGGGTGTGAACGATGAGAAGATGGAGCAGTTCCGTGACTACCTCACTTCCCACGGTGTTTTCACCACTATCCGTGCCAGCCGCGGCCAGGACATCTATGCAGCCTGCGGTCTGCTCAGCACCTCGAAAAAGATCGGAGAAATCCGACATCATGAGGATGAGAAGCAGAAAGAGGAGATGTAGAGAGAATAGCATAATGGTGAGAAAAACGATAACGTTCCTTTTCCCGTTCTATCTTATATTCGTTCTCCTGACAAGTTGCGATATAACAGGTAAGAACAGGAAAAAGCCAGCCAGCACGGGACAACCTTACGAGGTGGTACTCGAGGGTGATACCGACAGCATCGTGACCAAGATGCTGACGGAGGATGTGACAGGACTGCCCCAACCCGAACCACTTTGCCGACTGATTCAGGTGAAAAAGGGCAAGACACAGGGCAACTATCTGCTCGTCAGAACCCGAATCGTCGTGAATATTGGAGAGCGGGATTTCTCCGTCAGGCTGAGCCACGACGAAAATGCTGCACCGCAGAATATCATCCGCATTACAGCCCGCTCGGCACAGCAGTTGCAGGAAAGGCTCAATGGCGAAAGACTCCGCCAAATCGTGAATGAGGTAGAGTTGAAACATCTGGCAGATATCATCTCCTGCAACCCCAGCAAACAAAACAAGGAGATGCAGGACGAAATCAAGAAGATGTTTGGAATTGACATGAAGATTCCGGTCTCGATGAACGCCAGCAAAAAAGCAAAAGACTTCATCTGGATCTCGAATAATGCAAGTACGGGAATGCAAAACCTGCTCGTGTTTAAAGTGAAGAGTGAAGAACGAAGAATGAAGAATTCAAATGCAGCTTATGCAAATGATAAAACTCTGATTGACAGCATTCTTCGAACCAACATGCCCGGTGAAACCGACAGCATGTATATGGAGATTCCAGTTCTTTCAGAAAGAGGGCTCTGGGAGATGAAGGGGGATGCCATGGGAGGACCTTATGTCATGCATCGCATTCATAAGTCAACAAGCCAAGCAGAAATGCAGCAAGGCTACGACCTCTACATCATCGGCTTCGTCTATGCTCCAGAAATGAAAAAGAAAATATTAATCAAGCAGCTCGAAGCTGCGATTTCTACTATAAAATAAGTATTAATGGACAACAAGAAAATCAGGGTGGCTATCACCCACGGAGATACCAATGGTATCGGATATGAACTCATTTTTAAGGCATTCAGTGAGCCAGAGATGTTGGAGTTTTGCACCCCAATCATCTATGGTTCACCTAAAGTGGCAGCTTATTATCGCAAGGCGATGAATCTGCCAGCCCAGTTCTCTATCATCCAGAAAGCAGAAGATGCAGAAGATGGACGTATCAACCTCCTCGCAGCCGTAGATGAAGAGGTTAAGGTAGATATGGGACTTCCTACTGATGAATCAGGAGCTGCAGCCATCAAAGCACTCGACCGTGCTATGACCGACTATCGCAACAATCTCTACGATGTCTTGATTACAGCACCAGTCAGCAGTCAGAACGTCAAGATTGAAGGCTATACCTTCAAAGGACACAAGGAGTATATCGAAACATGCATCGGCGACCGCAACAGTTCCCTGAGCATCCTCATCGGAGACGACCTCCGTATCGCAGCTATCACAGAAAAGACACCTTTGGCTCAAGTAACTGGTGCAATCAGTCAGGAAAGTATCGTGAGCAAGACAACATTGCTCTGGCAGACATTGAAGCGCGACTTCCTCATCACCAACCCACGTATCGCCGTACTCGCCCTGAATCCTAGCATCAACGAGGAACAGAGTTGCGGCAAAGAGGAACGCGAAATCATCATCCCGGCTATCGACCACCTTGCTGACAAGGGAATCCAGGCGTTTGGTCCTTACCCTGCAGACGAATTCTTCGGCAGCGGTTACTTCAGCGAATTCGATGGAATCATGGCAATGTACTACGATCAGGCTACCGTTCCATTCCATGCTCTCTACAACGAGGATGGCGTGCTCTACACAGCAGGCTTGCCACTCATCCATACCGCAGCCAACACAACTCCTTGCTACTTCATGGCAGGCTGCAACGAGGCAGACCCAACATCTTTCCGCCATGCTATCTTCACGGCACTCGATGCATTCCGCCATCGCGAAACAAGTGACGAGGTGGGTACAAACCCATTGCCAAAACTCTATCACGAGAAGCGAGATGAAAGTGAAAAGGTTCGCTTCTCTATTCCAAAGAAGCATGCTCCATCTCCATTCCCTTCTAAGAACGGAAAACAGGGAGCACCAAAGGGTAACGAGCAGAAGGAGGCACAGAACAATGCTCCAAGAAACAACGAGCAGAAAGAGGCGCAGAACAATGCTCCAAGAAACAACGAGCAGAAGGAGGTACAGAACAATGCTCCAAGAAACAACGAGCAGCAAAACAACAACCAGAAAGCTCAACAGCCAAACAAGCAGAAGGCTGCACAGGCTGCTGCAGCACTCTCTGCTGTTCTCTCTGCAGTTCAGGCTGGTCAGAAGCCAGCTTCTAAAGAGTAAAAAACGAGGCGAAATTAGCTGCTGGAACTTGTATGTTTCCGGCAGCAATATCAGCCTGATACGTGACTAGAAATTAAGGAAAAAGAGCAGAAAGATAGGCGAAAAAGTTAAAAATCACCTATTTTCTGCTCTCCATAACCTATTTTTGGACGAAAAAAGCAGATAATTCAAAAAAAATGTGTAATTTTGGCAGCTAAATGGATAATTCCGAACTTCAAAAGATAAAACAACGATACAATATCGTCGGAAATAGCGACGGATTGAATCGTGCTCTCGATGTTGCCTTACAGGTGGCACCGACAGACCTTTCCGTGCTCATCATCGGAGAAAGCGGAGTGGGTAAGGAAATCATTCCAAGAGTCATCCACGACAATTCTCCACGAAGAAGAGAGAAATACTTCGCCATCAACTGCGGCAGCATCCCAGAGGGAACCATTGACAGCGAACTCTTCGGACACGAAAAGGGTTCCTTCACTGGAGCCATCGGCGAAAGCGAAGGTTACTTCGGAATAGCCAACAAGGGAACCATCTTCCTCGATGAGGTAGGAGAACTCCCTATCCAGACCCAAGCCCGACTGCTTCGTGTGCTGGAAACTGGTGAATATATCCGAGTAGGAGGCACAGAAATCCGAAAGACCAATGTTCGTATCGTAGCTGCCACCAATGTGAATATGCGCAAGGCTGTGAGCGAAGGAAGATTCCGCGAGGATCTCTACTATCGACTCAATACGATTCCTATCCAGATGCCTCCTTTGCGCGAACGTGGCGGTGACATACTCTTGCTCTTCCGTCTCTTTGCTATGCAAATGGCTGAGAAATATCACTTGCCGAAAATCTCGCTTACGGAAGATGCCAAGCAACTGATGTTGAAATACAAGTGGCCAGGAAACGTACGACAGCTCAAGAATATCACAGAGCAGATGTCGGTACTCTCAAAAGAAAGAGAAATCGGACTGGATGCACTTCTCCAATTCATCCCAAAAGATGAGGAGAGTACACAGCTGGCCCCGATTCCTCAACAGAGCGTAGGGCAGCACAGTTATGAAAGCGAACGAGAAATTCTCTATAAGATTCTGTACGAATTGAGAGGAAACGTAAGCGACTTGAGACGCGAAATGAACTCGTTGAGAAAACAACTTGATGAAGCGCGCGGACTTAACGGTGCCCAAGGGTTCTCTCAATCACAACCGATAGACAATAGCATCATACCCGCAAACTACCCAATAGATGTGACACCATCTCGTACGTCGGATATCATACAGTCGCACTCGGATATGCTGAACTCTCATTCAGACCTGATACATTCCCGACCAGAAGCTCAGGAAGTAGAGGCAGAGGAAATCAAGGATTTCGACAATGAAGAGATAAGCGAGAACGAATCGCTTAACCTCAGCAAACTAGGCAGACAGATGATAGAAAAAGCATTAGAGAGAAACAATGGCAACAGAAAAAAAGCAGCCGACGAATTGGGAATCTCCGATCGCACCCTCTATCGAAGAATCAAGAAATACGGGCTCGGAAATGATTAACGACCCATTGCTGGGAAAGATAATAATAAAGAATAAAAAAAATGAAGCACTTACGCGCGTACCTATATATAATAGGCATCATATTGGTAATGGGAGCTACTGCTGCCTGCTCCGTAAGCTACAAGTTTAACGGAGCCAGCATTGACTATACCAAGACCAAGACCATCCAGTTGGCTGACTTCCCTATCCGAAGCTCGTATGTTTGGGGACCAATGGGTCCGATGTTCAACAATGAGCTGAAAGACAAGTTTGCCAGCAACACGCAGCTGCGCCAGGTTTCCAGAAACGGAGATTTAAAGATAGAGGGAGAAATCACCCAATACTCACAGCGTAACAAGTCGGTGAGTGCAGAGGGATATTCTGCACAGACTGAATTGAGCATTACAGTGAACGTCCGCTTCACCAATACCAAAAACCACAACGAGGACTTCGAGCGACAGTTTACCTCCGCCAAGACCTACGATACCACTCAGAGCCTGGCATCTGTGCAGGAAGAGCTGGTTACCCAGATGGTAAAGGATTTGGTTGATCAGATATTCAATGCAACTGTAGCTAACTGGTAAAAAATTCAATGTTCAAAGAAAAAAACAAAACATCGTGGAATTAAATAGATTAATACAACATCCTGAGGAAATGGACCGAGAGACGCTCTACGACCTACGTGCGCTCTTGGCTCTTTATCCGTACTATCAGACGGCTCGCCTGCTGATGTTGAAAAACCTATACCTGCTCCACGACCCCAGCTTCGATGAAGAACTTCGCCGAGCAGCCATCTATATCTCCGACCGCAAAGTCATCTTCCAGATGATAGAGGCAGCTCACTATCAGCTCAAGCGTACCCAGAATAAGCCACAAGGTATGGGCATTCTTGATGCCAAGAAGAAAGAAGATCGCACCAGCAGCCTCATCGACCACTTCCTCGACTCCATCCCTACCGATGCTGAGGAAAACGAGAAGAAGAAAGAGAAACGCAAACCTACACCAGCAGATGCAGCAGTAGATTACGTATCATATCTGATGGAGACTGAGACAGAACAGAAGATGGAACAACCATCCCGTACAATCAGTCTCATCGATGACTTCATTGAAGAAGGTGGTTTTAATCTGGAAAAGATTAACGGCACAGAGGAATCTGAACCAAAATCATCAGCAGACACAGAGCCTGCAGAAGCAGCTCCTCATAATGAGTCTAGCGATAATGGCGGAATCTTTACAGAAACCCTTGCTAGAATCTACATCAAGCAGGGAAAGTATGAGAGAGCCTATCAGATTATCGATCGCCTGCATAAGCAGCACCCACAAAAGAGTGCCTATTATGTAGATCAACTCAGGTTTCTGGAGAAGCTGATACTGAATGCTAAGAAATAATATGCTCTGCAAAGGGATAAAAAATAAATAAAATAATAATAATAAAACTAGTTTTAAAATTAAAAAATGGCTTACACATTATTTGTAGTATTAATCGTCCTGGTTTCAATCCTGATGGTTCTCATCGTGCTGATCCAGGAGTCAAAGGGAGGTGGATTGGCATCTAACTTCTCTTCAACCAATTCCATCATGGGTGTACGCAAGACTACCGACATCGTAGAAAAGATTACATGGGGTCTCGCAGCTCTTATGGTAGTAATCAGCGTTGCTTGCGCATACGTTGCTCCGCAGGCAACAGGCGAAAATAGCGTTATGGAGGGTGCAACTCAGGAGCAGACTGCTCTTCCTGCCATGCCAGGCGCTAGCAAGGATGCAGCAGCAGGTGCTCAGAAAGCGGCTCCTGCAGCAGGTGCAGATGCTCAAAAGGCAGCTCCAGTAGTGCCAAATAGCCCTGCTAAATAAAAAAACAGAAAAAAGGTACGAAAAAATTTGGTGGAATCATTTTTTTTTCGTACCTTTGCACCCGCTTACAAGAAAATGGTGGACGTAGTTCAGTTGGTTAGAGCGTCAGATTGTGGTTCTGAATGTCGTGGGTTCGAGTCCCACCTTCCACCCAGGATAAACCCTGCAAGATTTATTTCTTGCAGGGTTTCTTGTTATATTATCATATTAATTCTTGCTATATGATATATCTACAGTTAAGGTATAGACTACGAAAAAGCCTGCTAAGAGAAAAAACTCCTAGCAGGCTTGTTTATATACAGCAATCAATATAAATGATTATCTGATAACCTTTACCTCGCCGTTCTTAGCTATCTTAACAATACTTGAAGGCTGGTGAGGCTTATGCTCCTGACGACGAGTCCAGCACACGTAATCTACCGCATTCAGAATCTCTTCTGAAATATCACGATAGTTCTGAGCTGCAGGCTCGCCACTTACATTGGCACTTGTACTTACGATAGGCTTCTGGAAACGATAGCAAAGCTGCTTGCTGAACTCCTCGTAAGTAACTCTCATTGCCAAACTACCATCTTCTGCGACAAGATTATTAGCCACACCGTTCGCATCATCCAAGATAATGGTAGTAGGCTTAACAGGCATAGCCGCATCGATGAAATCCCAAGCCACCTGAGGCACGTTACGGAAATAACGAGCCATACGGTCTGCCGAGTCAATGAGGCAGATAAGCGCCTTAGAATCATCGCGCTTCTTAATCTCATATACTTTCTTCACAGCCTCAGGATTAGTAGCATCACAACCGATTCCCCAAACTGTATCTGTAGGATAGAGAATCACTCCACCCTTACGCATGCATTCTACTGCATTCTTAATATCCTCTTCTTTAGTCATTTTCTTAACTGTTTGAAAATTGAACCCTAAAATTTAAATCTAAATTACCGTAATCCAGCATCAGAATCTGGTGCTTTCTGACATTCGTAATATGCAATATCCTTCATTCCATTGAGGAAGGCAGAAGCTTCCATACGCTTTTTACCTGCAAGCTGCAACTCATAGATATTGAGCCAATGGTCGATACAAGCTATCTGCAAATGTCCGCCTTCTATTCTGAAACATCCTACAGGTGCCATACCTCGCGAGTCTTCGCTAACTGTAGTCTTGAAAATCTTAAGCACCTGCTCTTTCACAGCATCTTTCTTCTTGATATAGGTCCAGGCACCTGGATATGGTGAGAGACCACGTATGAAATCGTGTACCTGTTTAGCAGGCTTGTGGAAGTCAATGCAGCAAGTATCCTTGAAAATTTTAGGAGCAGACTTGAGCTCTACACCTTCACCGATGAATTCTTCCTGAGCAATACTCGAAATATTGCCATCAGATGCAATCAGCTGATCGATGGTTTCCAAAGCAATTTCAGCACCTAAATGCATCAATCCATCATATACATACTCTACATTCGCCTCGTCAGGAATAGGGAAACGCTTCTGCATGATAATGCGACCTGTATCTATATCATGATCGAGGAAGAAGGTAGTAACACCCGTCTCTGTCTCACCATTGATAACAGCCCAGTTGATAGGAGCTGCACCGCGGTACTGTGGCAACAAGGCAGCGTGAACATTAAAGGTACCAAACTTGGGCATTGCCCATACAACCTCTGGCAACATCCGGAATGCTACCACTACCTGCAAGTCTGCCTGATAACTCTTAAGTTGTTCCAGGAAATCGGGATCCTTCATCTTCACAGGCTGAAGCACTGGCAGTCCATGCTCTACAGCATACAGCTTCACCTGAGAAGGCTGCAAAGTGTCCTGATGTCTGCCCACAGGCTTATCAGGCTGCGTAACCACAGCCACCACATTGTAGCCGCCCTCTACAAGGCGCTTGAGGGATTCCACAGCAAACTCTGGGGTTCCCATAAATATGATTCTTAAATCTTTCTTTGTCATACTGTTCATTATTAATATTATTACTCTGCAGATATATCTGCCACAATGTGTCGATATACTTCATACACCTTGGTACGACTGATATAGCCCTTCAACACACCATTTATATCTACTACTGGCAACTGTGCGGCATCAGTCTTATCAAACTTCTGCATCACCTCATCCATCCTCTCGTTCTCACTAATTACGGCAGAAGGCTGCAACATAAGCTGTTTTACCTTGAAATGCTTATAGAGTTCGGTTCGGAATATGATATGACGAATCTTAGTAATATCGATAACTCCCTGCAAGACACCCGCTTCATCGAGCACAGGCAAGAAGTTATTATTACTTCGACTAATCTCGCTCACCAGTTTTTCCATCGGCAAATCTTCCTTGATTGGATGATAATCCTTCTCAACCAAGCTCTGCATACTCATCAGAGTGAGCGCTGCACGATCAATATGGTGCGTGAGAAGTTTGCCCTCTCTAGCCAAACGCAAGGCATAGATACTATGGCTCTCAAAGATACTGATGGTAAGGAGCGAAGATATGCACACAATCATAAGTGGCATAAAAAGCTGATAACCACCTGTAAGTTCGGCGATAAGGAAAATACCGGTAAGTGGAGCATGCATCACGCCCGTTATCAGACCTGCCATTCCCATCAAGGTGAAATTCTGCTCGGGTACATAAACACCTACCTCATAGACATTCCAGAGTCGGGCAAAGAAGAAACCTGCAAATCCACCGATGATAAGAGAAGGAGCAAAGGTTCCACCACATCCTCCACTACCATTGGTAGCCGAAGTGGCAAAAACCTTGGTAAAGGTCACCAAGCCGATATAGAGAATCAACAGATTCTGATGACCTGAAAAAAGAGAACGGTTCATCACCTGCCCCCACTCTGCCTCATTCTGTCCCTTAAGAAGCACATTTACTGCCGAATATCCCTCACCATAAAGAGAAGGAAGAAGGAAAATGAGCGAACTGAGAATAAGTCCACCAAAAACCAACTTACAATAAGGATGATTCTTCATCTTGGCAAAAAGACCTTCACACCATGACATCGTGCGCATGAAGTAAAGACTCATCAAACCGCAGAAGATACCCAAGAGGATACATGCTGGCGTACGATTCAACTCCCATGGATTGGTAAGAGTAAAATCGAAAAGCGAACTGTCACCCATAAAGATATAGGTAAAACAGGTAGCAGTGACACAACTGATAAGGATTGGCAGAAGTGAAGCCATACTAAGATCAACCATCAGTACCTCGAGGGTAAAGACAAGTCCTGCAATTGGAGCCTTGAAGACTCCTGCAATAGCAGCACTGGCTCCACAGCCCACCAGCAGAATCATGGTCTTCTTATCCATACGGAAAATCTGTCCCAGATTAGAACCGATAGCAGAACCGGTAAGCACAATAGGTGCCTCAGCTCCAACAGATCCACCGAAACCAATGGTAATACCAGAAGCTACCACCGAAGACCAGCAGTTATGTCCTTTTAGTCGGGAGTTCTTGGTCGAGATGGCGTAAAGCACACGGGTAATACCATGTGAAATATTGTCCCTCACCACATACTTGATAAAAAGTGAGGTAAGATAAATACCAATGATAGGGAAAAGCAGGAAGAGCAGATTATAACTGCTCTGCTGGAACCCGGAAGTAAGCAGCAACTGTATTTCGTGCACGATACCATGCAGGAAGAAACCTGCTACAGAAGCGAGCAAACCTATCACAAAAGCAAGGATAAGGGTCATCTGGCGGTCGGAAATATGTTCCTTCTGCCAAACAACGAATCTTTCTATCCTGCCTTGTTTGTATTCTGATAACTCTTCATCCATCATTCTTTTGTTATTTTAGAATTCCGATGTAAAGTGGAATTTGATATGTTCGAAGTCTTGCTGAGCCATACTCAACACATAGCCAGAATCAGCGAGGAACACATCGCGGCCCTCAATATCCTTTGCCATATACTGATACTTACGCTTCTTGAAGTTCTCCAATTCCTTCTCATCGTCAGCCTCAATCCAACATGCCTTATGCAAATGAACAGGCTCCCAACGACACTTGGCATTGTACTCGTTCTCCAAGCGATACTGGATAACCTCGAACTGCAACTGACCGACGGTACCCACGATGCGACGACCATTGAACTGGTTGATGAACAACTGTGCCACACCCTCATTCATCAACTGCTCCAAACCCTTCTGGAACTGCTTGCTCTTCATTGGGTCATCGTTCTCGATGTACTTGAAGAGAAGTGGAGAGAACGATGGCAATCCACGGAAGTGAATCTTCTCGCCCTCAGTCAGAGTATCACCAATCTTGAAGATGCCGTTGTCTGGCAAACCAACGATATCGCCAGGATAGGCCTCATCGATGGTACTCTTACGCTGCGCCATAAACTGGGTAGGTGAAGAGAAACGCACAGTCTTGTCGAGACGTACATGGTAGTAAGGCTGGTTGCGCACAAACTTACCAGAACAAATCTTGCAGAATGCAATACATGAACGGTGGTTAGGGTCGATATTTGCAGTAATCTTGAAGATAAAACCAGTAAACTTAGGCTCCTCAGGTTCCACCATACGCTCCTCTGCCTTTGTTGGCTTTGGTGATGGAGCAATCTGCACGAAGCAATCCAAGAGTTCCTGCACACCGAAGTTGTTCAAGGCTGAACCAAAGAATACCGGTGCCACATCTGCTGAACGATAGGTCTCCACATCGAACTCTGGATAAACGCCATCCACCAATTCCAGTTCTTCGCGCAACTGATTTGCCTCACGCTCCCCTACTCGCTCATCAAGTTCCTTAGACTGAATATCTACCTCAACCTTCTCAGTAACACGTTGTTTATTAGGTGTAAAAAGATTGAGCTGATGCTCATAAATATTGTAAACTCCCTTGAAGCGAGCACCCTGACCGATAGGCCAAGACAAAGGGCGAACAGAAATCTTCAACTCTTCCTCCAACTCATCAAGAACATCGAATGGGTCACGACCCTCACGGTCCATCTTATTGATAAAGATGATAACAGGAGTATTGCGCATACGGCACACCTCCATCAACTTACGGGTCTGTGCCTCAACACCCTTAGCCGAATCGACTACGATGATAGCAGAGTCCACCGCGGTGAGAGTACGATAAGTATCCTCACAGAAATCCTGGTGACCCGGAGTATCAAGAATGTTTACCTTATAAGGTTCTCCACTCTGTCCGTCAGGCAGATAGTCGAACTCCATCACAGAAGTTGATACGGAAATACCACGCTGCTTCTCGATATCCATCCAGTCGGAAGTAGCAGTCTTACGAATCTTATTATTTTTAACGGCACCAGCCACCTGAATCTGGCCACCGAAGAGCAGGAACTTCTCGGTCAATGTTGTCTTACCAGCATCAGGGTGCGAAATAATGGCAAACGTTCTTCTTCTTTCAATCTCTTTCATCAATAATATATATTATAATATGTATATCCTAAAAAAAAAAATAAATACTACTCTCTAATTACTAAAAAACACTTGTTACGCCAGCAGATTACATATCGTCATCTTCAAACTTCAAGCCTTCAGTACGATCCTTGATATAATAATCACTGAGCAATCCCACGAAAATTGAGATTTCCTTGATAGCTTTCTCTGTTTCAGGGGTAATCTCCTTCTTTTGCAATCTGAGCATCATAACTCCGTAAAGTGCATCGAGACAAGTCTCAACCTCATTAATATCCTTATCACCACGGTTGCGCAACTCTACAATAAAAGGCAACACCTTGTAATACTCAGCATTGTAAATTGGGAACTTCGAACTCTGAAGGAGTCTGCCGTGCAAATCAATGACATCCTGCAATAACACTCTATTAATGTCAAGATGCCCGCTCTCACGCTTACCTTCTTCATTCATCATACGAATGAGATTTCCAAACCAATCGAGTTCCTCGTCTTTCTGCTCAGGAGTGAAATCGAATCGTTCGATATAGTTTTTCTTAATCACCGGCAGCGAGCATCCGTAGGCACGGATGATATCCTCTATCTGCCACATATATAAAAGGTATTCTGCAATACTTTCTTTTCTTAATTTCTGTGCTACAAACATAACTTAAAATTCTGGTAAATGATAAAGATTAAACATCGTTCCAAAAAGAGCGATGATCGAGAAAATAATCACGATACTTCCTATCACTTTATTGATGATAAGGATTCCATTAGTATCAAACTTACCTCTGATCTTATCGACGAGCCAAGTGAGTCCAAACCACCACAACAAGGCACCAAACATAATGCTCAGATATCCCATACCCATCTCTAGCGGCATATCCGGAACCACAAAGGCAAACTGTGCAAAGGTAGCCATGAAGAGAAACACGATGAGCGGATTACTCAAGGTAACCAGGAAAGCCGTAATTCCATTATGCCATAAAGTACCCTGCTTATTGCTCGACTTGTGCATATTCTTCATCGGATCACTCTTGAAACAATAGATTCCGAACACCAGCAGCAATACACTACCGAAAATCTGCAGGTAGAACTTGTTCTGCGCATTATTCACAAAGTCCATCACGAAACTCATACCTAGACCCGTGAAGAGTGCATATACGATATCACTGCACGCAGCACCAATGCCCGTGACGAACCCAAACCAGCGTCCCTTGTTGAGCGTACGCTGAATACAAAGAATGCCTACAGGCCCCATAGGGGCAGAGGCAATCACTCCGATGATAATTCCTTTGAATATAAAGTCAAGGATGTTTATCTCTATTGGAAATGCTAAACTCATTTTTCGTACATTATTCTATAACAGCGGGCAAAGTTACAAAAAAAAGGGCACATTTGCAATATTTTTGCCCAAAACTTCTAAAATTATACTTTTTTATACAAGAAAAAGTTGATATTTTCAAAAGGATTCATTATCTTTGCAGCATAAATAAACAATTCTAACTAATTAAAAAAGTAACATGACTGAAAATGCAATGAAGCCATACGTAATTGGCTTGGACCTTGGCGGTACTAATTCAGTGTTCGGCATCGTAGATGCACGCGGTGACATTAAGGCTACAACAGCTATCAAGACTGGTGGCTATAAGACTGTGGATGAATATGTAAAAGCTTCTGTAGAGGCTTTGCAGCCTGTGCTTGATACCATCGGCGGTATCGAGAAGATTAAGGGTATGGGTATCGGTGCTCCTAACGGTAACTTCTATACAGGTACCATCGAGTTTGCTCCTAACCTTCCTTGGGCGCATGATGGCGTAGTGCCATTGGCAGAACTCTTCAGCAAGGCTTTGGGTATTCCTGTGGCTTTGACTAACGACGCAAATGCGGCTGCCTTGGGCGAGATGACTTACGGTGTGGCTCGTGGTATGAAGAACTTTATCGACATTACTTTGGGTACTGGTGTAGGTTCTGGTATCGTTATCAACGGTCAGATGGTTTACGGTAGCGATGGTTTCGCAGGTGAGTTGGGTCACGTTATCGTGGTTCCAGGCGAGGCTGGCCGTCCATGCGGTTGCGGCAGAAGAGGTTGCTTGGAGACTTACTGCTCTGCTACGGGTGTGGCTCGCACAGCACGTGAGTTCCTGGAGACAAGCGACGAGCCTTCTTTGCTCCGCGAGATGAAGCCAGAGGATATCACTTCTTACGACGTGAGTGTGGCTGCCGGCAAGGGCGATGCTTTGGCTAAGCGCATCTACGACTTCACAGGTAAGATGCTGGGTGAGGCTTGCGCCAACTTTGCTGCTTTCTCTGCACCAGAGGCATTCGTATTCTTCGGCGGTTTGACCAAGGCTGGTGACTTGCTGATGGAGCCTTTGAAGAAGGCATACGATGAGAATGTATTGAAGATTTACAAGGGCAAGGCTAAGTTCCTGGTATCAACTCTTGATGGCAGTTCTGCTGCCGTTCTCGGCGCCAGTGCCGTGGGTTGGGACTTGTAATCAGTGATTATGTGTTCTCTTAATTAGAGATTATCATATAAAAAGCAAAAAAAAGAGTTTGGTGTTCTTCTGAACGTCAAACTCTTTTTTGCATTCATCGCAATATCAAGTATTCAAGATGCAAATAGAGTGTAAGCCATATCCATAAGTATGATGAGGTCTACTCAAAACTAGGTAATATGCAAGACGGATTTACTGATGGCTTACAGTAATTCTTCCCTTAAAGGAATTACTTTCTACCTTCAAAGGAAAATGTTTCTAGCGTTAGTAGAAAGCTTCGTTCAGTGACATTGAATGTCCGTTCAATAGTTTTGAATGTACGTTCAATAGTTTTGAATGTACGTTCAATGATTTTGAACGGAACTTTCTTCTAGTCTTAAAAACAATTTCCATAGGGAACAAAGTTTTTTTCTAACCAATTCTGAATCATCTTTTTTCCATCAGGTGTCAGCACACTTTCTGGGTGAAACTGAATGCCTCGAATATCGTAATTCTTATGCTTGAGACCCATAATCTGACCATCATCACTTACAGCCGTAATATCCAGGCAATCAGGAAAACCACTTTTATCTACTACCCAGGAATGATATCTGCCAATCTCGATACGCTTAGGCAATCCTTCAAAAATAGGATCGTTACCAAACTGAGTACAAGGTGTAGCTACTCCATGATAAACCTCAGAGAGATTGGTTAGTTTAGCACCAAAAGCCTCACCAATAGCCTGATGACCTAGACAAACTCCCAGCATCGGTTTTCTGCCAGCATATTTCCTGATCACATCCATCAGAAGTCCAGCCTCCGAAGGAATACCTGGTCCTGGGCTCAATATGATCTTGTCGAAACGGTCAAGCTCCGACAACTGAAACTGATCGTTGCGGAACACCGTCACTTCAGCATCTAACTCCTTCACCAAATGGGCAAGATTATAAGTAAAGGAGTCATAGTTATCTATGATTACTATTTTCATCTTCATTATTTATTATTTATTATTGATTATTCCTCACCAATCACTAATCACTACCTAGAGCTTCTCAGCAATATGAATTGCCTTAGTCAAAGCTCCCAATTTATTATTACACTCTTCCAACTCATACTGATCATTGCTCTTCGCCACTACTCCACTTCCTGCCTGGAACCAGAGTTCACCATTACGGCTGATAAAGGTGCGGATTACAATAGCCTGATTCAAATCGCCGTTCAGTCCTATGAATCCGATACATCCACCATAAGCACCACGATTGTGAGGCTCCAATTCTGAGATAATCTGCATCGCTCTCACCTTAGGCGCACCACTCAAGGTACCAGCAGGGAAAGTATCAATGAATTCCTTAATATGGTCAGCATTCTGATCCAATGTTCCGCTCACACGGCTCACCAGATGAATCACGTGACTGTAAAATTGCATATCCTTATAGAAATCCACCTTCACATTATGGCAGTTACGGCTCAAATCATTTCGTGCCAAATCCACAAGCATGACGTGCTCGGCATTCTCCTTCGGGTCGTTGCGGAGGAATTCTGCAGCCTTTCTATCCTGTTCCATATCACCAGTACGTCGGGTCGTTCCTGCAATAGGATCAATGAAAGCCTTCTCTCCTACAATACGATTATGAGTTTCAGGTGAAGAACCGAAGATACGGAAGCCACCAAAATCGAAATAGAAGAGATAAGGTGATGGATTGATGCTGCGCAAGGCACGGTAGAGCTTGAAGTCATCCCCCTCATAACGCTGCACAAATCTACGGCTCACCACAATCTGGAACACATCGCCACGCATACAATGCTGGATACATTTGCGAATATTCGCCTTGTGCTCCTCATCAGTAAGAGTAGAGGTTATTTCGCCTACCGGATGGAAATCATAAGGCTTCACATTTGCCTTGTTCACCGCCTTCATCAATGCATCCAACTCAGCATTGCCGACAGCCCTATTTGCCTCAGAAGCCTGATCATCATCAGCGGTTCCCTCTTCACCATACAGTTCGCTCAAAGCGATAAGTTGCATCGTATTATTGAAATGATCAAACACGATGATGTCCTTATACATAATATAATAGATATCCGGCGCATCATTCTTTGCCATCGTGGTATCCTTTACAGGGATATTCTCGAAGTAGCGTACTGCATTAAAGGTCGTGAACCCATAAAGTCCACAGAAATTCTTCCCCTCTCCCTCAACATGAAAACTCTGGATGAACTCATTGAAAGCCTTCGAAATGGCGAGCTTACAATCTTCTCCCTTTCCTTCGCCAAAAGCTGGAAGTTGCTGTTTTTCAACACTGCCATCAGGATAAGTCTTGATAACCTCTCCATGACTCACGGCAATGCTAGCCAATGGATGTACCCCAATAAAGGAACGGGAATTCTCAGAACCATGGTAGTCGCTACTCTCCATCAGAGCCGACTGGGGGTAAATATCTCTCAATCGCATATAAACTCCCACAGGCGTATAGAGGTCGGCGAGAATCGTGCGAGTTACTGTCGTATAATTAAACTTAGCCATTTTTTCTTATTGATTGAACTTTAACTATTTAGAAATTTCCATATTCTCCAGCCATTTCCTTATGGCTCAAATAGGTTTCTACATCCTTGTCACCACGGCCAGAAACGGTCAAAACAACCACGTCGTCCTTCTTGAACTTCATTTTCTTCAAGGCAGCCACAGCATGAGCACTTTCAATGGCAGGTATGATACCCTCCATACGAGTCAGTTCATAACCGGCATAGATAGCCTCATCATCCTTGATGGCAAGTACATGACTTCTGCCTCTTGTAGCCAAGTCAGCATGCATTGGTCCAATACCTGGATAATCCAAACCGGCACTGATGGTGAAGGCTTCCTCAATCTGTCCATCCTCTGTCTGCATCACAAGCGTACGGGCACCGTGAATGATTCCCTCTGTACCACAATGCATAGTTGCAGCCGTGTAATTGGTATCAATACCATGACCGGCAGCCTCAGCCAGATAGATCTGAACCCGCTCATCATCGATATAATGATAGATGGTGCCTGCAGCATTGCTACCGCCACCAACACAAGCGATGAGGTAATCAGGATAATCGCGGCCAATCTTCTCTTCCAACTGCCATTTCAGCTCCTCACTGATTACGCTCTGCATCTTTGCTACGATATCAGGATAAGGATGAGGTCCCATCGTAGAACCTACAATATAGAATGTATCTTGTGGATGACAGCACCAGTCGCGGATAGCCTCTGAGCATGCATCACTCAAAGTCATATTGCCCGTACGGACAGGATTCACCTTGGCACCCAGCATCTTCATACGCTCCACATTGGTATGCTGGCGCTCCACATCGGTAGCACCCATAAAGATTTCACACTTCATATCCATCAAGGCACAGACGGTAGCTGTTGCAACACCATGCTGTCCGGCACCGGTTTCGGCGATGATACGCGTTTTACCCATCTTCTTTGCCATCAGAATCTGACCGATGGTATTGTTAATCTTGTGCGCACCAGTATGATTCAGATCCTCACGCTTCAGATAGAGTTGGCATCCATACTTTTCGCTCATTCTCTTCGCAAAGTAAAGAGGTGAAGGGCGGCCAACATAATCCTTCAGGAGCGCATAATACTCTTTTTTGAACTCCTCGCTCTCTATGATAGGCTTATAAGCCTCCTGAAGCTCAGTTACACACTTATATAAAATCTCTGGAACATAAGCTCCTCCGAATTTTCCAAAAAATCCTTTATCGTCAACTTGATACATCTTTCCTATAAAATTAAAAGGTTGAATTATTTTTTCAATGCTTCGAAAAGCAGGTCGAGTGCCTGGTCTGGATTGCCTACTTCATTGAGCAATGTCACAAACTTACTACCTATGATGGCACCTGCTGCGTTATCCTGCGCACTCGTAAGAGTTTGCTTGTTGCTGATTCCGAAACCAATCATACGAGGATTACGGAGATTCATACCATTGACATGATTGAAATAAGCCAACTTAGCATCGCCGAAGCTACTCTGGGCGCCCGTAATGCTGGCAGAGCTGACCATATAGATAAAGCCATCAGTATGTTCGTCGATGAATCGGATACGCTCCTCACTTGTCTCTGGGGTAATCATCATGATAACCCGGATATCATATTTGTCAGCAATAGGCTTTACCACTTTCAGATAATCATCAAATGGAAGATCAGGAATGATAGTTCCACTCACACCACTTTCTACACAACTCTGGAAGAATTTCTCAATTCCATAGTGCATGATAGGATTCAGATAGCCCATCAGCACAAGTGGCAACTTTACTTCATGCTTGATAGCTTTCAATTGAGCGAAGAGCCTCTTTACGGTCATTCCATTCTTCAAAGCCTTAGTACCAGCACTTTGAATGACAGGTCCATCTGCCAGAGGATCACTGAATGGGATTCCTACCTCTATCATATCTATTCCCTTGCGCTCCATCGCCTTAATCACATCACCCGTTCCTTCGAGGGTTGGACAACCTGCGCAGAAATACAAGCTCAAAAGCTTGCGGTCTTTATTGTTTGCAAACAATGCATTTATCTTATTCATAATACTCTTTTTAAATTTCTTTGTTTTCTATATTTTCAAGAAATGTATTCAACTTCTCCACATCCTTTAAGCCCGGCTTCAACTCGAATTTCGAATTCAGATCGATTCCGATGCACTTTGGATGATGGAAGTTCCTGATTCTCTCTACATCCTCCGGCCCTATTCCACCACTCAAGATGAATGGAACATCGCCATCGTAATTCTCCAAAACCTGCCAATCAAACTGCTGACCACTTCCACCCACCGTTTTACACTTGGTATCGAAAAGGAAGTAATCAACAGCGCCTACGTATTCCTTATATTTCTGGATATCCCCGGCTGTGGAAACGCTGATAGCCTTGATAACTTTCAACAAGCCATTCTGCTTATGAAGCAGTTCACAGAGTTCGCGGCTCTCATTTCCATGCAACTGCACGGCATTCAAATCAAACTGATGAATCTTATCAGAAATCAATTCTACTGATTCATTGACAAAGACACCCACTCTGCAAACATTCTTATCTACAGCCGTTCGATCCACAGATTGAGAAGCGAATCTCGGTGACTTTGGATAGAAGATGAATCCCATCATATCCACCCCTAGCTGAGCCACCTTTTCTATATTCCCAGGCTCACGCATTCCACAAACCTTTACTAACATCTGCCTATGATTTTAATTGATTGATAAATTGAGCGAGCGCCTCTCCTGGGTCAGCCTGTTTCATAAACTGCTCTCCCATCAGGAATCCCCTGAATCCACCTTCTTCTCTTAATCTGAGAACTGTCTGAGGCTGGGAGATTCCACTCTCACTCACTCTGCATACATCCTTCGGAAGCATTTCGGACAGTCGGAAACTATTTTCCACATCCGTCACAAAGGTTCCGAGATTGCGGTTATTGATTCCGTACATATCCGGCTCTAACTCAGCAAATTCGAAATCACGTTCGCCATGCATTTCCAAAAGAACCTCCAATCCCAGCTGATGAGCCATTCGCATCAGATTTCTGCATTCTTCCTTGGAAAGACAGGCAGCAATCAGCAACACCGCCGAAGCTCCACAATATCGAGCCTGCAAAAGCTGATATTCATCCACCACGAAGTTCTTATATAATATAGGTAGAGTTACACCAACATGACGAGCCTCCTGGATAAACTCATCATAGCCACCAAAGTAATCGATGTCTGTGAGGATACTCAGCGCCGTTGCCCCATTCTGCTGATAGCTTAAAGGAATGATACTGGCCTTTCCCTCTTCCTTGATCCATCCTTTGCTAGGAGATTTACGCTTGAACTCTGCGATGATTCCAGTCTCCGACTTCATCAACGCTTCCTTCATGCTTCCACCCGGAACTCTTCCTTCATTCTCCTGCATTTTCTGCTCGGTGAGGGTGATCATCTGGCGGGGTTGAATAAAGCGCTTACGCTGTTCTATCTCTATTTTCTTGTGAGCAACGATTTCTTCTAAAATATCCATCTTCCTTAACTATTGAGTTCCACGAATTTCTTGAATGTAGCAAGAGCCTTTCCGGAGTCAATGCTTTCACGAGCAATCTCCACACACTCTTCTATGCTCTTCTTACCCTTCTCCATCACCTGAATACCGAAGGCTGCATTGGCGAGCACGATATTCTTCTGCGCTGGCAGGGCACGGTTCTCAAGAACTGCATCAAAAATATCCTTTGCTTCCTGCTCGGTAGCTCCGCCTCTCACCTCTTCAGGTTTGGCTATCTCGAAGCCCAGATCCTGTGGCTTGAAGATTCTCTCGTAATTGTTGGTAGTAACCTTGAAATCACTGGTAAGTGAAATTTCATCATAACCATCAATGCTGTTTACGATTCCGTAATCGATACCTATTTTCTGATATACCTGGTTGTAGAGACGCATCTGATCGAGATTGGCAACCCCCAGCAACTGGCACTTTGGCTGGCTAGGATTAACCAAAGGCCCCAGGAGATTGAAGACTGTAGGAAACTGAAGTGCCTTGCGGATAGGACCCACAAACTTCATAGCCTTGGCAAAAAGCTGAGCGTGAAGATAAACGATTCCAGCCTCATCGAGAGAACGGTTGAGCTTATCAAGATCATCGGTAAACTGTACACCATGATTCTTGATGACGTTGGAAGCACCACTCACCGAAGTTGCAGCAAAGTTACCATGCTTAGCCACCTTATATCCTGCACCAGCAATGACGAAACAAGAAGTAGTAGAGATATTGAAGGTATTCTTGCGATCACCACCGGTACCAACAACATCGATGTATCGGTCACAATTGAGAATGGCAGGAACACCAGTCTCCAAAATACCATCACGGAAACCGAGAAGTTCATCTACAGTCACACCGCGCATCTGCAAACCAGTAAGCAAGGCAGTAATCTGTTCCTCGGGAAACTCACTCTGAGTAATTCCCAGGATAATATTCTTGGTCTCTTCACGGGTCAACTCCTCGTGGTTCAACATTCTGTTCAAGATATTCTTCATTTCCATAATCCTGTTCTCCTATATATTTTTATTTTGTTAATACTCTTTCAAGTAAGAATCATTTTCCGAAACTCCCCAGATATGTAAAAAGGGCCTGTCGTAAGTTACGGCAGGCCCTTAGTATATTTGGATTTGCATCCACACGGGTACTCGACTCACGACTTTCTAGATCTTGAGTTACGCCACCACCATGCTGTAGATACAAACGAGTTCATCATATTTTTAATTTTTTATTTTGTTTCTTTTAATTATAATTTGTTACTGGCATAGTCACTACAACTAACCGATTGCAAAATTACACTTTTTCTACGAAATAGCAAACTTTTTATCTAAAAAATAATCATTTTAACAGAAAAAAGTTATTTTCTTCTTGTTTTTCTCTTTCTTTTTCCCCTTACACCTTATTATATATAAGTAATCGGAGTACTATTCACAAAAAAATATAAGCACCAGATATAATAAAACCACAAGGTCATCGTTTATGAATATATAAGCATCATGATGAGGAATCATTCCCATAACCGATGCCAATCAGAAACAGCATAGTATTAATCAATTCATAAAAAATATGCCTATGAAGCATTTATTTACTTCCGAAGAGATGAGACCATCTGCCAAGACCATCTATTTCATCAAACAGATGGCTTACACTTATCGCGCATTCAAGAAGAATGAATCTTGCAAGGCGTATTTCATCAACTGATTGCAACATATAATCAAAGTAAAGAAATAAAAATGAAGACAATGGTTTCCCCTTCTCTCCTCTCAGCCAATTTCATTGACTTGAAGAGCGATGTAGAAATGATCAATAAGAGTGAAGCAGACTGGCTCCACATGGACATTATGGATGGTGTATTCGTGCCCAACATCTCCTTCGGTTTCCCTGTATTGGAAGCCGTGGCGAAAGTTTGCACCAAACCTCTCGACGTACACTTCATGATTGTACACCCAGAGCAATACATAGAGCAAACCGCCAAGATTGGTGCCATGATGATGAATGTGCACTACGAGGCATGCACTCACTTACACCGTACTATCCAGCAGATTCATGCTGCTGGTATGAAGGCTGGCGTAACACTCAATCCTTCTACTCCTGTAAATGTCCTGGAAGATATCATCTGCGATGTGGATATGGTGCTGCTGATGAGCGTGAACCCAGGATTCGGCGGACAGAAGTTTATAGAAAACACCATCAAGAAGGTACATCGCCTACGCAAGCTCATCAAGGAGAGCGGCAGCCATGCACTTATCGAGATAGATGGTGGTGTACAGGGTGAAACTGCCCCACGACTCGTACAGGCTGGAGCCGATGTACTGGTGAGTGGCAGCTACGTCTTCAAGAGTTCAGATCCTTGTGCAACTATTCACAATCTGAAAGAATTGAAAAAGGAAGAGGACTAAAGAATTTCGACCTGTATGATTGAAATTACCCAATACGCCCTGAACCAACGATATAGAAGTAGCAAGAAGATTAAACTTCCCGTTGATAAAACAGCGGAAAGTTTAGTCAAGCTGCAAGCTGATATGATAGTCCTTTGCCATACGGCGTAGGTTATGAAGCGCATAACGCATACGTCCCAGACTCGTATTGATACTCACATTCGTCAATTCAGCAATCTCCTTGAAAGTCAATTGCTGATAGAATCTCATATATATGAGTTCCCGCTGGTTAGGAGGCAGAAAATCCACCAACCGTCTCACATCGCTCAACACCTGGTTGCGCACGATTTCCTTCTCCACAAAACTATCCGTCACAGCATCTCCCTTCAGACGAGAAAGATCATTATCGTTATGCTGGTCGGTAAAAAGCAGATTTTTGGCATCACGATAGCCATCGACAATTACATTGTGAGCTATACGCATAAGCCATGAGACAAACTTACCATTAGGCAAATATTGCCCATTCTGAAGTTTGACTATCGCCTTCACGAAAGTTTCCTGAAATATATCGTTCGCCAACTCTTCATCATGTACGACAAAGAGGATGTAAGAAAACAGCTTTACCTCACAGCGGGACAACAATAGGTCAAAAGCCTTGTTGTCGCCCTCGACGTAAGCCAAGGCCAATTCTTCATCTGTCATTTGATTGAGTTTTCTCATTTCTTAATCCTTATTTTATCATTAAGTAAATGTCTAAATCGATAGGCGAATCTTTATTTGAAGTATTAATAATGTTAAATTTCACCGCAAAGATACACTTTTTTGTTAGAACAGCCAAATTTTTAACTAAAAAACTATCGAAAATATATCTTTTTTATGTATCTTTGCAACCAAATACAACAAACAAAATTTTTATTCATTAATCTCTGAAACAAGCAATGAACCGATTATTCAAGACATTACTATTGGCTTTGCTCATTCCTGTATGTACTTATGCATCAGGATGGAACGACGAAGAATACAAGCGTATTGAGCAAAGCATTCAGTTGCCGAAACTCGAAACTACGGCTAAGAAGTACGACATTTCGAAGTTTGGCGCTAAAGTGACCAACCCGGCGGCTCAAAACCAGAAAGCCATCAACCGCCTCATCACCCTCGTATCCAAGAAGGGCGGTGGAAAGGTTATCATTCCTAAAGGTACCTGGAACACTGGAGCCATCGAAATGAAAAGTCATGTAGAGCTTTCTCTGGAAGAGGGAGCAACCCTCCACTTTGTATTCGATACCAAGCTCTACCCATTGGTTCGCACCTCTTGGGAAGGACTGGCATGCTGGAACTACTCACCTTGCATCTACGCATACAAGGCTACAGACATCGCCATTACCGGTAAGGGAACCATTGATGGCGGTGGGAACAAAGATACCTGGTGGCCGATGGTTGGCAAGGCTATGTTCGGCTACAAAGAGAGAATCACCAAGGAAGCCCAGAATCTGGGATCTCGTGCCAAGCTTCTCAAGCAGGCTGAAGACGGCGTAGAGTTCGACCAGCGCAAGTTCGGACTCGGACAGGGTCTCCGTCCACAGCTCATCAACTTCGTACGCAGCGAGCGCATCCTTATTAAAGATGTAACGCTGCTCAACTCACCATTCTGGGTCATCCACCCATTACTCTGCAAGAACATCACAGTAAGCGGTGTAACCATCTACAATGAAGGTCCAAACGGAGACGGCTGCGACCCAGAGGCTTGCGAGAATGTACTCATAGAGAACTGCCTCTTCCATACCGGTGACGACTGTATCGCCATCAAGAGTGGCCGCAACAACGATGGCAGACTTTGGAACCAACCATCCAGAAACATCATCATCCGCAACTGCAAGATGGAAGATGGACATGGTGGTGTAGTGATAGGCTCTGAGATTTCTGGAGGATGTGAGAACGTGTATGCAGAAAACTGCGTGATGGACTCACCTCATCTGGAACGCATTCTCCGCATCAAAACCAACAACTGTCGTGGTGGAGTAATCCAGAACATCAACATGCGCAAGGTTACAGTAGGTCAGTGCAAGGAAGCTGTAGTAAAAATCAATCTCGACTACGAGCCAAAGGAAATCTGCTACCGCGGATTCGAACCTACCGTAAAGAATGTAAGCGTAGAAGATGTAACTTGCCAGAAGAGCAACTATGGCGTGCTCATCATTGGTAGAAACGAGGTAGAGAACGTAAGCGACATTTCCGTGAAGAACTGTAACTTCAACGGTGTTCAGAAAGAGCCGGTGAAGATTACCGGTAAGACCAAGAATGTAAAGTTTGACAACCTCATCATCAACGGTTCGCTCGTACTCAACAAGGAAGATCGCCCTTACCAGACTTACTCTGAATGGCTTACCCATAGCGAAATGCAGCGCACCCCTCACCCTTACAACCTCGACTTCAGCCCAAAGAAACCACGCTGGAGCTACGTAATGGGAATTGAGATGGAAGGCATGCTCGACACCTATTTATATTATAAGGAGAAAAGAGACGCAGCCAACCACGACCGCATCATCGAATATCTGAAGGAATATCCGGCTAAGATGATAGATGAGAAGGGTAACATCACCGGCTACAAGTACGAAGACTTCAATCTCGACAATGTACGCACAGCCAAGTTTATTCTCCGCATGCAGAACCTCTTCCCTACCAAGAGCAATGAGCTGGCACTGAAGACCCTCTTCAAGCAACTCCAGAACCAGCCTCGCACCAAGGAAGGTGTATATTGGCACAAGGCTATCTATGCCAACCAGGTTTGGCTCGACGGCATCTTCATGGGCTTGCCTTTCTACTGCAACTATGCTGTACAGAACCTCAAGCCCAAAAAGGCTAAGAAGATTCTTGACGACGCTGTAGATCAGATCATCAAGACCGATTATCGCACATACGATGAGAAGACCCAACTCTGGAAGCATGCCTGGGATGAGACTCATCAACAGTTCTGGGCTGACAAGGAGAATGGCAAGAGCCAGCACACCTGGGCAAGAGCTTTGGGATGGTACGTGATGGCTATGACCGAGTGTCTGGAGGCTATGCCTGAAGACTATGCACGCCGAGGCGAAGTAATTACTCTCTTGAACAAGGCTATGGAGAGCGTATTGAAGTACCAGGACAAGAAGACAGGTGTATGGTATGACGTGATGGATGTGAAGGATCCTCGCAACTACCTGGAGAGTACAGCATCCAGTATGTTTGCCTACGTTCTGCTGAAGGGCTATCGCAAGGGCTATCTCAGTGAGAAGTTCCGTGATGCAGGTGTCAAGGCGTATAATGGAATCATCAAGGAGTTTATCAAGGTTAATCCTGACAAGACCATCAGTCTGACACGCTGCTGCGAAGTAAGCGGTCTGGGTCCTGGCCCTGGTCCATACGTCAAGAAGCCAAACTTCAAGCGTGATGGCAGTTTCGAGTATTACATCAGCGAGCCTATCCGCGACAACGACGCCAAAGGTGTTGGTCCATTCATCTGGGCAAGCCTGGAGATGGAACAGCAGGGACTGGCTGTGAAATAAAAAAAGTGACGCGTCCTAAAAGAACAAAATCGTCAAAATTAATCAGTAAGACGATACATTTGTTCTTTTAGGACGCATTACTTTAATTAGGCTCATATCCATTCCTTCAAAGGATTTCACAATAAAAAAACGCAAAAAAGAAAACGTTTACGTAAGATTTTCCCAACAAATGTAAATGTAATCCAATTATTTTTAATATATTTGCACACAGAAACTAACAATGCAACTAGGTCACAATACAATTTGTTTTCCAAATTGCCAATAGTTTTCTACTTAAAAATACAAAATCAAAGAATAAACAAACAGATAATAAACAAACATAGTATAAATCTAACCTATAAGTGTATGTCTGGTAATTATAACAGAAAGAAAATTGCGCTTGCAGGCGCGCTCATGTTCATGGTAACAAGCGTCTCTGCGCAAACTGTAAAGGGTGTTGTTACTGACAATACGGGCGAGCCAATCATCGGCGCATCTGTCATGGAGGTAGGTGTAGCTGGCAATGGTGGCGTGACCGACATTGACGGTAATTTCACAGTGAACTTAAAAGGCAAGAGCAAGAAACTGAAGGTTTCATACATTGGTATGAAAGCGAAGGAAGTAAGCGTTGCAGGTAAAGAAACAATTGACATCAAGCTTGAGGATGACAACACAACCCTCAATGATGTTGTAGTAATCGGTTATGGTACTGTTAGAAAGAAGGACCTTACGGGTTCTGTCTCATCTATCAGCGACAAGCAGATTGCCAACATTCCGGTATCTAACGTAAGCGAGGCGATGACTGGTAAGATGGCCGGTGTAAACATCACCACATCTGAAGGTTCACCAGATGCAGACGTTAAGATTCGCGTGCGCGGTGGCGGTTCCCTTTCACAGGACAACTCACCTCTCTACATCGTTGACGGCTTCCCAGTAAGCTCTATCAGCGACATCGCTCCTAGCGAAATTCAGAGCATCGATGTATTGAAGGATGCTTCTTCTACAGCCATCTATGGTGCTCGTGGTGCCAATGGTGTCATCATCGTAACTACCAAGAGCGGTTCTGAAGGCAAGACTCAGGTAAACTTCAACGCATCTTTCGGATTGAAGAAGGTAACTAAACTGATCAAGACTCTCGATCCTTACAACTTTGCATACGCTCTCTTTGAGAACGGAGCAACAAACTATGGTGACTACGACGATCTCGACATCTGGAAGTCTGTACAGGGTACTGACTATCAGGATGAGGTATTCGGACGCACTGGTAACCAGAAGCAGTATAATGTAAGCGTAAGCGGTGGTACCAAGGACATTAAGTATAATGTAGGTTTCTCTCATAACGATGAGAAGAGCATCATGCTTGGTTCTGGCTATGCAAAGAACAATGTAAATGCCAAGATCAACGCCAACTTGAACAAGTGGTTGACTCTCGACTTCAATGCCCGTATGGCTTATACCAAACTTGATGGCTTGAATGGTGGTGCCGACACTAATGAAAGCAATGCTGCTAACTCTACTGTAGCCAACACCGTAAAGTTCTGGCCAGTTTATCCACTCACAGACGCTGATGAGGATGAAGAAAACTCAACATCTGTTGAGCGCAACCCTGTAGAGCGTATCACTGATACCTATAAATATCAGGAGCGTTTCCAACAGAACTACAACGTAGGTTTGAACTGGAAGCCATTCAAGGGTTTGACTTTCCGTAGTGAGTTCGGCTATGGTTGGAAGTACAACAATACTGATCAGGTATGGGGTTCTAATGCAACAACCAACTCAAAGTATGGTTTCAATGGTCAGCCACAGTCACAGTTCATTCGTTTGCAGAACAAGAACTGGCGTAATGCAAATACAGTAACATACGACAATACCAAGTTGTTCGATAACCACCACCTCAATGTACTTTTGGGTCAGGAGTGGAGCAGCAGCCAGGATATTTCACGTACCAGCACATCTGTTGCATATCCAACCTCTATGACTATCCAGGAGGTTTTGGCAAATACAGCAGCAGGTACTCCTCTCAACAATGAGAGTGACATCAAGGCAGAAGAGAACATTCTCTCTTTCTTCGGTCGTGTGAACTATACTATTGCAGACAAGTATCTGGCAACATTCACCATGCGTGCCGATGGTTCCAGCAAGTTCGGAAAGGATCACCGTTGGGGCCTCTTCCCATCTCTGGCTTTGGCATGGCGTGTATCTGATGAGGCATTTATGAAGAGCACTTCTAGTTGGCTCTCTAACTTGAAAGCTCGTTTGAGCTTCGGTACTGCGGGTAACAACCGTATCAACTCAGGTTTGCTTTCTACCACATACTCTATGGCAGCCAACACAGCAAAACCACCATTCTGGTCAGAGAACCGTGCAGGTATGCTCGAGCATGGCTCATATCTCTATAACCCAGACTTGAAATGGGAGACAACAGTAACCCGTAACTTCGGTATCGACTACGGTTTCTTCAATGGCCGCATCAATGGTACTCTGGATTTCTACTGGAATACAACCAAGGACTTGCTGATGCGAACAACCATCCCTTCAAACACAGGTTATAGCTATCAGTTCCAGAACTTCGGCAAGACCGAGAACAAGGGTGTGGAATTGGCTCTCAATGCAGTGATCGTTGACAAGAAGAACTTCGGTTTGAATTTCAACTTCAATGTATCTTACAACAAGAACAGCATCAAGGACCTGGCTGGCGAAGGTTCATGGCAGAGCAGTAACTGGAGTGGTTCAACCATCTCTAAGTACGAAGACTTCCGTATCGAAAAGGGCGGCCGTCTTGGCGAACTGTGGGGTTACAAGACCAATGGTTTCTATACTGTTTATGATGCAGCAACAGGAACAGGCGATCTCGTTCTCCTCGGTACAGGTAAGTGGGCTTTGGCTGATGGCGTAAAAGACAACAGCTCTTCCCTCTTCGGCGGTCTCTATCCTGGTAGTCCAAAGGTAGAGTGCGATGAGGATGGCAAACCATTGAAGCAGCGTCTTGGCAATACCGTTCCTACAACTACTGGTGGTTTCGGATTCGATGGACACGTAGGTAACTTTGACTTCAATGTCTTCTTCAATTACTCTCTTGGAAACAAGATTGTGAATGGTACCAAGTTGGCAAACTCATTCTATTCAGGTTCTAATAAGAAGTACAACCTCGTAGATGATTTCCGTCTTGAGAATCGTTATACATGGATTGATCCTGCAACAGGTTTGAACCTCGGTAAGAGCGTAAGTTCTACCATCATCGCCCAGTATGGTGGTACAGAAGGCGTGATGAACAAGTTGAACGAGCTCAACCAGGGCAAGTCTATCTGGAACCCAGCAGCCGTATCGCAGATGGTCATTCTTGATTATGCTGTAGAGGATGCTTCATTCCTTCGCTTGCAGAATGTAACAGTAGGTTATACATTCCCTAAGAAATGGATTGCTCCATTGCACATCAGCAATGTACGAATCTACTTTACAGGTTACAACTTGCTTTGCATCACCGGCTACAAGGGCTACGACCCTGAGGTTGATACAAGCAGCAAGAACAACCCAATGTGCCCAGGTATCGATTATGCAGCTTATCCAAAGAGCCGCACATTCGTAGGTGGCATCAACGTTACATTTTAATTAATCTTTTCAGAATATAAATACAGATATGAAGAAGATCATTTCATCATTCGCACTCACTATGGGTATGCTCAGCATGGTGTCTTGCTCAGATTTCCTGGATAAGACTTCACCATCAGAGCTGAACACTGAGTCTGTGTACAATTCTACTTACTACACAGGTTTGCGAATCAATAAGATATATGGTGGCTTGTCTGATGACCGTACATACGCACAGGACTTCAGTATCGTAATGGGACTGAATACCGACTGCGAGCTCATCGATGCTCTTGACAATACCACCGTTCACGCTACAGGTAACTATCGTGGTGTGATGAACTACAACGTAGATCCTGGTTTCACCAACCTTGACAAGGTGTGGACCAACATGTATAAGGTTATCGAGGACGCTAACCTCTGCATTGAGGGTATCCGCCAGAGCCCATTGCTCAACTCAGGCAGCAAATCAGAGGTAAACACCATGAAGCGTTATCTGGGTGAGGCTCTTACCTTGCGTGCCATGGTTTACTTCGACCTGGTTCGTACATTCGGTGATGTTCCTTTGAAGTTGGAGTCAAGTAAGTCAGACTTGTCTAATGCATATATGGCAAAGACAGATCGTGATGAAGTATTGGACACCTTGATGAACAACCTCGACGAGGCTATCGAGTACTTGCCATGGGCTGACAAGGTTACAGGCTATACAACAGAGCATACAACCAAGGGTTATGCACATGGTCTCTTGGCTCAGATAGCAATGACCCGTGCAGGATATGTAATCCGCGAAAAGGCAAAGGATGGATATGAGACAGCATCTTACAGTGATGCAACCTACCCTACCCAGCGCCCAGGTGCAGCAGAGCGCAAGGCTCTCTTTGAGCGTGCCCTCAGCCACTGGACAGCACTCATTACTGATGGTACTCACTCTCTGAATCCATCTTTCGAGAATGAGTGGGAACTTGTAAACCAGTTGAAGCTCGACCAGTCTTACCACGAGAACCTCTTCGAGATTCCTCTGGGTGAGAATGTAAGTGGCGAGTTAGGCTACACAGTTGGCGTACGTCTTAGCGGCGTTACAACCAAGTTCGGTTACGGCAACTCATCAGGTAAACTGAAGCTCACAGCTCCATTCCTCTATTCATTCGACAAGAATGACACACGTCGTGACATTACTTGCTCTAATATCGAAATCAAGGATGACGACAACAGTGTAACCAAGGAGAATATGAAGGGTAACAACCCATTCGAAATCTATGTCGGTAAATGGGATGCCCGCAAGATGGGTGCTTCATGGCTTGCAAACAACCTGAAGGCTACAGCTAAGCACACAACAGGTATCAACCCTGTCAAGATGCGCTACTCTCAGGTATTGCTCTACTACGCAGAGTGCTTGAATGAGCTGGCTGGTGGTCCTGATGCTCACTATACCGGTGATGCTGGTCTTACAGCCCGTGAGGCATTAAAGGAAGTACATACCCGTGCTTTCGATGCAAACCACAAAACAGAGGCTGCCGCATACGTAGATGCTCTGACTGCAGATAACTTCTTTGACGCCCTCGTTCAGGAGAATGCATGGGAGTTTGCAGGTGAAACAATCCGTAAGTACGACCTGATCCGCTGGAATCTCCTGGTTGAGAAGATCAAGGAGTTCAAGCAGCAGTATATCGCAGACCTTGAGGCAGGCAAGTATCAGACTAAGCTCTACTTCAACTATAAGGATGAGGCAAAGACTCAGATTGATATGAGCAGTGTAACATGGTATGGTCTGCCAGAAGGCAAGACTGCTGCCGATTACCAGGGTAGCCAGGATTCATTCGGAAAGGCTAGCCTCACATCTGGCACAGACAAGTTTGTCAATACTGCATTACCTCTTATCAGCGATGGTCTCGTAGGTGACGACGTAAAGGTGAAGAACCGCTACATCATGCCTATCGGTAACTCAACCATCGCCGATTCTAACGGTACACTTCAGAACTCATACGGTTGGTAATCATCGTAACAAGAATTCAGAAATACAGAATATTATATGAAAATCAATAATATAACTAAAAAGGTATGCTTAGGAGCCACAGCGCTCCTGGCAGCCATCTCTTTCAATTCTTGTACTGACAAGAATGATTGGGACGTAGATGCATCTTACGACCGACTCTTCCATACCACCTCACTGAGTGTAACTCCTCAGGACGACCGAGTAGGCATAGAGTTCAAGAAGATGCCAAATACAACAAAGTACATCGTAGAAATCAGTACCGATACGCTCAACAATGAAGTTGCAGAAAACGCCAATGGCAAAAGCATCATCAAGGAATTGACTTCTACTCCAGATACCATCTATGACCTGCAGGGTTCTACCAAGTACTACATCCGTATGCGTGGCTTGAACGATGAGGGCAAGACATCCAACTGGAAGTATCTGGATAAGTATAGCTTCAAGACCAAGTCTGAGCAGATCATCACAGATGTTACACCAGGAACCAATACTGCAGATGTAGCATTCAAGGCTGGCAAGCAGATTGATGCTGCCTATATCTACAAGGACAAGGATTCTGTGAAGCAGGATGTAACAGCTGCAGAAGTAGCTGCTGGCTTGGTTACTCTCAGAGGCTTGGAGGCTAACACTTCATATAAGGTGAAGCTCTGGAATGGCGATGTAGTACGCGGTACTTACAGCTTCAAGACTAACGAAGCATTCCCAGAGGGCTATCAGATCATCACTCTTTCTGAGAATGATGACATCAACGACATCATGGCAAATGCCGAGAACGACAAGATTGTCATCGTATTCCCGCAGGGATTGAACTACCAGACACCACTTGACGCAGACGGAAAGAACAAGGTTCCTACCATCCCTGCCAATATCAAGAGTGTTTACTTCTGGGGTGCTGCCGGTGACAATACACCAACCTTCAACGTCGTAGGTGCTAAGTTTGACAGTGATACAGATCGTGGCGTTATCCGCTTCTACAACCTCAATCTTGTCAACAAAAACAAGAAAGACAATTATATTTTGAACATCTCAGGTTCAAATAACATTGAGGCAATCGAAATGGAGAAATGTAACATCTCTAATACACGTGGTGTTATCCGTTTCCAGAGCATCAAGAGCGAATGCAAGGTGGGTAAGGTAAGCATCAACAACTGTGTTATCAGCAATATCGGTAGCTATGGTGTGATCAATGCAAAAGACCAGACCAAGATGACGCTTACAGACATCAGCATTACTAACACTACCATCACAGGTGTTGAGGCTGGTGCTATCATCAATACCAAACAGGCGAAACTGAATATCACATTGGATCACTGTACAATCTACAACAGCGTACAGACTGGCAAATCAATGTTCGATGTCAACAAGCTCAAAGATACCAAGGTTATCATGAGCAACTGCTTGATTGGTCCATTCTATGCTGCAGACGATACAACCATCAAGGGTGTAAGTATGAAGGGTCAGCAAGATATAACCAGTACATTCTATACCAACGATATGAAATGGAATTCTGGCTATGAGATAGGTGATGAGTTGAGCGCTTCTTCTACAGAGTTGTGGGAGGATGCTGCCAAGGGCGACTTCACCATCAAGAATGCACTCCGTTCTCAGTATCAGAACTACGGAGATCCACGTTGGATTGTTGTAGAATAGAACAAGTTCATACCGTAATATTAAAAGTGTAATGCTCTAATATTGAGCATTACACTTTTTTTATGCGCAAGCAGCTACTCTCGAAGTTAGCAAGTCTAAACAGGAAGAACTTGACAACTATGACACCATGCTATCAGACTTGTTTTTCTTAAGCGGGTTCAAAGGTACTACTTTTTTGAATCCACCAATTTTTAGGGGGATAAATTTGCAGAAAATATTTAAGGTGGATAATAAATCTCCTTTCACGGAATGTAGATTGTGCTGAACATAAGAGAGTTAAGTGTGAAAGGAAAAATCACTTTATTTTGAGTTGGTAATTGATGACTAAGCTTAAATATGGCGATGTGGATAATGAATAGTGAGCGTCTTGATAGTGAATAGTGGGTGTTTTTATTATGAATGTTGGGATGAAGCATAG
This sequence comes from Prevotella sp., assembly GCA_021636625.1. Classification (GTDB taxonomy): domain Bacteria; phylum Bacteroidota; class Bacteroidia; order Bacteroidales; family Bacteroidaceae; genus Prevotella. The sequence continues at coordinate 17,344 of JAJWLX010000004.1, read as the reverse complement.
TAGCCAGAAGGATGAGGGATAGATAGTGGAAGGCGAAAAGAGACGATTTATCGGATGGATGCCTAAGCTCGTCTATATGGATGACTCGGGTCATCTATATGGCTCACTGCCGTCATCTATATGGATGACCCGGGTCATCCGATAGAAAGAAGCCTTTTCTATTCCTTTTGTGATAGTTGCTTTCTCCTTTTGACTAAGTTGCCTTCTCCTTACATTAATAGTCCTTTCTGCTGATTATTATTGTTGTTTCAGCTCAAGGTAAATGGTGCGGTGGTAAGTGCAGTTGGTTCTTTTGTCGTTTCCCCTGATTGCCATAGTACTATTGGGGTGCAGAATTCTCCTTTCACACTTAACCAACTGATTATAAGCACAATCTAATGACTGTGAAAGGAGAATGATTTTTAAAAGCGTAATCGTTTTCGTATTATTTATATTATGATAGCATCAGTAATCGGCAAAAATATTGTAACTTTGCGATTCAGAAATATAAGCCTAAAAATTTATGAATAAAAGAATGATCAGAAACATTGTACTCATAGTACTTGTGTTTGTGCCTTACCTGAGCAAGGCACAGACATTTACAGGTATGGCTGCTGAGCAAAAAGCACAGAACACACCTGAAGGTTGGACTGACGTGGAATTGCCACAGCTGCCGGAAATCACATCGGCAAATACGTTCAACATCAAGGATTACGGAGCCTCTACATCCGCAGAAGACAACACAAAAGCTATCCAGAAAGCTCTTGATGCAGTCCCTGCTAATGGCGGTATGGTCGTAATACCAGCCGGTACATGGATGTTTGGCAGCAAAGACCAGATGACAAGCCAGACAGAAGTGCTGAGCATCAAGTCGAAAACCATCCTCCACCTAAGTGCTAATGCTACATTAAAACTAGTGGAATACGGCAAGGCTCCAAACAGCAAGATTGTTTTCATTGGCTGCAAAAACAGAGGAAAAGGCATCACGGATATTATCATAGAAGGTGAAGGAGAAACATCTGTCATCGACGGACAGGGTGCCCGCTGGTGGCTTGCAAAGGAGAATAAAGAGACCTTCAACCCTGGAGCAATGATCCGCTTCGAACAGGGCAAGCGCTTCTTGCTTCGCAACTTCAAGATCCTGAACACTCCAGGTGTCAATATCACCATCAGTAATGGTGGAAAGGCCAGCCATGCCACCATCCACGACGTTACAATCAGTGAGCCTGCCTCAGAAATAGGAAAAGGCAAAGCTTCTCATAATACGGATGGTGTTGCCATCTGGGGACCATACGTCAACATATACAACTGCAATATCAGTAATGGAGATGATAACGTGGTTTGCGACAATGATGCACAGTACATTCATGTATGGGATTGCTATTTCGGAACTGGCCATGGTGCATCCATCGGCAGCTATACCCATAACATCAAACATGTATGGTTCGACAATATCACGATGAATGGTACTACTGCCGGTATCCGCCTCAAGACTGGAATTAATTCGGATGGTACCCTCCGTGGTGGTGGCGAGGAAGATTTCAGGTTCACCAACTTCACCATGACCAAAGTGAAGAACCCATTCTCCATGGATTGCTTCTACGACAAGAAGTATAATAGCGACCCACTGGTAGATAAGGAGAATGCAAGAGCAGTAGATAGCACGACCCCAACCTACAACGGCATCTTGCTCCAGAATGTAAAGACCACAGATATATGTGCGGGAAATGCTATTTTCCTGATAGGCCGTCCGGAAAGCCATATCAGAAACATCACACTCGACAATGTGCAGATTTCAGCAAAGAAAGGAATAGATATCCGCTTTGTGGATAATCTGATATTCAAGAATAATTCCAAAATCACGGTCAGCAGTGGGGCTCTATGGCTCAAGGATTTTGATTCGTCATGGGATGACCAATGCAATGCCGTAGCAACGAGCATCAGGAATATCACTACAGCCAGAAAGGAAGCAGACCATCATGTTTACGACCTGGGCGGACGAGTTGTAAGAAACAATTCGCAAACAGAAGATATCAAAGGACTCAATAAAGGTATTTACGTTTACAACAACAAAAATACGTAGCAAAATAAGTAACCAACTATTTATCAGTAATAACAATGAATATCAAATCATCATTTGTATGTGTTCTTGCAACAATGGCACTGAGCACTCCTCTTTCTTCTCTAAGCGTAAAAGCACAGGCTCCATCCAAGACATGGAATCCTAACCTGAAGAACGGAATGTACCGTAATCCAGTAATTGACGCCGACTACTCCGACCCGGATGTCTGCCGTGTGGGTAATGACTACTATATGACTTCCTCTTCCTTCCAGTGTTTCCCTGGCCTGCAGATTCTGCACAGTACAGACTTGGTAAACTGGGAGATTATCGGTGCTGCCCTACTCGATGACTATCCTGTATTGCCTGAATACCAGGGAACCGAACTGGATTGGCGCAAGAAGGTTCAGCATGGCAACTATGTGTGGGCACCCTCTATCCGCTATCACGACGGATGGTTCTACATCTATTGCGGCGATCCAGACCAGGGGCTCTTCATGACCAAGACAAAGGACCCCCGTGGTCCTTGGGAACCTATTACCTGGGTGATGAAGGGAAAAGGTCTTATCGACTGCTGCCCTCTTTGGGATGAAGACGGAAAGGCTTATCTTTCGCATGGCTGCGCCGGCTCTAGAGCCGGAATCAAGTCGGTACTCTTCGTAGCTCCGATGTCACCGGATGGTACCAAGGTGATCGGTCCTTCACGCATCGTATATGATGGGCACGAAGACCAGCCTACCATCGAAGGCACCAAGTTCTACAAGCGCAACGGCTATTACTACATCATGAGTCCTGCGGGCGGAGTGAAGTATGGCTGGCAGGTAGAATTGCGTTCCAAGAATCCATACGGTCCTTACGAGGAGTATGTGGGTATGGCTCAGGGAAAGAACAAGAAGGTAAACGGCCCTCATCAGGGAGCCTGGGTAGATACACAGAACGGAGAAGACTGGTTCCTCCACTTCCAGGATAAACATGCCTACGGTCGTGTAGTTCATCTGCAACCTGCCAAATGGGCAAACGACTGGCTCGTCATCGGAGATGATAAGGATGGCGATGGCTGCGGAGAACCTGTTCAGCAGTGGAAGAAGCCAAACCTGCCATCAAGCGGTAACTTCCAGCCTATGGAATCAGATGATTTCAACAGCGTAGATCTCGGTTTGCAGTGGCAGTGGAATGGTCCTTACAGTCAGTACTGGTACTTCTGCGATGCCAGGAAATCGAAGCTGCGTCTCTATGGCATACAGCAGGCAGAGGATGTGAAGAATCTATATGATCTCCCTAACCTCCTGCTTCAGAAGCTCCCTACAGAGAACTTCACAGCCACAGCAAAAGTGAAGTTTATCCCTAACCGCACAGAAGCCTATAAGGAGAATGATAAGATTCTCGGTGAAAGCGCAGGTATGATCATGCAGGGTATGGACTATGCTGCACTCAAGTTTGTTGATACCAAGGACGAAGGCGTTGTTTTGCAATATGTAACCTGTGAGAAGGCAGAAAAGGGCAAGGCTGAGAAAGTAGTGAAGCAGGTAGCTATCAAGACCAGCAAGCAGCCTCAACCATACACCGTGAAATATGCAGTAGATGATATTCCATCTTCCCGCATCGCCACCCAGGATGTATGGCTTCGCGTAAAGGTACACAGCGAGGGCATCGCCAACCAGATACAGGCTATCGCAGAATGGAGCTACAGCCTGGATGGCAAGAAGTTTATCAAGATAGGCAATCCGTTTACTGTACGCGAAGGCAAGTGGATTGGTGCGAAACTCGGTTTCTTCAATACCCGCACCGCCAAGAAGAACGATGCAGCCTTCTTCGATATCGACTGGATTCATTTTGAGTAGTTCAAAGAACTCATAAATAAAAGAGCATATTTAGGCTATCAATCAGAATTTTATATAAAAATACCGCTTAATCATTCAAGGCTGTATCTTTAGGTTTATCCTTAAGATGCAGCCTTCTTCTTTTGCCCACCAGCCATAAAAGCACTAAGACGTAGATATTTCCAGCGCAAACGTTTACGTGTATTTTTTCATTAAAATTCGTTCAGATTAAATAATTTTTAGTACTTTTGTGGCAGAAATCAAAGATTCATATCAAAAATCAAAGATTCCTAATGATCTTACGAAAATGAAACACGAATACTTATCGCTAGTAAATTTCAATAGACCAAAACAAATAAACAAGAAATAATAACCTACAAAACAAACATCATTATGTATCAACAACTAAGACGTGCCAGCATGGCACTAGCATTGAGTTCGGTTTGTTTTACTGCATTTGCACAAAAAACAATCCAGGGTACCGTAAAGGATGCTAATGGCGAACCTATGATAGGTGTAACCATTACAGATCAAAGCGGCAAGGCCGGTGGTATTACCGACCTCGATGGTAACTTCACCATCCAAAATGCGAATCCTAATACAGAATTGACTTTCAGCTATATCGGCTGCAAGCCAAAGAAGGTAAAAGTAGGAAGTCAGAAATCATGGAACATCGTACTGGAAGATGACAACGCAGCCCTCGATGAGGTAGTTGTCGTTGGTTATGGTACTATGCGCAAGAGAGATGTCACCGGTTCTATCGCCTCTGTTAATTCAGATAAGATTGCCGCTCGTGGTACAACCAATCTTGCAGAGTCCTTGCAGGGTTCTGTGCCGGGTGTCAACATCACCCAGTCGGGTAGCCGTGCAGGTGCAGGCTTCAATATCCAGGTTCGTGGTCAAGCTTCCATTAACAAGCAGGCTCAGCCTCTCTATGTGATTGATGGTGTAGTTTGCGACAATATGGACTTCTTGAATCCAGACGATATCGACCGTATCGACGTATTGAAAGATGCTTCTTCTACTGCCATCTATGGTTCCCGTGCTTCTGCCGGTGTCATCATGATTACCACTAAGGGTAGCAAGGGTGCAGATAAGGCACAGAAGGCAACCATCTCTTACGATGGATATTATGGTGTGAAGAAGACAGCACGTATGCCAGAAATGATGGGTGCCAACGAGTTTATGGATTACCGTTTTGCCAGATATACAACGCTTGACGGAAAGAGCTATGACGGTTCTAGCCGCAAGGGTGTTGATGCCGATGGACATCCACACTACATCATCAAGAATACCGACTTGAATTCAGCCTTCCTAACCCGTAAGGGAGGAACCAGCTACAAGGATTCAAAGCTTTACGAGTTGATGATGGATCCAAGCTTCGACGGTTACGACTGGAAGGAGATGGTAACCCGCACAGCTGCTCAGCAGAACCACTTCGTCAGTGCTGCAGGTGCAACTGATAAGGTAAACTATCGCGTAGGTATGGGTTATCAGGGCGAGGAAAACGTATTCAAAGGCAACGACTATGAGCGTTTCAACCTGAAGGGATCCATGGATGCCAAGCTTTCCAAGATTTTTGATGCAGGTTTCTCTGTTAACTTATCTATGAGCAGAACAGAAGATGTATGTACAGATGGTACTTACTCTCCATACGTAAACGCATTCTATTTCAACCCATTCGTATCTCCTACAGATACAGACGGCAACTTGATTCCTAACCCAGGAGCCAAGGCAGCTTTTGGTTCTGATGCACAGTTTACCTCTACATACAACCCATTGATTGACCTCTATGATGGTAACTATACCAATGAGACCAAGAAATACACCATGATGGGTAACCTGTATCTTCGTGCCAACATCATGAAGGGATTGAAGTTTACCACAACTTTCTCTCCTAACTATTCTCACAAGCGCCAGGGTATCTTCTATGCCACAGGTATCAACGAGGGCAACGATGTAGGTTCTACCTACTATCAGAAGAACAAGACCAACTTTGCTTCAGTGGGCAACACCACTCGCATGGATTGGACTTGGGATAACCAGATAGACTATAATGAGACTTTCGGCGATCATAACATTGGTGCCATGGCTCTTTTCTCTCTCTATAAGAGCAACACAGAATATCAGTATGAGGAGGCTAAGGGTATAGCCAGCGACCATACCACCTTCCACAACCTGGGTTCAGCCAGTGGCGACAAGAATCTCTCCAGCTCATACAACGAGTCATCTCTGGAGTCATTCGCCTTCCGTGCCAACTACTCTTACAAGGGCAGATATATGGCAACGGCTACTCTTCGTACCGATGGTAGTTCACGTTTTGCCGACGGCAACCGTTGGGGATGGTTCCCATCAGTAGCTGCAGCATGGCGTATCTCTGATGAGGCATGGATGAAGCAGTTCAGCTCTTGGCTCGATAATACCAAGCTCCGTGTATCTTACGGTGTAACCGGTAACAACAACGTAGGCGATTATGTAACCATCACTTCTGCTACGGGTCCTACCTACGTAACACTCGATGGTACAGAGGTACAGGGTTATCATCCTAACGGATTGGTGAACACCGCCCTCATCTGGGAGAAAGTGAAGGAGTTTGACCTCGGTCTTGACTTGAGTTTCCTGAAGAATCGCATCAATGTAACTGCCGACTTCTACAATCGTCTTTCAGATGGTCAGATTATGTCTCGTTCTGTGCCATTGGAAACTGGTGAAAAGACTTCTACCTTCAACGTAGGTTCTGTTCAGAACAGAGGTATCGAGTTGGGCTTGCAGTTCAACATCATCAACAAGAAGGACTTCTCTTGGAGTGCCAACGTGAACTTTGCCCGCAACTGGAACAAGATCAAGGAATTGAGTAATGGTAAGATTGATGAGGTTGCCAACAACTGGTTCATCGGCGAGCCATTGAACGTACTCCGTGACTATACTCATACAGAAGTTATCACCGATAAGGGTGTAACTATGCACACTATGAATGGTGATAAGCACTATACTCTGAAGGAATTCTACGAGAAATATGGTAAGAAATACAAGTGGTATGAAGGTCAGATAGCCGTAAACGACTGGAATGATGACGGCAAGATTGACGACAGCGATAAGCAGATTTATGGCTGCACCGATCCACGCTGGACAGGAAGTCTCTCTACCAATGTCTATTTCAAGGGCTTCGACTTCTCTATTATGTTCTATACCAAGAGCGGATTCTGGTCTCGAAGCTACTTCCATGAAAAGTTTATGAAGTATAGCGACCGTGGTAATGCTCACATGCAGCTGGATTACTACATCCCTGCAGGAGCACCGATCATCAATCATGAGACAGGTGAGATTACAACCGCCACAGAGACCCACTACGGACAGTATCCTTATCCAAACAACAGCGATACATCCATGGGTGGTTACTTCGGCGACAAGGGTTCAGCTAAGGGAGAAGGCTTCCAGTATCAGAAGACCTCTTTCACCAAGGTTAAGAACATCACCTTGGGTTATACCTTGCCAAAGAATGTAGTGAGCAAAGCTGGTATTCGTAACCTTCGTGTTTATATGAATATCCTGAACCCATTCTGCTTCACCAACTACAAGGGCTTTGACCCTGAGTGGGCTTCACAGAATCTGCAGAATGGTGGTCCAGCATCTGTAACCTATCAGTTTGGTGTTAATTTGAAGTTCTAAGCTTCATCCTATCAAGTTCTAAACTTCATATATAATTAAAGGAAACAATTATGAAAAAGATATTATATAGCGTAGCTCTCGCTGCTTGCTGCATGGGTACCATGACTAGCTGTAGCGATTTTCTGGACGCAGAAAACAAGTCGAATGTAAGCGACAAGCAAACATTCGCTACCAAGGATGGTTTCAACACTTTGGTAAACGACGCCTATCAGCGTCTGCAAGACGTCTATGCGGCACCTCTGTTCACCAGCTGTTTCTCAGCAGGTACAGATATGTATGCTGATGCCCGCAACAAGATGAACGAGCCATTGAATACTTACGAGACCTTGACTCCTGAGAATAGTGATATCAAGAATCTCTATACTTATCTCTATTCAGGTATCCGTGCTGCCAACTCTGTGTCATACTATGCACAGAGTGCTAAAGTAGATGATGCCACGAAGAACAAGCTCGTTGGCGAGGCACGTGTCCTGGCAGCATACGAGTATTATCTGCTGGTGAATAATTTCGGAGGTGTGCCTTTGATGAAGGATTTCCTAACTTCTGCAGAAACCGGATATCCTAAGTCTTCTGCTGAAGAAGTATATGACTACATCATCAGCGAATTGGAGGATGTCATCAGCCAGAACGTACTCGAGGCATCAACAGCAACCAAGGGTGGCGGCCGCATCAGTCAGGAAACAGCCAAGGCTATCCTTGCCAAGACCTATCTCTCAGCAGCATGGGACCTCGGCAAGCAGGAATACTTTGCCAAGGCAGCTTCTCTTGCCGATGAGGTAATTGCAGGCAGAAAGTTGACCACACCATTTGCCAGCCTTTGGAAGGCAGATGGTTCTGGCGATGATAACGCAGAGTTCCTCTGGGATGTAGAATATGATCTGGCAACTGCCAATAATACCACATCAGGTGGTACAGAATGGAGCGGCTACTACTGCAACTATCTGGGTGGAGCTGAGGATCCTATCAAGGCAACAACTTCCAGTTATGTACCAACTCTCTATGCCTTGCATTGCTTCCAGAAGGGTGACCTGCGTTACGATGCAACTTTTATGAAGGAATTGCCGGATGTAAACAAGGGCAATGCCGCAGGCACAGGCTACTGGACATGGTATAAGAATGGTGAGAGTCTGAAGGGATATCCTGTAACCCGTTACTATTCTGCATGGTATGAAACTGATGCAGACTTTGCTGCATGGAAGGCAGAAGATCCAGCCAACAGAGCGAATACTTACCGCATCCCGATGGATTCAAAGACCAAGGAGGCACAGAATATGGATGGCAAGGATATGGATTATTACGACAACCAGCAGTTGGTTTACGGTTCAAATCCTTGCAAGAAGTTTGATGACAGCCATACTGCTTCTAACCAAAAGAATACCTGCTATCGTGATATCCATATCATCACATTGCCAGAGCTGTTTCTCGTTGCAGCAGAGGCTTACCTCAAGGCTGGCGACAACACCAAAGCATTGGCCCGCCTCAACGAAGTTCACCAGCGTGCAGGTCTTGCTGCACTTACAGGCACAATCACCATCGACAACATTCTTGACGAGAGCGCTTGCGAGAACTTCGGTAACTGTGCCCGTTGGATGGATCTCCGCAGAACCAAGACATTGGTTGAGCGTTGCACCAAGTATAACTACGAAATGGGAGATAAGGCAGCCCAGTATATAGGCGAGAAGCTTCTGCGCCCTATCCCACAGGCTGCCATCGATGCCAACGACCAGTTAAGTTCAGCTGACCAGAATCCTGGTTATTAATAGAATTACCATCACATACACACTCTATATCAGATTAAAGGCTGTATCTTGGAGGTTTATCCTCCGGATACAGCCTTTTTTAATCATGTAATTTAAACTTTTTCTTGAAGCTTATTACTTTTCTTGAAGCTTGATCTAATTCACCAAGATACAAGGAACACTATAATCAAGCCAATCCATTTTCCCCCATAAGCTGAAGAATACAAAAAGTCCCCCTCACTGCTCAACACGAGCCGCAAGGGGGACTAAAAGTTATGAGTAATCTAAAAATTCTAAGCTTACTTCTCTTCTGCAGCCTCAGCAGGCTTTTCAGCTGCCTTCTTGGCTGTAGTTCTCTTGGCTGGTGCCTTCTTGGCAGCAGTCTTCTTGGCAGCTGGCTTCTTGGCAGCTGGCTTCTCAGACTTTTCTGTACGAAGCTTTGCTACCTCCTTCTCTATCTTCTCAATCTTAGCCTGGAGACGGGTAATCTCCTTGTCCTTCATCTCGATTTCCTCATCCTGGTTGGTGATGGTGGTAAGAAGACCCTCCAACTGATCATTATCTACATCAGCAGGATAGAGATCGTTTACTCGGTTGATGAAGTCACCAAGAATGTTCATATAGTTGGTGAATGCATCGAATGGACTGGCATAGATACCTCTGTCAAGACCTACGTTGCTAGGCTTGGTGGTCATGAAGCGGAAGTTATTGCTTGCCTGAAGATAATCCCAGTCCTGATTGATACGTGGATCATTGGCGATACGTACACGGTCAGCTACGCTATAAAGCTTGTTGAAAGCCTCGCGCTGCATTGGGTTACCGAGCCAGGAACTTACGTCACGCTCCTCATCTACCCAACTCAATGTATCAGGTACATTAATCTCGCCTACAGACTTGATTTTCTTGCAGATCTCTGTAGGAGTAGAGAAAGTAATGCCACGCTGCTTAGCGCACTCTGGCAAAGCCTTCATAAACTCAAGGATGTTGCTTGACAATGGCTGAGCAATACCAAGAGCTGACAACTCCATGAAGATATTGATAACCTGCTCCTCCTCTGGGAATGAAGCAATGTCGTTCATATAGTTATCTGCGAAGAGTGGATAACCCTCCCAGTCGCTGTTGGCGAAGCGCAAAGAGATATCATCGCTCAGACGTACATCACGAAGCAAGAGCTTGAGCTTTGGATTCATCGCACAGTGATATACATAGTGTGGTGACTTCCAACCCAATACGTGCTTAGCACCTTCGGTAAGCATACCCACGAAGTCCATATCAGCTACAGTAGCACCAATCTCATCGCTATAGATGAGAGAAGAGTTGCGGAGTACGGTAGGCTTCTTGCCGAAGTACTCTTCAATCTTTGTGCACTGGCGCTTCACCTCAGACTTGAAGGTCTCCTCGTTGACGAGAGAAGAAAGGCCATGAGAATAAGGCTCAGCGAGGAACTCTACGCAACCGGTCTGGTTCAATTCCTGCAACTTCTCCAAAACCTGAGGAGCGTGAAGCTCCAACTGCTCCATACCGACACCAGAGAGCGAGAAGGCAACCTTGAAATACTGACCGCTCTTCTCTATCATCTCCTGGATAGCATTGAGTGCAGGCATATAAGAGCGCTCTGCGATGTCGTTGATGCTACGCTCATTCTCATAATCATCATAGTAATAATGATCAGTACCGATGTCGAAGAAGCGGTAGCGTTTCAGATGGGTAATCTGATGTATCTCGAAATATAAACAAATTGTTTTCATACTTTGAACTTTAAATTTTGAACTTTGAACTTTATGATTTGCCCTTTAACATTAAACATTACTTCCATCCCAAAGTCTTGAGATAGAGATCTTTGATGCGGGCTCCCACTTTCTCCCAAGTAATCTGATCTACTTCCTTTCTGCCTTCCTCTGAGAGATAATCGAAGAGACTCTCGTTGTGGCAGATGCTGTAGATAGCATCGGCAAGGGCATGGATATCCCAGTAATCTACCTTGATACAGTTGGTGAGGATTTCACCGCATCCACTCTGCTTGGAGATGATAGTAGGTGTACCACACTGCATAGCCTCAAGAGGAGAGATACCGAATGGCTCACTCACGGATGGCATTACATATACATCACTATCCTTCAGGCACTCATATACCTGCTTGCCTCGCATGAAACCAGGGAAGTGGAAACGGTCGGCAATACCTCTTTCGGCTGCCAGATAAATCATCTGATCCATCATATCGCCCGAACCTGCCATGCAGAAACGCACGTTGCGGGTACGATGCAATACCATGTTGGCTGCCTCTACGAAATACTCAGGACCCTTCTGCATGGTGAGACGACCCAGGAAGGTTACCACCTTCTCCTTGCCCTTATGGTCTGGGCGTGGGATGTCCTGCCACTCCTGCTTCAGTGGATACACCGCATTGTGCATGGCAAAGCACTTGCGTGGATCCTGGTGATACTGGTTGATCACGGTCTGACGGGTCAACTCAGATACACACATGATGCAGTCGGCATTATCCATACCGTCCTTCTCGATAGCATATACGGTAGGGTTCACCTTACCACGGCTACGATCGAAGTCGGTAGCATGTACATGGATGCACAATGGCTTGCCACTCACTCGCTTGGCATGGATACCAGCAGGGAATGTCAACCAGTCGTGGGCGTGGATAATATCAAATTCTTCGCTACGGGCTACAACGCCAGCAATGATGCTGTAGTTGTTGATCTCGTCGTGGAGATTAGATGGATAACCGCCGGCAAAATCCATACAGCCGAGGTCATTCACGTTCATATAGTTAAAGTCGGCATAGATGTGGTCACGGTAGCGGAAATAGTCATCAGGATCCATGATGTTGCCCACACGCTGCTGCACATAGTCATGATTGACGTCGCGCCAGGCGATAGGCACACTGTTCATAGCCACAAATTTACATGCACTGCGGTCCTCATCGCCGAAAGGATGAGGCAGACACAATGTAATATCGACATCTCCCTGGGCATGCAAGCCCTGGGTGATACCAAAGTTGGCAGTAGCCAAGCCACCAAATACGTGAGGAGGATACTCCCATCCAAACATTAATACTTTCATATAGCGTCCTCCTTATATTAATATTGATACTTTTCTAGTAATTCGAGCGCACGGAGAATCTCTGCCACGTTCATGGCGAAAGATATGGCGCCTCGACCTGAGAATGGTGGGTTGCCATCGAAGAGCTCACTGATAGTACCAAGGCAGTGATAAGACATTTCGTCGTCATAACCTACCATCTGGCGCTCTACGAAACTCAAACGGGTACGCTTGTAGAGTTTCAAGCTTGCCTCCATATAGAAACCACCCAGCCATGGCCATGCTGTTCCCTGATGGTAAGCATAGTCGCGCTGTGTCTGAGGACCTACATAGATAGGGTTGTAACCGCCACTCTTAGGTGAGAGTGAGCGCAATCCCTTAGGTGTAAGGAGTTCGCGGGTACAGATATCGAGTACCTTCTTCTTCTGGTCTTGTGACAATGGAGAATAATCGAATGCCACTGGGAAGATCATATTTGGTCGAACACTCCAATCCATCATATTGCCATCTACATAGTCGTAGAGATAGCCATATTCATTGAGGAATGTATCAACGAACGACTTCTTGGTAACCTCAGCCTGAGCCAGCAATGTCTGCTGTGCATCCTCTTCGCCAGCTGTTCCTGCCAAAGCTGCACAGAAGCACAGAGCGTTATACCACAGAGCATTGAACTCTACGATATATCCGGTACGAGGCACTACTGGGCGGCCATTAGCCGTAGAGTTCATCCAGGTCACAGCCTTGTCCTTACCATTGGTATAGAGCAAGCCGTTCTCCATCAACTCCAGGTTAGGGTGCTTGTTGTCTCTGATGAAATTGATGACATCCTTGATAAACTGGCCATACTTCTTGTAGCACTCCTCCTTAGAGGTCTCCTTGGCATACTGCTGGAGAGCCCAGATAGCCCAAAGAGGAACGTCAGGCATCTCGATTTCAGTAATATGAGTGGTAAGAGGCTTACCCTCCATAAACTCATAGTATCCGCGCATGGCTGTCTGCATCACAAGTTCGAAGTAATCATTCTCCTCGATAGAGAGAGTAAGACCTGGGAGCGAAATGAATGTATCACGGGCACGGCACTTGAACCATGGATAACCAGCCTGAATGTAGCGGTCGTCGTTCTTTTCACGGCGATGGAACTGATGTGCAGCATTCACCAGGCAATGGAAGAAATTATCGCGAGGTGCACGTTCATCCACCTCTTTGTCAAAGAGTTTCTTCAAGCCGGTAGTCTTGATTTCAGATGTAGCTGCAGCAAAGACGATAGACTCGCCTTTCTTGATATCCATCTCGAAATATCCTGGCACATAGAGGTCTTCATTAGAAGCATAACCTCTCTCCTGCTCCTTAGGGTATTCCACACCACGATACCAATCTGGGCAGAATTTAAACTCGTTCTTCTTTGAGAACTGCATGTAGAGGTCTGGATAACCAGCATACATACATGTCTTAATTCCGTTGTCAACACCAGAGTAGTCACGAGATGCAGTCGCATTCTCATGGGTAAACTGACGCACGCTGCGGAACGCCAAGAAAGGACGGAAACGAAGTGTAGTGGCAGAATGACCGTCAACCAGCGTATAGCGGATCAGGATTCGATCTTCATAATGCTGGAAAACTACCTCTTTCTTGAGAATCACACCACCTACGCGGTAAAGTGTAGTAGGCACCTTATCGCAATCAAACTCACGAATGTACTTGTGGCCCAACGGACTGAAGTTGTTGCCCTGGTACTTATGCAGACCAAGATTGAATTCAGCACCATGCTGAATCACCGTAACATCCAGAGAACTCAGGAGAACATGGTTGTCGTCGTCCAGCTCAGGAACCGGTACAACCAGAAGTCCGTGGTACTTACGGATATTACAGTCCACTATCGTTGAGCACGAATATGCGCCCGAACGATTAGTCCTTAACAACTCTTTCGGCAATGACTCTTGTAAGTTGGTCATCAGGGCCTTTTCGAATTTTAGATAACTCATAGATCTATATTAAGGTTTTAATATTTGTTGACTATATTTATTGCATTCAAAGGTACGGCTTTTTTGCGGGAAGACAAAGGAAAAAATGACTCATTTTTAGAAAATCTTACTTTTGTATGTTTTAAAACATATTTTTTAGCGTTTTTATTGAGTTATATCAAAAAAAATGTGTAATTTTGCACCCGATTTAAAGAACTAGTGCATAAATAGAAGAACGATAATGGTTGAAAAGAAGAAAGATGCGAATAAAGCTAAGGTGGCTCGAGAGATTTCGAAAATATGGGGCGGACTCGAGAGCGACCAGATTGCAACATTGAAAGAACATGTTGAAATCACCAAATACAAGAAAGGAGAAATGATTTATCAGTGCGATGAAACTCCCACTGATGCAATGTGTCTTCTCACTGGCAAAGTGAAGATATTCAAGGATGGCATCAACGGAAAGAGCCAGATTATCCGCGTCATCAAACCGAACGAATTCTTCGGATTCCGTGCTTATTTCGCAAACGAAATCTACAAGACTGCTGCACAGGCTCTGGATACTTGCACCGTAGTACATTTTCCACTACCCGTACTGATGAAGCTACTGCAGAAAAGCTACAAGATCGGACACTACTTCATCAAGTACCTGAGTGTGGAGATTGGAAAATCAGACGACCGCACAGTCAACCTTACCCAGAAGCACATCCGTGCCCGCCTCGCCGAAGCACTCCTGTTTCTGCATGATTCATACGGACTGGCTAAAGACGGAGTCACACTGGACTGCAGCCTGAGCCGTGAAGACCTCGCTAACATTTCCAATATGACAACAAGCAACTGCATCCGCACTCTCTCGGCCTTTGTATCAGAAGGTCTGATAGAAACGAATGTCAGAAAGATCAAGATCCTCAATGAAGAGGAAATCAAGAGGATTGCAGAAGGATAAAAGCTACAACATAACCAATGAGGGTGAGTTCTATGACAAGAACTCACCCTCATTGGCGTTTTATGCAGGAATCAGGAAGTTGATGACTTCCTGAATTACTGTTATTTTATAAGGACCCACTGGCGTATTCATCAACCTGCCATCGATACCTATCAAGGCATGGGAAGCCTCCTCTACCTCCACCTCGCGGGTACGGTAAGGATGCACACTCTTATGATTCAGGAACTTTCCCTTTACAAAAAGATAAATACCCTCGAAAAGCTGGGTCATCTGTGGATGATACACCACAGAGACATCCAACAGACCATTATACGGCACGGCATTTGGCGTCTGACCATAACCAGCCGCATTGCCTACACACATCGTCATCACTCTGCGCTTGATGACATCAGAGTTGATTTTGATATACATCTTGTAGTCGAGACGCTGGAAAATCATCAGAATGAACGAGAAGATGAACGACAACGTTCTGGAACCGAAGACATGATGGGTCTGGCGACGCAGATTCATAATCGCTGCAATGAATCCGATGTTCACACAATTAAGGAAGTAGCGCAAGCACTTCTCCCCCTTCTTGTTGGTGTATCGGATACATCCCAGGTCTATCTTTCTCACCCTGCGCTTCTTGAGCCAAGCCACCGTCTGCTCTACGTTACTGTCATCGAATCCCCAGAAGCGGGCGAAATCATTCATCAATCCATTAGGTATCACTCCTAACGCCACTTCATTGCGCTCGGAAGCGTCCATCTGCATCAGACAATTGACGGCATCATTGAGCGCAGAATCTCCGCCAACAATCACTATCGTCTTATAGCCATTGTTGACAAACATCTTCACCAGTCGCTCAACGCTTTTCTGGTTTTCGCTCTGCACGAAGTCGTAATCCACGCCCTGCTGCCTGAGCACCTTTTCTATCTTTTCCCAGCGCTTGGCACTGCGCCAACCGCCACGGGGACAATACAAGAGTCCCCACTTATTTTCATTCACTGCCATGATTTTTACTTTGAACTTTTAACTATCTCCAGCACCTGATCCACTTTCTGCTCCATCGGCTGCAGGGCATCTATCCAATGAATGGTAAACCCTCTACGCTCCATACCGCGGAACCAGGTCATCTGACGCTTGGCAAACTGATGGATGGCTACCTCCAGACCTCTGAACATTTCATCATAGGTGGTTTTACCCATCACATATTCGGTGATAAACTTATATTCCAAACCATAATAGATGAGGTTTTCTGCAGGAATTCCCCTATCGAGCAAACCTTTGATTTCATCTACCATTCCTTCCTGGAGTCTCTGCTTCAATCTTCGGGTAATCTTTTCTCTACGGGCATCACGATCGATACTGACACCAATAATAAGTGAATCCACTGCAGGCAATTCCCGTTCCGGCATAGGATGCTCCAGATTATAGGTTTCAATTTCAATAGCTCGGATAGCTCGCTGTGCAGTATCCACATCTGTGCGATTGTGCATGTTGGAACCCGTCTTAGCCTTCAACTCTTTCAGCATCACCGTAAGCTCATCCAGGTTTTTATCAGCCAGCCGATCTCTCAACTCCTGATTCTGTGGTACAGGCGAAAGATGATATCCCTTGAGCACAGACTCAATATACAGTCCTGTTCCGCCGCATAAGATAGGCAGCACGCCCCGTTTCCGGATATCGAGATAGGCATCGTAGAAGTCTTGCTGATATTCAAAGAGGTTATACTTGGTTCCCGGTTCGCAGATATCTATCAAGTGATAAGGTATCAACTTACCGTCCACGGTATAATCTTCCAGGTCTTTTCCCGTACCGATGTCCATGCCACGATACACCTGGCGACTATCGGCGCTGATAATCTCCGCCCCCTGGGTAGTTCCATCCCACGATGCAGCATCCAAGCTGTTGATCTTGGAAGCAAGCGCTGCGGCAAGGCTCGTCTTTCCGCTCGCAGTAGGACCTAATATGGTAATCATCGTCTGTTTCATGCCGCAAAGTTAAGACAAATACTTGAAATCACAAAATAAAAAGCAAAAAAAATGCCGCCCAGCATCAGAAATGCTGGGCGGCCATATTTCTTAATCGTTAAGAGGCAACGAATTAACCGTTGTGCTTCTTCATGATCTTGATCA
>JAJWLX010000033.1 GCA_021636625.1 Prevotella sp. | reverse complement strand
CCCTCCCAGCCATGAATTAGGGTGCAAAATCCTTCCGAAACGCTTGCGGCAATCCTACGCTTTTATTAAGATTGCCTAAATTCGGGTGCAAAGATACGAAAAAAATGCGAGTTTCTTGCATTTTTTGCGCAGAAATCATTATCTTTGCATTATCTTTACAGATAAATCGGGCGACATTCTATGCCGAACGACTAACAATTGATAATAACAAACAACGAGAATAACGACCCTCGCACCTATACGATGCATCCGTTATAACCTCGAAACAACAAAGAATCAAACGATATGAAAAAGGTAATTTTCACCCAAGAGTGGATGGCAATGCATCCATACGAGAAGCCAAACGACGTTGACCAGTACTACACAGAACTTGCCAACGAAATATATCACGCCCTTGACGAGGCATGCTTCACCCACCAGTTTCCAAACGTGGAGGAAGCCAAGCAGCTTGCACTCAGCATAGCCGGCTACTTCGAGGACATCATCTCAGGCACCTGCATCTGGAAGACCTTTACTGCCGAATGCAAGAAGCGCTACGGCTCCTACATCCCTTTCTATGAGAACGAGGACGATTTCATCCAAAATACCCTGAACGAAAATATGCCTCCATACGACCCGGACGAAATCAACTTCGCCGACATCAAGTTCCTCTGCTGGCACCATTATCAGCAGAGCAGTCATGTGCAGGGAGCCGTGCCTTTCCTCTTCAGCACCGTAGAGCTGGCAGCAAAGCTTGCCTACAATGTGCTCGACAAGGAGTATGAAACGGCACCAGAGAACGACCGCCTCTATGAGTTCCTCTGCGAACTGCCTACCGATGAGGATAAGTTCTATGAATATCGCGATGCACTGGCCTGGTTCCACTATGGCTGCTACTTCAACGTGGGCAACCGCTTCCGCCTTCAGATGGAGCTGGAGCGCCTCGCCCACTCTCCACAGGGCTTCAACGACATCATCGCCTACTCTATCCAGATAGAACAAACAATGAACAGCCGCAACAACCTGCTCGCCCTCACCTCTGCCGAATGGCTTGCCAAGGTGAGCGAACATCATCCTGCCCACAAGCTCTGGACAGACATCGACTACAAGAGCACCCGTGCCTTCAAGATGATCAAGGAGGATGATAACTTCTTCTATCTGAAAGATGTATATGATGCTTCGGAAGAGACTTCAAAGGATGCTTCGGAAGAGGAGAATCTGCTCAGAGTGCGCAAGGATTCTACCAACATCGAGGATGCGAGCGCATTCCTCAGCGGCGAACAGCTGATTGTTACCAACCTCTTCTACTTCGGTGGAGACTGGTGGCAGACGGGTGCCTTACTGAACCCTCCTTACGAGGAGAACAAGGAGCAGATTGAGGCTGAGAAAGACCGCCTGAACCGCAAGCAGCCTATCCACGATTACAACCTGCTCAAGGCGAAGGATTTCGGGGATAAGTTCATCTTCCTGGAGGATGTCAAGACCCTGAAGGAGTTCTTGCAGGAGGTAGGTTTCGAATTACCAGCCAACATCAAGTTCCCTCCAAAATACGAGAAGGGAATCATCGTTTGCGGAAGTCCATATACGGGCATCAACATCTGTTTCGGTATGGCTCATTGCATTGCAGCTCCAGAGAATCCATATTATGATGCAGAGCGTGCGGAGGTTGATGGTTTCAATATCATCAGCGGCAACGGTCGCCCATTCCCTTATGAGATTGTGTGCAAGCTGATAGACAACAACATGTTGCCTGATGCCAACCTCTTCACCAGCCGATACGTAAAGGAGGCTGGCTTGAAGATTACCCAGGCAAATCTCCAGTTCCTTGCCGATTACTATCTGATGGGTAGAAAAGACAAGGATCTGTCGCCAGCAGAATTGTGGTAAAATCATATTGAAAAGAGCGGAAAAACAACTGTTAACTCTGTTAACCCCCGGTTGTTCTTCCGCTCTTTTTTATTTTTAGTAATTTCTCAGTTAGTTATTCCAAAATCACTAATTTAAAATTTGCTTGCACTTGATTAACCAAGCCGCATAATCGGGAATAATGGAATAAGTACACAAGTAAAAATACAAAAGTCTACTACGCTAACCCCTTTAAAATGGCGTTAGCGTAGTAGACTTTTGATATTTAAGAGGAGAAGGTACAGAAAAACAGCTGTTAACTGTTAACTCTGTTAACCCCTATTTCAAATTCTTATCCAGAAACTCCAGCATTTTCTTCTGCGCCTTCAGTCCGCAGGAATGAGGGATTTCCCAAAGCTCCGTATCCAGCAGATTATCTGCTCCCTGACTCTTCCAAACCTTGTGCATTTCGGCGAAAGCATCTTTTACACCAGGTACCGGGAAGAGCTTATCTTTTGTGCCGTTGATGAAAAGCATCGGCTTCGGACAGGCGAGAGAGGCGATGTGAGGATAGTCGAGATACTGACGAAGACCCGGAATGCAATTCGCAAAACCGCCATTCTCCTTTCTTCCGAATCTTCGGGTAAGCTGCGCATCGGTGGTAATCATCCAGCAGATGGAAACACCCGCCTTGATTCTATCCGATAATGCAGAGAGCATCCACGAACGATAGGCTCCCATCGAACACCCTACGCATCCGATACGCTTCGCATCTACCATCGGCAGCGAAGCCAGGAACTCGGTGCTGGAAATATCATCGTAAGTCATGAAGGCTGAGAGGTCTCTACCCAGCATCATCATGTTGCCGGCTATCAGGTCGTATTTGTTTCTATCCACGCCCTCCTTTCGGCCTCGTTCTCCCCACATCGGAGCATCTGCCGAAAAGACTACGTAGCCATGTTTCGCCAGGTAATCGCCCACGTATTGACCCTCGTAAAGCTGGTTTACCCACGCATCTGCATCGTCCAATATCTCCTGGTTGGCAGCCTTCTTCTTTTCAGAAATCTTCCCATCCGTATCCTGCTCTTCAGAAGCGATGAAGAAAGGGCGAATCATCTTCTCCTTTCCTATAAAGAGATGAGCACCATGGTCGTGAAGCGCCACCACGGCTGGGAATTTCCCAGCTTTCTTATTCTGAGCAGAAAGTAGAAATCCATCTTCTGCGTTCGAGTTCTTCCCGTATTCAGAATCCGGAATAAGGAGATAAGCTGTAATTCGGGAATAGGCGTTGATATTAAAGGCGATTTTCTGCGCCTTATATCCGTCTCTCTGTTCCTCACCGAGCACTTCCATATCCCAAGCCGCAGCCGCTTTCGGAGGCGTCATCATGCATTCGAGAACCTTCGCCCTTGCCGTCTTCTTCCACTTCTTGAAGTTTCTGATAGGACTGTTGCCCCAAGCCATCGGATAGGTCAGTTCCTTCTTCAGCGTTTCTACATAGGTAGGAATCTCTCCCTGCCATTCATACTTCTCCCGCTTCTGAAGCTTCGGCTTCGAAGGGGTTTGCGCATGCGACACAGGGGTTTGTGCAAGCGATACAGAGGTCTGAGCAAGCGCCACCGACGCCTGCAACAATGCAATAATACTATATGTGATAATCCTTTTCATTCTATCTTTCTGTTTATAATTTGTCGAGAAGAAATCTATCTTCCTGTTTATAAGATTAGTTATAGTTTGCAAAATTAAGAAATTATCCGCAAAAAGAGCTCAACAATCTCGATTTTTTTTGCGTACCTTTGCCTAAACATCAATAAATAACGGATAAAACATTATCAAATAGAAGATAAAACATTCATAAACAACAGATAAAACATCATCAAATAGAAAAATAAAGACATGAAAATAGCAGTTTTTTGTTCAGCAAATAAGAATATCGACCCCGACTTCTTCACATTGACTGAAGAGATGGGAAAGTGGATGGCTGAGAACGGCCACGACCTGGTTTTCGGCGGCTGCAACTCCGGCCTGATGGATTGCATCGGCAAGGCAGTGAAGGCGAATGGCGGCAGAACCATCGGTGTGGTTCCTACGCTTGTAGAGCGAGGCGGCAGAACCTTCCCAGACCTCGACATCGAGATTCCGTGTGATAATCTCAGCGACCGCAAGGACCTGATGCTTGCCCAGAGCGACATCTTCGTAGCCCTTCCTGGCGGCGTCGGCACCCTGGATGAAATCTTCACCATCGCTGCTGCCCACACCATCGGCTACCATCACAAGATGGTGATTCTCTACAACATGAAAGGCTTCTGGAACTCCACCATCGCCCTTTTGGACGATATGGCAGAGAAAAGCATGATTCGTGGCAATTGGCGAGATGTGATAGAAGTAGCGGATAACCTGGAAGAGTTAAAGGTGATAGTTGAAAATTCCCATTAATATGATTTTTCGGCAAACTTGCACATTTCTCATATCAAAAAGTGGCAAACTTGCACATTTTTGATATTAAGGAAAAAATAGAAGCCTATAAACGAAATACTCAGAAACAAAAGAAAGAGCGGAAAAACAACTGTTAACTGTTAACTCTGTTAACCCCCAGTTGTTCTTCCGCCTTTGATATTTTCTTCAAGACCATCTATTCTTTCCCTAAAAGGAAATCGGAGAGACTCATCATCAGAATGCCTTCTTCATTATAACCCGAACGATACCTATCCCCTACGATAATCAGTTTGCGAAAGCCATCGTTTACATTCAAAAGAGAAGCCTGCTCCTGATCTACCTTCTCCTTATCTGGCAAGGCGTAAGCCGACTGGATATAGAGGCGTTCATCATGACGGTTCACCACGAAATCTATCTCAAGATTCCTACGCTGCAGCTTGCCATTCTCATCCCGCTTGAAGCTCTCTACTGAGCCCACATCCACAGTATAACCCTGCTTCCGCAACTCGTTATAAACCACGTTCTCCATAATATGAGTGTATTCTATCTGCCGGAAATCTACCACGGCATTTCTGATACCGATGTCCTCGAAGTAATACTTGGTACCAGTACCAATATATTTGCGCCCCTTCACATCATAGCGCAAAGCCTCGCTGATGATGAAGGAATCCTGAAGGTTCTCCAGATACCTGCCAATAGTTTTAGTACCGATTTCCACTCCTCCAACAGATTTGAACGTATTAGAAATTCTCTGCACATTCGTACAGGAACCAATCGTAGAAGCCAGAAGGCGCACCAACTCGCGCATCCCATCAGAATTCTTCAGGCGATTACGCTCCAAAACATCCTTCAGATAAACCGTCTCATAAATCTCTCGAAGATAGTTCTGTTTCGCTTCCGGAGTTTCCATCTGCGCCACAGCAGGCAATCCACCATAAAGATAATAGGTTTCCAGAGCTTGACGCTCCTCTCCTCCTACCACTTCATAATATTCAGAAAAACTCAGTGGATGGATTCGGATTTCCCAACCTCTACCACGAAATTCAGTTATCACATCCTTCGATAAGAATCGGGCATTGGAACCAGTTACGTACACCTCAGCATTCTCTACATGGAGATAAGAGTTGAGCACATCTTCAAACTCCTTCACCATCTGAACCTCATCCAAGAGAATATAATACCTATCCTTATCTTTCATCTGAGCATCTATATGCTCCAGCAAAGCATCAGGGTCACGAAGTTTCTTGTTTCTACGGTCTTCAAGATTTACTTGTATGATATGATCTTCCGCAACACCTCTTTCAAGCAAATGCTTGCGGAAGATGTTGAACAAAAGGAAGGATTTACCACAACGGCGAATGCCGGTGATAATCTTTATCATCCCATTGCCTTCTGCCGAGATGAGCTTTTTCAAGTATGCTTTACGTTCAAAATACATAGTTTATGACGTTTTTTTGTGTCAAGACACGATTTTCTGTCGCAAATATACGCTTTTTACACAACTTCACCAAGTTTTATCGTAATTTACACGAAATATTTAAAGGTATTTAAACAAAGAAAGAGCGGAAAAACAACTGTTAACTGTTAACTCTGTTAACCCCCAGTTGTTCTTCCGCCCTTAAACTTTTATTCCGCCAGCAGCTTCTCAGCCATCGCCTTACCCAGCGCCTCGCACTGTGCCTTTACCTCTGGAGTAATCGCCTGCTTCATATCCACCGGCTCACCCACTGGCTCGTAGTGGAGCTTGGTTTCGTTCCACTCCTGAATCTTAGCCACAGCCTTGCTTGCCCAGCAATGAGAACCGTACCAGCCAAGAAGATGGTTCTTGACGTCCTTATTGGCAAGCTCGGAGAGGAGAACCTCCATCTCGTGATAAAGACCGGCATTGTAGGTTGGAGCACCTACGATAAGGCCCTTGTAGCGGAAGATGTCGCGCAGGATGTAGCTGTGGTGAGTCTTCGAGATGTTGTACATTACGATGTTCTTCACGCCAGCCTTGCTTGCTGCACGGGCGATGATTTCTGCCATGCGCTCGGTGTTGCCATACATGGTGCCGTAGCAGATAACGAGGCCCGGCTCCGTCTCGTACTTCGACATCTTATCATACATACCGATAACCTTCTCAATATGCTCGTGCCAAACCGGACCATGGGTTGAGCAGATGTAATCCAACTCCACGCCAGCCAACTTCTTCAAGGCATTCTGAACAGGGATTCCATACTTACCCACAATGTTTGAGTAGTAGCGAACCATCTCCAGCCAGAAAGTCTCGCAGTTGATTTCCGTATCGATGATTCCGCCGTTCAGCGCACCGAAGCAGCCGAAGGCATCGCCCGAGAAGAGCACCCTGTTCTTTGCATCGAGGGTTACCATGGTCTCTGGCCAGTGAACCATAGGGATGAGAACAAAGCTCAGCTCGTGGTTGCCCAGAGAGAGGGTTTCGCCATTCTTCACCTCTACCACGTCATCAGTTACGCCGTAGAAGCCTTCCAGCATTCCCAGGGTCTTCTTGTTGCCCACGATCTTGATGTTAGGGTAATATTTCTTGATGAGGGCGATGGAGCCGCTGTGGTCAGGTTCCATGTGGTTGATGATGAGGTAATCGATTTCGCGGTCGCCAATCACCTCGTGAATGTTCTCGAGGAACTGGGTGAAGAAATCTACCTCTACAGTATCTACCAGCGCTACCTTCTCATCGTCAATGATATAAGAGTTGTAACTCACTCCGTTAGGCAAAGGCCAAAGGCCCTCAAAACGATGCTTGTTGCGGTCGTTAACGCCTACGTAATAAATCTTGTTTATAATTTCTGTCATATCCTTATATTTTTACAATTTCTTCTTCTTTTCTTCTCCAAATTCCTTGGAAACATAATTGTATATGTCCTTGCAGCATTCGGTGGAGAACTCCTGGGCACTCTTCAGGAGGCTATCCCATTGTGCCTCAGATAATCCACGGTCGATGTCCTCGCGGGTGATTCCATCCTTAATCAGTCCGAATACGAAACCGGCATTGAAGTTATCGCCGGCTCCGATGGTGCTCACCGGCTTCATCTTCTCCGAAGGATAACTCTTAGCAAAGCCGTTCTCGGCTCTCACCTCTACAGGCTCAGCGCCCTGGGTGCAGATAAACTTCTTGCAGTAGAAACTGATTTCGGCATTATACACCTTATCCGCCTCCGGTTTCTTGTAGAGGATTCCGAAGTCCTCATGGCTTCCGCGCACAAAATCAGCATACTCCAGGTTCTCTATCAGATTAGGCGTAATCTTCATGATCTCATTCTGATGAGAAGCACGGAAGTTGATGTCGTAATAGAGGATGGCTCCGTGATTCTTGGCGTACTCCAGAAAACCTGCCACCTGAGGACGAACCACCGGATTCAGGGCGAAGAACGAACCGAAGAGCACGATGTCGCCAGGATTGATTTCCGGAGTGGCAAACTCCAGCTGGTCGTGGGGATGGTCCTTGTAGAAGATGTAGTCGGCATTGTTGTTCTCGTCGAGGAACGCCAGCGAGAGCGGCGACTTCGATTCCGGAAAGATGCTCACATTGTCGGCATTCACCCCATTATCTCTCAGAAACTGAATCACATACTCACCAATACGGTCGTTGCCCGCCTCGCTGATAAACGAAGCGTTCACGCCCGCACGTCCCAACGAGATGACTGCATTGAACGATGAGCCACCCGGTACTGCCTCTATCGGCTTGCCGTTCTTGAAGATGATGTCAAGCACGGTCTCTCCTATTCCTATAACCTTACGCATTGTTTTATGTCTCTATTTATATTTTTTTGGGGACAAAGATAATTCTTTTTGGCGATAATGCAAAATAAATGCCCAATATTTTGGATAAATTACATTTTCAATGTAACTTTGCACCTTGAAATGAAATACAATACTTATACATTAGACAACGGACTCCGCATCATCCACCTGCCATCGGATAGCAAGGTGGTGTACTGCGGCTATCAGATAAACGCCGGTACCCGCAACGAGGAACCGGGCGAAGAAGGCTTGGCTCACTTCTGCGAGCACGTCACCTTCAAGGGCACCGAACGCAGAAAAGCCTGGCACATACTCAACTGTCTGGAGAGTGTGGGCGGCGACCTGAATGCCTACACCAATAAGGAGGGCACGGTGTATTACTCCGCCATCCTGAAGGAGCACATCGCAAGGGCCGTGGACCTGCTTTCCGACATCGTCTTCCACTCGGTTTATCCGCAGGCGGAGATAGATAAGGAGGTGGAGGTAATCTGCGATGAGATAGAGAGCTATAACGATTCGCCTGCCGAACTGATTTACGATGAATTCGAGAATATCCTCTTCAAGGGTTCGCCGCTGGGGCATAATATCCTGGGCACAGCCGAGCAGGTTCGGGCTTTCAAGACGGAGGATGCGCTACGCTTCACAAGGAAACTTTACCGACCGGATAATGCGATATTCTTCGCTTATGGGGATATCGATTTCAAGAAACTGGTGAAGCTTATCCAGAAGGCTTTGGGAGAGTGCCCAAAAGGCCGAGAGCTTGCTTGCTCGGCGGATTGCAAATCCGCCGAAACGCCTACGGAAGAAAGGATTACAGAAGGAACGCCTACTGGCGAAACACCTACGGAAGAAATGGAAGCAGGCGATGCAAATCATAAAGTTCAAAGCTCAAAGTTCAATGTTCAAAGTAAAGTTGCTGGCCAGACAATCGTGATGCAGAAGAATACGCATCAGGCTCACGTGATGATTGGAACCCGCGCTTACGATGTGAACGACGACCGCCGAATGCCGCTCTATCTGCTCAACAATATGCTGGGCGGACCGGGTATGAACGCCAAACTGAACCTCGCCCTCAGAGAGCACAACGGATTGGTTTACACCGTAGAAAGCACGATGGTGGCTTATGGCGACACGGGCACCTGGAGCATCTATTTCGGATGCGATGAGCACGATGTGAAACGCTGCCTCCGTCTGGTTCGCAAGGAGCTGGATAAGTTCATGCAGAAGCCATTGAGCGATGCGCAGCTCAAGGCTGCCAAGAAACAGATTAAGGGCCAGATAGGCGTGGCTTGCGACAACCGCGAGAACTTCGCCCTCGACTTCGGCAAGAGCTTCCTGCACTATGGCTGGGAGAAGAACGTTGACCGCCTCTACGAGCAGGTGGATGAGATTACCGCCGCCCAGATACAAGCCGTGGCTCAGGAACTGTTTGACAAAGACAGGCTCACCACCCTGATTTTCAAGTAATTTTTGGAAAGGCAGAAGGCAATGCCCCCACATGCCCTGGGCTAGGAGTTTTTGGGCTTTCAGCCCGTTTCAACCATACAGTTAGAAAACATCCTCGAATAGGGGTAGAAACAAAGAAATCGGGCTGTTAACTGTTAACCTGTTAACCAACCCGATTTCCTTTTATATATAATGTATGTCTGATGTTTTAATGTTAAACAAAAAAAGGAGCATCATCTGCTCCCTCATTCCGGAAAGCCCCATTGGCTCTCCTTCTCCATCTCGGAAGCCCATATTGGCTTCCTACTTTGCTTCAATTACTGTTTCTGAACTTTTAAAGTTCCTTACTTCACTGGCAGCTTAAGCAAGCTTGTTGCTAGCTGCGCCTACTGTTGCAGCAAATGCTACTACTGCTGCGAAAACAATACCTAATACTAACATAACTTTTCCCTTTCTTTACTTTAAATTCAATATTATCCTTTTCTTAACAATCTTTCAATGTTACCCTATTTTCAATCTTTACCTTATTTCTAATACCTCTCTTATCCTGAAATCAATCATTAACCTTTTTCTTATCCTGACTTTTCTATCCTAATCCCTTATAATCAATACCTTTCGTATTCTGAAATTACTAATCTTTTATCCTTCTTTCTTAATTCCGATGCAAAGATACAACTTTCTGTGTTCGCACACAAACTTTTTAGGAGAAAAGATTCAAAAAGCCTCGATTTCTTGATGAAGGTCAAGAACCTTTACAGAGATGTTACAAAAAGGCGGTATTTTTAAAGCTTTTGCCCTTTCAGGGCGACAGACGTGCTGCCATGGTTCCCAGGGCGATTGCCCTGGGCTAGGAGCTTCTGCCCTTTCAGGGCGTGCTGCAAAAATGTAGGAGGATGTGTCGTTATT
This sequence comes from Prevotella sp., assembly GCA_021636625.1. Taxonomy (GTDB): domain Bacteria; phylum Bacteroidota; class Bacteroidia; order Bacteroidales; family Bacteroidaceae; genus Prevotella. The sequence continues at coordinate 23,882 of JAJWLX010000033.1, read as the reverse complement.
CATCGGATTGCACACGGATTTTAAACGAAAACTCGACCTGACGGTCGTAGCACCCCCTAAAGCTGGAACGCTAATGTGCGAGTCTTAATGGCCGTAAGGCCAAATCCGTTTAAATTCCGTGCGTAATCCGATGAAGAAAGAATGTTCCGTTTGCTCAGCGTAATCCGATGAAGAAAATCGATGAAAAAACGAAAGAGAGGGTGTGTCTTGGACTTTTGACACACCCTTTCTTTACTAGCCTTACGCTGCCATTCCCGGCGTTCCATAATGCCCATACTTGCCGATGAACTTAGCCGTCTTCGAGAAGGTGCCGTCCTCGTTCTTCACGATGAAGCCACGCTTCTTCCAGGTGCACAGGAGGACGGCAAGCTTGGTCTTGGTGCCATGAACCATGCAGACTTCCTGAATCTCAGCCTTGTCAAAAGTATCATGAACGAAGAGCAGAAGATTGCTCACACCGGATGCATGATAGATAGAACGGTTGTCTGCATCTATCGCCTCCTGCATCTGATTGCCGAAGAAACGCATCTTGCACCACAAATCATACTTCACGCTCCATACGATGAAATCCTCTATCGCCTTCTCCCACTTCTCGCCATTCGCCAGATAGAGCACCATCGCCCTGCGGAAACCATTCGCCAAACCACGCTTGGCAAACTCGGCGTAAGGCTTGTTGTAAGCCAGCTGAGCCAGCTCCATGAGCTCACTGCCCAGGCGCTCGATAAGCTGGCGAGCCTTCCTGCACTCCTTGAAACCGCTGGTGGCATTCAGCTGATGGATGTAAGGAGCCAGCTGCGACTTGAACTGCGCATCATATTCCCCCACAACCGGACAAGGAGCAAACTCTGAACGGAAGATGGTGGCAAGCGACAGGCGGCTCACGGCTCCATCAGCCACCTCACGAACCGAGAAGAACTTCTGGGTAACGGCGATGGTACTGGAAGCATTCCAGTTGAAACGGGTCTTCACACGGGCAGTGACGCTCTTGGTGCCCACACGCTCCTGACCGTCCTCTGAATTGTCCCAGCAGAGACGAATCAGCTGGCTAGGGTCATTGAACTTCTTGAGCATATCTACCTCGTCCATCTTGCAGTAGAGATAGGCATCGCCAGCCTTCTGCGCATCGTCCAGACGCTGGATGTAGGCAGCACGGGTAAGATCGGGCGAAACGATGCGGATGCAGATGTCTTCCGGACGCACCGGCTTCTTCTTGTTGTCGCCCATGGTGTTCACCTCGTCCTTCCATTCCTGCTCCTTCTGACGGTTCACCTTATCCATCTGCACCAGGTCTTCGATGATGCTGTTGATAGGTCCGTTTACCGCCGATTTGCCTGACGACATAGGTGCTACGAGCAGGTTCATCATCGCCGCCTCATGCACCTGATTGTCGATGTAGCGGAAGTTGACGCCCTTGAGATGAGCAGCCAGCGGAGGGAAGACCGCCATCGCCACAGGCGCCTTGAAATCATCCGGCACCTTGCTGGTGAGCAGCTTGATGAGCTTAGGCAAACGGGCAGGCATCTGAGGGGGAACATCAGCGTAGATTCCCGCCTTCTCAGTGGCTTGCTTGGCGAGATAATTCTTGCGGGCAAGTTCCACAGCCTGCTTCACGAGCTGGGGCATTTCAGAGGATTGAGCCACCTTGCAGGCACTCTCTACAGAGGCGAACGCCTTCGCCTCGTCTTCGCCGAAGATTTCGATTACCTGCTTAATCCAAGCCGCCTCGCTGTTGCAGATGTATCTGAGCAGACAGGCTTCACGATAGATGAAGTTGTTGCGGTTGCCATGGGCAGGAGCACCGCCCATCAGATCCACCAGCGCCTTCACAATCTCCTCGTAAGGAACGCCATCGTAGGTCTGCTCATACAGCACGGCATTGGCAGCCCTTCTCGCCTTCTCCTCCTCGCTCTCGATGGGTTGGAAATCTACGGTTGGAGCAGAGGAAGAAGAAGAGCTCTGAGAAGAGGAATTCTGAGAAGATGACTTCTGAGATGAATATGGATTCTGGGATGCTCTTACCTGGGCAGAATCTACATCCAGCGGACGACCGTCAATATCCAGTCCTCTCTTTCTGTAAGCCTCACGATATTCTGCCACGGCTTCCTCATCCAGTCGCTTGTACCAGTCGTCGGCAGTATAGATCTGGCTCACGGCATCGGTGATGAAGATGATGCGCTCGGGCGTAACGCAGCTAGGGTCCTCGGTGGTATGAATGAGCTTGCAGAAGGCGCTCTGAGCCTCAGCGATGGTCATTCCTACCGGGATACGGATATCGATGTGCGCCTTGTTACGTGCCGAACGTTCCACGTGAAGCACTTTTCCCTTCCAAAGCTCGATGTCATCGGCAGAGAAAATCTTCTCTCTGAAAAGCTTCTCGGCAGGATCATCAAACATTCCGTTCAGCAGCAGGGCATTCTTTACCGCCGTCTCCACCTCCTCCGGGTTGTCGATGTCCACGGTGGTTTGGAAGGTGAAAGCCTCCGGGTCGATGGTTTTCTGGGCACGATGGTCATCGAGGAAGTGGAAGTAATGAGGAGAGCGGAATGGCAACTGCTTCTTGAGTGCAGAAATCTGCTTGTCGAGCTGCTTGAAGGTCTCACCTGCCTTCACCTCCTCCTGCTTCTTGATGATGGCGAAGGCAAGGTCATCCTCGTTAGCATACTGAGAGGCATCTACCGCATCAGCCGCCTGCTGCAGCATCTGGTTCTGCTTGGCGGTGAGGTCACGAATCTGCCCCACGAGGGTGCAGAGCCAAGGCTGCTTGGTAAGCTCGGTGTAGTAATCGAGAAGATAAGAGGAAATCTTACCCATGTTCGCATTGCGGTTAGGGTTCATGGCGATGAGACGGCTGCTCATCTGCTTACACTCCTCAAAAGAGATCTTACTAAAATTTGACATGATAACAAAAATTTAAATTAAAACAAGACGAGAGATAGGCTCCCGCCGCTCAACCGTTCGGAAAAGCAGTGCAAAAATAAGGAATAAAAGAAGCGTTTCCAAGCGTCCGGGAAAATAAGATTGTAAAGGTATAAAAGCAAGGCGAAATGGTATAAAAGAGGAGAAAAGCGGTATAAAAGAGGTATAATAGTTTTAGGAAAAGAGCAAGATTCACAAGATTTGGAAAGAAGAGCTTGGTTCATACTATCAGGAAGAAGAGCCTGGTTTTCGCAATCAGAAAAAGAAGAGCTTGCCCCATACGCCCTGAAAGGGCAGAAGCTCCCAGCCCAGGGCAACGCCCTGGGTATGCTAGCATTTAACAATGCGCCCTGTAAGGGCAAAAGCTTTGTTAATTGCCTGGTACTTGAAAGCTTTTGCCCTTACAGGGCGACAGGCTTGCGTCCGTAATTACCCAGGGCGTTGCCCTGGGCTGGGAGCTTCTGCCCTTTCAGGGCGTACTTGAACCACCTAAGAAAACATACTACGCAGATCATCAATCTTTATCGAACCAATCTTCATCTTCAGTATCCTCATCATCTTCCTCGTCTTTTTTGCTCGGCAGAAGATCCTCCAGGATCAGATGTTCCAGCAGGGCTTGTTCTTGCATGAGTTTCTTGAAGGCATCAACGATGTCGCAATAATGGTTGAACTTGTCGGACCTTACATTCCATTTCTTCGGATGAAGACGCCCCCACTCCAGCGCATCATGTCTTTCAAACATAGGCGCTGCAGCTTGCGTAAGATCCTTCCTTTTGCAGCAGGGAGCCAACTCATCGCTCCCTTTATCCAATTCCTCATATTGCTTTTCCAGATAATCGCAGAAGGCTGTCTGACTGTCAGAATCATAAATCCCCCAATCATTCAGCATACGGAATACAGGATACCAGTCGGATTGGCTTTTTAGCAGAAGTTTACCCGTACTTGGCTTATGATAAGACGCCATTCCCAGGATAGCTTCATCCACCAGCACCCAGAGTTTCTTCTTGCGCTCGGAGCCCGAAAGCCTCTTCCCCACCGACTTCATCGCCAGCAGCGCCTCCTCGTTGCCGTGCTTGCCCCACTGCTTCACATCGCTCACCCTGCCGTTCATAATCATCAGTACGATGCCCGAGAACAGCTGGAGCATCATCTTGCGGGGCACACGCTTATAGAATACCTGGCGGAGGAAATCTACCGGGTCGGCCTTGAACGTGGGATAGAGCGAATATGGGAAGGCGTGCAGCTGCTGTTCTATGGCGTCCAGCTGGTCCTTATAGTCGTAGGCGCCCGTCTGCTTCTGCTTGAGGGCGATAGGCGCTTCTACGAAGAAAGACTGGGCTGCACGCTCACGATAAGCTGAACTGGTAATGAATCCCATCTCCGTATACAGTTGCTCGCCCATGCGATGGATTTCCTCATCGTCTATGAGGTCGAGGTTGTTGAGAATGCGGTTTCTCGTCTGCGTCATCTCGCGCGAATAATCGCTTCGCTGTATTTCCATGAAGCTGCTGAGCCGCTCCCTAGCCTCTTCCAGGTTGTCGCGCAGCTCTGCCTCCAGCGCCGACCGGGAATCGGCATCAAGGGGATTCTTATCGGCATCTGCGGAATCTGAATCACGAGAAGAATCTGAATCACGAAAAGAATCTGAATCACGAGAAGAATCTGAATCCCGTGAGAGTTGCTCCTGAATGCTGATGATGTCGTTGATGACGCCTTCCAGCATCATGGTGCAATCGCTGAAACGGGTCAGCTTGTCGATGGGCAGAATGGGTCCGGAATAGTGCCAGTCGTCATAGATTCTGTCATCATAGATTTCCCTACGTGCCTGCTCTATCTCCTGCTCTGAGACGTCCACGCGCGCCTCCACAACCAGCTGGAGTCCCGACTTCTCATCGGCTCCCTCCTTGCTGTTGCTTCCCAGGCATCGGGTGCGCAGGTTCCTGCCCTTCCGGGCGATGATGAGGGCTCTTACGTCCTCGCCCTCCAGGGCTGAGACATAGCCGATGAAAAGCTGCTTGTCGTAAGCCTTCACTGCCAGCATATCAAAGGGGTTGGCGTCATCGGGCACGAGGCAGATGGTTCTGCCCTCTGCCTCCCTGGCATATTCTACCTCACGACCCTTCACGTCGTTGTGGGTAAGACCTACTATATGGAATTTCAGTTTTTTCATTTTATGTTGTTATTATTGTTTTTATGTTGTATTTTGTTTGATGTTGTTATAGTCGGGTACAAAAGTACGGCTTTTCGATGAACCCACCAAGCATACTTGTTTAAATTTCCTAAAAGAGCATCTGGGAGCAGCAGGGGTTAACAGGGTTAACAGTTAACAGCTGTTTTTTCCTACTTCCCCCTTGCGTACCTTATTATATTAAATATATATATATACTTATTTTTATATATGTGTGGGAGGGGGAGTATGCATTTTTGGGGTGTTAACTGTTAACCTGTTAACTCCTGATGCGGATAATGAGGGGGATGAGAGGGCATCTATGAAGACCGAGCCTAGGCATCATTGATGACAACGGGAGGTCTTAATAGAAGGCTGAAAAAGATGAAGGACAATGAGTTACGAGGCAAAAAACTATGAGTTTGGGGATAGAAAGCTATGACTTAGTTTTTTTTACTAAAGGGTGTGAGAAGGCTGTTAAAGGCTGCAAAAAACTGCGAGGCGATACTCTACCTTATTATTTATAGGTAGAATATCGCCTCGTTTCCTTCATTGAAGAGGAGGTCCAGGATGCTCATATTCGGCTGGAAACCGTATTTCTGCTCGTAAACCTGGTAATAGCGCTGGGGAGCGAATTCTGCATCAGGGAGCGGCTTCTTTGGGCGAATAGCATCGCGGAAATCCTTGATTTCATCCTCTTCTTTCAGTTCTTTACTCTGAATATAGGCTTCGGTGATCGAAATCTTCGGACGGATGTCGAGGAGCTCTATCATCTTCTCAGTAGTCTCCATGTTGAAATCGAAGAGGAACTCGTATTTCTTCTCGAAGAAGGGGCGGATGTCGTCCTGGTAATATTCAAAGAAAGGGCTCTCGCCGTAGGCGGAGAGGAGCGCATTCCAGTGGACGTGGCGCCAGTTGGCGTGGTCGGAGATGCGGATGTCCTTCATCGACAGGGAGATGTCGTGATTGGTGGGAATGGTGAGCGAGAGGGGGCCGTTGGTGGTAGGGATGATCATACGGTTACGATAGGTTTGCTTGATAAAGCTCTCGTGGCGCTCTATCAGGCATTCATCGTAGCGGTTCAGCTTCTGATACCACTGGATGGGACCGAAATATGTGGAAGAAAGAAGGGCTTTCAATTTACTTTGAACTTTGAGATTTGAACTTTGAACTTTATGATTACTCTTTACGTTTAAAACAGCTTATACGCCTTGCCTATCATCTGATGCTTATGCACCACCTGCTGCCCGGTAGGCGTTTTCAGCAGATAGAAGCGGCAATCCTTGCAACCGCAGCGCTTACAGCACACCGTAGGAATGATATACTTCACCGTATCGATGAGAATCGTATCGCCCGGCTGCTTCTCTACCCTACCTATGAAATAAGCCTCAGCAACTATCTTGCGGCGCTGGTTGCGGCGCTGATACGTGACGGAATCACGGAACACAACCACATCGCCACGATTGAAAAAATCGCAGTCAATCCTATTCACTATCACCCGGTTGCCAGCTTTCAGTTGCGGGGGAAGACCTCCCGCAGGCACCGTGAAGACAGTGAAGGCATAGGTTCGCACCACCCATACCAGGAGCAGCGACAAGCCTAAAGCTATTAGGAACTTAACTGCGATTTTCAAATCTATCTTTGCTTTCTTGATTTCAAAAACTTCTGTTACTTGATGTTATCTACGAAGTTGAACAGGCGGTTCCAGCGGATGCCTGAGAAGCCTGGATGGTCAGGACTGTGGCTCCACCAGATGAAGATTGGCTTGCCCACGATGTGATCCTCTGGCACGAAGCCCCAGTAGCGGCTGTCGGCTGAGTTGTGGCGGTTGTCACCCATCATCCAGTAGTAATCGAGCTTGAAGGTGTAGCTCTTCGCCAGCTTGCCGTTGATGAAGATGTTGCCCTTGCTATCTACCTTGAGGTCGTTGCCCTCGTAAACCTTGATGCAACGCTCATATACAGGCAGGTTCTTCAGCGTCAGAGCGATGCTCTTGCCCTTCTTCGGAATCCATACAGGGCCGTAATTATCGCATGTCCAGCCGGTGTAGGCGTTGAGCGGATACAGGTCGCCGTATCTTGCATCGGTGTTGATGGAGATGCTCTCTACCAGGTTCTTGTTCGCCTTCAGAGCTAGATAAGCCTTCTTGGTGAGTGGAATCACGCCGCTCTGATTATACATCAGCAGGTCTTCGTTGGTGATTCCCAGCTCATCGGCAAGGTCGATAGGGAACTCGCCCTTGAGCTTCATCTTGTAGGTATATTGCACATTATCAGGCTCCTTGTTCGCCTTGCCGTCAAGATAAACGATGCGGTTCTTGATCTGCAGGGTCTGTCCCGGCAAACCCACGCAGCGCTTCACGTAGTTCTCGCGACGGTCGGTAGGACGGCTGATGATGTCGCCATATTCGCCCGGCATGCTGGCGATGTAGTTTCTACCGGCAGCATACACTTTTTCGAAGTAATGGCGCTGCTGCAATGGGTTCAGCACGCGAACATCCTGCTGCTGGCCGTTCTGCTCCAATATCTGGTCGCCGATGGAATAAACCATCTGATAGTAATCATTAGCCTGATAGCGCTCCTCGTTGCAGAGAGTGTCGCCGGCAGGATAGTTGAACACCACGATGTCGTTGAGCTTCACGTTGCCCAATCCCTTTACTCGGCGGTAATCCCAGTGAGGCCACTCCACGTAGCTCTTCACGTTGACCAGCGGCATGGTGTGCTGGGTGAGCGGCATGGTGAGCGGAGTTTCAGGAATGCGAGGGCCGTAGCTTACCTTGCTCACGAAGAGATAATCGCCCGTAAGGAGACTCTTTTCGAGAGAGGAAGACGGAATCACATAGTTCTGGAAGAAGAAGAGGTTGATGAAATAAACCGCTACGAGTGCGAACACGAGCGCATCTACCCAGCTCATGATGAAACGGATAGGACCTTCCTCATCCTTCCACCACTGCCAGTGAATCTTCTTGGTGATGTAAACATCGAAGATGAACGGAACCACAATGAGTCCCAGCCAGCTCTCCACCCATATCAGGAAGAGGAGGTAGAGGGCGAGAACCACTGCGAACTTCGCCCACTGCACCTTCATATTAAGGTTTTGTTTCTGCTTGTCAATCATATTTTTTCTTTCTTAATTTCAGGAGAAATCCTGTTTCAAGAAATCATATTTCCGAGATTCCTGATTTAGAACTTAAATAAATCTGATGTGGTGAGCAAACCAGAATGGTTGGCTGTGAACTCAGCTGCGAGAACGGCTCCCAGGGCAAAGCCCTTGCGTGAGTGGGCACTGTGCTCGATGGTAATCATATCAGCATCGCTGTCGTACATCACGGCATGGATTCCAGGAACCTCACCATCGCGTACGCAGTTGATAACCAAATCCTCATCGGTGATGTTTGCATCGCCCTCATCGTGATGGCCATCCTCTGTCCAGTAGGTAACGCCACGCTTCCAATCCTTCTTACGGTTGATATTGTCGATAATTTCCTCGGCAAGGGTGATGGCTGTACCTGATGGCGCATCGAGCTTATGAACGTGGTGGGTTTCCTGCATGCATACTGAGTACTGTGGGAATCCGTTCATGATTTTAGCCAGATAGCGGTTTACGGCAGAGAAGATAGCCACACCGATGCTGAAGTTAGAGGCCCAGAAGAGGGTCTGCTTACCGTCGGCGCAGAGTTTCTCCACGTCTTCCTTATGGTCTTTCATCCAACCTGTAGAACCTGAAACCACCTTCACGTTGTGTGAGAAAGCCTTCAGATAGTTGCCGTAGGCGGCAGTAGGGTTGGTAAACTCAATGGCAACATCGGCAGAGCAGAACTCCGGGCTGTCGATGTCTTGAGGGTTATTCACGTCAATCTTACATACGATTTCGTGGCCACGCTGCAGGGCGATCTCCTCGATCATGTGTCCCATCTTTCCGTAGCCGATCAAAGCAATTTTCATCTTTATCTAAATTTTATTTGTTCTTACTTTTTGTTCTATTCGGCAAAAAAAATGCAAATGAGCGCAATGAAAGCTTGCTTTCAAATTGCCGAGTGCAGCTTTTTTTATGCAAAAATACACATTTTTCTTCGAAAAACCTTGAAAAATCCTTGTTATTATAATAATAAATAGAAAATTTTGGTTATTTTTGCAGTGATTTAGGGCTTTTAGCCTCATTTAGTAACTAAAAAATAGAAAATGATGAGCAAATACATATTCGAGACAAAGATGGAAGTGAGGGATTACGAGTGCGATATTGAGGGCATCGTGAACAACGCCAACTATCTGCACTACATGGAGCATACCCGCCATCTCTTCCTGAAGGAATGCGGCCTCAGCTTTGCCGAAATGCACAACAAGGGTGTGGATGCTGTGGTGGCGAGAATGAACCTGCAGTACAAGGTTCCGCTGCAATGCGATGATGAATTCCTTTCGCGCCTGTGGCTGGAGAAGCAGGGCGTGAGATACGTCTTCCATCAGGACATCTTCCGTGCCAGCGACGAGAAGCTCTGCCTCAAGGCAACCGTAGAACTCGTCTGCCTCATCAACGGCAAGCTGGGCAACAGCGAGGATTACGACAAGGCATTCGAGAAATATTTCTCATCCCAAGGTTAACAGGTTAACAGTTAACAGCTGATTTTTCAATACCCCCCTTCCGCACACGAGCGAAGAACTTGCATCCGCCAAGGTCAAGCATTAGAACTTGCGTTCCGAAAGAGGCAATCTTATAACCCTAATAAAGCCGAACAATTATGGAGCAACTCCTTCACTACGTGTGGAAGCACAAGCTATTCCCACTCACCCCACTCACCACCACCTGGCACCAGGCTGTGGAAGTTATTGACCCCGGACTGCACAACCGCAATGCAGGGCCCGATTTCTTCAATGCCAAAATCAAACTCAACGGTACCCTATGGGTGGGAAACGTGGAGATTCACGACAAGGCAAGCGACTGGTATGTACACGGACATGACAAGGATGAACGCTACGACAACGTTATCCTGCACGTTTGCGGAACCATCGATGTAGAAGCCAAGAACTCGAAAGGCGAGCCCCTCGTGCAGTTGCAGCTCGACATCCCCGAAAACGTATCGAAGCATTATCAGGAGCTGCTGAGCATCGACCAGTATCCTCCCTGCTACCAGATCATCCCATCGCTCACCCGCCTCACCGTGCACAGTTGGATGAGCGCCCTGCAAACCGAGCGCTTATCGCAGAAAACCGATGCAATAGAGGCGCGCGTAAAGCAATGTAACGGCGATTGGGAGAACGCCTACTTCGTGACCCTGGCGCGCAACTACGGGTTCGGAATCAACGGTGATGCGTTCGAGCAGTGGGCTTACCATCTGCCGCTGAGAGCCGTAGATCATCACCGCGACGACCTCTTCCAGATAGAAGCCATCTTTCTGGGGCAAGCCGGACTGCTGGAACTGAACACCATTCCCGAAAGATATCAGAAAGACGCGCTGAACGACGGCTATTTCTCCCGATTGAGGAACGAATATCTCTATCTCTCGCATAAATTCTCGCTGCAGCCGATGGATTACAAGCAGTGGCGCTTCCTGCGCCTGCGCCCGCAGAACTTCCCTCACATCCGCATCTCGCAGTTAGCCAATCTTTATTATAACCGCCGTGCGGGGCTGAGCCAGCTGCTCGGGGCAAGCACGGTGAAGGAGGCGAAGCAGGTGCTCTCAACCAGCGTTACGGAGTATTGGGAAACCCATTATACCTTCGGCAGCACGAGCATCCGTAACGAGAAGCATCTCTCCCCTTTCTCGCTCAATCTGCTCATCATCAACACCGTGGTCCCTATCCTCTTTGCCTACGGCAGGCACCGGGGTGAGGAGAAATACTGCGACCGCGCCTTCGATTTCCTGGAGGAGCTGAAGGCGGAGAATAACCACATAGTAAGGATGTGGCAGCAGTGTGGCCTGGAGGTGGAGAATGCCGGGGATAGCCAGGCGCTTATCCAGCTGAAGAAGGAATACTGCGACAGGAAGGAATGCCTGAGGTGCAGGATTGGGTATGAATACTTGAAGAGATAACTAATTATTTTTAAGATTATGGCTGACCAACAGGAAATATTAAATACTATACTCTTAACAAGGCTGAATTACTTCAGCCTTGCGGGAATGCTGGAACTATATAGAAAGGTGGGCTCCGCCACGCTCATCCTTGAGCATAAGAATAACCTTAGAGACATCCTCCCCGATGCCTCGGATAAACTCGTAAACGCTATCCAAAACTGCGACGAGGCCCGAAAACGCGCCGAAGAAGAACTGGAATACGACATAAGATATGGTATCGAACCGATAACGATGAACGACGAACGTTATCCGCAACGACTCAAGGATTGCGATGATGCGCCGCTCATGCTCTTCTATAAAGGCAACGCCAACCTGAATCAGCAGCGAATCATCAACATCGTGGGAACCCGCCACTGCACCCCTTACGGCGAAGACCTTATCCGCCGCTTCATTACGGATTTGAAGCAGCTCTCCCCTCGTGTCTTGATAGTGAGCGGCCTGGCTTATGGTGTGGATATCGTGGCTCATAGACAGGCGCTCGCCAGCGGCTATGAAACCGTGGGCGTTCTGGCTCATGGTCTCGACGACCTCTACCCACGTCAGCACCGGGAGACGGCGGCTAAGATGATAGAGCAAGGCGGTTTGCTCACCGAATTTCTTACCCGTACGAATGCAGATAAGATCAACTTCGTGCGCCGCAACCGAATTGTGGCAGGAATGTCGGATGCCTGCATCCTAATAGAGAGTGCTGCTCACGGCGGAGGCCTCATCACCTGCGATATTTCGCAATCCTACGGCAGGGATGTCTTCGCCTTTCCGGGCAGGATAGGCGATTACTACAGCGAGGGCTGCAACAACCTGATTCGCAACAACGGCGCCACGCTCATCACCAGTGCCGAGGATTTCGTGAAGGATATGCGCTGGCAGGATGACGCCACCCTGATGAGAGCCAAGCAGCAGGGCATCGAGCGCAGCCTCTTTCCGGAATTATCACCCGAAGAGGAGCTCATCGTCAGCATCCTCTCGAAGACCAACGACTTGCAGATCAACATCATCAGCGTGAAATCGAACATCGACATCTCCCGCCTCACTTCCCTCCTCTTCCAGATGGAAATGAAGGGAATCATCCGCACCCTGGCAGGAGGAATGTATCATCTTTTGAAGTAACTCTTTGGCAATATCAAAAAAAAGATGTAATTTTGCAGCCGAAATTTCGGAGAAGGATTATCAAGGATTATCATTTACGAAGCATTTGTCTTAACTCCTTTAACTCCTTAACTCCTTTAACTCCTTATAAAAACGATGAAAATAGGTAATATAGAATTTGGGCCTCAGCCCCTCTTCCTCGCTCCGATGGAAGACGTAACGGATATTGGCTTTCGCATGCTCTGCAAGCGATTCGGAGCTGCCATGGTTTATACTGAGTTCGTATCGGCAGAAGCCTTGGTGCGAAGCATCAAGAGCACAGTCAGCAAACTTACAATAAGCGATGAGGAGCGCCCTGTGGGCATTCAGATTTATGGTCGCACCACCGAGGATATGGTGGAAGCTGCCAAGATTGTGGAACAGGCGAAGCCGGATGTGATTGATATTAACTTCGGCTGTCCGGTGAAGAAGGTTGCCGGAAAGGGTGCGGGAGCCGGAATGCTCCGCAATATTCCGCTGATGCTGGATATTACAAGAGAGGTGGTGAAGGCGGTAAACGTGCCCGTAACCGTGAAAACCCGACTGGGTTGGGATTGCGAGAACCTCATCATCACCGAGCTTGCCGAGCAGCTACAGGATTGCGGAATCCAGGCACTCACCATCCACGGCAGAACCCGAAGCCAGATGTATACGGGCGAAGCTGACTGGAGCCTCATAGGTGAGGTGAAGAACAACCCCCGCATCCATATTCCTATCATCGGCAACGGCGACATTACAACCCCGGAAGAAGCCAAGCTTGCTTTTGAGCGTTACGGCGTAGATGCGGTGATGATTGGCCGCGCCACCTTCGGAAGACCTTGGATCTTCAAGGAAATACGTGATTACCTGGACAATACGGGTGCAGCCCCATTAACCGTGGATGAGAAGATTGACCTTCTGGAGGAGCAGCTTCGCATCAACGTGGAGCGCATCGACGAGTACAGAGGCATTCTCCACACCCGTCGCCATCTTGCTGCCTCCCCTATCTTCAAAGGCATTCCCGATTTTCGCCAGACGAGAATCGCCATGCTGAGAGCCACTACCGTGGAGGAACTGAAAGAAATATTGAAAGAATGCCGGGAAAGAATCAAGGCGATAGAATAAAGCAAAACGCCCTGCAGGAGCAAAAGCCTCGTATATGAAAGCTTTTGCCCTTACAGGGCGAATCCGTTATATCTTCCTTGTACCCAGGGTGTTGCCCTGGGCTAAGAGCTTGCTGGGCCTTCAGCCCGCTTCATGAACCACATTAAGAGTTAACTGTTCATCTTGACCATCAAAAGTTAACAGGTTAACAGTTAACAGCTGATTTTCTATACTTCGCCCGAGAAATCCGAAGAGGGAATGTATCTCTAAATATTGGAAACTTAATTCCAACATCAAAGGAATGGCTTCCCAATATCGAAGGGCTTTACTTCTTCAATATCGAAGCACCTTCGAGCAGGGCTAGTGCCTTGTTCTCGTTCTCCTCCATGATTTCACGCTCTCCCGGACCTTTGTCGTTAATTCCGCAGAGGTGCAGGATGCCATGGATGATGACGCGGTGAAGCTCATCATCGTAGGTCTTGCCAAACTGCTCGGCATTGGTGCGGACCGTATCGAGCGAAATCACGATGTCGCCGTTAATCACATCATCCTCATCATAATCGAAGGTGATGACATCGGTATAGTAATCATGACCCAGATACTCATTGTTCACTTCGAGAATCTTCTCGTCATCTACAAACATATAGCCAATCTCACCCACCTTGCGGCCATGAGAGGCAGCTACCTTGCGAATCCAGGCACTCGTATCACGCTTCTTGATCTTTGGCATTTTCACGCCATCTACATTGTATGTTATCATACGCTTCTTCCTCCTATTTTTATTTTATTTTTGGTAAAAATTCATCTACTTCTCTTCCGAAGAATCTCAATTCCCTAACCAGCGTTGAGCTGATGCTGCTGTATCTTGGGTCGGAAAACAGCAGGATGGTTTCTACGCCGCCCAACTGCTTGTTGATATCCGCCTGCTCTCGCTCGTACTCGAAATCCTTGGCTGAACGAACGCCGCGAACCAGGAACTTGGCTCCCAGGCGATGCGCCAGGTCGATGGTGAGGTCATCGTAGGCAACCACCTCAAGGCGGTAGCCCTTGGATGCATCCTCCGCATCTACCAGCTCTGCACATTCCTTCGGGAAAACAGCCTTGATATCCTCCACACGCTTCGAGATTTCCTCCTGCGCATGTTTCAGCTTGCTCATCGCCACTGCAATCACGAGCTTGTCAAACATCGGCAGGGCACGCTCCGCAATGTTCTGATGTCCTATCGTAAATGGGTCGAATGTACCCGTAAATATTCCTATTCTCATTTTACTTTGAACTTTGAGATTACTTTGAGATTCGAACTTTATTCAAACAGGTCGCCCTGCAGGATGTTGCTTCCATACGGATTCCTGCCGAGATGATCGTAGGCAAGCTTGGTGGCCATTCTGCCTCGTGGCGTACGCTTGATGAAGCCTTCCATGATGAGGAACGGCTCGTAAACCTCCTCTACGGTACCGCCATCTTCGCCGATAGCCGTGGCAATGGTGCTTACGCCCACCGGACCTCCACGGAACTTGTCGATGATGGTGGTGAGAATCTTGTTGTCTATCTCGTCCAAGCCATACTGGTCAATGTTCAGTGCCTTGAGCGCCATCTGGGCAATCTCGTAAGTGATGGTTCCGTTGCCCTTCACCTGGGCGAAATCACGCACTCTTCGCAATAATGAGTTGGCGATACGAGGGGTTCCACGCGAGCGGCGGGAGATTTCTACTGCCGCCTCATCTTCTATCGGCACCTGCAGGAGCATCGCACTTCGCTTGATAATTTTCTGAAGCGTCTCTGGGTCGTAGTATTCCAGATGCAGATTGATTCCGAAACGGGCACGGAGCGGAGCCGTGAGAAGTCCGCTACGGGTGGTGGCTCCCACGAGGGTAAACGGATTCAAATCTATCTGGATGCTGCGTGCCGAAGGCCCCTTGTCTATCATGATGTCGATGCGGTAATCCTCCATCGCCGAATAGAGATACTCCTCTACCACTGGCGAGAGGCGGTGGATTTCATCGATGAAAAGCACATCGTTAGGCTCCAGGGAGGTGAGGATTCCTGCCAGGTCGCCCGGCTTATCGAGCACAGGGCCTGATGTAATCTTGAAGCCCACGCCCAGTTCGTTGGCGATGATGTTACTCAATGTGGTCTTACCCAATCCCGGAGGACCGTGCAAGAGGGTATGGTCGAGCGGTTCGCCACGATATTTGGCAGCCTCAACAAAGACTTCGAGATTATCCACCACGCCATTCTGTCCGCTGAAGTCGGAGAACTTCAGTGGGCGCAGTGCTTTCTCGAATTCCTTTTCGGCAGGCGAAACCGTCTGTTGTCTTATATCAAAATCTTCGTTCATTCTATGACTATTATCGATAATATGGGTGCAAAGTTACACATTTGTTGCGGAATTAAAGAAGAAAAGCCGAATTATTTTGCCTCAGATTTTGCACAATCCAAGAAGATTCGTGCAGATTCGTAAGCTCGAACCAATAAAAATGTTATAATTTGATATTTAATTATTAAATAATTTGCTTATTCGGTAGAAAAGACGTACTTTTGCACCCAATATTGAAAGCGAGGAAAGAAGGAGGAGAGGAGAGAAAGAAGAGAGATCGTCAAAGACAATCATCCAAGAGATCGCAAATAAGAGAGAAATATCAGGATTTTAAAAAGATATAGAATTATGCTAAAGTTTTTTCAGGGGCTCAGCAAGTTGCTGGCCAATTACACCTCTATATTCGTAATAGGTGTAGCAGTATTCACATTCTTCTTCCCACATACCTTCGACTGGGTGCGCGGAACTACTCAAACCGTCATTCTTGGCATCATCATGCTCACTATGGGTTTGACCTTGACCACCAACGACTTCAAGATTCTAGCTCAGCGCCCGCTGGACGTCTTCATCGGCGCCTGCGCCCAGTTCATCATCATGCCGGGCGTGGCTTACACCCTGGTTCATGTGTGGCATCTTGATCCAGCCCTGGCGCTCGGAATCCTGCTGGTGGGATGCTGTCCGGGCGGAGTATCAAGCAACATCATGAGTTATCTCTGCCATGGCGACGTGGCTTTTTCCGTAGGAATGACCTGCGCCTCTACGATTCTTGCGCCAGTAATGACTCCGCTGCTGATGAAGATTACGGCAGGCGAGATTATCCATATAGATGCTGTGGGAATGTTCATCAACATTCTGATAGTTACGATTATCCCTGTAGCCATCGGCTGCGCTTTGAATTATATCTATGGTAAGAAGGATTGCTTCCCTACCATCCAGAGTCTGATGCCGGGCATCAGCGTTACGTGTTTGGCAATCATCGTGGGAGGTGTGATTTCTACGGTTCACGATGACTTGGTGGCTCGTGGCTTATCGCTTTTCCTCTGGACTTTTGCCGTGGTTTTCTGCCACAACACCCTGGGTTACTGTCTCGGTTGGCTTGCCGGGAAGCTGGCGGGCTTCAATACTGCCAAGAAGCGTACCATCAGTATTGAGGTGGGAATGCAGAATGCCGGTCTTGCCACGGTTCTCGCGGGCAACTTCTTCGCTGCCCAGCCTCTTGCCGTATTGCCTTGCGCCATCAGCTGTGCCTGGCACAGTATTTCGGGCACCATCCTTGCTGGAATCTATCTGAAATGGGATCACATGCATGAGAAGAAGTAAATGAATTCGGAAAGAATCCATAAACACACAAAAAAGGTCGTGAAGTTCTATCAAAAACCTCACGACCTTTTCTTATCTCATTACCTCACGGGTTAACAGGTTAACAGTTAACAGCCGATTTTCTATAGTTACTTCCCCGTGGTCAGCAGCTTCACGGCACGCTGAACAATCTCGTTCGTCTCGTTCCAAACCTGGAAATATTGGCTCATATCCCAGATATCTCTTGCTACAAGGGCCTTCAACTGCAAGGCGAGGTATTTCTTTGTCTGAGTCAATTCAGCCTCATCCTTCGGCTCTATCTTCTCTTTCTTGCCCTCAGCGATAATCGCATCGATGAGCGAAGACGGAACCTCGTAGTTTGCCAGGAACTTGTTGAAATCCTTATACTGGCTCTTCAATTCCTTGCGATGCGCATCGATAAACTTCAAGCTGTGGTTGATGACGATGCTCTTGGCTGCCAGCTGACGGTGCATCTTGGTGTACTTGGTAGTATCCAATGGCACGAAATAATCTGGCATGATTCCACCACCACCATAAACCACACGGTGCTTGCGCAAGGTATAATACTTCAAGCTGTCAGAAAGGTGGATGCTGTCCTGGTTGGTGAACTCGCCATGCTTGTAGCGATTGTCGAGATCCATCGCATAATCCAGTCTGTCTCCCTTCTTATACGGCTTCTGGATACATCTGCCGCTAGGCGTATAATAATGGGCGATGGTGAGGCGAATCTCGCTGCCATCATCGAAGGTGAGCGGACGCTGCACCAATCCCTTGCCGAAGGTTCTGCGACCTACCACTACTCCACGGTCCTGATCCTGGATGGCTCCGGAAACAATCTCTGCGGCAGAAGCTGTAAACTCATTGGTAAGCACTACCACCTTACCCTTGCGCCATCTTCCGTTAGCCTGCGCCTTATACTCCTGACGGGGAGCTGCACGACCACTGGTATAAACTATGAGATCTCCCTTCTGCAGGAACTCGTTGGCTATCTGAGCCGCAGCCTGAAGGTAGCCGCCGCCATTATCCTCAAGGTCGAAGATCAGGTCTTTCATTCCCACTTTCTTGAGCGAATCCATCGCCGTAGTCACCTCCTTGTAGCTGGTCAGACCGAAGCTTCCCAATCGGATGTATCCGATTCCCGGACGAATCATATAAGCCGCATCCATCGTAGTTACCGGAATTTTATCGCGCTTTACCTTGAAGATGAGTTTATCCTTGATGCCACGGCGCACTATGGTAAGATTCACCGTGGTTCCCTTAGGACCACGAAGGCGCTTCATGATTTCCTCCTTGCTCATCTTGACGCCCGAAATGGCAGTATCGTTTACAGCCACAATGCGGTCGCCGGCAATGATTCCCACCTTCTCGGAAGGTCCGTTCGTAACCGGTTGGATAACGAGGAGCGTATCATCTACCATGTTAAACTGCACGCCAATGCCATCAAAACTGCCGTTCAGCGGCTCGTTCATCGCCTTGGTTTCCTTGGCTGTAGCGTAAGAAGAATGAGGGTCGAGCTTTTCGAGCATGCCTCGGATGGCGTCCTCTACGAGCTTATTCTCATCCACACTATCCACATAAAGGTTGGTAATGGCGATTTCAGCCCTTCCCAACTTCTCTATCGGGCTGTTCTTGCCCATCTTAATGCGCAGCTGGGCACTGGCAGAAGTTGCTGCCAGGAATGCTACCAGTGCTATAAATAGATATTTCTTCATAAATTCTTATTTTATTTTTTAGGCACAGGGATAATTTTAAGCCCCCAGAAATAAATTTAACTCCCAGGAATAAATTTAGGCACGGATTACACGGATTTTTTCTAAAAGAATACAAGGGCGCAAGCCTCCGTGTAATCCGTGCCTAAAATAAAATCCGTGCCTAAAAAATCCGAGCCTTTTGTTAACCCGTGACTATCAATTCTAATCCAGCGGTGCTGAGTCTTCCTCCGGAATATCCTCTTCTATCACCAGGTTATCGATGATGAAGTTCTGACGCTCCATCGTATTCTTACCCATATAATACTCCAGGAGTTTCTGCACCTGATCGGTCTTGTGGAGCGTAACCTGCTCCAATCGCATATCCGGACCGATGAAATGGGCAAACTCCTCTGGTGAAATCTCTCCCAAACCCTTAAATCGGGTGATTTCCGGGTCAGGACCAAGGTTTCTAATGGCTTGCTGTCGCTCCTCATCGCTGTAACAGTAATGCGTGATGAAATCGCCCTTCTTCTCCTTAGGGCCCAACTTGGCATCGGCATCAGCCACCGCCTGCTTGTTCTTGATTTTGGTTCGCTTGTTGCGCACTCGGAACAATGGGGTCTGAAGCACATACACGTGGCCCTTCTTGATGAGGTCAGGGAAGAACTGCAGGAAGAAGGTGATGATGAGCAGGCGGATGTGCATTCCATCCACATCGGCATCGGTAGCCACAATCACCTTATTATATCTCAATCCATCCAATCCATCCTCTATATCGAGGGCTGCCTGGAGCAAGTTGAATTCCTCGTTCTCGTAAACCACTTTCTTGGTCAGGCCATAGCAGTTTAACGGCTTGCCTCGCAGCGAGAATACCGCCTGGGTGTTCACGTCGCGGCTCTTGGTAATGCTTCCGCTGGCAGAATCACCCTCGGTGATGAAGATGGAACTAGCCTCCTTCAGCTCGTTCTTGGCATCGCTGAAGTGGATGCGGCAATCGCGCAACTTGCGGTTGTGAAGGTTCGCCTTCTTGGCACGCTCACGAGCCAGTTTGGTAACGCCAGCCATCGCCTTACGCTCACGCTCACTCTCCTTGATCTTGTTCTCCAGAATCTCAGCCACATCCTTGTGGATATGGAGATAGTTATCTACTTCCTTCTTCAGGAAATCGCCCACATACTTATTGATGGTTTCGCCTCCGTTCGGAGACATTGTGGTACTTCCGAGCTTAATCTTCGTCTGACTCTCAAACACCGGCTCCTCTACGTTCAGTGCAATGGCAGCCACCAGTCCGTTTCGGATGTCGACATACTCATACTTGCCGTAGAACTCCTTGATGGTTCTGGCGATATGCTCCTTGAAGGCACTCTGATGAGTACCGCCCTGGGTGGTATGCTGACCATTCACGAAGGAATAGTACTCCTCGCCATACTGATTGGTATGGGTAAAGGCAATCTCGATGTCTTCGCCCTTCATGTGGACAATCTCATAGAGACCCTCGTTGGTCATATTATCGGTCAGGAGATCCTTCAAACCATGACGGCTGAGGATGCGGCGACCATTGTGCATGATGGTAAGACCGGTGTTCAGATAAGTATAGTTGCGAAGCATCGTCTCCACGAAATCATCGTGGAAAGAATAGTTCTTGAACAGGGTATTATCCGGTTCGAAGAAGATGAAGGTACCGTTCTCGTCCTCCGTATCTTCGGTAACATCGCTCTGCAGAATACCTTTCTCAAACTTCAGATGGCGCACCTTGCCGTCGCGGAACGACTTTACCTCGAAATGAGAGCTGAGGGCGTTCACCGCCTTCACACCCACTCCGTTCAGTCCGACACTCTTCTTGAACGCCTTGCTGTCGTACTTACCACCGGTGTTCAGCACGCTTACTGCCTCTACGAGCTTCCCCTGAGGAATACCACGACCATAGTCGCGCACGCTGACCCGCAGATGATCTTCGATATCAATCTCCAATCTGGATCCAGCTCCCATCTTGAACTCGTCGATAGAGTTATCTACCACCTCTTTCAGAAGCACATAGATACCATCCTCCGGCAAGTTACCATCGCCCAAACGACCGATATACATACCCGGACGGGTACGCACATGCTCCATATCGCTCAAGTGTCGGATATTGTCGTCGGTATATTCCACCGGCTGCTGCTCCTGGGGGGCTTTCAATTCATTATTATCTTCTGACATAAAATCCTCCTATGTTTTTAGGGGAGATCCCTTAATTCCTTATTTAATAATCTTCTTGTAGCATTTTCTGCGCTTGTGCATCACTGGGGTCAAAGCTCCCCACTGTCCCTGCACGCCCGCATTGGTTTCCAGCTCTACCTGGGTTTCACCCCATTCAATGCCGTACTTCTGGTACCAAGGAATCAGGTCGGCAAAGAGAAGCGCATTGGCTCCCTTGGCACGATATTCCGGAAGAATACCGATGAGAAGGAGGTCAACGATGTTGGTCTTGTGCTGCTTGATGGCTCTCAACACGTGGAACCATCCGAACGGCAGCAATCTGCCACGGCGGCACTTTCTCAGGGCATGAGCCAACGACGGCATGGTGATTCCCACACCGATGAGCTTATGCTCTCCACCCGTCCAGTCCTCGATACAGGTGATGAGGTTGAAGTCGAGGAAACCGAGATACGACTTGATAAGCTGGTCTATCTGCTTCTGTGAGAGTTCGGAATATCCATAGAGATCCTTGTAGGTATCGTTGATGAGATCGAAGATTTTCTGACCCATTCCGCCCAGGAAGATATCCTTCTTGGTAAGCTTGCGCACATGCAGATTATAGCGCTTCTCAATCATCATCGCTATCTTGGCGTACTTCTCCGGTATGGTATCAGGTACCATGATCTTGAACTCCACATACTTGTTATCTACCTCAAAACCCTCCAGGGCCTCGATGTGCTCCGGATAATAAGGGTAATTGTAGATGGTAGGCATAGTACCCAGCTGATCGAACCCCCAAGTAAGCATTCCCTCAGGGTCCATATCGGTAAATCCAAGCGGACCTACCATATCCTCCATACCTTTCTCTTTACCATACTTTTCCACAGCATCCAAGAGAGCCTTCGAAACCTCACGGTCGTCAATGAAGTCAATCCATCCGAATCGGACGGATTTCTTTCCCCACTTATTGTTTGCCTTATGGTTGATGATAGCAGCAACGCGACCTGCCAGCTTTCCATCCTTATAGGCAAGATAATACTCTGCCTCGCAGAACTCGAACGCAGCGTTTTTATCCTTGCTCAGGGTATTCATTTCGTCGCTGAAAAGATTAGGCACATCGTATTCGTTGCCTTCGTAGAGGTCGTAGTGGAAGTCGATGAACGTCTTCAAATCCTTCTTGCTTTCGACCTTTTTAATTTCTATTAATGACATGATTTCAAACTAGTTTGCAATATTATAGGATGCAAAAATAGCAATATTTCGCCAAACGACCAAATATTGCTATCTTTATTTTCAGTTTTTTAGGGGTTCAAGAATGATTACGAGCCACAAAGTGGCTTATATCACCCGATTAGTGGTGGTTCTGGCGGAATCATCACTTGATGAGATGCTTCTTAATCCACTCCATCTGCTTGCGATTGGTATCGGTGGTTGTCCAATGCTCGTTGATTGGTGTAAGCAGACTTTCCTTCTCGCATTTCAGGGTATTCCACACGGCGTAGCCGGTGGTTGGCGGACAGGTATTGTCGTTGTATCCCCAGGTGAGATAAGTTGGCGCCTTCACCTTCCGGGCAAAGTTCACCACATCATAATAAGCCAGGGTATGGATGCAATCCTTGTTCTGCAATATCCCATGGTATTTATTGAAGTGAGGATATCCGCCCGTTCTTCCCTTCTCAACGTATGCAGCCATATCGCTGAGCGCCGGATGATTGGCCACACACTGGGTTACTCTGCTATCCAAGCCTGCTGCGACAATCGCCAAGGCACCGCCCTGACTTCCGCCCTGCACAGCCACATTCTTTCCGTCCCATTCGGGGAGCGAGGTAAGGAAGTCGATGCAGCGCACCAATCCCTGATACACATGGCGCATGTAGTAGCGGTCCTTATCTTCCAATCCATTGGCAAGATAACCGCCGTTTGCATCGTTGAATCCCTTGCTTATCTCCTGGAAGGTTTCGACAGGAAGACGTGGATCGAGGCCATGAATCTCGATCTCGAAGCGGATAAATCCGTTCTCGACATAATACTTGTTGCGCAGGGGTTCCTTGATGGTCTTGATGCCGGCTCCCGGAGGGGTGAGAACCACGGGATGGCTACCCTGCTTGGCATTCTTGGGATAGAAGAGATAGCCATACATCGCATGTCCCATCTTGTCTATCTGAAGTTTTACGAGATAGCAATCTATCTTATCTGTACAATATTCCTTGGCGAGTTCCTTGGTGTAGCTCATCGGCACGTTCTTCAGTTCGTCCTTTGCCTGCTGCCAGAATGCATCGAAATCCTTAGGCTCCTGGGTATAAGGCAGAATCTTATCCACCGAGAATCCTACTTTGATATGATGCTGGTAGGTTTTCCCATCGAGCTTATAGAATAATCTCAAATCTCGGAAGCCCGGAGTCTTTCGGGTTCCCATGTTCACGATGGCGCGCCCGTTCTTCAGCCTGAAGCTTCCCTGCTTGTCTGCCTTCAGCATGTCATCGCCAATTTCATAGTTCACCTCGCCATCCCGGGGAATTCCATACTTGTAGAAACTTACTTCCACCTTAGCCTGCTCCCCGGTACGATAGAGCCAGTCGGCATGGTCAGGCACGGTAAGCCAAAGATAATCACTGCGATAGGGATAGTTCTCCGCCATCACACTTAACACACTCGTCATGTTCATCGCCAGGATAAACAGAAGCGATAGATAGATTGTCCTTAATCTGTTCATAATTTTATAGTTTGTTTTTAAATTATAATATTCAACTATCATATATGAGCGCAAAAGTACAACTTTCCATTGAGATAACAAAACGATTTCAAGGATATTTTTGTTCAAGATACCCTCAATTGGCATCTTGAACAAACAAATATCCTTCCCTTCACCAAATGAGTAGTGACATTCTGAGGGTAGAGTCGATCACAGAAGACAATATAGAGTCAAATTGCTCCATAACCCGAAATTATTCCTCCAAAAAGAGTGAGTTTCTCAGATTTAATTTGTATCTTTGCCATGTCATATCAGAGTTTTGC
>JAJWLX010000166.1 GCA_021636625.1 Prevotella sp. | reverse complement strand
CAGGGCAGACGCATTAAATATTTTATTCGTTAACATCTGTGTTATACTGTTATAACTTATTGAATATTAACATTATATATTTGTATATATGAAATATTTTTTGTACCTTTGTAAAGAAATAAATAACAATTAAAAGGTACAAAATGAGCATTATTAAGTTATCTAAACAAATAGCCGACCCACGAGTTGCGGGTCGAACTGTCCATAAAATGGAATATATCATTTACATTACAATCGCTGCGGTAATTGCAGGAGCTCAATCTTGGAACGAAATTGCAGAGTTTGGAAAAAGTAAGTTAGACTTCTTCAAAAAGCGTTTGCAGGGGTTGGAGACTATTCCAAGCCATGACACCTTCAATCGTTTCTTTTCTATCTTTGATCCAAAAGGATTTGAAGAGATCTTCAGAAACTGGGTTAGAGAAATTGTAGGGGAAGTCAAAGGTGTTGTTGCCATTGATGGCAAACTTATGCGTGGATCAAGCAAGTGTGATGCCGAGCACACTATTGGTCAAGCTGACTTCCGCACATGGATCGTATCTGCTTGGTCAGCAGACAATAGCATATCACTTGGGCAAGAGAAAGTCGGTGAAAAAACAAATGAAATCACGGTCGTTCCCAAGTTGCTTAGTGCTATAGACGTGTCAAATGCCATTGTGACAATAGATGCTATGGGATGCCAAACTTCTATAACAGAGAAAATCATAGAAGGCAAGGGTGACTATATTATCGCCTTGAAGGAAAATCAGAAGAAAAGTTACGAATTAGCTAAGGACATGATTTACGAGCATGAGTATAGAGGCAATTGTAATGTAGTGACAAAACATTATTCCTTTAATGAGGGACATGGTCGTCAGGAAGAAAGAACCTGCATTGTTGTAAGCTATGGGGACATAATGCAGGGAATGTTTAAGAACAGGTTTGTTGGGTTAAGGTCTGTTGTCGGGATTACCTCAAGAAGATCTGTTGCGACATCTGGTGAAACATCTGAGGAAACAAGATACTATATAACTTCCTTAAGTAATGAAGACCCCGAAAAGATAGCAAGCGCCATTAGGCAACATTGGTCCATAGAAAACAACTTGCATTGGCAATTGGACATTACTTTCAGAGAAGACGAAAGTAAGAAAGTCAAAAATGCAGCGAGGAACTTCTCTACCATAAGCAAAATGGCCCTCTCCATCTTGAAAAATGACAAGACGACCAAGGGAAGTCTCAACCTGAAAAGATTGAAGGCAGGCTGGGATGAAGAGTACCTGTCAAAACTTTTGGAGGGCAGCGCAATTTAATGCGTCTGCCCTGTC
>JAJWLX010000135.1 GCA_021636625.1 Prevotella sp. | reverse complement strand
AGATTAGCATCGGCTTCCTCGCATTGGCAGCCGCTGCATTATGGTTCACATCTTGTTCTAGTGAGGATGTGGCTAGTGGAACTAATCAAGGCAATCAGGAAAGCATCCTTTTGCTTTCGTTCAATGCCGGACAAATGGCTACACGTGCCGTTGATAACACTCTTACAGCTGATGAGAAGAATATTGAAGATTTGACAATTGGTATTTTCAGTCAGGATGGAACCAGATACAGAACTATAGAAACACTCCAGAAAACTGAAACAGAATCAGAAGCAACACTGGGTAGTGGAAAATTCTATTATAATCCTACTACCGGAGAGGCTACAGCAAAGATTGTTACTACAGCTGCTTTGACAGAAAACGACCAGGTGCTGGTTGCTGCCAATGCGGGTACTACAGGTGCTGCTTCTTTAAAGGATGCTAAAACAGCAGCCGATTTTAATAAAGTGTCTGTTGCTGTTAATAATGGTGACCTTTTGACTGCAGCAAAGCTTCCTAAGTATGGTGTTTCTAAGCTTGTTAAGAATGGTGATAATGCTTCAGAATTCAAGGCTGAAGGAATTAAGGTAAAGAATCTGCCATCTAAGATTAGCTTGTCTTCTATTGAGGTTGCATTTACAGCAGGTGGCCCTTATGCTGAAGCTACTTTTAAGCCAGAGACTATGTTCTTGATGAGTGTACCAAATAAGTTGGCATTCTCTGATAAGGCTTGGGTAACACCAGAGAAATATTTGACTGGATATAGTGAAGATACAGAAAAAAGTACTTTCTTGTCTCATACCTTAACTGTTCTTGCTGGTGGAGATAATGCATTGTCACTTGCTGGTACAAAAAAATATGAAGGAACAGACAAGGAAATTCTATACACAATGCCAAATGATAAGACAGATGCTAATAAGACAATCCTTGTAATTGCCGGTAAATTCAGTGGTGAAAATAAAACTGTTTACTACAAGATGCCATTGAATGTCAAAGGATATAATGCAGACGGAACATCACAAGGTGCAGTAGCTGAAGGTACTGAAGCGTTCCAGATTCCTGCCGGTAAGCATATCAAGTGTAGCGTTACCATCAAGACAATCGGTACAACAGATATCAATGCTGCTACAGGTCCTTTGACAGCTACTCTTAAGATTACAGTTGAAGACTGGAGTGGCTTGGAGCAGAATACCACATTCCAGTAATCCATTTGTAAACGTTCATAATAGGATAAATATAAAAATAAAAATAATGACAAGTAACAGAATCATACGGAGTTTCACACTATGTGCAATAGCTATGCTATTGTTGGCAGCTTGCAGCATTTTCGACGACTACCCTCATCGCAGGCAGTATGACGTCATACTGCGTGTTACCGACAGCACAGGTCAGGTGCTTCCTGATTCTGTTGCTTCTGTCAAAACGCTGTACGCTTTCAGAAACGGCATCTTCTACGGAAAATATATGGCTGAGGAAGATGGCGTTATCCGTATCACATACGAAGACAGGGATAGTATGACCTTTGTGGCGATGACAAGCGACCCGAACAATCTGTGTGAAATCACCGAACCGGAAATCGGAGAGTCTATACATAATGTATGGCTGCAGCTCAAGACACAGGGAGACAGCCTGGCTTCCGACCTCTCGGGAATCTTCTACGGCAACCTCACAACCCTCATCTATGCCGGTGGACAGCAGGAACAGAAAAAGACCATCAGCCTGCAGGATCAGCGTGCCAGGGTAAGAGTATATGTCAGGGCGCTCCGACCAAACCATGGATCAGGAAACTACCGGGTGGTTCTGCAGGGACTCCATAGCGGTATCACTTACAGTGGCGAACCGGGTGGAAAAGCCGTAAACTGCAGTCTGTCCGGTAAGTTCGTTACCCTGAATGACTGGTGTACGCAGTCCGCTACGGTTCTTCCTACCGGCAAAGAACCCTGCCGTCTGCTGATTTACAAGCAGGATGGAACGTTGATTTTTGATACCTGTGAAGATGAAAACGGCAAGCCGCTTCTCATCCATCCGCAAGACGATATCGTCTTCTTCGTTACAGTGGATTACCTGATAGGTATTTCCGTCAAGGTCTTGCCTTTCGAGGAATTAGACAATTACTATACTTTCGGATAGGTTGGAAATGATGAATGGAAAATCATCCGTAATCTGTCATTTTTCAAAATATGCTCCTTTTTTTAAGTGGGTTCAAATATGTTTAATGTAAAGTAGAATATTCATGACTCTAAGAGTAACCATATATCGACTGGGTGTTATTCCGTTATTGCTCATCCTGTGTCTCCTTGCCGCCTGCTCAGCGCAGGAGCTTGTGCCGGATGGGGGAGACCGGGTGAACCTGAAAGTGCTGGCATCTGCTACCACCAGGGGAGAGGATGGCACTGCTGAGTCCTTGCCCGATGTGGAAAAGAACATCTACGACCTCTCCGTCTATATCTTTGATAGTAATGGTAAAGCCATCGCCTTTAAAAGTGAAAAGTTTAATACAGATTATTCGACTCCCAAGTCTGTTGATATTTCCACCCATACGGCTACTGGCTGTACGCTTTATGTTGTGGCAAATGCCATCAGGCTGAGTGCGGATGGTAATACTTCGCCCTTTAAGGGTGTTTCTACTCTTTCTGCCTTTAAGAACCAGGTTCTTCAGTTTGCTTCTGTGGATAAACAGGCGAATCCTGATTGCCTTCTGATGGTGGGAAGACTTGCTGGTTTTGATACAAGTTCCTCTTCTCCAGAAGTGGCTCTCAAGCGATTGGCTGCTAAGGTAACGTTCAATATTATGGTCAACTCTGATAAGGCGACCAGCCTGCCTATCAAGGTAGATAGCTATCAGCTCTGTCAGGTACCGGACCGGATGCTCTATCAGCAGGATGATTTCTTTTATCCTTCATCTGGTTCATCGCCTGTACTTTCGATGCCATCCGATGAGATTGCCTACAGAGCCTATCCTGAGCAGACACCTGCGTCAGCATCGCCGTTCACCTATACGTGCTATGTAACAGCCAATTCCAATACTTCGGAAGATAAGGTGACATATCTGAAAATAAAAGCTCACTGCCAGGCGGATGAGAATAAACCGGAATCAAAGGTATGGGAATCAGAATTCAAAATAAAACTGCCAAAAGATATGGTTCTGCCAAATTATCGATATACGTTGAATATCACGATACAGGGTAGTGTTTCTCACGCCGGTGGTGAGATTACCTCCTATTCGGCTTACCCGTTCTTCTCCGGTGGCAATCTAGACCAATGGAATAATGGTCAAGAAAAAATAGACTTTAAATACGAAGGAAATTAAGGAATACGTTCAAAAAACTTGAAATATGATTAATAGACGAAATTATAAGAATATTTGTGTCTTATTGGCTCTCACAACCATCTCTTGCTCTGACAGCGAGGGATGGATGTCTAGTATCCCATTGTCTAATGAGAAAATTTCATTTACTGCTTCCCTGCAGGAAGGATGGAGTGGGGGACAAGGTTCTGGTGATAAGTCAAGAGCTGTAAAACCTGATTTCCCAGGACTGGCGAGAGAGCAGAAGGTGTTGACAACTGATGAAGCTTTCAGCAAGCCACTCTATCTTCATCCGATTGAAACTGTGAATAAGACCCTGAAAAACCAGGGTCCAACTACTCGTGGAACCATGAATACGAGTACTGTGGTAGATAATTTTGGAGTGAGTGCTAACTATATCCAAAACGAAGACAGTAAAGAGCAGTCTTTATTCCACAACAAAGAAGCTAAAAAGGAAGGTAGCAATTGGTTTGTTGCTGATTATGAAGATTATGAAAAATGGCCTACCGCTGGCAAGGTTTCTTTCTATGCCTATGCTCCATATAAGGATCCTTCATTTACTTTGAATGATAATAATAAGACCATTCATTATGAAGTACCTACAGAAGTTAAAGATCAGCCTGATTTCATCGTGGCTAAGAGTAAAGACAATTCTTTTTCTTCTGCCAATACTCCTGTAGATCTCCAATTCAGTCATGCCCTTACCGCCATCACTTTCTCAGTAAGTGATGACATGGAAAAGGGAAAGATCAACAGTATAACGATTGAGGG
>JAJWLX010000032.1 GCA_021636625.1 Prevotella sp. | reverse complement strand
AAGATAACTTTATCCGCTTTTTTATTCCAGCAAGGATAAAATTATCTTTTTATTCAGAGTTCAGTTTATTCTTTTACGATTTCCAGGAGTTCTGCGAAATCATCGATGATCCATTCGGCAGAGGCGAGCTGTTGGCGGGTTCCGTTGCCATAAGTCACAGCACAGGCCTTGCAGCCGGCATGATGCGCCATATCTACATCGAAGGTCATATCGCCCACGACAAGGGTTTCATCTGCCGTTCCCTTCATCTCCTTCAATGCCTTGAAGACCATATCGGGTGCCGGCTTCGCATGCTCCACATCATCGCCAGCCACGATAGAAGAGAATATATCTTCCAGCTGCATCTGCTTCACGTATCCATCCAGCGAGCAATGGTTTCTGCTGCTGGCCATTCCCAGAATAAAGCCCTGACGGTGCAACGCTCTCAGGGTTTCTATCACATGAGGGAAGGGCTGCACGGTCATCGTCTTCTTGTTATCCAGGAAGATTTCGCGATAGGTTGCCGCACATTCCAGTCCCTCCTCAGCACTAATTCCGAAGAGCGAGACGAAAGCCTCATCCAGTCTTAAACCGATGGTCTTGGCACAAGCCTCATCCGATTTCACTTCCAGTTTTCTTGCACGCATCGTATCCTGCAGGGTCTTCACGATGAGACTCTGCGAATCGCCGATGGTTCCATCAAAATCAAAAATTATATACTTCATTATTTCTTATTCTTTTTACCCTGTTTTGATAATCGGGCGCAAAGATACGGATAATAACTGAAACTACAAAGCAAATTGCCTACGAATCGCCTTGATGATATTGTTACGGGCCACATCCGGCTTCATCGCTTCTTCTAAAGGCATAGAATCAGGAGTAATCTGAATCACTCTATCAAAACCTGCATCCAGCATCACCTGCCTGTCGCTTACGCCACCCGAGACGAGCCAGATTTTCTGATTGGCACCATGCTCAAGAATTCTTTGCGGCAGTTTCCCCATCAAGGTCTGTTTGTCGCTATGACCTTCGCCCGTTATCACGAGATCAGCATCCTGAATCAAGTCATCAAAACCTATCTCATCCAAAAGAAGCTCAGCCCCAGGACGAGCCTCAGCATTGAAATATTGCAGGAAAGCATAGCCCAGTCCGCCGGCAGCACCAGCCCCGGAAACCATACTTCTATCATATCCGAAATGCTTGGCGCTTACCTCGGCAAACTTCCTCGCCCTATCATCCAGCATCTGCACCATCTTAGCATCAGCTCCCTTCTGAGGCGCAAAGACATAAGCCGCCCCGTTTTCGCCACAGAGCGGATTAGTAACATCCGAAGCCAGCACAAAACTGCATTCCCGGCGGATTTTCTTCCAGTCGTCGCCCATCGCCTTGAGCATTCCGATACCGCAATCGGATGTAGCGCTTCCGCCCAAGCCTACGATGAAATGGCGCACGCCCCGGCGATAAGCATTCATTATCATCTCGCCCACGCCCCAGGAAGTAGCCTTCATCGGGTTGCGCTGTTCAGGCTCAATAAGAGCCAGTCCTGCGGTCTGCGCAATCTCGATAATCGCCGTATCATCCACGATTCCGTATTCCGCCTCAATCCATCTCATCAGCGCATCATGGGCATGAATCCTCACTCGCTCTCCCTTCATCGTCGAAAGAAAAGCATCGAGCATTCCCTCTCCCCCATCACTCATTTCCAGGGTGATGATTTCGGGAGAAGCATCTTCCGCATTCCATTTCTTTACTCCCGAAGCAATCGTCTCGTTCACCTCTCTGCTCGTAAGGCAACCCTTATAAGAGTCGCAAGCTATTATTATCTTCTTCTTTTTAACCTTTTTCATTTAACCTTTTTCATTTTTCTCTAATAAATCATTTTATACCCAATTCCCCTCACATTGATGATTCTGATATTTTCATCGTCAGATAACTTGTGGCGGAGCTTGGTGATGAAAACATGGAGACTGCGGGAATTGAAAAAGCTGTCATCACCCCAAAGTTTCAGGAGAATATCCTTGCTCTCTACCACATTGTTCTTGCTCTCCACAAGCATGCGAAGGATTTCGGATTCACGATGTGACAGTTCTGTATCCTTACCTTCCAACTGCAGAATCTGACTGGTAACATTCAGGCGATAACGACCGATGGAGAGCCACTGATCAGCAGCATCCGGATTATCAGGAGAAACATTCCCCCCTTCCTGTTCTTCAGAAAAAATATTTCCTGCAGAAGCCCGATGACAAAGCGACTTGATACGGACGATGAGCTCCTGGATGGCAAACGGCTTCTTCAGATAATCATTGCCACCCAATTCAAATCCCTCTACCACATCATTCACCGCCGAACGAGCCGTGAGGAAAAGCACAGGAGTACGGGAATCCGTCTTGCGGATACGGCGCACCATCTCGAAACCATCCATTTTGGGCATCATCACATCCGCTACCAGCACATCAGGCTTCTGTTCATCAAACATACGAAGCCCCTCTTCGCCATCATGCGCCGTGCGCATCTCGAAGCCCTGCGCCTCCAAGGTGTCACTCAGAATCATCGCCAAGGATGTTTCGTCTTCTACCAGTAATACTTTTATCTTATTCATTGCTTCTTTTTTACTTTTTACCCTTTTACCTTTTTACCTTTAAGAAAATGCAGGGTGAAGCAGCTTCCTTTTCCCGGCTCGCTTTCTACGGAAACTGAACCGCCCATTTTCTCCATCAGGCTCTTGACATAGAAAAGCCCGAGACCATAGCCCTTGACCGTATATTTATTGCCATCCGTCACCCGATAGAACTTGTCGAAAATATAAGGCAATTTATCGTGGGCAATACCGATTCCATTATCTGATACGGAAACCAGCACTTCATCCTCGGCTTTTTGGAAAGCCTTGATTTCTATCTTCACGCAATCTTCAGAATACTTGATGGCATTGTCTATGAGATTGCTCACGATGTTTGAGAAATGCATCCGGTCGGCATGAACCATCAGATTTTCCGGTTCTACGGACAATGAAATTCTCACCTTTTTATCCGTTCTTTCTCCTGATTTCACTTTCAGCTGATGCTGGGAGATTAATGGTTCAATCACCTCCTTCATTGGAACTTCCACGATATTGAGAAGCATCGATTTCCGTCGTTCCATACTCATTGACAGAATCTGTTCCACCAATCCGCTGAGCGTCTGCAACTGCTTTTGGGCGATGGTGAGATACTTGCGCGCCTTATCAGGATGCTGGAGCATTCCGTAGTTCAGCAGGGAGTCGGTGGCAGCATAGGCTACGGCTATCGGAGTCTTTAATTCGTGCGTGATATTATTGGTAAAATCACTCTTCATCTCATCAAGCGTTTTCTGCTTGAGCATCGTATGAATCAGGAACCAGAAGACGAAAGCCAGGATAAGCATGATGAAGAGCGATGTGGCAAGGATGCCTGCCATCTGGCTGAGCACAGTCATCGTAAGCGGCTCTAGGGTAAGGACATATTTCTCCTCATTCGCCTCCCCCTCATTACAAACCACATATTGGTATTGCTTGGCATTGGCGGAAGGCACAAACCCCTCCGTCGTCACTTTCGCCAAAACCTTCTTTCCTGCAAAAAGCTGAATCTGATGCGGAAGTGGATGAGCATTATTGCCCACCAACAAACTGTCTGAAAGCATCTTGGCAACCCATGCACTGTCATAATCATTGATGTCAGGTTTAGCGATTTCATTCAATTTGCCAAACAATGCTTGTTGCACCATAGTTGCCAGCTTGCCCGACATCATCATCATCAATTCCTGGTCTTTGTCATCTTCACTACGCTTCTCGTGCTTGGTAAAAGTTGTTTGAACAGACTGAACAACCTTTCCTCCACGAACCTTTTTAACCTTCACCTTTTGATCAATATCATCGTCTTCATCCATAGAAAAAGCAACAGAACCCGTCAGTTGTCTATGAGGCCCTTTATCATCATTGCGCAGCCGTTCGATTCGCTTCTTCATCTCCATGAAGTGAGCGTACTCCATTCCACCCTTGATTTTTGCTTCAACCTCCTTTTCCTGAGACTGATAAAGCCCCACGAGCCAATAGGTCTGATAAGCGAAGATGCAGACCAGAGCCGTGATGACGAGCGTAACTATGTATTTAAGATGTAACTTCATGCTTGCAAAAGTAATAAAAAAGAAGATAAGTAAGATACTTTTCAGGGAATTATTTCTGATTTGATAAGACTAAATAACACTTCTGATAAGACTTGATAATCAAAATTCCTTGCTGATACGAGTTTTTTACAGTACTTTTGCAACCGAAATCGGGAGGGTTTTTCCCGAAAGAACGATAAAAAGATAAAACGATAAGAAGAATATGAAAAGATTGGTTATATTAAACGCTTGTCTGGCCATCAGTCTTGCCGGCTGGGCACAAAGCAACAGAAATGATTCCCTGAGAATGGACAGCATCATCCATTCCCTCCCCGATGTGATGGTAAAAGGCAACCGACCTATCGTAAAGGTAAAAGGGGCGACATTGACCTATGACCTGCCTCAACTCATCAAAAACCATCCAGTGGATAATGCCTATGAAGCCATCAAGCAACTGCCTGGCGTGAGCGAACAAGATGAAGCCTTGACTCTCAACGCCCAATCCGTAACCGTGATGATAGACGGCAAGGCTACCACCATGACGAGCGAGCAGCTCTATTCGCTTCTGAAAACGATTCCTACCAGCCGCATCGCCAACGCTGAAGTTGTCTATTCAGCCCCAGCCCGCTATCAGGTAAAGGGACAAGTCATCAACCTTCTGCTGAAGCACAACACAGGCTTTCACTCCCTGCAAGGCGAGTTCTTCGGTGGCTACACCCACCAGAACCGCAACAGTTACACAGAGCGCGCCTCCTTACTCTTCACCAACAAGAAATGGGAAATAGACATGCTCTATTCCTTCGGTCATGGCAAGAGATATTATTACTATGAAAATGAGTTTGCCCACACCTTGACTGATGGCACTTCCTATGCCTTCTCTACACATAGCGACAATATCAAACGCCATCTCAACCACAACATCCGACTGGGAATCAACTATCATCTGGCAAAGGATCATCAGCTCAGCTTTGCCTACACCTCACAACTCAATAACACGAGAGGAACTTCAGAGGATGATGGCGATTTCACATCCCTTCTCAGAATCCATGCCAAGAGTCAGTTTCACAATTTCCGCCTGGATTACTCTACCCCATCCGGCTTCTCGGCAGGAGCAGAATACACCTATTATAATTCACCGGATGAACAATGGCTGAAAAGCAGTCTCTACGATGAGATTTACGACATCACAAGCCAGCAGCGAATCGACAAATGGCACGCTTACCTCAAGCAGGAGCACGACTTAGGAAAAGACTGGGGCTTGAACTACGGCATCAATTACACCACATCAAGAGACAAGAGTTCGCAGGAAAACAACAAAAAGTCTTCTGATGGCAACACCATTCAAAACGAAGATCAAATGAGCTTCTACATCGGAGCCAGCAAATCATTCGGACAAAAACTCACGATGGAAGCATCGCTCATGGAAGAATATTACCACACCCCAATCTGGGATGAGTGGAACCTCTTCCCGACACTCTCCATCACCTATCTTCCAAAGGCAGGACATATCATTCAATTCGACTTGGATTGCGACAGAGACTACCCTACCTATTGGTCGGTGAAGAACTTCACCACCTATAATGCGGGCGGATATGGAAAGATTGTTGGAAACCCGACGTTGAAGCCATCACGAGACCTCAGCCTCTCGCTTACCTACATTCTGCACAGCAGATACGTGGCAAGTCTCTTCTTCAACAACTCGAAAGATGAATTTCGTCAGCTTCCTTACCAGAGCGACAAGAAGAAGGAGATGGAATACAAGCATGTCAACTTCGACCATGTAAACCAGGTAGGCTTGATGCTCACAACCCCAATCAACATAGGCAACTGGTGGCAGAATCGCCTTACCTTCACTGGCGTATATCAGAACGACAAGAATTCCCACTTCTATGATCTTCCATTCGACCGCAGCAAATGGTTCTGTCAAGCCCAGTGGAACGGCACTTTTCTCTTTGGCAAGCATGTGCTTCTCAACCTCGATGCTTCCGTCCATACCGACGCCATCCAGGGAATCATCGACATCCCAGCCTCAGGCTATCTCAACGCTGCCCTCACCTGGAAGCCACTCAAGGATGACAAATTCCAGCTGAAAGCCTACTGCAACGACATCTTCGAGACAGGCGACAACCATCTGCACGACACCTACCGAGGTCAGCACGTCATCAACAAAATGTACTTTGGCAGAATCATAGGCCTCTCCCTCATCTATCGTTTCGGCGGCTACAAGGCCAAGCAGCATGAAGAAGTAGATACTTCCAGATTCGGGAAATAAAACGAGAAAAGCTCGCCAAGACCATCAAAATCCTGGCGAGCTTTTCTGTTAGTTATTGAGAATTGTTTCCAAGAATTCATTTGGAGTCTGCACATTATCAGCAAATCCCTTGAAATCTTTTACGTTTCTAGTAATAATCACATCCACCTGATGAAGCAAGGCTGATTCGTATTGGACACTATCCTCAAAATCCTTTCTCTCTTCTTCCAAGCATTTCTTTATCATACCTTTATTCACATCAGTTATCTCGCATATTGATGCAAGCCCTCGCATAGTATGATACAATTCAGAAGAAGGATAAGATTTTCTGAGTAAGAAGAATGCATTGACAAAAGTGGTTGCCGACACATATAACTGTATTTTGCCTTTATACGCTAAATCAAAGATGATTGCTGCTGGATAATAAAACTCACCCCGCTTATCATAAAAATCAATGATGATATTAGTATCTAGAAAAACCTTCATCTGTACTTTTCCTCCATTGCAGAATACAAAGTTTCATCTATATCATCAGATACGTTCTTCCGATTTTTCAAAGTCATTTCCACAATTTCAGGAGAAAGTGGATAATTAGCCCATTTGCTTGAAGTTTTTTCTCCTTCAAGTAGCTTAGTCTTTGCATCAGCAGATTCCAACAAACGTTCAGCAAGCCAACGTTCATTGCTCGCAGTCATAGACAAAGACTGCAAAAAACTCCATAATTTATTTATTGCTAATGTTGTCATACGATTTATCTTTTAAAACACTGCAAAAATACACAGAATTATCATAACTTCCAAACTTTTTGGGGAGTTTTTTTAGGTCGCCTCCCATTTTGGCAGCAAAGTTTAAATTATTTATACTTTGCTGCCAATATTGTCATCAATCCGACGCTGGCACGCAAGTTGCTCAACATAAGAGTGAAAGCTGAAGCCAAAAGATGAAGGAGTTCGAAAGAACAACGGAGTTTCGAGGCAGAGGCAATCGAAAAGAACAGATAAATAAAGAACAAACAGAAATCCCGACGGAGCCGCAAGGAACCGAGAGGATGAGTAAAATAAAATTGGAGGTTTTAATTATGTTGTTAGCACGTAGAAATAATAATTCAGATTGGTTGAGTAACTTCTTTGATGATGCATTCTTCAACACCGACATGATGCCACGTATGAATGCTACCGCTCCTGCCATTAACGTAAAGGAGACCGAGAAAGCTTACCAGATGGAGATTGCAGCCCCTGGACTGAAGAAGGAATGGGTTCGCATCAACATCGATAACGATGGCAACCTGAATGTGGCTATCGAGAACAAGATGGAACATAAGGATGAAGATAAGCACGAGCACTATCTGCGCCGCGAGTTCTCTTACAGCAACTATCAGCAGAGCTACACACTCCCTGAGGACGCTGACCGTGAGAAGATTTCAGCTAAGGTAGCTGATGGTGTTCTTGAGGTTGAGATTCCAAAGCTTGCTCCTAAGGAGGAGGCTAAGGCAACCAAGAATATCGAAGTCAAATAATCATCTCCCATAAATGATCGAGGCAGATTCCAAAGCAATTTGGAACCTGCCTTTTTTGTTCCCCTACCTGAATCATCACATTTTTCATCTACCTTATTATAGTGATTTTCATCTATCCAGCGGGATATTTCTTCCACAAATCTTGCGGGGGTCATAAATAATATGTAATTTTGCAGGCTGAAGAGCAGATATCAAAGCTTCTGCTTATAAATTTCAGAACATTTATATAAGAAACAGATGAAGAAAACAATTCCAGTAATAGGCATGGCTTGCAGCGTATGCTCTGCCAATGTCGAAAAGAAACTGCAGTCGCTAGAAGGCATCAACTCCGCCTCGGTTTCCCTGGCGAGCCGAACTGCCCTGGTAGATTATAACCCCGACATTATCTCTCTGGAAGATATGAAACGGGAAATCAGCAACGCCGGCTACGACCTCGTTATCGAAAACGACAGAAGCGTGGAGGAAATCAACCGCCGTGAGTTCACTCTCCTGCGCCGCCGAACCCTCGCCTCCTGGCTCTTCGCCATCCTGACGATGTGTTTCTCCATGGGCTGGATTTCCCTGGGTATGGAGCAGAATATGATTTCAGATGGCGTTGCCTCGGCTCATCACTCGAGTTCCTTCGCCAACCAGATCTGTCTGCTCCTGGCACTCGCCAACCTGCTCTACTGCGGCAAACAGTTTTATGTTTCCGCCTGGAAGCAGCTCCTACATCATACGGCAAACATGGATTCGCTCGTAGCACTCAGCACCCTCATTGCCTTCATTTTCAGCACCTTCAACACCTTCTTCGGAGAAATGGTATGGGGAGCGAGAGGCATAGAATGGCACACTTATTTCGATGCTTCCGTGATGATCATCACCTTCGTGCTGACCGGCAGATGCCTGGAAGAAAAGGCAAAGGACAGTACGGCGAGCAGCATCCGACAACTGATGGGAATGCAGCCGAAAACCGCCCGACTGGTGACTTACGAGAAGATAGAAGGCACCAACGACTACAAGATGGAGGAAGTTCCGATTTCCACCATTCAGATAGGCGACATGATAGAGGTAAGAACCGGCGAGAAGATTCCGGTGGATGGCGTGGTTACCCAGGCAGAGAGTTTCATGACTCCCGATGCTGCCTATGTAGATGAAGCGATGATCAGCGGCGAACCGACTCCGGCGATGAAAAAGGCAGGCGACAACGTGCTGGCTGGTACCATTCCGAGTCAGGGAAAGCTCCGCATGAGAGCCAAGCAGATTGGCGAGAACACCGCCCTGGCGCACATCATCCGCATGGTTCAGGAGGCGCAGGGCAGTAAGGCGCCCGTGCAGCGCATCGTGGATAAGGCGGCGCTGATTTTCGTTCCAGCCGTGGCAGCCATCGCCCTCATCACCTTTCTGGCGTGGTGGCTGATATGCGGCAACGCAGCTCTTCCGCAGGCCATTCTCTCAGCCGTAGCCGTTTTGGTCATCGCCTGTCCATGCGCCATGGGCTTAGCTACTCCTACCGCCCTGATGGTAGGCATAGGCAAGGCGGCGCAGAAGCAAATCCTTATCAAGGATGCGTCGGCGCTGGAGAATCTCCACAAGATCAACGCCCTCGTCATCGACAAGACCGGCACTCTCACCATTCCTAACCAGAACATCGATTTCACCAAGCAGGAGGATTTGGATCTGGAGACGAGAGAGACCCTCAAGCCTCATGCCCAGGAAGCAATGAAGCAGTTGCAGGAAAAGGGAATAGAGGTCTATATGATGAGTGGCGACAAGGAGGAAGCGGCTCACTACTGGGCAGAGAAAGCCGGCATCAAGCATTACCAGAGCAAGGTGCTGCCTGGCGACAAGCAGGCATTGGTAAAGAAACTTCAGGACGAAGGCAAGCAGGTAGCGATGGTGGGCGACGGAATCAACGACACTCAGGCTTTGGCCCTTGCCAACGTGAGCATGGCGATAGGAAAGGGAACAGATGTGGCGATGGATGTGGCGCAGATTACGCTGATGAGCGATGACCTCCTGGCACTTCCGGAAGCCGTAAAACTGAGCAAGAAGACGGTTCACATGATTTGGCAGAATCTCTTCTGGGCGTTCATCTACAACATCATCTGCATCCCGCTGGCAGCCGGAGCCCTTCATATCTTCGGCATTGATTTCCAGATAACCCCGATGTGGGCAAGTGCCCTGATGGCCTTCTCCAGCGTAAGCGTAGTGCTTAATTCGCTGAGACTGAGATTGGCGTAAAATGAAAGAAAATGGCAGGTTCCCGATGCATCAATTTGGAACCTGCCATTATATTTTTCCCCTTTTTCAAGCATACCCCAATACACTTTTCCTACGAAACAACCAAATAAAAAACACACTTTTCCTATGAAAACAAGGGCTAAAAGCTACACTTTTCCGAAAAAAAGCTTGATTTTAACCCATAAACCGCCCTTTTTAGCATAGGCGATTTTCATGGCAAATCGTAAAGGACTTTTAAGGTATTGAAAAACCTTAATGACCCTTAATGACCTTGACCTTAATGACCTTAACGACCTTATCCCCTAAATAGCCAGATTCCATTGTTAACAGAAAATCTCATTACCCAAGCAAAAATAACAAGAAAGACTGGATTGTGTTTTTGCAGAGAAAGGAGGAGAAAAATGCCCTTAGAAGCAAGAAAAAGTGGTTCCGATGGCACTTTTCACCCCTTCAGAAGGCAAAAATAAGAGTGGTTAAAGGGTGAATGAAAGGGGTAAAACAAGGAATTTCTTGATATATTTTGTCAAAATTCTCATAAAAACAGCAAGAAAGCGGTGATAGAGCGAAGGAGATTCTGTGCGTTTTAATAGCATTAAACGAGGGAAACGAAACAGTTCAACCAACGACTATCAAACTGATTATCAACACAATACAATCAACGCCACATTCTTCAAGAATAGCTTTCAGAAGCTCTATCGTGTCATTAAGGGTCAGTGTCATTAAGGGTCATTAAGAAAAAGCAAATGTCATTTAGAGCCATAGTATAATATAAATAATATTTATTATTATACTATAGAGATATTTGCGCCCCCGAAAACCTTAATGACCCTTAATGACACTGACCCTTAATGACACCACCCCACATTTCCCCGCTTTTTCAATCATCAAAAGCAATCCAAGGCGGCTTTTGCAATCAGATGTAAAAACCGCAAATACTTATATCACTACATATCAACCACTTACAGCATATTTTCAACATTCTACGGGAAAAAGCTTGCTTTCTGCTTCGAATTTTTGTATCTTTGCACCGGCAATCGAAAGAACAGTCTTCTTGTGCCAAAAGCCGGTCATCTATGAAGACCGAGGCTGGTCTTAATAGATGGCAGGCGCCGGTCATCAATGAAGACCACAAAATGGGCAGGAAACGGCTTTCTGGGGAATTGTGATTCAAGGAACTCTTAAACGCAGACTGAGCATGACAAACAAAACTTAACTTCTTCGAGGGTGGCGATATTTTAACATAAAAATAACATGCACTTAACCCAACAAGCCAGGATTTTATTATATCTTTGCATAAAAAAACAAAACTACAGCTTTATGGAAAAAGAAAAACTTTCAGCAATCCTGTCAAAGGGAAGAAACGGAACCAAGGGATGGTTTCTGTATCGTGCATGGCCTGGCACCAGAAGTGCCATTTACGTCTATCTGATGTCCATGCTTGCAGCCTTTCCGGTTGGCATTGCAGCAGCTTTGAGCTGCGAATTTATCGAATTCCTGACGAAGACAACCATCAATAGTTCTGCATGGGCCATGGCAATTTATATGCTGGCTGCAGAGCTATATATAATTCATAAATGCCGAAAGAAATTCCATCTGCGTGTTCGCCTGGAAAAGATTCAGCAGATGCCTAAGACCATCATCTTCTTGCTGGTTTTCTTGGTGGGACTATTCCAGGCCATTCCTATGACTGCATTAGAGAACTTCATGGATTTGCCTGATTACTTGGAGCAGGATTTTGTTGACTTGGCACATAATCCGATTGGAATTCTGGTGCTCTGCATCATTGCTCCTATAGCCGAAGAATACCTCTTCCGCGGATTGATGATGCGAAAGATGCTGAGATGGAACATCAGTCCCTGGTATGCTATCATCGGCTCAAGCATCATGTTCGGGCTCATCCATCTCAACCCGGCACAGATTCCTGGACCCATCATTCTGGGAATCGTCATGGCGTGGATGTGTTACCGAACCAGGAGTTTGATTCCGGGCATCATCATCCACATCACCAACAATACGCTCTGCCTGATTCCTGAAGAATGCTACGATACTTACATCGCCAGCACTCCGATGATGGAAGCAAGCCTCAGCCTGATAAGCATCGCAATCGTCATTCTGTCGATTTGGCTCTTCAACAAGAAGACTGCTGCTGCATCGTAAAGAGACTTCATAAAAGGAAGTCTTCATAAGAAAGGCTTCCTTATCAAAATCCTCACCATAAGGGGAGAGTTATTCCTCCCCCTCTACCTTGCAGCAGTCGAATCCCATCTCTTTGGCTTTATCAGGACCAAAGGTAAAGTAGATGGCTTCGCCCTCATCACAAACCTCGCCTTTGGAATTCTCCAGAGTCAGGTAGATGGTGACGATGTTGCGGCGCTGACTGGCGATGTGACCACGCACCGTAATCTGAGAATCGGTGGTCATCACAGGCTTCTTGTACTTCACGTTAAGCTGCATCGTCACACCCGTGGTCTGCAGTTTGCGGTTGATAACCCAGCCTGCCACTTCATCCATCAGCATACTGATGATTCCGCCATGCAGGGTATTGATCCAGCCCTGGTAATTCTCGCCGGGATTCCAGATGGTAAGCACATCCTCACCCTCTTCCCAA
The DNA here is from genome assembly GCA_021636625.1 of Prevotella sp. GTDB lineage: Bacteria > Bacteroidota > Bacteroidia > Bacteroidales > Bacteroidaceae > Prevotella. The sequence goes on along the minus strand of JAJWLX010000032.1, from coordinate 21,865 downwards.
AACTCAAGATGCAAACCTACAGGATTGTTGGGGGCACAGCAAACGCAGTTGTAACCCTCCTTGTTCAAATATGGATTTAATATCTTCTTCATTTTCTAATTGATTAAACTGATTTCTAACTGATTAAACTTTTTAAAACAATGCAAAGGTACGAATAATATCTGATAAGGCAAAGTTTTTAAAAAATATTATTGTTTATACCGTCTTACTACCTGAAAATAGGGGGACAGACCGACCCCTAACTATTTAGAAGAAATAAAAATACCTAGAAATGGGGATAAAGATAAAGCCTCCACTATTTAGAAGAAATAAAAATACCGATTATTAAGTATTGCAGGATTTTGAAATACCCAGTACCTTTGCAGCGTGAATTAAAGATACTCGCAAGCGGCGAGTAAGTGAACAAGAAACAATACAAAAACATTAAGAAATGAAGAGAATTATTTTTATTATTTTAGGCTGCATCAATATTTGCCTTGCTTATGCTCAGAGCTTTAACGGACAATATATTTCTGAATGGCAATGGGACATGAACAGGAACACCAATTTGATTAATCAGCTGAGATTGGAACTGAGTGTTCCGATAGGAAAAGGAAAGGATTCGTTCGAGGCGGCTACGCTGCATGTGGCAAAGACCAACGATGGCATTATTGATGACTGGCAGGGATTTTCGAACATAGATGCAGACAATAATTTCGCCATGCTTGCCGTGCTGGGCTACATGCACGAGTGGAATTCGGGCCATCTGTTTGTGGGTGTGAGAAACGTGAACGAGGATTTCTTTACCTCTGACGTAACGGCACTTTTCCTGAACAGTTCTGAGGGAATCTTTCCTACCGTTGCATCCAGCTATCCGATAGCCAACTATCCGTATTCGGGCCTGACCCTTTACTTTGATGTAACCAAGGGGAGATGGACTTTCAGAAACAGTCTGTATAATGGTGCGGGATATAATGGCTGGAAAGCCCACGACAATCCTTTCCTGGTTCGCCCGAAGAAGGATGGAATCTTCAACATGTCGCAGTTGGAGTATGAACATAAAGGTGGAAAATATTTTGCGGGTGCTGCCGTCCATACCCGTCAATATCCAATCAACGAGGATGGCGAATTGGTTTCTGCTGATGAATCCAAGGGCAAAACCACCTGTGCCTGGTGGATTTACGGAGAGCAGAGCGTCTGGAAGGCAGGCGACAAGAACATTTCGTGCATGGTACAGTATTCCGAGAACACCAGCCATCAGAATGCCTGCTACCGATACGCTGAACTGGGCGGTGCCTATCAGGATGAGAAGAACGAGTGTGGCCTGTCGGGCCAGTACGCCCGCTTTCAGCAGGGTTCGGAATATTCGCTGGAAGTAACGTGGAAAAAACAGCTGACGGAATCCATCTCCATTCAGCCATCGTTCCAGTACATCAAAAACGACAATGGAGATTTCACGGCTCTTAGCGCCCGACTCTATGTCAGTTTCTAAAGGAAAGAGATAATTAGCAAAAAGTGTACATCGTTTTAGCTTTTAGAAGTAAAATGATGTACACTTTTTATATGATAAAACAGCAGCTACCTACTATTTTTTCGTCCATAGACGAAAATATCACCATTTTTAACAAGATTTTCGTCCATAGACGAAAAAAAAGCAAAGACACAAAGATAGATTCACTCTTATTTCTTAGCAATCCATTTCGGCAAGACCAGGGTGCCTATCACCAGGAAAGGGTAATAGAAGATGGCGCGCCAGAGCATGGCGGCAAGGATGGCTACTGAGGCATCGGGCAGGAAATCGGCATAATAAAGGCGGAACATCAACTCTGCCACGCCACTTCCGCCAGGCGTAGGACTCAGAATGGAAATCATCCACATCACCCATTGGCGGCACCAAGCCACCAGCATGTTGCCCTGACAATGGAAGGCAATGAGAATAGCTACCACGATGGCGAATCTCGACAGCCACGCCAGGGAAGTATAACCCATCAGCTGCAGCCAGAATCTTCCGCCCTCCAGCTTTGCCTCCTCCGAAGCCATCGTCATCTCCTCGGAAAACTTCTCTACCTTGGGCAGGAATCTGCGAAGGAAAGGAATCTTGCAGCATCCCTTCAATACCCAGCCCAGAATCTGAGGACGATGCAACAACAAGAGGTAGAGGATGACCGTCCAGACAGCAACGATAAGGGTGCTGACTATGAAAATAACCTGCACTCCGCCCTTAATCCATTCGTTCGTAGCATCCACAGAAATCCCCACTCCATCAGCCAAGCTGAACAAGAGATGCGATGGAACACAGAAATAGAGCAACACGCAACTGATGGCAAGGAATGCCTCATCAGCCAGCAGGGCTGCAAACATGGTGAAGATACTTCTTCCCATAGAAACTCCCTCGCGATTGAGATAGACAAAAGCCAAACCACTTCCCCCCACCGCCGAAGGAGTGACGGCAGAAGTAAACTCGCAGAGCACATTGATGCGGAACGCCTCGGCTACGGATAACTTACGCTGGCAGAGATGACGGAAACGGAGGGTGAGCATCAGATTCTGGACCGCAAAGAGCAACACGCCCATTACTACCCCCAGAAAGAACCTGGAAGACAAATCTATCCTGCTCAGAGCTTCCACGTCAAACTCCCGAATCATCATTCCAGCGATGACCACCAGTCCGATGGAAGCCGCCAACCATAAATGCCATTTTTTCATATTACTCTCAAAATAAAACTATACCTTATTATATATAGTAATATAACGATTAAATGGCTAATCTATTTTGTTGTCTGTCAATTAAATGCTGATATCTGTCCAAAACTTCTACAGCAATGTCCTCCCAAGAGCGCACCAGAGTCTCCGCAGCTCCCTTTGCAGCCCAGGAAATAATGGTTGGGCGCTCCAGAATATAACGGAGTCGATTGGCAAAGGCAGTTACGTCGTTATCCGAGAGGAATCCGTTGATTCCATCCTGAATGATTTCCGCCGTATTGCTGCCCCTTGCCACGATGGAAGGCGTATGAAGCGAAGCAGCCTCCCTTACCACCAGAGGGGCATTATCATAGATGGATGGGAAGAGGAAGAGATCGGAAGCCATATAGATCATCTGCATCAACTCCCGGGATTGCACGCTTCCGAAGAAGGTAATCTTATCCTTGCGGTAATCGCTGTTTCCCGACAAGCCGAGCTTTGCCGCCATCGCCTGCATATCAGCCCTAGCATAACCATCGCCCACGAAAAGGGCGTGATAAGGCAAATCCTTCACCTTGGCTAATGCCTCGATGATGAGTTTCACGTTCTTCTCCCAGATATGCTGCCCCACGAAAAGGAGCAAGGGTTCATCTACTGCCACATAAAGCTCTTTCTTGGCTGCCCATTTCATCTCCTCGGTATAAGGCGCATCGGCAAATTCGGTTCCGTTATCCACCAACTCGAAGGTTCCCTTGTAGCCATACTCGCGCAGGGTTTCGCCCACAGAAGTTTGAGGCACCCACACCTCATCTACGCTCTCGTAAAACTTCACCACCTTGCCCACGAGATAATCCACCAGAGCCTTGTTGGGAATTACTCTCTCAAAATCGTCACGATATTTGGAATGAAAGGTTGCCACCAATGGAATCCCCATCCTGCGAGCCGTCTTCAGGGCAAAATCACCCGAAGAGAAAGGACAATGGGCGTGTAAGATTTCAAAATTCTGAGCAGCTACCTGCTTCTGGCACTTGAAATCGAGCGATGGAAAGCCATAACGGTAAGGATGGCGACCGGGAACCGGGAACGAGCGATACTGGAATAAGGAATAAGGAAGCTGAGACTCATCGAGTCCTGGCATTTCCGGGGTTACAACCGCCACGTCCCAGCCCTGCTGATAAAAGCAGCGAGCCAAATTGCTTACCGTGAGTGAAACGCCATCCATAACGGGTGGAAAACATTCATTGAACAATCCTATCATAATCTGTAAATCTTATTTTGTTATTATCCTATTCTTGCTAAATAAAAAGCTATGTGAGAATCTTATAAATCTTCTATTTGAGAATCTTATAAATCGGCGAAGCCTCCGGCTGTTGATTATCATCATTCGTAAACGGAACCTTCAGGATGCTGGCAATGGTAGGAGCCACCTGCTTGGTGTAGATGGTTCTGCCCCCTTCCATTTCTCCCAGATGCAGAATGTCTTTTCCGAAAGCCACCAGCCAGGTTTGGTTGCTGCCTTTGATTTCTTTACCATGTTCTGTCCAGGAAGCTTTGGAATCTACTTCGCCACGGTTGGCGTGAACGCCCAGGCTTTCTCCCCTGCCATGATCGCAGGTAATGAGAAAGGTGGTGTTGCCCTTATAAAAGGGGTCTTGCTGGCAGTATTCCCACAACTGGCGGATAAACTGGTCGTTCTGATGGGCAGCATTCAGATACTCCTGCCATTTGCCATGGTGCCCGTAATAATCGGTCTCGCAAAACTCTACGAAGAGAAGCTTGGGATGCTTCTCCATGAGGGTCTTCAAGGCACGGTTCAGAGTCACGCTGTCATTTCTTACCTGTTTGCTCACCCTGTGAGGAGAGCGGAAATCCACCGGCAATTCGCTTCTGCGATAATTCAGGATATAAGGAACCACATCCCAACTCGCCACGGCACTCACCCTATTCTTATACTCAGAACAAGCCTCAGCCAATTCCAGAACCGACCGGTTGGGGTTATACTGCTTGCGGTTATCAAAAATGTGCTCATCATCGGTCACGCCACAGAGCATCTCGCTGTAACCGGCATAGGATTTCCAGATGCCGTTGGCCACCTCCATCTTCGATTTCCGGTTGCGGTTGCCTATCATGCAGCCTTTCTTCCTGCCCATCTCCCAGAGAAACGGCATCAGACTGTCGCGCCTGGCACCCTCAAACACCTCCTGCCATCTCAAACCATCAATGGCAATCACTACCACACGCGACTCCTCCTTCTTGCTATCCTTGCCATACACGGCGAGCAGGAACAACAAGGGAAGAAGCAGCAACAATGGAATCATTTTCTTCTTCATAAGCCTGGTTCTCCTTTCTATAATAATAAGTATCGTAAGCGTTTTCTATAGCGGCAACGATTCGGCTTTCAGCATGGTTCTCCCACATTCTGAACTCCACATCCTCCTCATAATCACGGGCGAAAGCCTTCAGTTTATCGATGTCGAAATCCTCGCTCACTATGCCAGCCATTTCTCTTTCTGCATCTATCGCATTACATTCCTGCTCCACATGAGCCGGAATCAGCATGCATGGCTTGCCCATGTAGAGTGCCTCACAGACGCTTTCGAAGCCAGCGGTGGTGGCGAAAGCCTTGCAACCTGCCATCATCTTGAGGAACTTCTCGTCGTTGATGCGATGGAAGGTGAGCGTATCATCCACCTTCAGTTCTTCGGGCGCATCTGGCTGATCCCAGAAGAAATGGAGACGGGTATGGGGATGCTTCTCGTGCCACGCCTTTACATCCTCGGCAAATCCGGCATTCAGTATATAGCCCATGATGTAGTCGCCATGGTGGCGGATGATGGTCTTGGCTTCCTGACGGAGCAACGGTGGAACCACCTTGATGCCGTGCACAGGCTCATCCTCATAGTCACGGATGGAGAGCGCCAACTTGGCTGTGGCTCCCATACAGGTGATACGGGTAAAGTATTTTAATAAGGATTCTGGTACCGGATACTTTCCAGGCATCTGGAAAGAGGGATGGAGGAAGAGGTACTGGTGACCGATGCAAACCTCAGGAATACAGAAACGGAAGAGAGAGCAGGTAATGCCGCACAACACCTCGTAGAAATTGATGATGATGTCGGCTCCGCACTCCTGGATATTCTTCCGTATCAAATGGATACTTGAAAGATAACTGGGAACCAAGAGCGTATTGTAAGCCAGGGAGCGCAGGAGATTGAACTTGCGGTTGTCCTTAGACGGCAAGAAATTCGGACTGTCAAAAACCTCGATAGGAGTACCTATCTTATTCTGGAAAAACTCAGGAATCACCCTGTTCTTGCTCTTGCCCACTAAAACCTTCACTACTTCATGGCCCTCGTGCAGAAGCATCTGCTTAAGCGCCAACGCCTGGGTGAGAAGACCACTACCCTCTCCTTGAATTACAAAAATTACCTTCATTTTTCTTTATACATCTTTAAAACATCTAATATATAGCTGGTAAAGTGGCAGATGCATGTTACACGAAGCTGTCCATCGCCCCTTTCCGAGTGCAAAGGTATAAGATTCATATTTCAAAGATGTTAGAGAAAAATGAAGATAGGGTTAATATGATAAAGCCTAGAATATCGGCTGACCTACACAACCATTTGGCGCCTGAACATGAAGCAGGGCGGCGATGGTTGGAACAATATCGGTCATGAAAGTCTGCCTGGTGGTTGCACCATGCTGGATTCCCCAACCCATGAAAACCAATGGAATGTGGGTGTCGTATGGATTCCACTCACCATGATCGGTTCCCTTCATGCCGTGGGCATAGTAGTTCGGCTTCAATACGATGGCAACATCACCGCTTCGCTCACGGTTGTAACCATTCACGATACGCATCTTCACATCCTCAGGAATGCTCTCGGTCATCGTCTTCTCCATATCGCAGGCATACTGCACGCAACTGTCTTCCTTCAACACGTCCACCACGCTCTGCTTGATTTTGACGAAGTCCAACTTGTTTTCCTTAATGATGTTTCGATTGAAGAACACCTGATAGTTCATCACTGTCTTCACCAGATCACCCACATTCGGATACTCCTGAGCCAGAGTCTGGTTCAGCTTCTTAGCCACCGCATCACCATCCCAGCTGCCCGCAGGAATACGGCGGTCTTGCAGGAAACGGGCGTTGTTCATCGCTCCATGATCGGCGCTCAGAAAAACCAGATAGTTACCCTTGCCCACCTTCTCATCGAGATAAGACAGGAAATCGGCTATCGCCTTGTCAAGTCGCAGATACGTATCCTCGGTTTCTACCGCATGAGTTCCCACCTGATGACCGATATAATCCGTGCTGGAGCAGCTTACTGCCAACAAGTCGGTTTCATCATCTGCACCCAACTGCTCGCCGTCTATCGCCGCCTTCGCCAAATCTATCGTCAGCGAATTACCGAAAGGAGTCTTTCTGATGATTTCATAACCATATTTCTTATAAAGGGCAGGGAGATTGAGCGGCAGCGTAGCCTTCACGCCCTTGCGGATTCCATCCTCATACTCGTTCTCATCTTCCGTACTTTCGATGTAAGTATTCTTAGGATAGAGTGTGTTCCATTTTTCCGAGAGATAACGCTCTGGCAGATGCTGGTTATTGAACGCGTCCACCCACTTGGGCAACTGGTTCATATAATAAGAACTGGTGATAAACTTTCCGCTCTCATCATCAAACCAGTAGGCACCGTTCGGATTATGACCTGCAGGAAGAATGGAAGCACGGTCTTTCAATGCCACTCCCACTACCTTGGCTCTGCCGTTGGATGCAATCTTCATCTCATCTCCGAGAGTCGTAACCCAGAGGTTTCTAGGCGACATCAAGCCCGCCTTGCTGTTGGAGCCCACCGGCTTCACGGTTTCATCATCCGTGCAATACACCTTCTTGCCATTCTTCACAAAATTGTTTCCGGCGATTCCGTGGATAGAAGGCACACTGCCTGTATAGAGACAAGTATGACCGATGGCGGTAACCGATGGAACATACGGAATACGGGTGTTTTCGCAAGAGAAGCCCTCGTTGAGCAGTCGCTTGAATCCACCTTCACCATAGCGTTTCTGATAGCGATAGAGATAATCCCATCGCATCTGGTCAACCACAATGCCCACTACCAGTTTGGGGCGCTGGACGTTAGAAGCATTCACCTGCAGGGCAGCCACAGAGCCGCATCCCAGGAATGCCATCGCAATAAAACTAAATACCTTATTCATTTCTTTCCTATTCTTTCTTAACTCTTTTTGCTTATTAAAAACTGTGATACTTTTTACCGCTGCAAAGGTATTTAAAGGATATTGCTATCGTGTTACGAAAGAATGAAAGAAAAATGAAGAAGAAACGATTCCACAAAAGTTCCTAGAAATCAAAAGAGGATGTGTCATAAATCCATGACACACCCTCATTTCTTTTTTATGTTTTAAGCTCGTTATTCAAAGCTCGTTATTCGAAGCTCTTCAGTCTTGCAATGTATTTTCCGAGAATATCGAACTCGATATTTACCACGGTTCCTACTTCGATGTTGCAGAAGTTGGTGTTCTCTCGGGTGTAAGGGATGATGGCTACGGTGAAGGTGTTGTCGGTAGGCTCGCATACGGTGAGCGAAACGCCATTCACTGTTACGCTGCCCTTATCTACGGTGAAATATCCCTTGCGCGCCATCTCCTTGTTCAGTTCATATTCGAAGGTGAAGTAGGTAGAACCGTCAGCATCCTTCATACTGATGCATCTGGCGGTCTCATCCACGTGTCCCTGCACGATGTGTCCGTCCAGTCTGCCGTTCATAATCATCGAGCGCTCCACGTTCACCTTGTCGCCTACCTTCAGCAGTCCCAGGTTGCTTCTATCCAGGGTTTCCTTCATGGCGGTAACGGTATAGGCGCCATCCTTGATCTCCACCACGGTGAGGCACACGCCATTGTGCGCCACACTCTGATCAATGCCGAGTTCATCTACGAACGAACATTTCAGGGTAAAGTCGATATTCTCCTTATCCTGCTTAATCGCCACTACGGTGGCCATTTCTTCTACGATTCCGCTAAACATATTCTTTGTCTTTATTGATTTTTGCTGCAAAGTTATATCTTTTTTCCGAATCTCCACCCGATTGCCCTTTCTTTTTTGTTTTTTTATTCAAAATCCTTATAGAACCTTATTGAATTCGGATTTATTAAAATTCTATGTTGAAGCCGGAACCTGGGATGGTTGGGGAGTCGATAAGGAAGGAGGCTGCAGAGTGGGTGGAGAGGAACGGTCCTTTATAGATGGTCATCTTTCCCTGTACCATGTGGACATTCTCGAACGACAGGTCTTTGACTGTTTTATCGTATGTATCGACCGACTGGGTAGTCAGCTTGATATCTGATACATCATCATCTCCCAGAAAGAAATAGATGGTGAATCTCAGGGTAGAACCTTTGTATTTATCGCCAGAAATGTCGTATGTACGGGTCAGGGGTTCTGCTTTGAGACAATGCCCCGTAGATGGATTGAAGACATTACCGCAGTTGCCGGAAATCTGATATTTGAAAGCCTTGATATAGTCCGGACGAGGTTCCTGCCGGCTATCCAACTGCAATACGGTTACTCCACGTTTCAAGGTGCAGTCATGTTTTTGTGCCTCTTCTCCATCTTTTACGAAGATACTCTGGTAAGTGTAAAACATATCAGTTACCTCATTTTTAGGGAAGACGACTTCTTTTTCCGACTTGATGCTGACTTTGTTGTCTTTTGATGGATTTTTGGTGGCGGCAGCGATAGCCACCATCTTATAATTACCTTTAGGCATATACAGCTTCACCTGTCCGAAATCCTTGTCTGTAGAGAATTGGGTTACCACATACGCCGTATCCTTTCCTTCGGGGAATAAAGCCACTTCCAGCTCCGTAATCTGCTTGCACTCACTCAGTGTCTTCCCCTCTTCGGTATCTGCACGGGTAATCCATGGGGTTTCTGCCGGTGTTCCGTCAGCAGAACCAGCTCTGGATTCTATCTCCGCGATTGATTTCTCGAAGAAGCTGAAGCAAACTTCCAGTTTGTCACTTCGTGATGAAGAATCCATCACGCCATCCTCTTTACTACAACTTACTACTAGTAAGGCTGCAATAATAAGCCATAGGCTTTTAGTGAAATATTTCTTCATTAGGTTTAGAATTTAGAAGAAATACGCCAGAATATCTGGTATTGTCTGCTATTACTCATCTAGTTGATACAGCTAGCTGTTTTTCTGTGATAGTATTGATGCGAAATTACTAAAATTTTGAATACGCTGTACTCCTCGCCCCCTATTTTTTAACTATCTTAACGAAGTTTTCACCTGATTAAATAAATAGGGGGCTTTTATGGGCACTTATAGACTACTCCTGCTCCACCTTCACTCCCGTAATCCGGCTCTTGAAATCGCCAGCCTTCTGGAGTGGGAACACCAGCGTGCGCTGATAGTGCATCTTGGCAGAAGGATTATAAACGATAGGCTGAGTGGCTGTAGCATCACTCTTCAGGAATGTAGCCAGGTCTTTCGGCAGCATCGCATAAAGAGTAACCGGACCCAGCTCCTCGCGCAACTTGCCATCCACATAAAGACAGGTCTTCCTGTTATCGCCCGTAATCGCCAGAGTTACCTTCTTGCCCTTCTCTACCCTGTAGTTGAACTTGTTGAGATAACCCTCGCGGGCAAAACCAAGCTGACCGCTTTCAGGGTCAGAAAGATAGAACGTGGCGTTATCGGATGAGAACAACACCGTGCCCTTCGGCTCATCAGCTCCCTCGATGGTGAACTCCACCCGATAGCCATAGCCCACTTCCTTCTCGCCCGTGGTCTGACCAGGGTTCAAAGTCTCTATTCTGAGCTGCTTGCCCTTCTGCCAGCGTGCCGCCTCGTTAACCGCAGGAGCCTCACTGAGCGTAAGGCGAAGACGATTAAAATCTTCAAAGGAGAAAGATGTAGCAGCACCCGTCCAGCACTTTGCCGACAGCGTCTGCAGGGCAGGAAACAGACGGTCGTGAATATCCTTCACCGTAATGCCGTTGCCCGCATGGTCGTTCCATACGGCAAACATTCCGCCGAGAATGGCAGGGTCGTTCTCCTCGAACTTCTCGCTGCCAATCTGTGCCGGAGTCCATGAATCGTAGAGATACTGGCAATTCAGGTAATCATAATAATAACCCGCTGCCGGAACGATGTAAACCAATCCGTCAGGAATGCTCACCAGTTTGTAGCCCTGGCGCTTCATCTCCTTCGGGTCAGCATAACCATTGTACCAGCAATGCATCATCACGTTCTCTGACTTCACCTTGGTGTCGCCCTTGGCATGAGTAAGCGCACCCCAAACGGCAGCCTGCTTGCCAAACGACTCCACATATTTAATATAATGGTCGGTGAAATAGCGGAATTTCTCCACCACATCCTTCTTGGCGTTGGAATATTCATCGGTACCGATGTGCACAACCTTGCCTCGGAACACAGGATTCTTGCCCTCCAGATACTCCTTGAAGAGACCATCCACAAACTTGTAGGTCTCGGGATTGAAGAGGTCGAGATGATCCATGCCATATTCCTTGGAACCTATCTCCGGCTTGTAATGGGTGAAGGCGAGCGAATGGGCAGGCACATCTATCTCGGGGATGATGTTGACGCCATACTGCTCTGCCAGTTTCTGGAGTTCGATGAACTCAGCCTTGGAATAGCTGCCATCCTTCGCCGTGAGTCCCGGATAGGTGTCGCATTCCAGGCGGAAAGCCGCCTGGGTCTTTGCCCAATCATTACCGAAAAACTGTCGGAATCCGTTATCATTCAGATGAATCTGCAGGGTATTCATCTTGTAATAAGACATCATCTTGACCAGCGAGCGCAGATAAGACATCGGGATGAACTTTCTTCCGCAATCCATCATGAAGCCGCGCAGCCCATAGGCAGGCGTATCCTGTGTAGAGCCTTTAGGCAATACGAAGCCAGCCGAGCGCTGCTGCTCAGAAAGCTGCAGCACGGTGCGGGTACCCCATACCAGTCCTTCTACCGAAGAAGCCGTGATGGTAGTTACGTCGCCGATGGTGAGGCGATAGCCTTCCTTGCCGAGCAGTCGGGCTGATTTCCTATCAGACTGGAGCACCAGCACAATGTCGCCGGCAGAAGGTTTCCCTGTCTTAGGCGTGAGCGGTTTTCCCACCAGGTCATGATAATCGGCAGCAAAGAGTTTCGCCACCTCCTGGACGTTCTTTCCGCCCTTCACCACGTATTTGCCCGATGGGGTAAACATTCCCTCTGCTCCGCTCCATTGCTTGAGTTCAGGGATTACAAAAGGTTTTTCATTGACCGTTGCCCAGCCACACGAAAGCACCAAAGTGCAGCAAGCCGTCAGCAAGAGACGCTTGAAATCATTTAGGTTTTTCTTCATATTTTACTGTTTTAATCTTATGATTTAATATTTCATTATCAATCATTGATGCTGCCATCAGAACATCTCATTACCAACAGTTGATGTCCGTATTCCCAGCATTCAGCGGCAAAGATACGAAGAAAAACCGAGACTTCTACTACTTTTTAGAGATTATTGACCGAAAACAGAAGAAAAAAGAAAAATATCCCCCCAAAAAACTTGTCTGTTTCTTAAAATAATCGTATCTTTGCTGCGGATATTCTATGAAAATCCGCAACGCTATTGCGGATAATCTACGAAAATCCGCAATAGAAACTTATAAAAAGAGCTATTATGATTAAACGTATATGCCATATTGACAATGATTTAGAAGATAGCATTTTTCTGTTTGGAGCTAGACAAACTGGAAAAAGCACTTTCTTGCGCCAGACTTTTCCCGACTGTATCTATATTGACCTATTAGATACTACCATCAAAGGACGATTCAAACGCCGTCCTTCCCTGCTCTACGAGATGCTTTCAGATAAAGAGACGGGAACATTGGTCATCATAGACGAAATACCGGAAGTGCCTGAACTACTCAACGAAGTACATCGTCTGATGTCGGAAAAAGGAATCGTATTTATCCTATGCGGATCCAGTGCCCGAAAACTGAAGCGAAAGGGTTACAACACCTTAGGCGGAAGAGCTTATCCGGTTTACCTCTTTCCATTCGTTAGTGCCGAGATTCCGGACTTCAATCTCCAACGAGCCATCAATTATGGAATGTTGCCCCCACATTACCTGGCAAAGAATCCGCATCGACGTCTTTCAGCATATATTGATGTTTATCTGAAAGAAGAAATCAAGGAAGAAGCTTTGGTGAGAAACCTCAACTCTTTCCAGCGATTTCTAGAAGTTGCAGCCCTGACAGATGGTGAGATCATCAACCTCAATAACATCGCCCAGGATTGTGGAGTAAGCGCAAATACCGTAGGCAACTATTTCGATATTCTGGAAGATACACTCTTAGGCTTTCGTATTCCAGCCTACACCAAGACGATGAAGCGCAGATTGGTACAAGCACCCCGATTCTATTATTTTGATGTAGGTGTTGCCAATCACTTACTACATCGCAAGGAACTGGTAAGGGGCACTGCCGAGTATGGTCATGCCTTTGAACACTTGGTAATACAGGAGTTAAGAGCCTGGCTTTCCTACCAGGAAAGTACAGAACAATTGAGTTATTGGCGAGCCTATACAGGACAAGAAGTGGATGCCGTGATAGGTGACGGCAGAGTTGCCATTGAAATAAAATCTGTTGAGGAAGTATTGCCAAGACACCTGAAAGGTCTCAAGACTTTTGCATCTGATTACCCGGAAAGCCGACAGATGATTGTATCGCTCGACCCGATAAACCGGAAGATAGGTGATATCGAATGTATCTATGTTTTGGATTTCTTTAAAAGACTTTGGAGGGAAGGAATATAATTCTTCCCTCCAAAGATTATCCGAGTGCTTAATCATAGAGATACATCTTTTAATCGTAAAGATAGAAGATGCGCTCCATCATGTGCCACTTCTCATCGCTCGTAGCACCCTTGCCGCATTTTTGGAACTTGCCTACCACTTCCTCCCACTCTGCCTGTCTAGGAAGGGTGGCGAGCTCTGCCATTGACTTGTCCCAATCGAAATCTACAAGAGCATCCACAACCATCACCAGTCGGTTGCCGAAGATGTAAATCTCCATCTCTAGGATTCCCACCTGTCGGATTCCGTCACGTATCTCCTTCCACTGCACTCCCTCTGAATGCAGGCGGCGATATTCACGGATAGCCTCTTCATCAGATTCCAGCTCCAGCCACTGCACGTAGCGCTTGGTGGCTACAGGATACTTCTTCTGTTCATAACCTTTCATCATAATCATTAGGGGGTTAAAGATTAAATAATATGTTGTTTTGTTTATTTAGTGCAAAAATATAAAAAAAGATTGAGCAAAACAAGCTAAGATAGAAATATTTTAGTTACTTTTGCATTATCATTGCAGAAATGCAGATTATGATTTGCAAAACAACTCTATATGATCTAAATAAACAACAGATTTCAATATGAAGAAACTACTTTTATCCATCGCCTTCCTGCTCCCTGCTATGGGAATGATGGCGCAAACTCAGGTAAAGACAGCCGAAGGTATTCTCGAAGGAAAAGACCTCTCAGGCATCACGGTTTTCAAGGGTATTCCATTTGCAGCCCCTCCTGTGGGCAATCTCCGCTGGAAGGCTCCTCAGCCAGCCCAGAAATGGCAGGGCGTGCGCGAGGCAAAGGAGTTCGGACCGAACCCGATGCAGGAACCTATCTTCGGCGACATGAACTTCGGTACGAAGACAAACAGCGAGGATTGCCTATACCTTAATATATGGACTCCTGCAAAGACCATGAAGGAGCATCTGCCGGTTTTGATTTATTTCAACGGCGGAGGACTGATGGCTGGCAGCGGAAGCGAACCTAGATATGCGGGCGATGCAATGGCGCGCAAGGGCATCATCTCCATCACAGCCAACTATCGTGAGGGCATCTTCGGATTCTTCGCTCATCCACAGCTCTCCAAGGAAACATCCTACAAAGGTTCCGGCAACTATGGATTCATGGACCAGGTGGCTGCCATACAATGGGTGAAGGATAACATCGAGGCTTTCGGCGGAGACCCTAACCGCATCACCATCGTAGGCGAATCGGCTGGTTCCATGTCAGTAAGCGCCCTGATGGCTTCCCCTCTTTGCCAGGGACTCTTTGCCCAGGCTATGGGTTCCAGCGGTTCGGTGATGGGATTCAAGAAGATTGCTACCCAGAAGGAAGCCGAGGAGAAAGGCGTGCAGCTTGCCCAGAAAATCGCAGAGAAGATGGGTAAGGAAACGGGCAAGAAGGTGAAAAAGAACATAGGAATGAAGAATCTCAACGAACTTCGTGCCCTGCCTGCCGAGGAACTGATGAAGCTGGCGGGAGTAAGAGCGGTTCCTGTCTATAATATCGACGGATATTTTATGAAAGAACAGCCTGTAGATGTCTTTGCCAAGGGCGAACAGACCAAGGTGCCTCTGCTCATTGGTGGCAACAACCAGGAGATGACTCCATGGGCGGTATTGATGGGCAAACAGCCTACCGTTGAGAATCTGAAGGCTGGTGCCAAGGCCACCTTCGGGTCAGAGAACATCGATGAACTCTTCCGTCTTTACGGAATCAACAGCGACAAGGATGTACTGGAGCAGCCGGGTGTAGATCTGGCTTCGGATATCTTCCTGGATTATTCTACCTGGAAGTGGGGCAATATGCACAAGCTGACCAGCGGACAGCCAGTTTACCGCTACCGCTATTGCCACCCTCGTCCTGCAATGGCCATCAAGGGCAAGGTGGCAGCATTGGCTGGCGGCGTGGTAGATGCTAAGGAAGATGCAGCTCCTGCTCCACGAGATAAGGGAGCCGTTCATTCTGCCGACATAGAATATGCGATGGGTACCTTGCCAACCAACCGCGTGTTCAACTGGCAGCCTGAGGATTACATAATCAGCGACATCTTCAGCCAGTATTATGTAAACTTCGTGAAGACCGGCAATCCTAATGGTCTGGGGCTGCCGGAGTGGCCAACCACCAATGGCAAGGCAGTAGCTCCTGTGCTTCAGATTGATGTGAATACAACGGTAAAATCTGATGCCCAGATGGAGAAGCGCTATGATTTCATCGACAAGATGTTTTGGGGAGAGAAATAACTCTATCCTATCTTTTTGAATAAATCGGAAATAGAGATGTTTCAGAAATTCATCATCAATAGAGACGGAGTGCTGAAGTTCGGCCACGTCTATCTTCACCGTGACATGCTGGCCCCGGGTGAGCAATGCACCTACGGCGGAGGTTTATGGAAAATTGATGAAGGCAGGGGCGCCATCGTTCTCTATGGAAGAAGTTTCGACTTCGGTCCTCCCGATTTCGACTTTGTGAAACAGATAGACTGGACGGGCTTGGGGGGAACTCCTCGCCCGCTGCTCTATCTGCCTCATTGGCCTAACGAGGAAGAGATTGTGCCCATCATCATCAATTGAGAAAATAGTATAATATTCTATAAATTCTATGCAAAAAGTTTGCCCGTAACAGATAAAAGCGTATTTTTGCGAAAAGAATTCACTTAAAAAGCAGTATAGTATGAAAAAGAAATTAGTTTTGACTGCAGCCGTTATCGCTGCACTGTCAGTTGTCTCTTGCAATAGCAAGAAGACAAATAGCCAGGGAGCTGATCAGGATAGCCTCAGCTATGCAGGAAATGATTCGCTCAATTCTAACGATATCGTGCTCGATTCCATCGCCGGCACCTATGAGGGAACTCTCCCTGCTGCCGATTGTCCTGGAATCAAGACAGTTTTGACGCTCAATGCCGACAGTACCTACCAGTACTCAGCCGACTATCTGGAGCGCAAGGATGGTCACGACGAAGCAAGCGGTATCTTCAAGGTATTGGCTAACAACGTAGTAGAAATCATCCGCCCATCCAGCGGCGAGACTACTTACTTCAAGGTGAAGGATGCCAACAGCCTCATCATGACCGACTCGCTCGGTACTGAGCCAGAAGGCGCCATGGCTAAGCACTATGTGCTGACCAAGAAGAAGTAAGCTATTCACATCTAAAAAAAGCACCCATCTCATACTCAGAAAGCATCTTTTCTGCTTCCGGAATACGAGATGGGTGCTTTGCGTTGTGGCAGTTGGCGAGATTGTCAGTTTTACTTATAATCACAGAATCAAATATGACTATGATCATAAAAAGATGATGCAAAATTATAAAAAAACGACGAGAACGAAGGGGATTTTTCGGGAAATCAGGTGTACTTTTCGAGAAATCAAGAGTAGCATTCAATACGACAGGTATTACAAAGCTGTTACATTCCTGTCTTTCACGTTAAATTCAATTAAGTTTTTCGCCGGAACTACCGCTATTACAGATATTTTTTCTAATTTTGCGCCCACGTTTCTAACGGATGAAATGAATATGAAGATTCAACTATGAAATTAGGTATAATATAAAATAGATAAGGAAAAATGGAACATGTTTTTACTGAATCGATGTTTTTGGTGGGCTTCGTGATATTCATCGCCGCCATACTCGTATTAGACATGCTGGTCATCGACCGAAAGGCGCATGTGGTTTCCATCAAGGAAGCTGGTTCATGGACGGCTGTCTGGATTATTCTCGCTCTCGCCTTCGCCGTATTCATCTATTTTCATGGTGACATGGTGCACGGCATCGAGAACTTCAATGACCTGAAGCTGATAGCCTCGCGCTATGCTTCACATCTCAAACTGGACCCGAACGACTATGAGGGAAGTCTGCAGCAATACCGACACTATATGACAATCTCGTATATCTCGGGTTATCTGATAGAAAAGACGCTCTCGGTAGATAATCTCTTCGTGATGATGATGATTTTCACCTCGTTCGGAGTGGACAAGAAAGATTACCAGCACGTACTTAACTGGGGTATCCTGGGAGCCATCGTACTGCGCTTCGTCTTCATCTTTGCGGGTGCTGCACTCATCAGCCGTTTCGCCTGGATATTGCTTATATTTGGAGGATTCCTGGTTTACAGCGGTACCAAGATGTTCCTCAACAGGAACAAGAAAGAGGAAATCAATGCCTTGGAGCATCCGGTAGTGAAGTTCATGCAGAAGCGCCTGCATCTGGGTCCGCTGGTGATGACGGTGGTATTCATCGAATTCTGCGACCTGATTTTCGCCTTCGACAGCATTCCAGCCGTATTCTCGGTATCGCTCGATCCGTTCGTGGTGTTCTTCTCGAATATCTTCGCCATTCTGGGCTTGCGTGCCCTCTTCTTCCTGCTGGCAGCGATAGCTGATAAGTTCCGCTATCTGAAAGTGGGTGTGAGTGTGCTGCTGGTGTTCATCGGTGTGAAGATGCTCATCCACGATTTCTTCGAGATTGATGCAGTAAGTTCGCTGGTATTCATCATCCTCGTATTGCTCGTCAGCATCGGAGCTTCGGTGGTGATTCCGCAGAAAAAGGAAGCTTAAAAACACAAAACGCAGTAATACGCCCTGAAAGGGCAGAAGCTCCTAGCCCAGGGCACCGCCCTGGGTTTACGCATAAGCAAGAATGTCGCCCTGTAAGGGCAAAAGCTTTTAAGTACCTGGAAAGTACAAAGTTTTTGCCTTTACAGGGCGAACTGTTTATATTTCTAATACCTCCTCAACGGTCTATACTTTATGGTGTAAATCTGGTTGAAATAATCCTTCCATTCATTCGGCTCCTTATCATCATCCCGAACAATCCGGATGCCATAAAACCTGGTGCCCGTTTCCTTATACTCCTTGAACCTCGCCAACATCTGCTGCGGCGGATTCGGAATCAGGAAATCCGTAATCCAAAGCACATCGGCATTCACATAATGAAGACCGTCGTTATCCAGCAAATCAAACATCTGGCTCATCATCTTCTTTGCCGAAGTTCCTCCACCAATAAAAGGCAGATGGGTTGTAGTAGGCTGGCGCCTGACACCACGACCCGTATGAGCCTGACCATCAGAAGAAACTTCTGCAGAATCATCAAGAATTTCTGTAGAGTCCACAACTGTGATTCCAATCCTCTTCAACCGCTCCGCCTTTCGCTTCGCCATCAAATCGATGGCACGGGTGCTCACGGAGAAATCTATCAGAAAGCAATCCCGCTCCAAATCCTCTGCCGTTTCTTCCAACAGGGAAATCAGCGTAGAAGAAATCCTTTCAGGCGTTCCATACATACTTGCCGAAGTATCCAGACAGACTATCATAGGACCCTTTCGGGAAGCATGGGTAAAGCCGAGTTTGCGGGATGGCTTCGACATTTCGCTCTTATAACGGAAAGTCTGAAGCCTGCGGGTTCGATACTTATAGATAAAAAGCCCCTCCATATCCTCATCGCTGTATTGCGCCAACTCCAGCGGAAGAAGTGAGTTGAGATCATCGCCCACGGTAATGCCCTCGATGTCGCTTCCTGCGGAATGCTCCATCTTCATCTCCACCCCCGAAGCGATGGTGAGCCTATCTTTGCCGTTGGCATCTGCCACACGCCCCATCTTCGCCACAATCTCCTTGATTTCCGGATATTTATCCTGAATCTTCACCTGGTTCAAGCGGCGTTCAAACTCCGTTTCCGTCCATCCGTTCGTCATCAGTTCCCAGGCCTGTACGGCTCGCTGCTCCGAAACGCCCTTCGTCTTCATGTTGCGGGTTATCTGGTCCATCATGCGAACCAATCCCGTTTCGAAGTTATTCTGACGGAGAGAAATAAAATCCTTCAGTTTGTTCAATACCTGATGGTCGATGCACACCTTCCAGTCTCTTACCAGTCGCTCCCAGTTTTCGGGTTTCGAAGCTCCATCGCCAGCCATCAGTTTCAGGAAGAAAGACTTATCGAAGCCATCCTCCTGGTGTTCCTGCTCCAACTGGTCGATGAGCGGAAGCCACACCTGCTCATCCATTCTCTTAAAGGGAGTCCAGTCGAGCACATCATCTGCACGATGACTTTCGGTCCAGGCACGCTGGCGCTGGAATCGCATGTGATGAACGCATTCCACGATGAACTTTCCCACACAATCATAGAATACCTTGCTCTTGATTTTGCTGTTCACCACCTGATGCATAAATTTCTGCACCTCTTCACCAGTTTCCGGAATCGTCACTTTCAGGGTAAAGAGATGAATCAGATAATCCTTCAGCGGGTCTTCCTTCAAATCCCAAGGCATGGCTGCGCCTGTCGGATCAGGAATCTTTACCTGCCCCGACTTGCAGAAGTCGTCCAGCATCTTCAAGTAATACTGCGCTTCCGCCAAGTCCTTGTTATTCTGGTATTTCATCTTATTCGATATTTTTACCAAATTGGTAAAAAACTTCTTATATATTATAGGAAGACTAAGCCTTCTCTTTCTCCATTTTCTCCATCAGATATTCTGCGAAGATTCTTGCGGCACTCTCCACTTTGGCAGCGCAAGGGCGAGACTTGTAGTATTCTGCCGTTCTTGCCGAAGCCACATAGCTGGACTGCGCCTTCTCATGGCCCTTCAAACCCAGAATCTCGGCACAGATGATACTGCCATTCTGCTCCTTCGATTTGGCTAACAAATCCTGCACCACCTTGTAGCAGGCCGACTTTCCCTCGCGGTCATCCCCCTCGGTCTGTCCGCAATCCAAGCCCACGAGCACCACAATGCCCGAAACGGCTCCACACATCATTCTCATTCTGCCAACTCCACCACCGAAGCCGGCACCAATGCGCTTTGCCATCTCATCATCAAGACCATACAAATCGGCAAAGGCAGCCACCACCGACTGGCAGCAGCCATAGCCCTGCATAAAATTCTCCACTGCCTGGTGAACACGAGCCTCCAACTCTGGAGATAAAGTTATCTGTTCGTTCATCATGTTTTTGTTCTTCTATATATAATAATGTATAAGTAACAGGAGGCGATTAAACCTCATAAAGCTTCATCGTATTATGCCTCATAAAGCTTCATCGTATCCTGTCGGGTAAACGCCAACTCCTTATAGAAATCACGGAGATAAGCCGAGATTTCAGCCTTATCATCCGAAGACACGAAGAGATTCTCGCCCAACTGCCTTTCCAGCGAAGTCAAGCCATCCGAAAGAGTTTCTATTTCCCCCTCATAATCTCTGCCATCATCAGGATTTCTGCGAACACGATGATACTTAATATCCTCTGCAAGAGCATTCTTCATCTCAACGAGTTTTTCTGCGAAAGGAGAAAAGAGTGCACGAATCACGATGCTTCGGATTGCATCCCGCTCTTCCGGTTCCTGCCACAGACAATGGTAGATAGGAAGCAGGTCGCAGATATCCACCTCTTCCCTATCCTGCATGAAGGCAGAAGTGCGAAGCAGGCGGACGATATTTTTCCATCGGCGGTCGCTCACATAGATATTTCGGCGCTCGGCAGCCTCATCCACATTCACGGCTCTCAGAGATTTGCGGATGGCGGAAATCGCATCAAGCACCTCCTCCTTCACGCCAATCTTACAGATTTTCTCCGCCCATTCAGCATACTCCTCAGCAGTAATCTTTAAATTAGAAAAATCCGTGGAACCAGATTTCCCCATAGAACCAGAAAAATCTGCGTTATCTGCGAAATCTGCGTGACCTAAAACCCCTGTAGAACCAGAGAAATCTGCGTGAGATTCCAGCAGCATTGCACGGAAATTCTTCTCCAGCTTAATCGGTCGGCTCTCTATTCTAATCACGAATCGGTCCCAAAGCGCCTCCAGTCCTTCTCCCTTAGCCGGCAACTCATTACTAGCCGCCACGAGAAGTTTCAGCGGAAGATGCATCTCCCAATTGCCATTTCTGAAGATTTTCTCGTTAATCACCGTGAGGAGCGTGTTCTGGATAGCAGGTCCCGCCTTCCAGATTTCATCCAGGAAAACCACATCGGCAGTAGGCAGATAACCCTCCACCGCACGCTCGTAAGTATCCGAAGTCTTCAGTTTCTGAATGCTCACCGGACCGAAGATTTCATCGGGCGTAGAGAATCGCGACATCAGATACTCAAAAGTCTGAGCATCCCTGAATGCCGTCTTCAACTGTCGGGCCACCATACTCTTCGCCACACCCGGAGGTCCTAAAAGAATAACGCTCTCGCCTGCCAGAGCGGCAAGAAGCGAGAGCGAAATTTCAGTATTTTTTTCATAAATGCCCCGGTTCATCTCCTGGAGCAAAAGTTTGAATCTTTCCAGCATGTAATTACTTTACGTTGCCCACCTTAATCAAGTACTCAGCAATCTGAACTGCGTTCAGG
>JAJWLX010000134.1 GCA_021636625.1 Prevotella sp. | reverse complement strand
TGGATACCCTGCGCAACTGGATAGACATCAACAAGGATGACAAGGACAAGAACCGCGGAATTCCGATAGAAAGACATCTGGGGGACTTGTAGAAGAAATTGAAAGGTAGAAAAACAAGGAATTGATAAAAAAGAAAAAGGGGAACCTGCAAAAACAGATTCCCCATTTTTTATAGTCGATTGATAATAGAGTTATCATTCTGAATCTGACCTTTACGAGCCTTATACTTATTGTGGAAGCTATAAGTCAATGTCAGGCTATAACGGGAGTATGCCTTCTGATAGAACTCATAGTCGAGGACAGGATTGAGCTGATAGCCTTTCTGACGAAAAGTATGGAAGACATCAAATACGCTGAAACCCAGCGACAAGGCATCCTTCAAGAATGTTCGATTATACCCTAAACACACGTAGCCAAGAGGATGACTTTTATAGTTTGCATCTATCGTGCTCGTAGAATAATTTCCCTCCACAGAAATACTACCAATCTTCTTGAAGGTGAAGTAATTGACACAATTTCCTTTTACCACCCAAATGTGCTTTACATTATAACTCTTTGGAATATCGTCATAATAGCCAGCCAACCCCATGTTGAGATTCCACCAAGGCAAGATTTTCCCATTGAAAGCATAATAAGCCCCCACGATGGTCTCTGAGCCAAAATTGGTTATATCACGATAAGTCTTGTCACCAATCGTCTCAAAATACTCTGCTATCACATCTTTCCTATGCTTATACGAGAAAGACAGAGAATGGTTACCATGCGTCAACTCCCATATAAGGGAGTTACTGATAGATGGCTGCACATTCGGATTGCCAGTTGTATAAAGAACGGCAGAAATACGTTCCTTGTTATTGGTAAGATCACCAAACGAAGGACGGTTGATACTGCTGCTATATGTAAGACTCATACTACTCTTGTCATTGAACTTATAAGACAAGTATGCATAAGGAAACCAGTTGGTATATCGCTTATCCACCTCTGTTTTATCAGTCAAGCGATTGATGCCCTTCTGCCAAGTATTCTCCATTCGCATACTCAGATAAGCAAACACCTTCTCTCCAAAGTTCTTCGACAACCCGAGATAAGCAGCCGCAACCTGTTCCTGATACTCCCAATCGCTTGAAATCAAATTTCCCTCCACGAGATTGTTCCTGATGTTTAATCCTGTGGTTCTGATATTATTCTCATATTTAGAACCTAAGCGAAGCGCCAAACTACTAGGGAAATTATAACGGAAATCCGCCTGCAAACTTCCTGTATTGGCATTCGAGGTTGATTGATTATACTCATCCGTATGCAAAGGCTCATAATCTTCATAAGATGCCACGAAACTATTGCCCTTATTGGCATGCTTATAATTATAGTTGCCTAATACCTTTAGATAACTGTCTTTCTCATCTATTTTCCAATTGTAAGAAAGCACCGCATTCAGATAATCCGTTTTATTATGGTCGTTCATATCAGAAACACCTTGATACGTCATCTTATTGGCATCAGTAAACTTACAGTAACCACCTGCGCTAACAGCATGCCCCTTATTGATATTTCCATTCAGCTCAGCGCCAAAGAGATGATGATGCTTCTTATCAATGGCATAGATACTACCCACACGATAGAAATATATTTTTTGCCTAATATCATACGTTTGAGCATCAAGATGATGAGTATCTGTCTCCATAAAATGATGTTGCGTCTCACCATACAGGGCATTTCTTGCCCAGATATAATAAGTAGAGGCATAAACATTCCAACGCTCCGTTCCCAAATTAAGATTCAACAATGGATAATAGGAATAAAACTTACTCGATTCTGGGCTTAGATTTCCCACATATCCCGTGATACTTCCATTAAAACCAGCCCGAATCCTTGTCCTGATATGAACAATGCCACCCTTAATGTCGGCATCATGCTCTGCACCATGCGTATCTTGTATCTCAATGCTTTGGATATCATCAGCCTTGATGCTTGAAAGGAAAGACTTCAGTTCCGTTCCTGCCAGTTTTCTGTCATTTACGAAAATGGTTGCCTCAGTATTATTCACCTTGATATTCACTCCTCCGGAAGCATCATCCTGCACCATCACCTTTGGAGCATACTTCAACACATCCGTGGCATTCATAGCCCCGATATTCTTCAGTTCACTCACATTGAAAACGGTCTTGTCTTCCTTGCGCTGGAACAAAGGTTTATAGGCTTTCACCAACACCTTATTTAATGTATAGGCATCACGGAACAACCGGATACTGCCCATCTTGCCCACATTCACCCGTTTATACTGGGTCTTGTAGCCCACATAGGAGAAGCGGGCGATGACCTGCTTCTGATGAACAGGAATCACGAAGTCGCCAGAAAGATTGCTCACACCGCCATTAACATAACTGGAATCCCTGACATCCAGAAGGGCGATGTTGACAAACTCCATCGGTGCGCCCTTATCATCCAGCACCCTTCCTATCAGCTTTTGAGGTTCCTTCTGGACACACTCGAAATAGATCTCATCCTTGTCGAAGGTGGCACGGATGGGATAAAAGCCAATTACCTGGGTTACGATATCACGAACATCCTTGTTCTTGAAAGAAGTACTGACAGTGAAATCCTCCAACTCATCGTAGATAAAATTGATTTTATATTGGGATTGAGCCTTGTCTAGCCAGACCAAGACCTTACTGAACGAAGCCTTGTCGAAAGTATGCGACAAGCGTTGTGCATAGCCTGCCATAAGCGCCATACACAGAAATATCATAAATATGATTCTCTTCATAGTTTCTCTCTTTTTCACAGTTCCTGTCGGATAGGAACAAATCATGCGTATTTACTCTACGATCAACACCTGATTAGCCTCATCAAAGGAAAGATGTACCTTATCAAAGTGATTGATCTTGTCGATGATATCCTGCAGGGAATCCTTGCTATCCCATTGCAGATAAAAACGGATATGTGCTGCTGCCTGGTTGCGGTACTCCACCTTTACCTGCATCTTGTCGGCAATATACTCCAGAATACCAGACAACTCAATATCCTCAAAGACAACAGGGGCTTTCTTGGTTGGTTCTATCTTCAGCCAAGCGTCATCTACCGCAACTTTCGCTTTCTGTTTTTGCGATGTCTTCACGCTATCTGTCACCAAAGCCGTCTCGTTCTTTTCTGCACGGTTCACAATATGATAAGCCGCATACGAAATGCCCGAAAGCATCAGCAATCCAACAAAGGCGGCTGCTATCTTCATCCAGGAAGATTGCCCTGTCGGATGATACGCTTTTTGGGAAATATCCCAAGCCTCATCCCCTTGCTTGGAATCAGTATCAGCAAGTTTTGTCTCAAACTCCTTCCAAGCTTCATCCACATCCACAGAATCTTTCGCCTTCTCATAGGCATAAGCCCGCTTCAGCAGAACTAGCTGATCGTCATTACTCTTGTTGGTCATAACTCTGAATCTTTAAATTGTTCTTTAATCATCTTCGTAATGCTGGAAAGATGTTTCCAGACTGCCACTCGGCTGATACCCAGTTCCTCTCCTATCTCTCCATACTTCATCCCTCCCAGGAATCGCATCTTGAAAATGCACTGCTGTTGTGGGGTGAGATGGGTCTTGGCAAAATGCAGCATCTGCTCCAACCGGAGTTCATCTTCTTCTGGAGATGCAGCCATCTGTTGTTCGCTGGCATAAAGCATGGCGATACGCTGCCGGTTCGATTTCTGGGAAATGCGCTTGAGGCAACTGTTTCGAACACTCGTTAGCAGATAGTGCTCGACGGTATCTGGCAACAATACGATATCAGATTCGAGCAATCGTTCAAAGATGTCGCTAACCACATCCTTGCTCTCTTGCTCATCGTAGAGGATGCTGACAGCCATCCCATACATCCGCCCGTAATACTGCCTGAACAGTGTTGATATTTCTTTCTTTTCCATCACGATTTTTACTAGCTATTACCCTCAAGTAGAGAAAATGCTAACCTATGAATCCAACTTTTTTTTGCAAAAGTACTCATTTTATCCTAAAAAAGAAAAGATAAGGAGGATATTTATTTTGCTGTTTCAAATATTGCACTTGATTATTTGCATATATCAAATAATAATTGTAAATTTGCGGTGGAAA
>JAJWLX010000031.1 GCA_021636625.1 Prevotella sp. | reverse complement strand
TTCCTGCTCACGTAGAGATGATGGGCTTCCTCGGTATGGGTAACAACCCTATGGTTGGTGCTACTGTTGCTATCGCTGTAGCTATCGACCTCGCTATCAACAAGAAGTAATTTCTTTGAGATAACAGAACAATAAGTATAAATGATCCCTGTAGCTTGCTATAAGTTACAGGGATTTTTTATATTCATATAAACGATATGGAAGAATACCAATCCCCTATCTGAACTACATGCAACAGCCCAATATCGTGTAAGAAAAATTCCACATTCTAATCTTCATACCAAAAAGCCCGAAAAATAAGGAAAGTAGAGACTCAAAATTTTCCCTTAAGGAAAAATAAAAATATCCTTAAGGAAAAATATATTTTTCCTTAAGGGAAGAAATATTTCTCCTTAAAGATTATTTTGATAATCCGAGACTTGTAATATTATTTACTAAACTTAAGTAAGTACCTCCCACACACGCCCTGAAAGGGCAAAAGCTCCTAGCCCAGGGTATCACCCTGGGTATGAGAACAATCAGCAAGACGCCCTGAAAGGGCAAAAGCTTTGTATATTCTACTGCTTCAACGAACGGTGAATTTTGGAGAGACTATACGCCAGAGAATCCAGGAACAGGAAAAGGCCCAGCAGCCAATAGCCCCAGGAATCTGCATCCCACAACCATACTACACCTCCTATCAGCAGCAGATTCAGAAGATGAACCACCAGATGCTTGCCAGCCTGGAAACTCAGGCGATAGGCATAATGAACATGACAGAAGACAAAGACTCCTACCGACTCCAGAACATAGGCTACTACAATACCTGCCCCCAAACCATCCAAACCATACCATAGATAGCCGATGATTTCGCAGACGATGAGCAATAATACGCAACAGCATTCCTGAACCAGAAATATCCGAGCCTCACCCCTAGACAAAGGTATATACTCCAGCGGCAGATAAAACGCCTTCCATAATAACCCTACTGCAGCAATCTGAGTCATACCCAAGACACCTAGAAACTGACTGTTGTATAATAATGGTATGGCTATAGGAAGCAACAGGATAATGGCAATGATGATTGGCCCCATCAAGAGGATATTCATCTCTAACTGTCTGTTTACAATCAGATTACGGTTTTCCGCCTCGACCCTACCACTCTCCTCACTCTTTACTGCAGAAAGACGGGGATAATAATCAGTTTCCATCACCGAAAAGATCATACCACCATACACCAGCACCAGGGTAATACCGGAATTGAAAAGACCAACCACGGCAAGATCTCCCTGCTGATTGAGAAAGGCTCTTACTAGAAATTCTGCACCACTACTCATCATTCCAGCCAAGACAAACGAGAGTCCCAGACGAACCATCGGGAAAGCTTGAACCAACTGGCTCCTAGAAAAGCACAAGCGAAACGGCTGTTCCTTACGTGAAAACCAAAAGGCAAGAAACCATTGGCTTAATGCCAACAGAAAAAGTACTACGAGAATCCCCTGTTCTCCGAAGTAGCCATAGATGGGTACAGAAACCAGCAAAGACAAAAGCGCTAATAAAGAAGACTGCACCGCCAATGCCTTGAGTTTACCCAATCCTTTGAGAATAGCCGTCTCGCCACCAGCCAATATGGTAAAGAAGATAGTAGGAGCCAACAATATGAAATGCAGGGTATGGTTTCCCCACGAAAAGGTGAAGAGATTAAGCAAGGGTCCCAAAAGAGCACAAAGCAAAGCACCCAGAAAAGCAGAAAGCAGACTGAGTGAACGGACCTGAGCAACAGCCTGGTCTATCCCGTTTCCGGTATCAGCCTCAGAAACCACTCTAACGCCACTGGTAGGAATACCGAGATTGGAAGCAGAAGAAAGGAAATTGGAAGTAGAATTGAAAAGAGACAGCAATCCCATACCAGAAGGTCCCAGGAACATAGCGGTAAATTTATTCCTGACTACGCCAACGAGCATATTCAGCCCCTGTACTCCTCCAAACAATCCGGTATATTTCAATATATGCGAATAGCTGTTCTTTTCTGAATCCAGTCTTTCATCCATTTTCTTAGTCTTTCCCATAATACTTTAACGCAAATCCAGGATATTTATTGTAAAAACAGGGGATTTATTGTAAAAACAGGCAACAAAAAAAGGCCGACACTCTTCATAAGAGTAATCGACCTTTATACTTTTCAATCTCCAAAGAAGATTCTTTTAGAAGATTAAGCCTCAGCTGGAGCCTCCTCTGTAGCCTCAGTCTCAGCAGCAGCCTCTGCAGCAGCAGCGGCAGCAGCAGCCTTCTTCTCAGCTACCTTCTTAGCGATTGCCTCGTTCATCTTCTTCTCAGCCTCGAGCTCCTTAGCAGCAGCTTCCTTCTTTGCCTTAGCATCGCCCTCGCGAACAGCAGAAATCTTAGCGTCCTTGCCATTCTTCCAAGCGTCGAAACGCTTCTGAGCCTCAGCATCGTCGAATGCGCCCTTCTTAACGCCACCCTTGAGGTGCTTCATCAAGTAAACGCCCTCGCCCTTGAGGATGTTGCGAACTGTGTCTGTTGGCTGTGCACCTGTCTCTACCCAGTAGAGTGCGCGCTCGAAATTCAAATCTACAGTAGCTGGATTGGTGTTAGGGTTGAAAGTACCAATCTTCTCAGTAAATTTACCATCACGTGGTGCTCTAACGTCAGCGATTACGATGCTATAGAAAGCATAGTTCTTACGACCGCCGCGCTGCAATCTGATTTTTGTTGCCATTTTTTAAATCTAATTTTAATTTAATTATTAATGAGGTTTGAATTTTATGCTGTCATCTCGTGACAGCGGGTGCAAAGGTACGACTTTTATTTGGTACCCACAAATTTTTCTCCTATTTTATAGGCTTTTTTAGCATTTCTTTTAAGAATCAGGGCTTTATCGGATGCGATCAGCGGCTTTTACCAGCTTTTCGTCATCATTTACGCCCTTATATGCCATAGCGACAAGTATCAGGCTGACGATTGGCAGACAGGCTGCAAACTCGATGCCCATCTTGCCCTGAACCTCTGGAATAGGAATGACACCCAGGAGAATCAGGACATAATCTATCACCCACAGTACCTGAAGCAGCATGGTACATTTGCAGAGACTCATCTGTACCTTGCGATTCTTATAAAGGAATATCGTTACCAACGATAAGATTGCTGTTACGCTGAGCAGGACAAACAGAGGGATGCAGGTGGCAGAGACAGCAAGACCGCCCTCGCCTGTCACCACACCCAGATTGTAAACCATACTGTCTGTTCCCATTCCCTCTGGCGCTATACTGCCAATAGGAAAGAACAACCCCAACGCACATACAATAACAGCTAAAAGCAAAAACAGGGTTTGTTTACGCTGTATCATAACTCTACCTGTCTTGTTTAGAGTTCATCCTCATCAGAAGAGTGAGTTGGCATACTTGGATCACGCCAATAGATGCTCTTCTCTACAAACTCCTCTGTAGCAATCAAAGTTGGCTTTGGCAACTTCTCATAGAAACGAGAGATCTCAATCTGCTCACGGTTCTCGAAGACCTCTTCCAAAGAATCGTTGTAAGAAGCAAACTCAGAGAGTTTCTTGCTCAAGTCCTGCTTAATCTCAAGCGAGATCTGGTTAGCTCGCTTAGCGATGATTGCAACACTCTCGTAAATGTTATGCGTATCATCACAGAGATCCATGATGTTACGAGTAACTGTGTTAACTGGTGCTTTTGATTTCTTATAATCCATAATTTATAGTACTATATATATTATTCTAATTTTATCTATCGTTTCTCCTACTAGTAAGCTGTGAGGGCATTATCTGTTGTCGCCTGCGAGCTTGTCGAGTGTATCCTCAGGATGTGCCTTCTCAAAAGCCTTGCACTTCTCGATATATTTCTCGGCAGTGGCACGCTCCTTAGAATCCGGATACTCATTGATGAAGCCATAGCATTCATCCTCAGCATCCTGATAGCGCTCCAGCTGCTTGCTCTCAACACTCATCTTCGCCAGTTCATACTTGCTCTTCATGATGAGTGTAGCAAATTCCTCGCGCTTGTTGCTGTAAGGATAATCCTTGAGGGCATTCTGCGCTGTAACGATGCAAGCCTCATAATTGTTGCCGCCGTTGGTGCAGTTGCCGAAGTAAGTACCCATATCGAAGTACAGGCGTGCACTCTTATACTCCTTCTCTACCAGGAGATCCTGCAAGGCAAAGAGACGGTTGGTTGCCTGAGCTTTGAGATGAGCATCCGGGAAGAGATCGAGGAACTCCTGGAAGGCTGTAATCGCAGTATAAGTAGTACTCTGGTCGAGTCGAGGCTCCGGTGCATTCTGATAGAGGCTTTCGCCCACAAAGTACTTCGCCATCTCTGCATACTGTCCCTTCGGATAGCTGGCATAATATTTCTTGAAATACTCTGATGCCGTTTCGTAATCCTTCAAACCATACTCAGCCATCGCCAACATATAGAGACACTCCTCGCCCTCAGTTGAACCCTTCTTCATGGTTACAACTTCCTGCAACAGAGGAATGGCACGAGAATACTTGCCCTGTGCAAAACACTGCTTGGCATACTCGTACTTATAGGTAGGTGTTGCTGCCTTATATACCTGATTATATTCGCTCGCACAGCCAGTGAGAAGCAATGCTACACTAGCTGCGATTAGTATTGATTTCTTCATATTATTACTTTTGTGGATGCAAAGTTACAGATAATTTGCTTATTATCAAAAGAAAAAATACATTTTTTCGCAAATAATTAATCTTTATAACGATTAATGCCGTTTTTTTTGTATTTTTGCACCCAAAAACAGAGATTATGGACTTTAAAATCACATCAGAATATCAACCGACGGGTGATCAGCCGCAAGCCATCCGACAACTCACCGAAGGCATCCAGCAGGGAGAGCCCGCACAGGTGTTGCTTGGCGTAACCGGTTCCGGCAAGACCTTCACCGTAGCAAACGTGATAGCCAACGTGGGCAAGCCGACTCTTATCCTGAGTCATAACAAGACGCTTGCCGCCCAGCTTTATCAGGAGATGAAAGGCTTCTTCCCCGATAATGCCGTGGAGTATTACGTTTCCTACTACGACTATTACCAGCCGGAGGCATATCTGCCAACCACGGATACCTATATAGAAAAAGATCTCGCCATCAACGATGAGATTGACAAGCTCCGTCTGGGTGCCGTTTCCGCTTTGCTTTCAGGCAGAAAAGATGTCATCGTGGTATCTTCCGTATCATGCATCTATGGTATGGGTGGACCAGTAGCTATGCAGGAAAACATCATCAAGATTCACAGGGGACAGCAACTCGACAGAAATGAATTTCTCAGGAAACTGGTAGATGCCCTCTATGTAAGAAACGACATCGAACTGCAGCGCGGCAACTTCCGCGTAAAGGGAGAAACGGTAGATATCTTCATGGCGTACAGCGACAATGTGCTGCGAGTAACCTGGTGGGATGACGAGATAGACAGCATCGAGGAGGTAGATTCCCTCACCTATCACCGACTCGCCTCCTTCGAAGAATATGAGATTTATCCTGCCAACCTTTTTGTAACCAGCAAGGAGCAGCAGGAAATCGCCATCAGAATGATACAGGACGACCTGGTGAAGCAGGAAGAATTCTTCAAGAGCATAGGCGATGGCATCAAGGCACAGCGCATCAAGGAGCGCGTGGAATACGACATGGAGATGATCAAGGAGCTGGGACACTGCTCGGGTATCGAGAACTATTCGAGATATTTCGATGGCCGACATGAAGGAGAGCGCCCATACTGTCTGCTCGATTTCTTCCCGAAAGATTTCCTTCTGGTGGTAGATGAGAGTCATGTGAGCATTCCGCAGATCGGTGCGATGTATGGTGGCGATAGAGCCCGAAAGAAGAACCTGGTGGAATATGGTTTCCGATTGCCTGCCGCCTTCGACAACCGTCCGCTCACCTTCGAGGAATTTCACAGTATGATTCATCAGGCCATCTACGTGAGTGCCACCCCAGCCGACTATGAGTTGAGAGAATCTGAAGGTGTGGTAGTAGAACAGCTGATCCGCCCTACGGGATTGCTCGATCCGGAGATTGAAGTACGCCCAAGCGAGAACCAGATAGATGATCTGCTCGATGAGATTCTGACCAGAACCCACCGGGATGAACGTGTACTCATCACCACCCTTACCAAACGTATGGCAGAGGAGCTGACCGAGTTCCTGCTGAACCACAATGTAAAGGCTGCCTATATCCATAGCGATGTGGCAACGCTCGACCGCGTGAAGATCATGAACGATCTGCGAGCCGGTATCTATGATGTACTGGTGGGTGTGAATCTGCTCCGCGAGGGTCTAGACTTGCCTGAGGTATCGCTTGTTGCCATCCTCGATGCCGACAAGGAGGGATTCCTGCGCAGTCACCGTTCCCTTACCCAGACCGCCGGCCGTGCTGCCAGAAACGTGAATGGCAAGGTAATCATGTATGCGGACAATATCACAGACAGCATGCAGAAGACCATTGATGAGACAGCCCGCCGAAGAAGCATCCAGCTGAAATACAATGCCGATCATGGAATTACGCCAAAGCAGATTCAGAAGGCGATTACCTCTGCCCTGCCTATGGGCAAGGAAGAAGAAGCTGCAAATGGTGCCGCCAGCATCAGAAACATCAAGGGTGCCGAAGGTTCGAAGCAACGGGTTTATATCGAACCGGATACAGCCACGATGGTTGCCGATCCTATCGTCCGCAGCATGAGCAGGGAGGAGTTGGAGAAGAGCATTGCCAATACCACAGCCCTGATGAAGCAGGCAGCCAAGGACCTCGACTTCATGCAGGCAGCACAATATCGCGACGAAATCATCCGATTGCAGAAGGAATTGGAAGAAAAAGGATAGAAGCAGCACGCCCTGAAAGGGCAGAAGCTCCTAGCCCAGGGCAACGCCCTGGGTATAATAGCAATCAACAAGGCGCCCTGTAAGGGCAAAAGCTTTACTAAACACCTGGTTTTAAAGCTTTTGCCCTTACAGGGCGACAGGCTTGCGGGCATAAAAAACCCAGGGCGTTGCCCTGGGCTAGGAGCTTCTGCCCTTTCAGGGCGTGTGGC
Organism: Prevotella sp.; assembly: GCA_021636625.1. Taxonomy (GTDB): domain Bacteria; phylum Bacteroidota; class Bacteroidia; order Bacteroidales; family Bacteroidaceae; genus Prevotella. The sequence continues at coordinate 29,461 of JAJWLX010000031.1, read as the reverse complement.
GCTAATTTGCGAAGTTCTATCCAGGGCATGTGGCGCTAACTTGCGAAAAATCAGCGATTCACTTCCCGAAATTATTCGAAGGAAAGTTTTTTCAGGCGGGTACGCAATTGCTCTGCCTCGCTCTTCCTGATTGACAGCTTGATACTGCAGGTATTGTCGAAAGTCTGATCCACGATGCGCGGATTCATCTCTTTCACAATCCTCATCACATCATTCATCATCGGATAGGTGAAATCATAGGTTACGATTTCCTCTACCTGCTGCGTTACCTCCTCGCAATGCGCCAGGGCATCTATCGCTGCTTCACGATAGGCAACAATCAATCCGCTGGTACCCAGCTTGACACCTCCGAAATAGCGGATGACGACAATGAGAATATCCGTCAGTTCTGCTTTCGTGATTTGTCCAAGGATAGGCTTGCCAGCCGTAGAAGATGGTTCACCATCATCATTGGCACGGAACTCGGTGCGCTCAGGACCCAACATATAGGCATAACAACAATGTCGGGCATCGTAATATTTCTTACGGTACCCGGCAACAATCTCCTTCACCTCGTCAACTGTGGTAACGTGGTGAGCAAAGGCGAGAAACTTACTCCTTTTCTCGGTGTAATATCCCTCGCCTACTGTATCTGATATGGTCTTAAATTCGTCAATCATTAATCCAACTTGTGAATAATCAATCCGCTGCGCAACTTTGGCTCAAACCATGTTGCCTTAGGAGGCATAATCTTGCCACAGTCTGCGATGTCCATAATCTGCTGCATAGTAACTGGATGCAAGGCCAATGCCATCTTCATCTCGCCACTATCTACACGACGCTTCAACTCGCCGAGTCCGCGAAGACCGCCCACGAAGTCGATGCGCTTGTCTGAACGCAAATCCTTGATGCCCAGAATATCATCCAGAATCAGACGGGAAGAGATATCTACATCGAGCACGCCGATAGGATCCTCATCATCATAGGTTCCTGGCTTGGCAAACAAGCCATACCACTTGCCGTCCAGATAAACGAGGAATGAATGAAGCGCTGCAGGCTTCAGAATATCCAAGCCAAACTGCTTGATAGCTTCATCAATGGCAATCTTCTCATAGCATGGGATACCCTCCTCTTCGCCAGATACATTCACATTAATCGCATCAATCTCTATTACCTCGAAGTTCTTGGTAAGAGCATCAAGGAACTGTTCTGATGTCAAGCCATTCAGATCCTTTACAACACGGTTGTAATCAAGAATGGTGAGCTGGCTAGCCTGGAAGCAGACAGCCATAAAATAGTTGTATTCCTCCTTACCGGTATGGTTCGGATTCTGCTTAGCCTTCTCTGCGCCTACCAAAGCGGCTGCAGCCGAACGGTGATGACCATCGGCGATATAGAGACTAGGCATCTTGGCAAATTCAGCGGTGATGGTTTCGATATCCTTATCATCGCTTACAATCCAGAACTGATGGCGGAAGCCATCAATCGGAGCGATAAAATCATACTCCGGTGCTGTAGCAGCATAACGCATCAGAATCTCATTGAGCACAGAATTATCAGGATAAGCAAAGAAAACCGGTTCGATGTTTGCATTGCAAACACGAACATGCTTCATACGGTCCTCTTCCTTATCACGGCGGGTAAGCTCATGCTTCTTGATGACACCCGTCATATAATCATTAACGTATGCACCCACAACAAGACCATACTGTGTCTTGCCATTCATGGTCTGTGCATAGATATAATACTGTTCCTTATCATCCTGCTTCAACCAGCCGTTCTCCTGGAACTTCTTGAAGTTCTCTGCGGCGCTTTCATAAACGCGAGGGTCGTACTCTGAAGTACCCGGCTCGAAATTGATTTCAGGTTTAATGATATGATAAAGGCTTTTCTCGTTATCGCCAGCCTCGGCACGAGCTTCCTCAGAATCGAGGACATCGTATGGACGAGACTCAACTTGCTCTACTAAATCTTTTGGAGGGCGAATGCCCTTGAAAGGTTTTACAATTGCCATAATGTTATAATTTACTTTGTCAAGATGAATAAAAACACGAAAAGCCCATCAAGAGTGCTTCGGTGAAAAAGCACTCTTCATGAGCTATATATTCGGGATGAATAATTACTTATTTACCTGGAACTTGGTGCAGCCATCTGCAAAGAATGCATTGATCTGCTTGGCAGCTGCGATACCAGCATTGATGTTAGCCTCGGCTGTCTGCGCACCCATCTTCTTAGGGGTTGAGAAGTAGCGGCCCTCGAACTTGGCGAAGTCGGCGTCAGCATCTGGCTTGATGTCGGTGATGAACTTCAAATCCTCACGCTCAGCAAGAAGCTTCAGGAGCTCAGGCTCATTGATGACCTCCTTACGGGCTGTATTAATAAGAATACCACCCTTAGGCAACTGGTTCACGGTCTTGTAATCGATGCTCTTGATAGTCTCTGGAGTAGCAGGGATATGAAGAGAAACGATGTCGCAAGTCTGGAACAGCTCATCCTGAGACTTCACGGCGTGAACACCTGCAGCCTCGATGACATCTGCAGGGCAGAAGGCATCATAAGCAGATACTTCCATACCGAAGCCCTTGGCGATGCGGGCTACATTACGACCCACGTTACCAAATGCCAGGATACCCAACTTCTTACCCTTCAACTCACAGCCAGCCTTGCCATTGTAGAAATTACGAACGGCAAATACCAGCAAGCCGAATACCAACTCGGCTACAGCGTTGGAGTTCTGACCAGGAGTATTCTCGGCTACTACGTTGTGAGCTGTAGCAGCAGCCAGGTCGATATTATCATAACCTGCACCTGCACGAACGATAATCTTCAGGTTCTTGGCAGCGTCGAGTACCTCGGCGTCAGCCTTGTCAGAACGGATAATCATCGCATCCACATCCTTCACGGCATCGAGAAGCTGAGCCTTCTCTGTATATTTTTCGAGCAGCACGAGTTCATTGCCTGCTCCCTCTATTTCTTTCTTAATGCCCTCGACAGCAGCTGCTGCGAATGGCTTTTCTGTTGCAACTAATACTTTCATACAAAATCAAAAATTAATGTTGTGCTTCAAAATCCTGCATAGCCTTTACGAGAGCCTGAACACCCTCCATGGTCTGTGCATTGTAGCAGCTGGCACGGAAACCACCTACAGAACGGTGACCCTTGACACCAACCATTCCGCGTTCTGTAGCGAAATCAAGGAATGGCTTCTCCAGCTCCTTGTACTCATCGTTCATCACGAAGCAGATGTTCATCAATGAGCGGGATGCCTCTTCTACGGTACCCTTGAAGAGCTTGTTGCGGTCAATCTCAGCATAGAGAACCTCAGCACGCTCGTGAGCTCGCTTGTCAGCAGCCTCTACGCCACCATTTGCCTTCAACCAGCGGAGGTTCTCCATCAAAGTATAGATAGGAACTACAGGAGGAGTATTGAACATACTGCCCTTCTCTACGTGAGTACGATAGTCGAGCATGGTAGGAATCTCGCGAGGAGCCTTGCCGAGCATATCATCCTTGACGATGATAACGGTAACACCAGCCATAGAGAGGTTCTTCTGAGCACCTGCATAAATAGCGGTGTACTTGGAAACATCTACCGGACGGCTCATGATATCTGATGACATATCAGAAATCAAAGGCACGTTCACGTCTGGATCTACACGGAGTTCGGTACCATATATGGTATTGTTGCTTGTCAAATGCAAGTAATCACAATCGGCTGGCACAGTGTTAGGAACCTGAGGATAGAAAGTGTAGTTGGCGTCGGACGATGATGCGATCTCCACGACCTCACCAAAATGCTTAGCCTCTTTCATCGCCTTCTTAGCCCAAGTACCAGAATTAATGTAGGCAGCCTTCTTGATGAGGAAGTTAGCAGGAATCTGCATAAACTGCAACGACGCACCACCACCAAGGAAGATTACGGAGTAACCCTCAGGAATGTCAAGAAGCTCCTTGAAAAGGGAGACAGCCTCGTCAACAACTGGCTGGAAATCCTTAGCACGGTGGCTGATTTCCATCAATGAAAGACCTGAACCATTAAAATCCAAAATCTGCTTTGCTGTGTTCTCAATCACTTCACGTGGAAGCATTGATGGACCTGCGTTAAAATTGTACTTCTTCATCTTGTTTAATTATTTTAGTTTTCTGACTATGCTATTCCTGTTAGCAGGAACAGTATAAGCGCAATCCACCCTTATAGGCAAATGAGTAAACCTATTGTATGGATTTACGGATGCGAAATTACATATTTTATTTGAATCTACCAAATTTTCCTGCACATTTTTAGCGATTTGGGCAAAAATCTTTCATTCTGTCAGTGCTTTTAACATATTTATCGCATATTTATGCCATAAATATCAATTTACAACAAGAAAAGCCTCCTCTGGATATAATTTCCAAGAAGAGGCTTTTATCTATATAAAAATCATCGCACTTCTTCTACGATGGTCTTTACGCCCTTAATTTTCTCACCCTTTACATTATTGAGCACACTTCTCAACTTTGGTCGGGCTATCGCAGCATAGGCATAGCGGTCGTTGACATCAATCTTTCCGATTTCAGACGAATTCAATCCGCCCTTCTTGCAAAGGAAGCCCAGGATATCGCCCTTGCTGATTTTATCCTTCTTTCCCTTACCTATATATAAGGTAGCCATTTTTGGCTTTGCAGGCATCGGCAACTCCTCTACGGCAGGAATCTGGTAATCCTCTACCTCTGCATCAACATATTCAGGAATGTGCTCCTCCGGACCCAACAGGAAGAAAGCTCTACCCTGTGCCTCCCATCTGGCGGTACGACCCACACGATGGATATAGCCATCTTCGCTTTCCGGCATGTGGTAATGGATGATGTTATCGATGTCTGGGATGTCGAGACCACGTGATGCGAGATCGGTACTCACCAGGATGTTGGCACTGCCATTGCTGAAACGATAAAGTGAAGCCTCGCGCTCCTTCTGCTCCAGACCGCCATGGAAGAAAGAGGTAGAGAACCCCTGCTCCACCAGATACTTATTGGTACGCTCTACGCTATCACGATAGTTCAGGAAGACGATGGTGCTCTGGTCACCCAAACTGCGGAGCAGCATACCCAGGCTCTCCAGCTTATCCTTCACCGGACTTTCCACCTTATATATATGTACACGTTCAGGCACCTGCTCCTCGTCCATTCGATAATCTATCTTCTCTACTCTGCCCATGTGTACGAAACGCGGAATCTCCTCAGCCTCGGTAGCAGAAAGCAGGAAGTGACGGCGCAAGCCAGGAAGCGATTTCACCAGACGGCTCATCTCATCCTGGAAACCCATCTCCAGACATTTATCAAATTCATCGATTACGAGATATCTGATATGGTAACGGTTCAGATTCCCCTTATCAAGATGATCGTTCAGACGGCCTGGAGTTCCGAAGACAATCTGTGGGCGCACCTGCTTCATCACACGATGCTCATCCATTGTCGCACGTCCTCCATAGCAAGCCATGGCACGAAGTCCGCTACCCATATTCTTGAGCACGGTGGCAGACTGCAGCGCCAGCTCTCTACCCGGAGTCACCACGATAGCCTGCGGCTCATCGTCGCCAGCATCAATGAGTTGCGAGAGCGGCAGGAGATAAGCCAGCGTCTTACCACTACCCGTAGGCGAAAGCACTACCACATCTCTATCGGTGTGCAGCACGGCCTGCATCGCATCCTGCTGCATATCGTTGAGTTCGATACCCAACTTATCTAAAATTCTATCTATCATTGTCTTTTGTTTATTGAAAAAGAGATTACTTTTTCTTCATGATTTTATCTATTTCATCAAACTCCTTACCCATATTCAGGTTCAGATAGATGGTATAGAGCGGAAAAGCCCACTTGGATTGTTCATCAGGCTGAAGCTTTCTATATTTGACCAGATAAGGGAGCGCCTTCCTGTAATTGGCATCCACCTGTTCACGCACCTTTCTCGAAGTCTGCGAACTCTTGTCCTGCTCCACTGCCATATTGAAGTAACAGATGCCTGCATTATAATATGGATCGGCAAGTTCCTCATTCACGGAGATAGCCTTATCGCTTACCTTGATGCACTCCTGGAGTTTGCTCTGCTCAAAGAGAATGTTGCTCTTGGCAACAAGATACGTATCACTGTCTGGCACTATGGTGAGAGCCTTATCTACTACTGCCATCGCAGAATCCAGCTGATTGATATCTACATAAAACTCCACGAGTCGTGGGAAGAAATATGGGAAGGTAGGTACACGTTCGAATCCTTCCTTGAGCGATGCCAGATAGCGCGCTGTATCCTTCTCCAGATAATAGGTTTCGGCAAGATACTGCAACATGTAGTTGTAATGTACGGTATCTTTCAGCGCTACATAAGAATGATGCAGCGTTGCCTTGGGATCCTTCATCTTATAGCCGGAATATACGGCATAATAGGCTGCCAACGGCAGATGCTTATCCTTCTGACTGTAATCGTACGACTGGAACAGCGGCTGGTTGGCACAATCTATATAACGGTCGAAGAACTTATAGGAATCGGCATACTTCTTCTTACCGAGGAACCACAGTCCACCATTAAAGAGATTGGTGCGGATATGGGAAAGATAATCAGCATGCTGCTTACGGAATTCGATTTCCACCTTTCCCTTTTTGTTAGGAACCATCTCTACAGAATCAAACTGCTGCGCAATCTCGAAGAGCTGTCGGGTGAAATTGAAGAGCTGGGCAGTATCATATTTCTGCTTGAGATAGAGCTTTTCGTTACCCTGCTCGTATTGCTTACGTACGGCATCGAAGTAGAGGTTCCATATTTTCTTGTTGTTCTGATTGGCAGAATCAGCCAGAAGTTTCTGCATGCTTGCCTGCGCCTGAGGCAGGTTCTTGCCCGACTTCACCTGATCCTTCGCCAATTGAATTTCCTTCTTCTGGGCAAAGCCCGCAGATGGCACAAGAAGGAGCATCCACAATAGGACACTCGCCAAGTTGCGGAAAAACGGATATCCCCATTTACTTCTATATCCCGATATTTTATGTCTCAATCTATTATTTATTTCCATAATCATAATAGTACCAATATGTGTTGCTGTATGTATCGCGGAGAACAGACTGGCGTTCTACCGGATTGCTATATTTACGCTCCATCGACTGATAATCGGCAAAATCGGCATCCATCACGTTGTCGTGAAACTCTACGATAGGATGCGTCCGAAGATGACAATAGAGCAAAAGTGCCTCTTTGTAATGAGTTGGCAGCTTGGTCAATTCGTGATACTTAACCAGCTTGCGGACAAATTCATCGAGCTTCTTGTCCAGCAGGAGCGCACAAAGCTCATACTCCTTCGAGAGGCGATACTTCAGGCGATGTTTCTTCATCCAGGGCGATGTTCCATACATCCACACCGGAGCCTGCCACATCAATGCCTTGACGGACGTGCCATTGATATACATCGATTGGCTGCCGCCTACCAATGGATAGGAGAAAAGACGGCTGCCCAGCTCGCCCGTTCTGTAAAGACAGGCTATACGGAGCATCGTAAGCGACGAATCGGTCTGCAGGGATTTCTCTCCAACCTCTAAAGCTTTTTCATACTGTTTTTCTTTCATCAGATGTTCCATCTTCATTCTTTCGTGAAAGAGGCGATCATTGTTGGTGATGAAGATAACAACCAGCATCATCACGACAAGCTGGGAGATGTTCACCCATGAGTAACGCGAGAACCAACCGAAACTATGTGGCTCCTGCTCAAGAGGTTCCAACTGTCTGGCGACCCACATCACGCCAGCCCAGCACAACAGACAGAAAGGCAGGACAAGCCACCACCAGCCCAACGACAAGCCAGCATCCACATGGGTAGGCACATCGGCTATCAGGGCCAGCAAAAGGAATGAAGGGAAATAAGTAAGTCCGTGGAAGCGGCGCTTCACACGGGTCACCGCGTATGCTCCCAACTGCAGCAGAAAGCATACAAAGGTAACAAGCAGCGGTGCAAGCGTATAGAAATAATCTGTCTTACCTTCTGATAAGACATGCTGCGCCACGGCTAGAATATCTGCCTGGTAACAAGCCAGGAATGTATAAGCAAAAACTAAAAAAATGATAGCACAGGCGAAGCGCATCTTCGCCGTGCTATTCCTTTTATGATCCATATATCTATGTTTAATTTTTCTTGAGCACCAGTGCCGAACGGGCTGGCAAGTAGAGCTTCAACCACTCCTTGCGATCGTTCACATACACAGGGTCATAGTTGGTGAGGTGGGTCATCTCGTCATCGTTCAGACCGTTGCCACCAAACGCCTTGTTGTCGGTATCGAGTACCACGCTATAAGCACCGGTAGGTACCAGGAAGCCATAGTCGGTAAACGAGCGGGTTGGCGAGAAGTTGAAGACGAAGAGCAGGTCACCTCGCATATAAGCGAGTACCTGATCGCCATCATTGTGCCAGATTTCAACAACTGGTGTCTTGTTAAAGTTCTTTTCACTCTTAATTGTCTTGAGCATCTCCTTGTCGAAGTCGCCGAGATAGTGATAGCAGAGATCCTTGTTATCTACCAGATTCCACTGTCTGCGAGCATACTTGTAGCTCCATCCGTTACCCTCGCGAGGGAAATCAATCCACTCTGGATGACCGAACTCATTACCCATGAAGTTCAGGTAGCCGCCATTGATGGTAGAAGCAGTAGCCAGACGGATCATCTTGTGCAAGGCAATGCCTCGGTGAACCATATCGTTCTCATCACCCTTCTTGAAGTGCCAGTACATATCAGCATCTATCAGGCGGAAGATGATGGTCTTGTCGCCTACCAGTGCCTGGTCGTGGCTCTCGCAGTAAGAGATGGTCTTCTCGTCTGCACGACGGTTCTTGATTTCCCAGAAAATGCTGGATGGCTTCCAGTCTTCATCCTTCAGCTCCTTGATGGTCTTGATCCAGTAGTCTGGAATATTCATTGCCATACGATAGTCGAAGCCATAGCCGCCATCGGCAAACTTGGCAGCCAATCCAGGCATACCGCTCACCTCTTCGGCGATGGTGATGGCATTCTTGTTCACCTCGTGAATCAGACAGTTGGCAAGGGTGAGATAGCAGATGGCGTTATCATCCTCATGACCATTGAAGTAGTCACCATAATTGCAGAACGCCTCTCCCAGACCGTGGCTATAGTAGAGCATAGAGGTTACACCATCAAAGCGGAAACCATCGAAGTGGTATTCGCTGAGCCAGTACTTGCAGTTGCTCAGGAGGAAGTGCATCACCTCATCCTTACCATAGTCGAAGCAGAGACTGTCCCAGGCTGGATGCTCATGTCTGTCGCCAGGATAGAAGTACTGGTTAGGATCACCGGCAAGATTACCGAGACCTTCCATCTCGTTCTTCACTGCATGAGAGTGAACGATATCCATAATGACAGCTATGCCATTCTGATGGGCAGTATCAATGAGATCCTTGAGTTCCTCTGGGGTTCCGAAACGGCTGCTGGCAGCAAAGAAGCTGCTTACGTGATAGCCGAAGGATCCATAATAAGGATGCTCCTGGATAGCCATGATCTGAATGCAGTTGTAACCATCCTCAATGATACGTGGCAGCACCTTCTCCTTAAACTCGGTGTAGGTACCAACCTTCTCAGCATCCTGTCCCATTCCGATATGGCACTCATAGATGAGCAGCGGAGTGGTGTTAGGCTTGAAGGTTTTCTTCTTCCACTTGTAAGGCTCAGGGCTCCATACCTGCGCAGAGAAAATCTTGGTCTGCTCATCCTGAACCACACGGTTAGCCCATGCAGGGATACGCTCGCCTTCTCCACCTTCCCAGTGCACCTTCATCTTGAAGAGATCACCGTGCTTCATTGCCTTTTCCGAGAGTTTCAACTCCCAGTTGCCGGTACCCTTGATACGCTTAGCACGATACTTTGGGCTTTCCTGCCAGCCGTTGAAATCGCCGATGAGATAGATATCTGTAGCATTTGGCGCCCACTCGCGGAACACCCATCCCTTCTCCGTCTTATGCAATCCGAAGTAGTCGTATCCGTTGGCGAAATCGCTGAGCGAAATCTTGCCGTTACGGGTAAGCTGGTTGAGTTTCCAGAGCGCATGCTCATGTCTTCCTACGATAGCAGGCTCAAAGTCTGCCAGATATGGATCGTTCTTCACGAGTCCGATATGTTTTGGGGCAGCAGCCTTCACGGTTTTCTTGGTAGCGCACTTGGCGGTTGCCTTACAGGTAGCCTTCTTGGCTGTTGTCTTCTTTACTGTAGTATTTTTAGCTGAAGTTTTCTTTTCTGTTGCCATATATCATGATTTTAGATGGTTCTACTATTTGATTAAGGTTTTTAAGCCTTTATCTTGAAGATTGCCTTATGGATATCACCCTTGCCGATGCATGGCTGATGACCGTCCTGTGGGAAGAAGATAGCAAACTGGCCTGGCTTGCAGGTTACCAGTGTCTGAGCCTTCACGCCAGGATACAAGGTGCAATCCTTAGCCTCGCTGTATTCCACTTCCGGTAGATCCTTCACTGGAGAATATCCATAGGTTTCCTCTGTATTCATAGGAATCTGAATATCAATCATCTGACGATGTGCCTCGATGGTAGCTTCTTCCTCGGTCTTGCCATGAGCTACAGCGATATTCACAAAGAGATCATCACCCAGGATAGGATGCTTGCCGGTCTCCAACTTAGTGAGATCATTCTCGTTGATAAACTTCACTACTTCTGTGAAGAGTGGATTAAGAGAAACATATTTCTCCAAATTGTCTAATGTATCAATTACCATAGTATATTGAATTTTGTGATTGATTTCTACATTTTTAAGTTTATATTTCAGAGAGGAACAGATGCTGATGTGTATTAAAATCCTAAAGATTCAATTCTTGCCAGAAGTTTAATCCTCAAATCGCTTTCCGTTCTCATATACACCCTTGGCAGTAACCTGACCATCGCGGTCTTTCTCTACGAATCTGCCATCGCGTGCATCCTTCTTATAGTTGCCCTCGAAGCGCTTGCCGTCCTTGTTTTCCTCGATACAGAAGCCCTCGCGCTTGCCATTGTGATAGACACCCTTGAAGCGGTTGCCGTTGGCGTAATGTATCACCACGTTGCCATCGACATATCCCTTCTTGAACTCGCCTTCAAAGATGTCGCCGTTCTTCTTGGTCAACTTTCCCCTACCGTTCTGCAGGTCGTCTTTCCAGCTGCCAACATAGATGTCGCCATTCTTCCATACGAAAGTACCCTGTCCGGAACGCTGGCCATCCACAAACTGTCCGGTGTATTTCGAACCGCTGGCTGAGCGGAAAATACCTTCACCGGTACGCTCACCCTGCGAATAATCACCTTCATAGATATCACCGTTATGGAATTTGTAGATACCCTTACCGTCCTGGATATCATCCTTCCAGTCACCAATATAGGTATCACCGTCAGCATATTTAAAGGTACCCTTGCCTGAGCGCTGGTTATCTACCCACTGTCCATCATAGGTGGTTCCATCTCCCCAGTCAAAGAATCCATTTCCATTCTTCATGTCGTTCATCCACTGGCCTTTGTATTTGGCACCGTTGGAATAGGTGTAGGTACCTTTTCCCTGTCGCTTATCCTTATACCAGTCGCCGTCATACTTATCACCATTGTAATAGTACATCACGCCATGTCCGTGCTGGAAATCGCGGAACCAGAGTCCCACATACTTATTATTGTTCTGGAAGTAATAGGTACCCTTGCCGTGCTGCTGGTCCTGCAGCCACTGTCCTTCGTATCTCTCGCCATCCGAGAAAGTATATACGCCATATCCGCTGCGCTTTCCCTTGACGTAGGCACCCTCGTAAGTATCACCATTCTTATATATGGTAGATCCCTTGCCCTGTGGTTTGCCACTTACCATCTCTCCCTTATACTGGCCGCCATCACGGGTGATGCAGCTACCGAGTGAGATTTTCTGCGCCGACATGGCAAGAGGCGAACATGCCAGCATCATCGCCAGCATCATCTGCTTACCTGTAAGCAAAAACGTGCTTACAGAAAAATATCTTATAGAATTGTTTTTCTTATCATTCATGTCGTTTATCATCATTTTGATTTCGAAAAGAACCGGTATTACAGCCATTCCCGGACCACCTGATTGCGTGTCCAGAGCGGAGTTTGACCGATTCCAAACCGATATATTCGATTCAATCCCCAAAAGTAACGCTTTTTCGGCAAACCGCCAAATAGATTAAGCAAATTTAAGGGAAAAAGAACAAAAATAAGATTTCAAGAAAAAAAGTTCTTTCGGATACAATAAAACGGGAAATCAGCCGTTATTAGGGCAAATAAATGATAATACCATCCAACTAATCAAAAAATAAAAATAAGTATGATATTAAACTGCGCCATCATAGATGAAGATCCTGAGGCTTTGGCTTTGCTGAAGCATTATGTTGAGGATACACCATCCCTCAATCTTATCGGTGCGTACCACAACGCTATCGAAGCTGTAGATGGAATCCACCACAGCCATCTCGACATTCTGTTTCTTGCCATCCACATGCAGCAGATCAGCGGACTCGAGTTTGCCAAGCTCGTGCCGATGAACGTGAAGATTATCTTCACCACCGCATTCAAGGAGTATGCCATCGAAGCATACAAGGTGAACGCCTTCGACTATCTGGTCAAGCCTATCCTATACGAAGACTTCATGCAGACCTGTCAGAAGGTATTCGACCATTATATGCAGGACGATGCCTACAACCCTATCAAGCGCGATGGTTTTGTAGTGGTGAAGAACGAAAGCAAATACACCCGAATTCCTTTCGAGAACATACTCTTTATCGAGAGCGTGAAAGATTACGTGAAGTTCCACATGGCGGATGGACGCAACATCATGACACTGGGCAACCTGAAACGCCTGGAAGAGAAACTTCCGCGTCAAAAATTCAGAAGAGTGCACCGCTCTTTCATTGCCAATCTAACTAATTTTGACTACATCCAGAATATGAAGGTCATCTATGGCAAACTGGCGGTGCCTATCTCTGACACCAACAGGGATGATGTGGTGAAATTCGTAGAAGAACACGGAATCAACTAACAGATCTGCAGTGGGGATGTAACAAATATTCTAGCATCATGTGCGATAAGGAATTCGAGATCGCGGAATCCCCAAAGCACACTGATGCAAGGCATTCCGCTGTTCTTGGCGGTCATGACATCCACATCACTGTCGCCGATATAGACAGCGCTTTCCCTATCGGCATTCATCTGACGCAAAGCCTCATTTACAGTGTCCGGGGCTGGCTTTTTCTGAATATCCTCACGCTCACCTATAGCCACATCTACCAAGTCGCCAAAGAAATGGCGACAGAGGGCTTGGGTGGCAGCATAGAACTTATTGCTTACCACGGCAATATTCTTGCCTCTATCCTTCAACTCCTGTAACATTTCCATCACGCCCGGATAAGGCTGCGTGGTATCAAGATTATGCATCATATAGTGCTTGCGGAAATCGGCAAACACCTGTTCAAACTTCTCATTTTCCAAACCATCCGGAATGGCACGTTCCATCAATTTCTTGACACCGTTTCCTACAAAGCGGCGCACCTCATCTACGCTACGCTCAGGAAAGCCATTCGTCTTGAGGGCATAATTGCAGCTCGCAGCCAAATCGCCCAGGGTGGAAAGCAAGGTACCATCCAAGTCGAAGATATAGGTATCGAAATTAAACTGAGCATGAGGCGGCATCTTCTTCACACGAAATTCACCGCCATGTAGGATACAGACATCCTTGGAATAAAGTCGGATTTCATCTGGACCGCTAACCGCATAGCGGTTGGTTTTCTCCTCCTCATCATGGCCATAGGCAATACCTGTTCCCATGGTGCGATTCTCACCAAACTCCCATCTCTTGAACTGATGGGTCCTGGCATCCACTACCACATACTTATACTCCAGCGGAGCCTCCAAAGCCTGTACGTTGACAGAGAGCACCCAACTGGTTCCGCCCTGATGAATCATCGGAAGATAATGGTCAGTATTCCACTCGCCCAAGGTAGGATGATTCCCCAGCAGTGCCACAGCCTCACCCTCGTGAAGCTGAGGAGCAGAAACCTTGAAGATCACGGTCTGCTCAAACAGAGGCAGCTTGGCAGCCTCATCACCCGTCCAGACTACCGGAGCCGTATAGTTGATGAAACCGCCCAGCAGCTTGTTCTCATCATCCAGCCAGAAGTCGGACAGGATATAGTTTCTGTTCGCCTCATACACATAGGCTCTAGGAGAAGCAACAGATTCCCTGCGCACCACATTTCCCTCAGCATCTACCACCTTATAATAATAGGCTACAGCCACAAAGGGATGATGACGGTTTTCCAAAGTATGGGTTTCAGCCATCCAATGATAACCATCCACTGTGTTCATCGCCAGATCTACCACCTTCCGCTTTCCGTCACGTGCGAAGAAGGTGATATCGGCATGCAAAGACTCTCCCCACTCTGCCTTGTATGATATTGTAAATTTCATTCTCATATCATCAATCGTTTTAATATGTCAATATTCCTCAGTTTCAATGATGCAAAGGTAATGAAAATCTTCATACCACGGATAAAGAATCAGTGAATTAACCTATTTTAATTGCATACGCTTTGCTATTTGGCATTTTTACTGTACTTTTGCACCAAAATGTTTCAATAAGAACAGATCAAGTTCAAAGACAAACAGAAATGTTTCAAGAAGAACAGAAAATATTTTAAGTAGATAAAGAAAATGAAGAAAAAGAAAACAACTTCTAAGTTTTACCTCTATGGCGCCATCGGCTGCATCGCCGCCATCGCCATCGTAGGTTATCTCTACTGCTTCTCATCATTCTCGAAAAGCAGCGAAACCAAGTATGTGTATATCGACGCCGATGACAACATCGACTCTGTATATAATAAGGTGAAACCTTTCGCCAAGAGCATCCCGATGCAGGCATTCCGCACACTCACCCTTCATTCAGGCTATGCCGACCACATCCGCACCGGTAGATACGCCATCCATCCTGGAGACGGAGCACTCAAGGTTTGGCGTCACATGAAGAACGGTTTGCAGGAACCTGTCAACCTCACCATACCTTCCGTACGCACCATCGACAAGCTCGCCGTGGAACTGAGCAAGAAACTGATGCTCGACAGCACAGAAATCAAGAAGGCACTCACTGATGAGGCTGTTTGCGAGAAGATGGGCTACGATACAGCCACCATCGCCTGCATGTTTATTCCTAACACCTACGATATCTACTGGAATGTATCTATCGAGAAATTCCTGGAGCGCATGAAGAAAGAGAGCGACAAATTCTGGAACTTTGAGCGCACGGAGAAGGCCAAGACGATGAAGCTCACCCCTAACCAGGTGATTACACTTGCCAGTATCGTGGATGAGGAAACAGCCAACAACGGCGAAAAACCGATGATTGCAGGTATGTACTACAACCGACTGATGCTGCGCAATGCAGAGTATCCGGAAGGTATGCCACTGCAGGCTGACCCAACCATCAAGTTCGCCTGGAAGCGTTTCGAACTGAAGCGTATCTACAACAACCTCCTGTACATCAAGAGTCCATACAACACCTACAAGAATCCAGGTCTTCCTCCTGGCCCAATCCGCATTCCATCGGTTGCCGGCATTGATGCCGTACTCAACCATGTAAAGCACGAGTATCTCTATATGTGCGCCAAGGAGGATTTCAGCGGCACCCACAATTTTGCCCGCACCTATCAGGAACACCTGCAGAATGCAGCAAAATATTCCAAGGCACTCAACGAAAGAGGAATCAAGTAAGCGATATATCAGAAAACTTGCAAAATGTCAGTCATTTTGCAAGTTTTCTGTTTTTTATTTGGTAGTCTCCCTAAATTGTTGTAAATTTGCAGCATTAAACTTTCCATATAAAATAATTTATTACATGAACAGAACGATTATTACAGTAGTGGGCAAGGATACAAAGGGTATCATCGCCAGAGTTTGTACCTATTTGGCTGAGAAGGACGTCAATATCCTGGATATCTCTCAGACCATCGTACAGGAGTACTTCAACATGATGATGATTGTTGACATGGGTAAGATGAATACATCTTTCGAGACTGTTGCCGACGAACTCGCTGATCTTGGCAAGAGCATTGGTGTTCAGGTAAAATGCCAGCGTGAGGAAATCTTCAACATGATGCACCGCATCTAAGTTTATCACATTTAAAAGCAATAGAAGGAATATGATCAATATATCTGAGGTTATCGAAACCAACAAGATGATTGAGCAGGAGAACTTCGACGTGCGCACCATCACCATGGGTATCAACCTCCTGGACTGTGCCACTTCAGATCTTGACCAGCTCTGTCAGAACATTTATAATAAGATTACCCGCCTCGCCAAGGATTTGGTGAAGACCGGTGAAGACATCTCTAAAGAATATGGTGTGCCTATCGTAAACAAGCGCATCTCTATCACTCCTATCGCACTCGTAGGTGGTTCTGCCTGCAAGACTACCGATGACTATGTGAAGATTGCCAAGACTCTCGACAAGTGTGCCAAGGAATTGGGTGTCAACTTCCTCGGTGGATACTCTGCCATCGTAAGCAAGGGTATGAGCAAGAGCGATGAGCTCCTCATCCGTTCTATCCCTCAGGCTATGGCCCAGACCGATTTCATCTGCAGCTCTGTAAACGTAGGTTCTACCAAGACCGGTATCAACATGGATGCCGTACGCCTGCTGGGCGAAATCATCAAGGATACAGCCGAGGCTACCAAGGACAATGGTTCTTTGGGTTGCGCTAAGCTCGTTGTTCTCTGCAATGCTCCTGATGATAACCCATTCATGGCAGGTGCCTTCCATGGCGTTTCTGAGGCAGACGCTGTTGTCAGCGTAGGTGTCAGCGGTCCTGGTGTGGTAAAATATGCTTTGGAGCAGGTGAAGGGCGAAAGCTTCGAGGTTCTCTGCGAGACTATCAAGCGTACTGCTTTCAAGATTACACGTGTAGGTCAGCTGGTTGCCAAGGAGGCATCACGCCGTCTGAACGTACCATTCGGTATCATCGACCTTTCATTGGCTCCTACTCCAGCCATCGGCGATAGCGTAGCTGATATTCTGGAGTTGATTGGTTTGGAGCGTGCTGGTGCTCCAGGTACAACCGCAGCACTCGCACTTTTGAACGACCAGGTTAAGAAGGGCGGTATCATGGCTTCTTCTTATGTTGGCGGTTTGAGCGGTGCCTTCATCCCTGTTTCTGAGGACCAGGGTATGATCAATGCTGTAGAGGCAGGTGCACTTACTATCGAGAAGCTGGAGGCTATGACTTGCGTTTGCTCTGTAGGTCTGGATATGATTGCCATCCCTGGCGATACAGCAGCTACCACCATCTCCGGTGTCATTGCCGATGAGGCTGCCATTGGTATGGTAAACCAGAAGACTACTGCCGTCCGCATCATCCCTGTTGTGGGTATGAAGGTGGGAGATACAGTAGATTTCGGCGGTTTGTTGGGTTATGCTCCAATCATGCCGGTTAATCAGTTCAGCTGCTCTGATTTCGTAAATCGTGTAGGTCGCATTCCTGCTCCTATCCACAGCTTTAAGAATTAAGACATTTAAAACTTTCCATATCGTTTGGGGGAGGCATCAGTCTATTATGACTGCTTGCCTCCCCCTTTTTCACTAGTAGAAAGTTCCGTTCAACGTCATTGAACCGACATTCAACGTCGCTGAACGCACATTCAACGTCGCTGAACGGAGATTCAACGTCGCTGAACGAAGTTTTCTACTAACTCTAAAAACATTTTCCTTTAAAGGTAGAAAGTAATTTTCCTAGCACTTGCAGCTACTTCTCTATACTGGCACCAAACTGCAGCACATACCTGATCTGCTTGCCGGCAACATGAGAAGGATTCTTCCATTTACCACCCAAAACCAGAATGGTAGCTGGCTGATTGGCAGGAACAGCATCTACAGCCTGCTGCAAAGTCATGAAATTACCTCTACCCTCGGCACTCACCACATAATCGTAATGACGAATGTGCTTCTTCAGTGCAGGCACCTGCTCGGCCAAGGCATCAGCCAATGCATTAGCTACCACATGCGCACCATAGACATTATAATGGGTGTTATCTTTTTTACCCTTTGGAACCTGAGGATTCTCGCCCGGCATAAACCACATGTGAAGCTTCCTGCTGCCTTCGATACCCATCTTGGTTTCAATGTCGTGGGTAATCTTGGTAGCATCCACGAATGGCACATTCAATGCCTTGGCTACATGGCGCGGAGCTACGACATAAGCTCCGTGGGTATCTATGAGCGTATCACTGTTGATGAGTTCCTTGCCATCATATTGTTTGTCACGAAGTTTCTCATCATTGTCATTCTTCAAATCCTCAGAATAATAGCAGCGGCGAACCACACTGTTCAGAAGTACAGGGATGCCACCCTTCTGGCGGGTTTCGTTTACATACTTGGCGAGATGGGCATCAAAGGTACCGCCAGGCTCGGTATAACGATCAGGGAAATGCTTCTCATCATTATGACCAAACTGGATGAGAACATAATCGCCTGGCTGCATCTTGTCAAGAATCTTCTGCCATCTTCCCTCATCCAGGAAGCTCTTGGAGCTTCTGCCGTTTACCGCATGGTTGTCAACGATAATCTGGTCGTCGAAGCAACCTTGCAGCACCATACCCCAACCACGTTCCGGACTAGTCTTATACCATTGCTTTTCGGCAGCAGTAGAGTCACCAATAACGAAAATAGTAGTTTTTCTGGAACTGGAAGTCATCATCAGAACCAAGACCAATACAGACAAAAAAGTTATTATTCTTTTCATTGTTTTATATAGTTTGAGTTTTTAAATGTTTCTAGCCCTAAAGCTAATAAAAATCCGCCTCCTATGCAGAGTTTTCACAAATTCACACATAAGAGAACGGACGAATGGTAAATATATACGGTAGAAAAACCTTATACCAGAATTATATAGCCTTTATTATTTCTTAACGACAGCGATGAGCTCCTCTGCAGAAACCAAAGTCTGCTCACCACTCTCCATATTCTTCAATGTAACCTTGCCAGCTGCCATCTCATTCTCGCCAGCGAGAACTACGAATGGAATCTGCTTCGCGTTGGCATAGCTCATCTGCTTCTTCATCTTCGCCTTGTCTGGGAAAATCTCGGTACGGATACCAGCTGCACGAGCGGCAGTCACGATAGGAAGACAATAGGCTGTCTCTTTCTCACCGAAATTGATGAAGAGCACCTGAGTAGAATTGACCGCCTCCTTTGGATAGAGATCGAGGGCATTGAGCACATCGTAGATGCGGTCGGCACCAAAACTGATACCTACTCCACTCAATCCTGGCAAGCCAAAGATACCGGTAAGGTTGTCGTAACGACCACCACCAGTGATACTGCCCATAGGAGTATCAAGCGCCTTCACCTCGAAGATGGCACCAGTATAATAGTTCAAGCCACGAGCCAAAGTAAGATCGAGCTCAATCTCATTGTTCAGACCAACAGACTTCAAGGTATCAAGGATAAACTTAGTTTCCTCTACACCCTTCAATCCGATTTCAGAACCTTCGAGCACCTTGGAAATCACTTCAAGCTTCTCATCATTAGAACCTGACAATGAGATGATTGGCTGCAACTTCTCAATAGCTTCTTCAGAGATACCATCCTTGCGCAGCTCCTCGTTCACATTGTCAAGCCCAATCTTGTCGAGCTTATCGATAGCCACAGTGATATCCACGATCTTCTCTGCCTCGCCAATTACCTCAGCAATACCGGTAAGGATCTTGCGGTTGTTGATCTTGATGCAGACACGCACACCAAACTTGGTAAAGACAGTATCCACAATCTGCATCAACTCAACCTCGTTGAGAAGAGAATCAGAACCAACCACATCAGCATCGCACTGATAGAACTCGCGATAGCGACCCTTCTGTGGACGGTCGGCACGCCATACTGGCTGAATCTGATAGCGCTTGAAAGGCATCTGCAACTCATCACGATGCTGCACCACATAGCGTGCGAAAGGCACGGTAAGATCGTAGCGAAGACCCTTCTCGCAGAGCTTTGCTGCCAACTTGAGTGATCCGAGCGAATGAATATCCTCATCGCTCACCTTATTCATATAGTCACCTGAATTCAAAATCTTAAAGAGCAGCTTGTCGCCCTCCTCGCCATACTTACCCATCAAGGTCTGAAGGGTCTCCATGGCAGGAGTCTCAATCTGCTGGAATCCGTAAAGGGCATACACATCCTTGATGGTGTTGAAGATGTAATTACGCTTTGCCATCTCAACAGGACCGAAATCGCGGGTGCCCTTTGGAATACTTGGTTTCTGAGCCATGTTGTATTAATTAATAATTTTCGTAAGTGAGGGAATTGATAGAAGTTAAAGAAGTTATCACTCCCTACGGTCGTTCGGGAAGTTAAGAGACAATAGTCATCTGGCGTAAAACGTAGGACATTTGTCCCTCAACTTCTCTCTAACTTCCCTAACTTCCTTTAACTTCCCCTCTGCGAAAGTTCAGTTTCTTATTTTTGCTTATTTACGAACAATAGTCTGAGCGCGGTCTGGACCGATAGAGATGATACCAATCTTGGTCTCAAGGAACTCCTCTACGAATGCAATGTAGTCCTTGAATTCCTGTGGGAACTGATCCTCAGAAGTAAACTGAGTCATATCAGTCTTCCATCCCTTGAACTCCTTGTAAACAGGCTCTACGTTATCAATCTCGTAAGGGAAATCTGTAGTAACAGTGCCATCAGGCAACTTGTAAGCCACGCAAGCCTTGATGGTATCGAAACCATCGAGCACGTCGCTCTTCATCATGATAAGCTCGGTTACACCGTTTACCATAACAGAATACTTGAGCTGTACGAGGTCGCACCAGCCACAACGACGCTCACGGCCAGTAACCGCACCATACTCATGACCCAGGTCACGGATCTTGGCACCAGTCTCATCGAAGAGCTCTGTTGGGAATGGACCTGCACCTACGCGAGTACAGTAAGCCTTCATGATACCATAGACATTGCCGATGCGGTTAGGACCGATACCCAGACCGATGCAGGCACCCGCACAGATGGTATTAGAAGAAGTTACGAATGGATAAGAACCGAAGTCAACATCGAGCATAGTACCCTGAGCACCCTCGCAGAGGATGTCCTTGCCTGAGCGGAGCACCTTGTTGATCTCCACCTCGCTGTCGATGAGCTTAAACTGCTTCAAGTATTCGATGCCCTCCATCCAGGTTTTCTCTACCTCAGTGATATCGAAATCAGTATATCCGAGGCTAGCGATAGTCTTGAGGTGAGCAGCCTTGTGAGCAGCATACTTCTCCTCGAAGTTTTCGAGGATATCACCTACGCGAAGACCAGTACGGCTTACCTTATCAGTATAAGTAGGGCCAATACCCTTACCAGTGGTACCTACCTTGTTCTTGCCCTTTGAAGCCTCGATGGCTGCATCGAGCACACGGTGAGTAGGCATGATGAGATGCGCCTTCTTAGAAATGAAGAGACGGCTCTTGAGGTCATGGCCACTCTTCTCCAAATCCTTAGCCTCGCCCATAAAGAGGTCTGGAGCCAAGACTACGCCGTTACCGATGATGTTTACCTTGCCACCCTGGAAGATACCAGAAGGGATAGAACGAAGAACATACTTCTCGCCTTCGAACTCGAGAGTATGACCCGCATTAGGACCACCCTGGAAACGAGCAATGACATCATACTTAGGGGTCAAAACATCAACCACCTTACCTTTTCCTTCATCGCCCCACTGCAAACCGAGCAGGACATCTACTTTACCTGTGTTCATTTCTATAAAATATAGTTATTTTTATTACTTATCGTTTTTCTTGCGTGTAAGCTTTGCCTGGCATGTACTGCATACGCCGTAGATATAGAGGGCGAATGTATCCTTTCGGAAACGCTGCAGCTTGAGGTCATTCACTGCTGCCGTAACAGCCGGCACATTGATCTCCGTTACCTGCCCACACACGCTGCACACCTGATGGATATGGCTATCATTGTAATAGCACGCCTCGTATTTGGTACCATCCACCAGGCTGTGTCTCATCACGAGCCTCAGCTCGATGAAGAGATGCATTGTATTATAGAGCGTAGCTCTGCTCACCCGGAAGTTTCTCTTCGTGAGCTCAGCATCCAGCTCTTCAAGAGTGAAGTGTCCATCAATGCTATAAACCGCATCCAGAACTGCATATCTTTCCGGGGTCTTGCGGTGATGATTGCACTCCAAATATGTGTCCAAGATTTCACGAACCTTGGCTTTATTTTTCTCAGTCATAATCCTTGTTAGTTACATAAAACGCACAAAGATACTCATAATTCCGGACATAAGGGCATATTTAAATTTAAAAAAACTAAATTGCCCTATTTTTGATGATTTTCCTGCTGTTTCTTCACCAATCTGATGGCTGTTTAGGGATTATTGATGCAAATCGGCACAAAGCCAGACCTATTATTCTGCTAATTTAAGCATTTCAGCATAGATGCGCTGCACTGGCAAGCCCATCACGTTGAAGTAACTGCCCTTGAGTCCGGTACATCCGATGTAACCTATCCATTCCTGGATGCCATAGGCACCCGCCTTGTCGAACGGTTTGTAATGGGTGATATAATAATTGATTTCCCATTCTTCAAATTCCTTGAAACTTACTTCAGTACATACCGAGAACTTGCGCTGTTCTTTCTTCGTAGTAAGACATACGCCCGTAACCACATGGTGAGTCTTGCCGCTCAACATCTTAAGCATGCGAACCGCATCATCGGCATTCTGCGGCTTTCCGAGAATGATTCCCTTACCCTCCTGATCGTTCTGTTCATCGGCAGCAGGAGCAATCACTACGGTATCCGCTGTAAGAATGAGCAAATCATCGGAGGAGGATTTGCCTGAAGATTTTTCTGAAGTAGAATCTTCAGAAGCCTCTTCGGAAGCCTCATCTCCATCCAATAAAGAGCGATAAGCATCCGCTTTCTTCTGGGCAATATACTCAGCCACATCGTATGCATCCAAATCTTCAGGATAGCTTTCATCAATACCACGCAATACCTTTACCTCGAAATTAACATCCAATCCTGCCAACAACTCTCTGCGGCGTGGCGAATTGCTCGCCAAAATAATCTTATACTTCATCTGTTTTTTACTTTGAACTTTGAGCTTTGAACTTTGAGCTTTGAACTTTATGATTACCATCCAAACGCCTTGGCATTGGAAAGCCAATGGCCCTGGGCACGAAGCACCTGCTCTACAATATCCCTGCCCACTCCTTCACCACCATTGGCAGAAGAGACGTAGCAGGAAATCTCCTTGATATCAGAGCAGGCATCGGCTGGGCAGCACGGACAACCACAACGACGCATTACCTCATAATCCGGGATATCATCACCCACATAGATGATTTCCTCATCAGAAAGCTGATACTTCTCCAGAAAAGCATCATAGGTATTGATTTTCACAGCACATCCCATATAGATATCCTGCACGCCCAATCCCTCATATCGCTTGCGGATAGCCTCGGTAGTTCCGCCCGTAAGGATGACGATGCGCACACCCACCTTCTGAGCCAACTGGATAGCATAGCCATCCTTGATATTCACGGTGCGAAGAGGTTCACCCGTACTGGCAAGCGTAATGGTCTGGCGGGAAAGCACGCCATCCACATCAAATACAATTGCCTTTATCTTCTTCAAATCGTAATTAATCATACTTGAAAACTTTTTCTATTTAGTAATCAGACACTTGAACTCTATTCCTTGACACTCAGCTTATGAATACTCATGCTCATTCTGTCATAGATATCCTTCATCTGCGGATTCGACTTGAGCAGAGCTCCCTGCGCCCGAAGCACATTCTCATCATACCTTACAGCCGGCCCCGTCTGTGCATCTTTCGGATCCAGCTCGTGCACCTTCGCAGCCGTCTCGTCTATCAACGGCAGCATCACATCGAATGGTATTCCGTGCTCCTCCAGGATTTTCTGGCTCAAGGCATAGCAATGATTCACGAAATTGCAGGCAAAGACGGCAGAGAGATGCAGGTACTTACGGTCTTCGCTCGCCAGATGATACACCCTACTGCTCACCTGATGCGCCACATCACCGATCAGCTGCAAGGCATGCTCATCATTCGCCTCGATAAAACAAGGTATCTGAGAGAAATCCACCTCACGCTGCTTGGAGAAAGTCTGCATCGGATAAAGCACACCATAATGCAAAGCCATTCCCTGGAAAACATCCATCGGGATAGAGCCTGCCGTATGCAGAAAAACCTTGGTCTCCTTTCCTTTGCAGAGAACAGGAATCAACTCTACAATAGCACTATCCTTCACCGAAACGACGTACAGATCTGCATCTGAGCGAACATCTGATATATCCGAAACAGGCTGTGCGCCCACCTCGGAAGCCAGAGCCGTAGCCGATTGCATCGTGCGGCTGAACACTTGCACCACATCATGACCTGCGGCAAATATCGCCTTCCCCAAATGAGTGGCAAGATTGCCAGCACCAATCAATATCACCTTCATATCTTTTTCTTTTTCAATCTTATTTTTACCTAAAGCCATCAAGCCGCTTTACGCAAGCCATCAGGCCATTTTTACCTAAACAATCCTTGATAATGTGCAAAAATACTAAAAAAGAGCCACACAATGGAAGAAAACTTGTTTTTTTATAATTAATTTATTATTTTTGCAATGTGAAAAGAATAGAAGTAAGAATATATTCGGAAAACGAGGAGCTGCCCCATCTGCTGGAGGGCAACTTCTTCCATAGCTTGGAACTCTTCCAGATAGGTGAAAAAGTACCAAGCGACACCCCCATTATGGCTGTAGCTACCCAGGAAGGGAGAGTAGTCGGACAAATGCTAGCCATGATACACCGCCGCCATATCCTTATTCCACCTTTTATATATACACATGCGCACGTACATGGAGAAGGCGTCTATCTGGACGAAGAGACCGCCGAAGCCATCTTCCCTACCCTGCTGCATGCGATGACCCGCGAACTCGCCCGCCGACATACCCTCTACATCGAATTTTCAGAGATACAGAAAAAGATGTTCGGCTACCGACATTTCCGTCGCACGGGCTATTACCCTATAGCTTGGCAGGAAGTATATAATTCGCTACACAGCAAGACGCCGGAAGAGCGTCTCACCGAAAAGGCTAAAATGCAGATTGAAGCAGCAGAAAGAAAGGGATTGAAATGCCATAGTACTTCTGACGAAAACGAAGTGGGAAAATTCTATCAACTCTATAGAAACTTCTACAAGATGAAACCTCGCCGCTATGTGCCACCAAGAGAATACTTTGAGCAAATAAGCAAAAGCAGCGAAGCAAAGGTCTTCGTGACAACCTACGACAAGAAACGGCTGGGTATCAAGAAAGCCTCTTACGAAAACAAGATACTGGGCGGATGCACCCTGGCCTTCAGCGACAACGATGCCTATCTGTGGCACCTGGCATCGCTCAGGAAGAGCTACCGGTATCTGCATCCCGATGCCCTGACCGTCTGGCACGCCATCCAATACGCCCACCAAAGGGGCTTCAAGCACCTGCACTTTATGGATGTAGGCTTACCTTGGAAGCGAAATCCGTATAGAGAATTCATTCGCAGCTTCGGAGGCAAGCCCGTGGCAAAATACCGCTGGTTCAGATGCAACATCGGCATCATCAACAGACTGATGAAATGGATATACAAGCTTTAAAGCTGTCCGATTGCCTTATCCAGTAATTCGAGACCGCGATCGGTACAGAAACCACGAATCATAATGAGAGTGAAATTATCGAAGAGCTCCTGCATCGTAAATCTCTTATAGAGCTGCTGATGCATCATCTCTGACATACAGATTCTCGAAGACTCATAAACCACCTCGAAATTTACATCCTTGCGGAAGTATCCCTCATCTACACCAGCCTGGAAGAAGCGCATGCTATCATCATATTCCTTATCATGCTCCTCTTTCAGGAACTCCAGGATGCGGGGCATTCTATGAATCTCCTCATAGAAAACTACACCCACCTGCTGGTTACGCTCCATCTGAAGGCGATAGATATAGCCAATCACATCCATTACATTACGTGCGTGCGCAAGAGCATACTCTTCAACGCGGGCCTTGTATTCTGCCCGCTCTATCTTCATGCCTGCAAGCAGCAGTTCCTCCTTGTCGCCGAAGATCTCATACACCGTACGCTTCGACACACGAAGTCCACGAGAAATCTCATCCATCTTCACCGCCTTCACGCCGCGCTGGTGAAACTCTCTCATGGCATAAGCTATGATCTTATCGCGCAATTCCTTTCTATATTGATTAATTTCTGCCATATCTCTTATTTTAATGGTTTGTCGTATATCCGATTCTGCCAACTCCATATAGCAAAACCGCATCCTTTAAATAATTTTTGTGCAAAGATACAAAAAAAAATAAAAATCCATCTTTTTTTAATAAGTTTTTTATTACCTTTGCACAATCTTTAAGATAAAACGCATTTTTTGCGAAAAATAGAAAGAAATAGAATCATTAAACCAATACATTGTTATGGTAAAAATCACAAAAGAGGCGGCTCTCGAATATCACGAAGCAGGCCGTCCTGGTAAGATTGAGGTTAAACCAACAAAACCTTATCACACACAAACAGACTTGAGTTTGGCGTATTCACCAGGCGTAGCTTTCCCATGCTTGGAGATTCAGCAAAACCCAGACGAAGTTTACAAATACACAGACAAGGGTAACCTGGTAGCTGTGATCAGTAACGGTACTGCTGTGCTCGGACTTGGCAACATCGGCGCGATGAGCGGCAAGCCAGTAATGGAAGGTAAAGGATTGCTGTTCAAGATTTATGGTGGAGTGGATGTCTTCGATATCGAAATCGACGAGAAAGATCCAGAGAAATTCTGCGAGACCGTAGAGAAGATCGCACCTACTTTCGGTGGTATCAACCTGGAGGATATCAAGGCGCCTCAGTGCTTCTACATCGAAGAGCGCTTGAAGAAGACCCTCGATATTCCTGTAATGCATGACGACCAGCATGGTACTGCCATCATCTCAGCTGCAGGTTTGAAGAATGCCCTCGAAGTAGCCGGCAAGAACATTGAGGACGTGAAGATCGTGGTTAACGGTGCCGGAGCTGCAGCCATCAGCTGTACCAAGCTCTACGTTGCCCTCGGTGCTCAGGTGAAGAATATCGTCATGCTCGACTCTAAGGGTGTAATTACAAGCGACCGTGAGAACCTGACAGAGCAGAAGAAGTTGTTCGCTACCGACCGCCGTGATGTTCACACACTCGAAGAGGCTGTGAAGGGTGCCGATGTATTCGTAGGACTCAGCAAGGGTAACGTACTCTCTAAGGATATGATCCGCTCTATGGCTGACAGCCCTATCGTATTCGCACTCGCCAACCCTGTTCCAGAGATCAGTTACGAGGATGCTATGGACAGCCGTCCAGACGTATTGATGTCAACAGGTCGTTCCGACTATCCAAACCAGATTAACAATGTTATCGGTTTCCCATATATCTTCCGTGGTGCACTCGACGTTCACGCCCGTGCCATCAACGAGGAGATGAAGATGGCTGCCGTTCATGCCATCGCCGACCTGGCTAAGCAGCCAGTGCCAGACGTTGTGAACGACGTATATCACGTAAACGACCTCACATTCGGTCCTAAGTACTTCATTCCAAAGCCAGTTGACCCACGCTTGATTACAGAGGTATCTGCAGCAGTAGCCAAGGCAGCAATGGAAAGCGGCGTAGCTCGCACCCCTATCAAAGACTGGGAGAAGTACAAGCAGGAATTGCGCCAGTTGCTCGGCCAGGAGACCAAGCTCACCCGCAAGCTCCACGATACAGCCCGCCTCCACCCACAGCGCGTAGTATTCGCAGAGGGCGGTAACCCAACTATGCTGAAGGCTGCAGTCCAGGCAAAGAACGAGGGTATCTGCGAGCCTATCCTGTTGGGCAACCCTGACCGTCTGAACCGTGTGGCAAGCCGATTGAAGCTCGACCTCTCAAACATCGAGATTGTAGATATGCGTGCCGACAACGAGCAGGGTCGCCGTGCCAAGTTTGCCAAGCACCTGGCAGAGAAGCGTGCCCGCGAGGGTTACAGCTTCGAAGAGGCTTACGATAAGATGTATGAGCGCAACTACTTCGGTATGTCTATGGTTGAGCAGGGTGATGCTGATGCATTCATCACTGGTCTCTACACCAAGTACAGCAATACCATCAAGGTAGCCAAGGACGTTATCGGCATCCGTGATGAGTACAAGACATTCGGAACCATGCACATCCTCAACACCCAGAAGGGCGTATATTACATTGCAGATACACTGATCAACCGTCACCCAGACGAGGATGTCCTCACCGACATCGCCAAGTTGTCTGCCGGAACCGTGAAGTTCTTCAACGAGGAGCCAGTAATGGCCATGTTGAGCTACTCTAACTTCGGTACCGATGCCATCGGTTCTCCTGTAAAGGTAAAGAAGGCAGTGGCAGAGATGCAGAAGGAGTTCCCAGACCTCGCCATCGATGGCGAGATGCAGGTAAACTATGCACTCAACAAGGATCTCCGCGATGAGAAGTATCCATTCTCACGTCTCAAGGGCAAGGATGTGAATACATTGGTATTCCCTAACCTGAGCAGTGCAAATGGTGCATACAAGCTTCTCCAGGGCTTGAACCCAGAGGCTGAGATCATCGGCCCTATCCAGATGGGATTGAACAAGCCTATCCACTTCACTGACTCAGAGAGCAGTGTACAGGATATCGTAAACATCACAGCCGTAGCTGTAATCGATGCTTACGTGGAGAAGATCAAGAATCAGAAATAACCTCTTATTATACAAGAGTTATTGAATGTAGAATATTAAGCTGGTAACAGCAAAAGATATATAAAAAGAGCATTAGGGGGCAGGAACTTGTGAAAGTTTCTGCCCTTTTTTGTTTATGGAGAAGCTACGCTCAATCTAACAAAATGAAAACGTTTGCACTCTTTTTTCTGTTAACGGGAGTTAAATATTATCTTTGTGCACCTACACACTTGACATAAGCAAAAAAAAGTTTCAAAAAGATTTGGAGATATAAAAAAAATGCCTTACCTTTGCAGCAGTTATCCTGAAAACAATCTTTTTACCTTAAGGAAAACTAATACCTATTGAAGATTTGGAGCGGTAGCCTGTGAAGGTCATCGCTTTTTTTTTGTTAATAACCTTGCACCTTTTTTGTTAATACCCACATTTTTTGTTAATTCTTCCTAAAAGAAGAAAGATTTTCATTCCCCTATTCTCTTATTTCAAAGAAAGTTAGTAATTTTGCACCCCGAATGCTCATGGATTGGGCAAATATTACAGAAAAAGTTAAGTTCGTTGGGGCTCGGTAAAGATCCGGCACGATGCAGGACGCCTCGCGGAAAAACCCGTTTATATAAATAATTAAATGTACGCAATCGTAGAAATTAACGGTCAGCAGTTCAAGGCTGAGGAGGGCAAGAAGCTCTTCGTAC
>JAJWLX010000003.1 GCA_021636625.1 Prevotella sp. | reverse complement strand
CAGCCTCTACCTCTGCAGAAGAGTTAGCTGTGCCCTTGTAAACTACCTTGATTGGGATGATGCCACTGTTGTTCAGACCATCTACCATGTCCTTTGAGTGACCATCTACTATCTTAACTGTCTCGCCTCCGTAAAGAAGCTGTGCACCAGTTACAAACCATACCTCTAAATTCTCAAATGCCTTAATCATGATTGTTTGTTGTTTTTAATGTTGTTATTGAAAATCTTTTTTTTTTTACTTCTTTTGTCAGCATCCATCTCATTCGGAGATTAGTGCTTCTTCTGTCCGTAGTAAGCGTTAGGACCGTGCTTGCGGTTGAAGTGCTTCTCTACGAGCAATGGGTTCATGGTGGTGTTTGGATTCACGCTGAAAGAGATGAACGCCATCTTTGCCACCTGCTCGGCTACCACTGCGTGATATACTGCCTGGTCAGCATCCTTACCCCATGTGAAAGGACCGTGGTTCTTCACCAGTACGCCTGGAGTGTGAACCGGGTTGATGTTGTCCTTCTTGAATCTGTCAACGATTACTACACCTGTATTGTGCTCATACTCAGCCATCATATCCTCTGTCATTGCATCGGTGCAAGGAATGCAGTCGTGGAAATAGTCTGCGTGAGTAGTACCGATGTTAGGGATGTCCAATCCAGCCTGAGCCCAGGCTGTAGCGTAGGTAGAGTGGGTGTGAACCACGCCGCCCAACTCTGGGAATGCACGGTAGAGAACCAAGTGGGTAGGAGTATCTGAAGATGGATTCAGGTCGCCTTCAACAACCTTGCCGGTCTCCAGGTCAACTACTACCATATCGCTCGCCTTCATGGTGTCGTAGTCAACACCTGATGGCTTGATGACAACCAGACCCTTCTCGCGGTCGATTCCGCTTACATTTCCCCATGTAAAGAGCACGAGATTGTGCTTCACCAGGTCAAGGTTTGCCTTGAACACTTTTTCTTTTAATTCTTCTAACATAATATATTTCGTTAAATGTGTTTGTTTTCTATTTCAAGTTGAACGATGGGTCTTCCTCGTATGCTTTCTTATTGAAGCGGTAGAGGGCGGCACCTCGTTTCGAAGTAACCTTGTCGATGAGTTCTGTCTTCTCGATAAAGTCAATATCCTTAATGCGCTTGCGGAAGTTGCGCTTGTCAATCTCTTCTCCCATCACAGCCTCGAACACATGCTGAAGCTGAGTCAGCGTAAAGAGGTCGGGGAGGAGCTTGAAGCTCAGTGGCTCATGATTGATGCGACGGCGAATCTGACAGATGGCGTCGTGAATCATGGTTCGGTGGTCGGAATAGAGTTCTGGAAGTTCATTCAGGCTTACCCATTCCAGGCCGTGCTCGATGCGGAGACTATCATCGTAATCTACCACATTGATGAGGGCGCAATAGGCGATGGAGATAACTCGCTCACCTGGGTCTCGGTCGATTCGGCCGAATGCACCAACTTGTCTTATATAGAGGTTCTTCATTCCTGTCAGGTCCAAGATGACTCTGTTTGCAGCGTCCTCTAGATTTTCGTTGGCTCCAACGAAACCACCATAGAGTGACCATTCGCCGCGTCCCGGGTCCATTTTACGTTTGCCTATCAGAACTTGAAGGTTGTTGCCGTTAAATCCGAAGATAATGCAGTCCACGGAAACCAGAACTTTGGAGTATTCATTATAAAACTGCGTCATGGTCGTGTTGATTTTTGATGTTAAGATTCAATGAATTTGATTGATAGTTTTGTTTACTTCAGCTTATGGCTGCGCTTCTGAATGCTCTTCTGACTGAGTTTTCTAAAAGGAAGCCTTGTCGCCAAAGAGTTTCTTTAGGGAAGTTGGGAGTCAGAAGGAGAAGAAAGGAACCTGCTAACTATTACACACTAAAGGAAAATTCCATCCTTTCAGCTTCTAACTCCTAACTTTTTCTATATTTTACCAGAAGTAAGCGTAGAATGCAGCGCAGAGGCCGATTACTACGATTGTACCAATGATATCGAACGCACCCCAGCTCTCACGGATAGACTTCTTGAAGTCGGATGTGAAGGTGATTGCCTCTACCTGCTCCTTGCTTGGGGCTGGAGTGAAGCAGCTCACTACTACCATGAAGATGATGAGGAAGACGAGCAGCCAGCACTCGAATACGAGCCAGTTGGTCTGCCAGAACCATGCTGTGTAATCCCAGAATGCACCATCCATTGTTGCCTTACCTGTATCAGTAATGACGTTGGTAACGAGGCGGAGCATACCGATGAGGAAACCGGTGATCATGGTGTACTCACCTGCCTTTGGAGTAATCTTCTTGAAGAAAATACCCATCGCAAATACAGCTACCATGGCTGGAGCCAGGAGTGACTGGATTCCCTGGAGGTAGTTGTAAAGGGTGTCCATCTTCATCATGATTGGCAACCAGGCAAAACCGAGAACTACAACTACTACGGTAGCGATACGGCCAACGAGTACGTAGTGAGCCTCAGACATTCCCTTCTTCAATGGCTTGTAGAAGTCCTCGGTGAAGAGGGTAGCACAGCTGTTGAAGAATGCTGCCAAAGAAGCAACCAATGCACAGATGAAACCGATAGTTACGATTCCCTTGATACCTGCAGGAAGTACGGTTTTTACCATGATGGCGAAGGCTGCATCAGTCTCGTTCATCTGGATAGCACCCTTCTGAGCCAAAGCGGCTGCAATCATACCTGGGATGAGGAACATGAAGCAAGGGAGTACCTTGAAGAAACCGGCTGCGATAGTACCGCGGCGGGCACGCTTCATAACCTCTACGTTGCTCTCGCCAGGAACCTGACCCAATACACGCTGAACGATGTGCTGGTCTGTACACCAGTACCAGAAACCGATGATGGTTGCACCGATGAATACTACGAAACCAGGATATTCCTGATACATAGAGTCACCAGCCTCCCAGTGGAACATGTGAGTTGTACCATAACCATTGTTCAGTTTGCCGCAGTAATCCATCATGTCGGCCCAACCGGCAGAGATGCTGCCACCGCCGAGGGTAGAGAGACCGAGGAAGAGTACGAGGAAAGAACCGATGACGAGGATAGGAGTCTGGATGGTTGACAATGTCATCACACCCTTCATACCACCGAATACGGTGAAGATGGTAGTGAGGATAATCAAGCCGATGGCACCAGCCCAAAAGTTCAAGCCCCAAAGATATTCAAAGAAGATACCACCTGTAAGGGCTGTAACACTCACCTTAGTAAGGATATAAGCTACGAGGGTGATGATAGAGAGCCATGAACCTGTGCGCTGGGTATAGCGGAACTTCAGGAAGTCTGGCATGGTGATGATTTTACCCATCTTGTTGATGAGCAACTGATAGAAAGGTACGAACAACCAACCGAGGATGAGGATCATCCAACCCTGCATCTCCCAGTGAGCCATACCTACACCGCTCTTGGCGCCAGTACCAGCAAGACCCACGAGGTGCTCTGAACCGATGTTGGCTGCGAAGATAGCCATACCGATTACATACCATGGCTCGCCCTTACCGAAGAGGTAAGCAGAAGAGTCTTCGCCCTTCTGAGCCTTTCTGTCTTTCACAATCGCATGCCAGACAGCCCAGATTACGCCGATTACACCAATGGCGAGTACTGTCCAATCAAGCCATACGAATTCTGTTGAATTCCAATTCATAATTACTATAAGATCGTTTGTTTATTTATTATTGTTTATTCTTTCTTTTATTGGATGCTTAATCCTATGGAGTTCGGCGGATTTGCAATCCGCCGTTTTGCCTTCCTTACTTCTTAACGCTGAACTTGTAAGCGAGGTGAGAGTAGTACTTCTCTCCTGGCTTCAAGGTTGCATCTGTCCATCCCTTTACGCCCTGGGCAATCTTGGTTGGTGAATCAGGATACTTCTGGCTCTCGAAGCAGACGCTCACGTGCTTAGGATACTTGATTCCATGCTTGCAGGCAATACCTGTGCCCTGGAAGTTACCTGTATAAACCTGGATTCCTGGCTCATTGGTGAAGACTTCAAGGAGGATTCCGCTCTTTGGAGAGTAGAGGCTTGCGCAGACGGTCTTGTCGTCGCCCTTGCCATCCTTATAGGTGTTCAGACACCAGTTGTGGTCGTAACCTGTAGCGTTCTTGATCTGGTCGAAGCTGTAATCTACCTTCTTGCCAATCTCTGTAGGAGTGCGGAAGTCCATTGGAGTTCCTTCTACGTCCTTGATTTCACCTGTTGGAATATATAGTGAATCTGCAGGTGTGAACTTATCAGCATTGATGTACATTACCTGGTCGAAACCTTCCTTGGATGGATCGCCATTCAAGTTGAAGTAACTGTGGTTGGTCATGTTAACCACGGTCTCCTTATCGGTTGTAGCACCAAACTCGATGTCGAGTGTATTGTTGCTCTTTACCGTATATTTTGCTGTTGCAGTAACATTGCCAGGGAAACCATTCTCGCCATCCTTTGCCTGGATAGTGAAGGTTACAGAAGAATCATTCTTCTCTGTAATGTCGTAAACCTGGTTCAACCAACCGGTAGCACCACCGCCGTGAAGACAGTTGCCATTGTCGTTTGGCTTCAGATTATATGTTTTGCCTGCAAGAGTCAACTTGGAGTCCTTGATACGGTTGGCGTAACGACCTACTGATGATCCGTAATCAGAAGGAGAGTTGAGGGTGTCTGCATACTGGTGGATGTTGTCGTAGCCGAGCACTACATCTGTAGGCTTGCCATCCTTGTCAGGAACAGAGATGGAAACTACACGACCACCATAGTTGGTGAGGCAAACCTCCATGCCGTTGGCATTCTTGAGGGTAACTAACTCAGTCTTCTTGCCCAAAACAGTAGAATCGAAGTCTGCTGGATTCAAGCCTGACTGTGTTAAACTAGCATTGCTGCTTGAAGAACATGCTGAGAGGGTAGCGACTGCTGCGAAACCAACTCCCATAAAAAGGTTCTTTACGTTGTTCATTTCTAGGTTGCTTTTAATGTTGTTTACTAATTTTGGGTGTAAAATTACAATTTTATTTTGAAACCACAATACTTTTCCCTAACTTTTTTTCTTCTATAGTGTGTTTTTAACACTATTTGCATCAAAACCCCACTTTTCTGCTGTTTTCCTGTGTTTTTTGTCTTTGATCTGTGTTTTATGATGGAGTTGTGTAAAGATGTGGAATTTTATCAAAGATTAGTTTTATGATGGGTTCGTTTTATGATTGGGTCGTGTCATTAAGGTCAGTGTCATTAAGTGTCATTAAGCTTTTTCGGTCATTTCCGGTCATGGTCATTTTCGGTCATTTTCATTTTTCACTCTATGGTTGATTTCGGTCATTTTCATTTCCGGTCATTATCGTTTTTTGCAATCCATGTTTGATTTTCGCCCCAAAACTCCTGAACCAGCACGCCCTGAAAGGGCAGAAGCTCCTAGCCCAGGGCAACGCCCTGGGTTACTGTGGATGCAAGCCTGTCGCCCTGAAAGGGCAAAAGCTTTCAAGTCGTGACAATATCTTATAACGAAAAAACTGCAGCTGGAAAACACCAACTGCAGTTCCTTTATATTATAATAATGTGTATCTATTAGCAAACCTTGTGAGAACCCTCAGAGATAACTACTGGGTAAACCTCAGGTGCGTGACCATACTTAGCTGTGAACTTAGCTGTAACATCCTCAACGAACTTGTCGTAGATGTCGTCCTTAACCAAGTTGATAGTGCAGCCACCGAAGCCACCACCCATAATACGGCTACCAGTAACACCATTCTCCTTGGCAACCTCGTTCAAGAAGTCGAGCTCCTCGCAGCTTACCTCGTATTCCTTGCTCAAACCGTGGTGAGTCTCATACATCTTCTGACCTACAGTCTCGTAGTCACCCTTCTCAAGAGCATCGCAGACTGCCAATACGCGGTCCTTCTCGCCCAATACGAAGTGAGCGCGGCTGTAATCCTCTTCGCCTACCTCAGCGCGAACCTCTTCCAACTGCTCCCATGTGCAATCGCGGAGAGTCTCGAACTTAGCCTCTGGGTGCTTGGCAGCGATGTGCTTAACCACGTTCTCGCAAGAGTTGCGGCGGTCGTTGTATGGAGAACCAGCCAACTCGTGCTTAACCTTAGAGTTAACCAGGCAGAGCTTGTAACCCTTAGGCTCGAATGGGAAGTACTCAAACTCACGGCTGTTGCAGTCGAGACGCATCAACTTGCCCTCCTTGCCGAATACTGAAGCAAACTGGTCCATAATACCGCAGTTTACACCTACATACTTATGCTCAGTAGCCTGACCTGCGAGAACGAGATCCCACTTAGAAACCTTGTTGTCACCGAAGAGATCGTTCAAAGCGAAAGCGAAGCAGCTCTCAAGAGCAGCAGAAGAAGACATACCTGCACCGAGAGGCACGTCGCCATAGAATGCAGCATTGAAGCCCTTTACATCAACACCCAGCGCCTTCATCTCCTGGCAGATACCGTAGATGTAGCGTGCCCAAGATGCGCGAGGACCCTCTGGGTCATTTACCTTGAACTCTACACGGTCCTTCAAGTCGATAGAGTAGAGCATCACTGTCTCTGTTCCGTTAGGACGGATCTCAGCCATAATACCCTTATCTACAGCACCTGGGAATACGAATCCACCATTATAATCTGTGTGCTCGCCAATCAGGTTAATACGACCTGGTGACATATAGATGTTACCTGTTTTGCCATCAAAGTGCTTGATGAAACGGCTTCTTACTTTTTCGATATCCATAATTGTTGTTGTTTAATAGTTATTATTAAAGATTTGATTATAAATTAGTTATTCCCGGGTAAATCAAGTTTTGCTTCATCCGGGAATAGATTTTTCCGGAATTTACTCTACAGGGATGTCCTTGTTGACATTCTTGCAACCTGCGAGCGCATAGAAAAGAATGTATGCGATCATGGCGATGATAACCCAGTAAGATGCGATAGGGCCAGCAGCCTTAGCAACTGCATCCTGGATGAGAGGCATTACACCACCACCAACTACCATCATCATGAAGATACCTGATGCCTGAGCTGTGTATTTGCCAAGACCCTCTACTGCAAGGTTGAAGATTCCACCCCACATGATAGAAGTACACAAACCGCAGATTGCGATGAGCACACACTTGGTAGGGATTGTAAATGCTACAACGCCAGTACCGTGGTCGTCGAGCTTGAGAAGGCTTGCAATCTCTGAATCACCTGCCAAAGAGAAGTTCAATGTGTTTGCCTCTGGCAAGAAGATGGCTGTGAGCAACAGGAGGATAGCTACTGTTGATACTACTGTCATCTGTGTCTTGGTAGAAATGGCACCGCTGATGAATGAGCTGAGGAATCGGCCGCACATCATAAGCAACCAGTAAACCGCTGCGAAAGCACCACCTACAGAAGCTGCACCTGTGAAGTCCATGCTACTGATGTAGAAGATAAGCTGAGCAGGAATACCAATCTCAACACCTACATAGAAGAAGATACCGATGACACCGAGTACGCAGTGACGGAAAGACCAAGGACTGTGGTCGTACTGCACGTTTTCCTTCTTGATGTTTGGCTCAGGAATAGCTACGAACCAGATGATGAAAAAGGCTGCGATGAATACTGCCATACCGATGAAGAGGAGAGGAGCAACGTCGCTCATACTGGTGTTGGCTGTAACAGTACCTACGAGCACACCTGCCAACAATGGGGTAAGAGTACCACTCAATGAGTTCAATGTACCACCAATCTGAATGAGCTGGTTACCACGGTTACCACCGCCACCGAGCAAGTTCAACATTGGGTTTACCACCGTGTTAAGCATACATACGCAGAAACCGCAGATGAATGCACCCAACAGATAAATGATGAGGTTGAGGCAAACTGCGCCAGAGCTGAGTGTGAATACTGGGATGTCGTCACCGAAGATGCTTGATAAGTACTGGATCATCAAACCGATTGTACCGACTGCAAGTGCGATGAGAGCTGTTTTCTTGTAACCCTTGTTTTCGATCATCTTACCTGCAGGAATACCCATAAAGAGGTAAGCGGCGAAGTTCATGAAGTTACCCATCATGGCTGCCCAAGAGTACTTGAAGCCCCAGATGTTGCCAAAAGGTGCTCCCATGTTAGTTACGAACGAGATCATTGCAAAGATAAAACACATCGTGATGATTGCAATGACACGACCGTTGTTGTTTCCATTGTTTTGTTCCATTGTTTAAACTTGATAGTTGATATTGTTATTATTTAATGTTTATTCTAGTCAGAATTTTACCGCAAAAAGGAGTGGCTGCCTCGAAGTTCTCTTTCAGAGGCAGCAACTCCTATCTGATTATTAATGATTTATCTTATTTCTCTACACCAAACTTGTAGATGGTCTTCTGGGTGTAGGTCTCACCTGGACACAATTTGCAGCTTGGGAAGTAAGGGTGGTTAGGTGTGTCTGGGAACTTCTGTGCCTCGAAGCATACTGCGCTGCGGCGTGGGAAGGTTGCACCATGCTGACCCTTGATGCCTGCCAGGAAGTTACCTGTGTACATCTGCAGACCTGGCTCTGTGGTGTAAACCTCCATGGTGCGGCAGCTTACAGGATCCTTGATGCGAGCAGCAAAGCTCAACTCGCCCTCTTCCTTCTTGTTCAATACATAGTTATGGTCGTAACCAGAACCATTCTTAATCTGTTCATCATCTGCATTGATGTCCTGTCCGATTGGCTTTGGAGTGCGGAAATCGAATGGAGTACCCTCTACCTTCAAGATCTCACCTGTAGGGATAGATGTCTCATCTATAGGGAGATAGTAGTCTGCGTTAACCTGACAGATGATGTTGTCAACTGTTGGGGTAGGGTTAGCAATACCCTGGATTGAGAAGAATGCATGGTGAGTGAGGTTGCAGATGGTCATCTTGTTGGTTGTTGCCTGATACTTGATGACGAACTCGTTGTCGTCTGTCAAGGTATAAGCCACCCAGACGGTCAATTCTCCAGAGAAACCTTCCTCGCCGTATGGGCTGGTGTACTTCAGAACGACAGCATTGTCGCTCATGCGAGTAGCATCCCAAACATGTGCGTGGAATCCAGTAGGACCTCCATGCAAATGGTTCTTGCCATTGTTGCATGCTAACTGATACTCCTTGCCATGAAGAGTAAACTTACCCTCCTTAATACGGTTACCGTATCGACCGATGAGGACGCTCAAGAAAGGCTCAGGTGAGTTGATGACGTCCTGGATGTTGTCGTGACCCTGAACGAGGTTGGCATAGTTGCCGTCCTTGTCTGGCATCATGATAGCTACAACAGCACCACCGTAGTTCGTCACAGCAACCTCGTTGCCCTGATTGTTTCTCAACACGAAGAGATCAGTCTTCTTTCCCTGTACTGTGGTCTGAAAATCTTCTCTTTTCAAACCACACTTGTTAACTGGTTCTGTATTCATAATATGTCATTTTTTTAGTTACTCTACTTTATGTTCTAAAGTAATCTACTGCAAAGTAACTAAAAAAAAATGAATGTGACAAATTATTTAGCAATTATTTGATTTAAAAAAACTAAAAATTTTCAGGAGAGCAAATCTGCCACTACATAACTTGAACCGCCAACGAAGACAAAATCGCCCTTTTCTGCATTTTCTAGAGCTGCATTATATGCTTCTTTTACAGAATGATATAGACTTCCGTGTAAGCCAAGCTTTAATGCAAGTTCGCTCAGTTCCTCTACAGGGATGGCTCTTTTGGTAGAAGGCTGCGTCCAGTAGTATTTTACCCGGTTTTCCAGCATTTCCTTCAATAGTTGTAATACGTGCGCCACATCCTTGTCATCCACCATGCCGAAAACGATGTGCTTGGTCTCGGCTTTTACGGAGTTGATCTGCGGTGCAAGGTAGCTCCAACCGGCGAGATTATGCCCCGTATCGCAGATGGTGAGGGGAGCATCATTGAGCTTTTCCCATCTTCCGCGCAGACCAGTCAGTTCGCATACGTGAGCGAATCCTTCACGGATGGCTTCATCACTGATGGCGAGTTTCTGGCGCAGTATATGAAGCGCAGTCAGGATTGTCTTCTTGTTGCGCTCCTGATAGGAACCCTTGAGCTCCATATCTACATCGCAGTTTTCGCTGCTTTCCAGATGATCTGCGTCGAAGTCCTGGGCGAAGAGGATAGGAGCATTCTCAGACTTCGCCTTCTTCTCGAATACGGTTCGGGTCTCCGGGAGGTATTCTCCAATGACTACCGGAACGCCTGGTTTGATGATTCCTGCCTTTTCGCCGGCAATCTCGGCAAGGGTGTTGCCCAGGAACTGGGTGTGGTCGAAGCTGATGTTGGTGATGATGGAAAGAATAGGGGTGATGATGTTGGTGCAGTCGAGTCTGCCGCCCAGTCCCACTTCGATGACCGCATAATCCACCTCCTGCTCTGCGAAGTATTTCAGTGCCATGGCTGTGGTGAGTTCGAAGAAGGATGGATGAAGAGGTTCGAAGAAGGCACGGTTCTCTTCAACGAAATCAATGACATACTGCTCCGGAACGCATTCTCCGTTCACTCGGATACGTTCTCTGAAATCTACCAGATGGGGAGAGGTGTAGAGTCCTACCTTGTAACCCTGGCTCTGAAGAATGGCAGCAAGGGTATGGGAGCTGGAGCCTTTTCCGTTGGTTCCGGCTATGTGGATGGTCTTGTACTTCTGATGAGGATGACCAAAGTGTTCATCCAGGGCGAATGTCGTCTGCAAGCCTGGCTTGTAAGCTTTCGCTCCGATTTTCTCAAAGACAGGAGTACTGTTGAAGAGATATTCTATTGTTTCTTGATAATTCATTTCCTATATATATAATAATGTGTATAAACAAAAAGAGGCAATCCCAACACCGGCGTCAGCCAATGATTGAGATTGCCAGTAATCTTTTGTTTGTCTAGAAAGATATTGTTCTCTAGAAATCACTTTCTTCTCATGATGGGAGAGAGTTATTTATTGAAGAGATTCTTGATGCTGTCGAAGAGAGACTTCTTGGTAGCCTTGTCGGCCTGGAAGTTCTCGCATTCCTTGAACTTCTTCACCAGTTCCTTCTCCTCCTTGTTCAGAGTCTTAGGAATATAGACAGTGATGTTCACGATGATGTCTCCTCTTCCATAACCGTATCCCTGGATGGCTGGCATTCCCTTGCCACGAAGGCGAACCTGTTTGCCCGGCTGGGTGCCCGGTTCAATCTTGATGGTGGTCTTTCCCTCCAAAGTAGGGATTTCTACCTCACCGCCGAGAACGGCTGTTGAGAAGTCGAGTACGAGATTGTAGTAGAGATCCTTGTCCTTACGCTCAAAGTTCTCACTCTTTTCTACACGTACAATCACCTGAAGATCGCCGTTTACACCATTGTGCTTACCGGCGCCTCCCTTTCCAGGAACTGTTACAACCATTCCATCATCAACGCCAGCTGGGATGTTGATCTCTACAACCTCCTCGCCAGTAACGATTCCGTCGCCGCCGCAAGCTTTACACTTGTTCTTGATAATGTGACCTTCGCCGCCGCAAGTAGGGCAGGCAGCCTGGGTCTGCATCGTACCGAACATAGAGCGGACAGTGCGAACGGTGTAACCTGTTCCGTGACAGGTAGGGCAGGTCTCAGGCTGAGAACCACTTTCGCATCCTGTACCGTGGCAAGAAGAACATGGAACGTCCTTGCGAATCTTGAACTTCTTGGTGCAACCTGCGTAAGCCTCTTCCAAAGTAAGCTTAGCCTGTACGCGCAAGTCTCTACCTTGGTACTGCTGTGGCTGGGCACTTCCGCCAAATCCGCCGAAACCGCCACCGAATCCACCGTGACCGCCGAAGATGTCGCCAAACATCGAGAAGATGTCGTTCATGTCCATACCTGCGCCACCGCCGAAACCGCCAAATCCTCCCTGAGGACCGTTGAATCCAAACTGATCGTACTGTTGGCGCTTCTGAGGGTCGTGAAGAACCTCGTATGCTTCGGCAGCTTCCTTGAATTTATCCTCTGCCTCCTTGTTGCCAGGGTTGCGGTCTGGATGATATTTGATGGCTATCTTGCGGTAAGCCTTCTTAATCTCGTCTTCTGATGCCTGCTTATCTACGCCCAGCACCTCGTAATAGTCTCTCTTTGCCATTTTTCTCTATATTTTTATTGACCTACTGCTACTTTAGCGTGACGAATCACCTTGTCGTTGAGGGTGTAACCAGTCTGTACGCAGTCGATTACCTTACCTTTCTTGTCATCGCCCATTCCTGGTACCATAGCGATTGCCTCGTGGAAATCTACATCGAAATCCTTGTCTGCAGTCTCAATCTTCTTCACGCCGAGACCTTCGAGAGTCTTGATGAACTTGTTGAAAATCATCTGTACACCTTCCTTGATAGCCTTAGGATCTTCGCTCTTGTCGGCGAGTGCGCGCTCAAAGTCATCGAGGATAGGAAGAATGGCAGAGATGGTCTTCTCGCCTCCATTGAGAATCAGTTCTGTCTTCTCCTTCATGGTGCGCTTGCGGTAGTTCTCAAACTCGGCAGTCTTGTAAAGCAAAGCCTTCTTGAGCTCTTCTACTTCCTGCTGAGCCTTCTTCAGAGAGTCAACTTCTGCCTTGTCTGCCTCATTGTCAGTATTCTCTGTCTGATTGTCAGCATCTGCCGACTTTGTGTCAGCCTTTTCTGCATTCTGTTCATCAGCCTTGTTCTCTACGTTATCGTTATTCTGAGTAGCGTTCTGTTCAGCATTCTCATTGAGAACCTGCTCCTTTGCGTTACCGTCCTCTATATTAATTTTCTTTTCTTTTGACATAGCCTTAAATTTTTTAAACATGATAATTCTTTTGTTGGTTGTTTTGACAAAAAGTGTGCCAACTCGATTCTCATCGAATTGGCACTTGTATAAAACTAAATGAATTAATATGGTTTTCTATTATTATTGTACTCCGTACATTTTAGCCTTCTGCTCCTTGATAGCCTCATCGTAGATGTACTCATCATAAGACATCAGCTTGTCGATGGTTCCAGAAGGAGTGAGCTCAATGATACGGTTTGCCACGGTGTTGATGAACTCGTGGTCGTGGCTGGCGAAGAGTACATTACCCTTGAATGCTACCAGGTTGTTGTTGAATGCCTGGATACTCTCCAAGTCCAAGTGGTTGGTTGGAGTATCGAGAATCAGACAGTTGGCGTTCTGCAACTGCATGCGGGCAATCATACATCTCATCTTCTCACCTCCTGAGAGCACGTTCACCTTCTTCAACACTTCCTCACCGCTGAAGAGCATTCTACCTAAGTAACCCTTCATAGCCACCTCGTTGCCTGGACCATACTGGCTCAACCAATCTACGAGGTTCATGTCGCTCTGGAAGAACTCTGTATTGTCGAGTGGGAGATAGGCTGTTGTGATGGTAACACCCCACTTATATTCACCTGCGTCAGCCTTGCGGTTGCCGTTGATAATCTCGAAGAGGGCCGTCATCGCCTTAGGGTTGTGAGAGAGGAATACTACCTTCTCGCCCTTCTCGATATTGAAGTTTACATTGTCGAAGAGAACTGTTCCGTCCTCATCGCAAGCCTTCAGACCTTCAACCTCCAGAATCTGATTACCTGGTTCACGGTCCATCTGGAAGATGATGCCTGGATACTTACGGCTAGATGGGCGGATTTCCTCAACATTCAGCTTCTCCAACATCTTCTTGCGGGATGTAGTCTGCTTACTCTTAGCCACATTGGCAGAGAATCGGCGGATGAACTCCTCCAACTGCTTCTTCTTCTCCTCGGCCTTCATCTTCTGGTTCTGAGCCTGACGGAGAGCCAACTGAGAACTCTCGTACCAGAAAGAGTAGTTACCGGCAAACATAGTTACCTTGCCAAAGTCAATATCCACGGTCTGAGTGCTGACAGCATCGAGGAAGTGACGGTCGTGAGAAACCACGAGAACAGTCTGCTCGATATTGCTGAGGTATTCCTCCAGCCACTCTACTGTGTCGAGGTCGAGGTCGTTGGTAGGCTCATCGAGGAGGAGGTTGTCTGGGTTACCGAAGAGAGCCTTCGCCAACATCACGCGCACCTTCTCTGTGTTGGAAAGCTCACCTACGAGCTTGTCGTGGCGATCTTCCTTTACGCCAAGGTTCTGAAGCAACTGGGCAGCATTGCTCTCAGCCTCCCAACCGTTCATCTCGGCAAACTTAAGCTCCAATTCTGCTGCGAGGTTACCATCCTCTTCAGTCATCTCTGGCTTAGAGTAGAGGCGCTCGCGCTCCTTCATATTTTCCCACAATGGCTGATGGCCCATCAGAACGGTGTCCATCACGCGGAACTCGTCATACTTGAAGTGGTCCTGCTCCAAAACGGAAAGGCGCTCGCCTGGTCCCATCTCCACAGTTCCCTTGTTTGGCTCCAGGTCGCCGCTGATGGCACGGAGCAGGGTAGACTTACCGGCACCGTTGGCACCGATTACGCCGTAAATATTACCATGTGTGAACTTGAGGTTTACATCTTTGTAAAGCACTCGCTTACCGAATTGAATTGCAAGATTTGTTACTGTAATCATCTTAATTCTATAAGTCTCTTATTTTCAACTATTTATAAATTCTTATTTTCTGTTACTTGCGTATTGCTGACAAATACGTTTAGTATAGCTTATCACCATAAAGCGAACCCATGCCATCAATTTGGTTGTTTGAATTGAACTCAACTCTGCCGCATCTTACGGTATCGTAGTAGAATTCATTGCTCCTTATTACATAGAAGTAAAGCATCGGCTTCATATATACATAGTAGAATGTGGATGGAGTAGAGCTGGCTGCATCGCTTCTCGTGCATGATATGGTGTTGTATGTCAGAAATGTCTTATTCCAGTGCTGACTTCCGTGACTTACTGAATACTGAGCATAGTATGACTTGCCGACCAAATCATTAGTCTTTGTGCATGGTTCGTCTTCAGACTTGGTGAAGCTCATGGTTTCTGTTTTCTTTCCTTCCCATCTGTCGTTATATGTAATGGTCATAGAAAGCTTGTTTGAGCTTAAGCTGTTCACAACATATTTCGTTTCGTTGCCGAAGTACTTGTTACTTACGGTAATCGTGTCCCCTTTGATGCTATAATCTCCTTCATCAAGAAACTTGTTTGAGATAAGAGAAGCGTTGTGCTTGTCAGACGAGAATGAAACAAAGTAGTAGTTGCCTCCTCTCCATACTCCGACAATATTGTTGTCGTGAA
The DNA here is from genome assembly GCA_021636625.1 of Prevotella sp. Lineage (GTDB taxonomy): Bacteria > Bacteroidota > Bacteroidia > Bacteroidales > Bacteroidaceae > Prevotella. The sequence continues at coordinate 112,835 of JAJWLX010000003.1, read as the reverse complement.
TCTTGTAGTTTGGCTTCTCTGCTCCAGGAATTGTTCCGTCATTATCGCTACTGCTGCATGATGTGAATGATGCTCCTGCAAGAAGTATCATTGCTGCTAATAATACCTTCTTCATAATCCTTATATATTATAATGTTATACTTCGATTCCGTTATCAGCAAGAATCTTCCTGAGAAGACGAATCTCACTGTCCTTAGACTTGATAGTCTCGTTCTGTGCATTGATGATCTGAATGAGCTGGGCATTCTTCTCTTTTAGAGATTCTTCTTCTCGCTCCTTCGCACGGTCCGCCCCGGTTTCGATGTTCTGGTTGTTATGATGACCGAACATGCTTGCTATTACGGATGTTGGTGAGTTCGGGCAGTCTTTTACATGTTGAGCTGCTCGCTCTATTTGCTCTTTTATCAAGTCGTCATTAATATGTAAATGCGGATAGCTGCCAGACATTCTGTTTAGCTCCCTTGTCTTCTCTTCTAGCTTTTCAGGCAAGTACATCGGCCCAATGCCTGTTTCAAACCATTGGTCGTTGACTAACAACGAATGTTTCATCTTGCTTATGTCCACCCTGGTGATGGCAACTTTGCCATCGAGCTTCCTGCCGATATTCTTTATATCGGTCACCTTCATGAACTGCTGCTTGTTAAGCTGCTCGCATCTCATTACTTCCTTCAGCCTTTCTTGTAGCCCTGCTACACGATTTTCTGTTACTGCCATACACTTTTAGTTTTAAATATGCAACTATAATCGCCAAAAGTGCTAATAAAGGTTAAGGGTACAAGAAAAACGTGTAATTTTCTTGGTGTTTACACGAAATTCATGTACCTTTGCACTCGTTGACGGTCGAGTAACCAACAAAGCCGTTACAAACGGAGGCTTGTGCGACCGAAAGTACGTACTTTACATTGACACTGCAAATATACGACTTTTTTCGCATACCTCCAAATTTTAAACGAATTATTTAAGTAACAAAGATGAAAAAGGTTGCAAGAATAACAAAACAGGACATATTGGGCATCAAACCAGGAAAATTTGAAGTCTTCCTACTTGAGTCCGCAAGAGCAGTTCGGTCGGCAGTAACATACGCTTATCAGCTCGCTCAGTACGAAGATTTGCCGAAAGGTGTGCTTAAATACTCAACCTCGGCAGACTATAAGAACCATACGGCGATTATTACCGCCATTCCGGTTGAGTAGTAAACTTTAAAATTAGGAGGTGGAAGAAATGAAAACGAACCAACTTATGACTCGAAAGATTGGCGATTACGAAGTCTTTCAGAGGACAAAGGACGGGATGTTCAATGCTACTGTTCTTTTGCAAGCGTGGAACAACGCGACGGGAGAAAAGAAGGAGGTCAAGAAATTCTTCGAGAATGAAAATACTAAAGAGTTCCTGGATGCTCTCGTAAAAGAGGAAAATTTAGATGGGCAAAATTCTGCCTATGTAAAATCCAAGGCAAGACTTGATAGAGGCGGAGGAACCTGGATGCACCCGATACTCTTCATGAAATTTGCGATGTGGTTGAATCCTCGTTTCGAGGTTCAAGTTATCAAGTTTGTGTACGATCAGATGCTTAGGTATCGCGATGAAGTAGGCGAGGACTACAAGAAACTCGCAGCTGCATTGGCTAAGATAACTCCCAAGAACGAGATGAGAGAGTTGATGGAGCATATTGGAAAAGGTATTAATTGCATCGTTTATGGAAAACATGAAAAGATGCTTCGTAACAAACTCGCAACCGAGGAGCAGCAGAAAGAGTATTTAAAACTTCAATCTTATCTTATAATGTCTATTGAAAATGGCATTTTTAAGAATGGTTGGGATGTTTATCGTCATCTACTGAAGATGTATGATAATAAGTATAAACCTTTTTAAATATTAAGGATATGAGAGTAAAGAATAAAAAAGAAAAGAATGAATTTCGTGAGGCTATCAATAAGCACCTTAAAAATAGTGGGGAGAGCGTTGTAGCGAATAAACCATTGGTCGATTCTATTGTTGAAATGAAAAACAACTTTAGATTCAAAGTCCTCGAAACTTGCGACGGCGGTGAAATTGTTACAGGTGTTATTCATTCTACTAATGAAGAAGGAGAGGTTTGTCCTTGTGTTTTAAGTGTCATAGTAAACGAATTGACATCGGATAGAGACGAAGATGGTAAAACGATATCAATGGAATACCTTTCGGAGTCACAGGTTTTAGATTTGATTCAAAACCTAACAGTAGCCTATCGTAATTTGCGAAGCATAAATATGAGGCTTCACGACTTAAGTGTATGCAACCCTGATGGGTCTTATGATGATTAAGCCTATGCCAGGCAAGAATCGGAGTAAGGTCGGTATCGACGTGGTGGAGAAAATCATCTCGTTGAAGGAAATAGACCAGGAATTCCTGACCAATAAGACAATCCTGGCATACCTCGGTGGTGTTAGTAAGGAATACATAAAAGATTTGAGAGAATCGGGTGTTCTGCCTTACTATAAGGTGCGCAATACTGTATTCTATAAGGTGTCTGATGTACGCAAGATGATTGAGAAGAATAGAATCGTATAGGTACATAAATTCTACTTATTATATTGAATTTGCCCGTGAGGGTTCTGTTGCATTAATAAAACAACTCATTGTTAGTTGGGTATTGTTATCTTAGTTCACAGCGGTGAATGATGGAGCGGATTTTTAATTGGTTAGTCCGCTCCAAAATGGACCAGTAGCTCAGCGGAAGAGCAATCCCCTCCTAAGGGATAGGCCACGAGTCCGAATCTCGTCTGGTTCACACTCTCTTACTAATTCCGTTTCGTGTGTATCTCGAACGGTGCAAAGGTAAGTCCACGACCTTATAAAGTAGGTAGTTCGGGCAGCTACAATCTTGCATCTGGAGAGGTTCGGAAAGGATTGGAGAAGTAGTTCTTTGACATATTGATGCACAGAAAAGTATGCGTGGAAAAGAAGTAACCGGAGAGCATCAATGGATGCCGTGACCTGGCGAAAGGACGCACGCAATACGAAAATCCAGCTAATCTGCATCAAGTAGGCAGACGAACTGCACCGGAACGAAGAATTGTCGGTGCAAGCACTATCGAAAACGTTGCAGTCTGGTGAGCATGGAAAGCTCTGAAAATCCAAATGAAGTGAGAATTGCACATTTCGTATAAAGACAAAGAAGCGACTGGTGTAAATGGTAGCACAGCGACAACTAGATGATACCGATTTCTTATCGTCGTGAAATGGGGGTTCGAGTCCCTCGCCGCTTCCCATAGATTACTTTTGGATTTGGTTAGAGGCACGACGATGCCTCTACGCTGTTTTTTATTCGGTGTGACATCTGTCTGTGAAGACAGGCTCATATCTTGTTTCTATAGATATTTTGTTAATAATTTGCATAAAAAGTGCAGCCCGTCTGTGAAGATAGACTGCACAATACGGATCTGTAGCTCAACGGTAGAGTGCCGGGGACATCATCCGGAGACAGGAACGTCCGACTCGTCCCAGATCCACGAAGAATGAAAATTGTGAGTATAATTTTAGTTTAAAATGCATTCTGGTTAACTCTCCTGGCGAGGAGGTGATCGTATTATTATTGTTTAGATTTATTTTTTTTAGTTTCGTGCGCTCTGTACGTGAGTATCGGGCGCCTTAAAATAGCCCATTGTGCGTAGTTGATATATATTCAGGTGGCGTAGCTCAGTAGCAGAGCGCCAGGGGAAGGCCCTTGGAGGTCGATGGTGCGAGCCCATCCGCCACTCCAAAAGATACTTTTCATTTTTTCTGAATTTTAATTAAAACGTTGAAACTAGCCCAGTAGCTCAACTGGATAGAGCCGTGGAATCAGCCAGCGAGGTTGGGAGTTCGAGTCTCCCCTGGGCTTACTATAAGTTTGTTCATGGAAGGTTTATTTGTTTTAATATTATCTTATTGGTCTGAAGGCGTTCAGCAATAAATGATTCAATTATTCAATAAATACTCCTCCCGCTTGTGAAAGTAGGAGGAATTTGCTGCATTAGCTCAGTTGGTTAGAGCGCTAGGTTTGTACCCAAGTGGCCGCAGGTTCGAGTCCTGCATGCAGCTCAGTAATGTGTATGTCATAAGTTTTTTAGTTTTTAATGGTACAAGAAGGGAGTGAGGTCGTCAATTCGGCCTCCTCCCGATTGTTGTGAATTACATTTCAGATGAAGGTAAAAAAGACAATAAGAATCCGCAAGGAGAACATCAGGGAGCTCAAGAAGCTAGAATGCGTCGAGAGTATTGAACAGAATGGAAGGGACATTCTCGTCCGTTTGAAGCCCGAGCACACAGAAGGAAAGCAGGAGGCTGTCAGAGACGAGTATCTCGTACAATGGGGCAGCGGTAAGTGGCAGCGCTTCGGCGAGGCAGCGTTCAATCATCTCTACAAGAATCCTGCAAAGGAGGCGGGTGCGGCATGGGACGAGTAGGGTCAAAGAAGTATTTTGCTCCCGACGGGAACGAATACGATTCCAGGGAAGAGTACCTGTACTTGCAGACCATCCTCGATGATCCTGGCATAAGCTGCATCCACAGGCAGGTAACCATCACGGCAATCAATCCGGTATGGATGATGAAACCAAAGCAGCTCAAGACTAAGGTCAAGTACGAGAGAAGGTCTCTGCTTTACGGTCACAACTATACCGCCGACTTCGTTTACCGGGAAGGCGATAAAATTGTGATATGTGATGTCAAGAGCCTCTATACCTCTAAGCTAAGAGAGTTCTCGATAACGACTAAGGCTGTCGTGGCAAGACTTATCGCCCACAACAGAAAGCGTCACAACGGCGAGTCTGTTGTGATATTCCGTAAGGCTATTAAGATAAAGAAGGATGAGTGGAAAATCGTTGATTATCCACCGTCCGACTGCTATATTATATAATTAAGGTGTAAAAATGAAAAAATATTCTGTTGTTGTATATCTATTCTTTATGCTGATCATTGTCGTGGTGGCGGAGATTATCAATCTCTGCTGCCACTTGTTGTTCGGCAAGAAACCAATCAAAAAGTTTCAGCTATGAGTATCATTATCAATAGTTTTCTGCTGACGGTACTTATGTTCGCAGCAGGTGCGTTTATCACAAAATCCCTTGGTTGGGATAAGGAAGACCAGTAGTTTAATCCTAAAATATTTTAAATTATGGACAAAGACAAAATTATCGTCAGTGTAGTAATTGACAAGCAGGCTCTTATTGACAGAGCATTCGACATCTCGAAGAATCCTTCTGAGTTTGACGAAATCAAGAAGGTTATCGACGGCAAGAACCAGTTTACTCGTGGTATCGACGAGATTGATGATGAAGGCAAGAAGGAGAATAACACGAACCTTTTCGCCGGCATCGCATTGGACATCATTCTCAGTGATAACCCGGAACTGGCAATCACCAAGCGCCTCAAAGCGCAGAAAAACGCTTATCTCGACAAGATCAAGAAACTTGATGAGATCAAGGAGAGAGTAAAAAACGGAGAGACGACCTTCCAAGAAGGTATCTGGGAGTTATTTAAAGTAATGAAGGAGGACGAGTAATGGGCGTAGTATCAAAGTACGGCAACCTGTATGATGTCAAGAAGAACATCATCTGCCACGCTCCTGTCACTTCTTCACATTTCGAAAGTATTTTGAAGAAGTGCAATGTGCTTCCTATGATGAATGGTGTCACAACACCAAAGTTGTTCGGAATCCACGCAGACAAGAAATTTAAGCGTGGACGCTGGCGCCGAGTATTAACACATTAATTCATATAACAATGAGAACAAGAACAGCATCTTGGTTTGAAACCAAGATTAAGTATCAGAAATGTATGGAAGACGGCTCTGAGAAGGTCGTTACCGAGTTGTACATCGTGGAGGCTCTGTCTTGTACAGAGGCAGAAGCATCTATCATCAAGGAGATGGCTCTTTATAGTCACGGGGAGACCAAGGTTCCTAGTACAAAGAAAGCCAACTTTAATGAGATTTTCTTCTCAGACAAGGACGATGATGACAAGTGGTTCTCGGCAAAGCTCCAGTTTATCACCATCGATGAGAAGACTGATAAGGAGAAGCGTAGCAACGTCAACTACCTCGTTCAGGCTAAGTCGTTGGCTCGTGCCTTGCGTTATATCGACGAGGTGATGGGCAAGACCATGATTGATTACGATGTCGTAGGCCTCAACGAGACAAAGTTGATGGATGTCTTCGAATATAAGTCAGCTTCCTCTCCGGAAAACAAAGAGAATCAGAATGAGTAGAATCAACGAAATCATCGCATCTATGCCGCCGGGCGAAGCTGCTGCCGTGGTCCATCTGAGAGAGGTTCATTCCTGCCTGATGGAACTCGACACAAAGAAAGCTAGAACTCTGGCGGCTAGAGCTGTCTTCCTGGACTATATAGAGGGTACAGGAAGAAAGCTCGGTAAGATTCCACGATACTACGAAAGGGTTACTCCTAAGGGAGAAAAGGTTAACGTGGAAACTTACTTCTGTTACATTAATAGAGTACATTAAACCCCAAAAGCTATGGCAAACAGTAAAATCGCAACTTTCTATAAAAGAAGCTGCCACGATTGTATATTTCTCCAAGTCTGCAAAGACCCTAATGCAAGCTACAATGGTGATTACGTTTGCAAAGATTGGGATTGGAGGTACGAGTGATTAATTTTTAAAATAAAACATAATGGAAAATGAAAATCCAGGATACGAGGTCATGCAGGTTAGCCATGACCAGGGTATCATTCAAGTGGATGCTGTAGAACGAGCAAACGTTGATTCTCAGGTTGCAACGGCAAAGCAGTATCCTAGAGACCTTGCAAGAAGTGTAAACAACTCAATCGCTATGGCTACAATGGACTATGCGACCGCACAGAGCTGTGGTTATGCTCTTCCCCGTGGCGGCAAGCCTATTACTGGCCCGAGCGTTCATCTTGCCAAGCTTCTTGTTTCAAATTGGGGAAATATGAGAGCAGAAGCAAAGGTTGTTCAGATCACGGACAAGCAAGTTATCAGTCGTGGTACTTGTTGGGATTTGGAGAACAATGTAGCTACAGCATTTGAGGTGCGTCGCTCTATTGTCGGTAAGGGTGGAAAGCGCTTCACTGATGATATGATTACAGTTACCGGTAATGCTGCAAATGCTATCGCTTATCGTAATGCGGTGTTCTCTGTCATCCCAAAGGCAATTACCGATAAGGTATATCAAGCTGCTCAACACTTCATCACGGGTGATTTGTCCGATGAAGAGAAGCTTGTTGCAAGACGCAAGAAGTGTATCGACTTCTTTAAGGATGAGTATGGTATCACCGAGCAGGAGGTTGTTATGCTCTGTGGTAAGCAGACGGTCAACCAGATTAAGGCAGATCAAATTGCCCTGCTTCTCGGTATTACTCAGTCTCTCACTGATGGTGACACAACAGTCGACGAACTGATGAAGCCATACCGAAAGGAAGAGAACAAGAAGAGTATCACCGCTATGGCCGCTGATGCTGCAAAGACTGACGCAGCCAAGAAGGAGGAAAAGAAATGATTACCGATGGCATAGAACAGCGTTCGATTTCGTGGTTCCGTAGTCGCGTCGGTTTTTTGACAGGTTCTAAAATCGCCGACATCATGAAGTCTGGTCGTAAGAAAGATGAGATTTTCTCTGAGACAGCTAAAACTTATCTGTTTCAGGTTGCCGGCGAACGTCTGTTCAATCCAACCTTCTTGAATGATGACGGAATCTTTCAAGATTATATCGACCAAGTATCTGTAATCACCAAGGCAATGCAGTGGGGAGCCGATCAGGAGGACGCTGCAAAATCTTTATTCATGCAGATGAACTTCCCGGAAGGTGAGATTGTTGAGCTTTCTTCCTGCAAACACGATACAATCCCTTACTTCGCGGCTTCTCCTGACGGTGCTATTTACGGGCGTGACGGCGAAGACCTCAAAATCATCGAGGTCAAATGCCCGAACATCAATACGTATATGAAGTACCGAACTCTCATCCACGATGCCGCATCGCTCAAAGAAACCGAGCCGAAGTACTACTGGCAGATGATGGCTGAGATGAGTTGTACCGGCGCTAAAGGCGGAATCTTCATCGTATATTGTCCTTGGTTGTCGAAGCCTATTCATTGGGCTGAGATTGACAGAGTGGAGGATGATATCAAGCTTATGGAAGATAGAGTAATCCTCGCAAACGATTTTATTAACGAAATTATTAAATAATGGAACTACAAGGAAAAGTTATTGCTGTTTTGCCTGAAAGAAGCGGCATATCTCAGAGAGGAGAGTGGAGGTCTCAGACTTATGTGATAGAAACACAAGAGCAATATCCTAAAAAGATGGCTTTTGATGTTTTTGGAGGTGATAGAATTGTTAGTTTCGGCATTCACCTCGGTGAGGTTATTAACGTTAGCTTTGATATTGATGCACATGAATATCAGGGTAGATATTTTAATCAGATCCGTGCTTGGAATGTTACTAAGGTGTCGCAACAAGCTGCTGCAAAAGGTGGCTACAATATGACTCCTCAGACTGGCGCACAGGCAGCACAAGCAGCACAACAGGCAGCTATGGCCGGAGTACCAAACCCGACGAACCCGCAGAATCCATTTCCACCGGCACAGCAGCCTGGAGCACCGGCAGGGAAAGCTGATGGACTTCCCTTCTAGTCTTACTGACAAGCTAAAGCTGATTAAAGATACATTCAATGCTGAAATAGTATGATGTATAATACCAAGAATCCTCTTGAAGTACAGAATCTCAGACTGAAGATAGAGAAGCTGATTGAAAAGCAGAGTATGGTAGAGGTCGTGGAAAAGAAGGCAAAGACACTTCAGCAGTTGAAGTACCTTCATACGATCCTCGCTTACTTCGGCTTACAGACCGGCAACACTCTAGATGAAGTCAAGACATGCTACTTCAAGAGGATTGTCAATAGAGACTTGTTTGTTCGACAGAAACACGATGATCTACTCGGAACAGATAGGGAATACGTTATATCGACCGCAAAGCTTACGAAAGAAGAGTTGTCTGAGGCTATCGAACGTTTCAGAAACTGGGCTAGCAATGTCGCCGGCATATACATTCCTTCTTCTGAAGAGTACATAGCGCTTCTGCACATTGAGCATGATATTTCTAATAATCAAAAATATTTGTAGTATGAATCTATTAGAGAAAGAACTTGAAGATGCTATATATGAAGCAACTGACGAACAACTAAAAGAGCGAGGTTTGGCAGATGTTGTAGAGGATGGCACAATAATGAGGCTTAGACAAACTTTTTTGGGTGACGAGGCCGGGCGTTCTGATTTAATATTTGTGACTCGTAAACATTTTGGTGATGCCTTTGACTCAATTCTAAGAATAAACATCATAGAGTTGAAAAGGGATAAAGTTGGAAGTGATGCTTTACTGCAAGCAATAAGATATGCCAATGCTGTGAAGACATATATGGATTTACGAAAATTTGACTATTATGATTTAAAAATCACACTTATTGGTCAAGAAATTAAATTTGATAATTCGTTTATGTTTCTGCCGTATTTAACAAACCGACGAGCTAATTATTTACATGCTGTAAATGAGATTAACGCTTATTCGTTTAGGTATATGATTGACGGTATCCAGTTTTCCGATGAGTATATCGGGTACTCTGAAACAGAAACAGATAAATTTATGAAAGGAATATGTTTGAAAAACAACCAACAGAATCAGAGCGAGCAAGATGGATTGCCATTTTAGAAGAGCTTGGGTATAAAATCATCCCACCTAAAACGAAAACGACAGAATCCATCGAAGAAAGAAAAGAAGTTTTCAAGAATAAGTTAAAAAAATATCTTCCAAAATATGGTGGAGATATGTTGAATAATTTCTTTTTGTATTGGACGCAAGTAAATGACGGCGGTACTAAAATGCTTTGGGAAAAACAGAAAGCGTTTCAGATAGCTAACCGTCTTGCGACATGGAAGAGAAACAACTATGGAAATCATGGTTCATCAAATCTTCCTGTTGGAATGAATTTGCAGAACAGCAATAACGACGAAAGATATAAATTAGACCCAAGATGGAACAAATAGATAGTGAATATTTCAAGAAACTTGTATCTCAAATGCGAGATACTGGTTATCCTCAGGAAATTGACAGGGTGCAAATAAATATCCCTAACGCAGAAAAACGTTTGCGTGGAGGTTTACAATACGTAGTCAATATGAAGTCTGGGCGCAACGCTGAATGGAACGAATACAATTACCGACCTATTGTCGATTGGATGACAGACAACAAAGGAAAAGGGTTATTGATGTTCGGCGGTTGCGGATTAGGCAAGTCGGTAATCGGAATGTATATCCTTCCTCTTCTTATTAAAGATGTACACAAAAAGGTGGTGAACATCTTTAGCGCACAAGAGTTGAATCAAAAGATTGATGAAATCCTTAAGCTACACATTATCTATATTGACGATATTGGTACAGAGGATAACCTTAACTCTTATGGCAACAAGCGTATGCCATTTGCTGAACTTTGTGACGCTGCTGAAAAGAAGGGAAAACTACTCATACTTACAACAAACCTCAGTATTGATGAGCTTACTCAGAGATATGGAGATAGAGTTGTGGATAGATTGATAGCAACAACAAAAGCAGTTCCTTTTATTGGGGATTCTTTAAGAAAGTAAATTATGGCGGATGTAAGTAAGATGGCAGAGGAATGGCTCAGTGAGCATTCTGATGCGACACCAAAAGAAATATGGTTAGCTGGTTATTGGCAATCAACCGATAACTGGTGCAACCGAACCAAGTAATTTTAGAATTGAAAACGTATTAATATATAGATAAACATGAGTCATTTTTTAACATTGGTAATTGGTGATGAGCCTGAGAAGCAACTCGCCAAATATGATGAAAATCTAGAACTGCCTATGCATTTATACATGACCAAAGAGCAGCTTATTAGTGAGAAACGTAAGGAGATTGAGGAATACAAAAAGAATTACTATGATGTGTTCCTACAAGATAAAGATGCATATCTTGCCAAATGTAGCAAGGCACATGCAGATTATATTGAGAACGAATTTCCAAGGCATCTTAACTGGACGGACGAACAGATGTACGAGGATGCTGTGAAATATTACCGTATGGATATAGATGATGGAAGCGAGAATATTGAGATACATGAGGATGGCAGCGTTTGGCGCACCTATAATAATGATGCCAAATGGGATTGGTATCAAATGGGAGGCAGATATGCTGGAAGACTTCAATTAAAGGATATATCGAAGGAAGCTCCATTATGCTATCCGAATTTTCCAATGTTCTATTCAAGAGAAGACCTTAATTACTTCAAGAAACTAAAGGCAGAAGGTCGTTGCGACCAAGCTCGCATTAAGGATATATCCAATGTAGAAGAAATATCAGTATTCGCAGTTGTTAAGGACGGAAAATGGTATGAGCGTGGAAAAATGGGTTGGTTTGCCGTAGTATCAGACGAAAAGGATAAAGATGTGTGGATTGAAGAAGTGAAACAACTTCTTGCATCGCTTCCTCCTGACACTCTTCTAACGATGTATGATTGTCACATATAATTTAAACCAAAACATTGTTAATGTAATATTTTAGAATTATGGCAGAAAGAAAAGTGAAACCAGAAATCATGCATTTGATGATTCTTAGCAAATGCAATTACAAATGTGAATTATGCTGCAATAAACTGTACGACATTGAGAAAATTCCAGTCGCTACGGTTAAGGAATTGAAAACAATACACACTTTGTGTATTACGGGCGGAGAACCATTCATGGCAAGTATCGACCTTGATGATTTCGCCCGCAGTGTCAAGAAAGATTTTCCGAACATCGAAAACATATTCGTTTATACAAGCGGACTCATTCTTATGTCCCGTTTGCCACATCTCTTTTCTTATATTGATGGTCTTAGCATTTCTCCAAAAAGCATGAAAGATTGGCTGGCTTTAGAAAAAATAGCCAACCACAGCACCTCTAGTGATTACTTTAACAATATTTCTCTCTTGCCTAGTAACCGCTTATATGTGTTTAAGGAACAGTTTTCATTTTTCGAGAAAAGGTTTAAGCCCATCGCGAAGAAACTGAACCTTAACGTTCTGTATCGTACGTGGGATAAGGAGTTTAAGACTCCAGACAATGAGATTTTCAGAAGATTACCAATACTTTTAAATTAGTTGATTATGGTAGAAAGCAAAGGTAAAATCGCAGAAGTTGCTAACGCAACCACCAAGCAGGCGATTGTGTTCATAGGAGTTTACTCTTGGGTTGTCGTAAGAAACCTAGGAAGAGCAATAAACAAGGCAGTTCACAAGCTGCCCTGGTTGTTCATCGTGATAACGGTAGTAATATCATTCATCGTTAGCTTCGTCTTTATCTCTAAGGCTAGGGCAGAACGAGATAGCTACAACCAGAAGCTTGTACACGCGACACAGCAGCTCGATAGCTATATGGCTGCATACGGAAACATAAAATCAAAGTAATTATGAAGAGATACAAACATACAATAGTAATTATCCTGCTCGTTATTGCAGCTTTCGTCGCAGGTTACGGATTCATCTGCTTTATGATTGAACACGTTTTCCTTTCGCTCCTGATGGTCTTCTGTATCAGTTGCGCATTGGCAGTAGAGAGGGAGGTGTAGCATGCAGACAGGATGGAATCCAAATTTCTCTAGACCGGTGTTAGCTAGAATTCCGGTCAAAGTACCAACCGAAGAGCAGGTGAATCGCTTCTATATGCTCTTCTATTCTATGATAGGTGGATTTGCCTCTATGGTTCAGACGCAGATTACAGACACGTACAACCTCATCAAGGAGAACAAGAAAGTCTTCCGATTTGAGGCAAAGAAGAGAATCACCGAGGCAAAGGATTGTTCAGACGACCTTATCGATGCCTTTATGCACTATATGAAGGAATGCGGTATGTCCCAACTCTGGATGGATATGACTGATAACATCGAGGATGACTTGAAGCCGGACATACAGAAATGCTTCTATGCCATTGATAACCAGTTCCTCAAGCATCACGTCAAAGAGCATAAGATGTACACAATGCTCCTGATGTCGGAACTGATGAGCAGTATGCTTGTAAGCTCTGTAGAACGCTTTGCTGAGATGATGGATAAGTACAACGGTATCCACGCCGTCAACATCGCAGAACGCTTCACGAACCCTATTCGAGGAGTTTATGCTCGTATGCGCAATGCTATGGAGATTCTCTACCCGGTCAAGGTTGATGATGAAGTATTCTCCGAATGCCCGGACAAGTTCAACCTCGGCTTCGAGATTATCGGTCAGAAGGTACTCGACTGGAAACGAGCCGAGAACGCCCTAGCAAATGCCTGTATCCTAAACGGATTCAACCTTAATGCTGATGGCGAATTCCTGGAGAATGAGCAGGATAATACCGGTACTCCTTGGAATGAGACTCAGACGAGAGCCTTGACTGTCGCTTATTCGAACACCTCGAACAAACAGATTGCCAGGATCCTCGGCAGAAGCGTTTACGAGGTTACAAAGCAAGCTAAGAAACTCGGATTGAAGAAATCTGAGGAGTATCTTAGAGAGACTAGAATAGCAAACTTAAAACGTAAGAAAAATGAAAAAGATTCCAACTCTGTACACAAAGAACAGTAAAGGTCGCTATCAGGAATACAAGATTCCTGAGCACGACATATCAAATACCTTGTATGGTAAGGTAAATGGCAGATACGAGCCTGTATGTATGCGTATATGTAGCGAGTTAGATGAAGGTGTATGGGTAGTAACAAAACGTCCGTCAATTTATGGCGTTATTCGTGGCACTTATCTTCGTGAGAGCTTCCATCTTGACAAGGCTGCTGACATTGAGCGTTTCCCTCTGTCTAAGATGGGGCACATTCAGAAGGTTGCTGAACGTATCATTGATGAACTGAGGCTTGGTAATACTGACACAAGAGTTATGACGAACAATGAGCTTGTAAAGTTAGTTGTTGGGCTTGTTTATAAGTACAATGAGGAGGTGTAACTATGGAAGATTTACCTATAGGCTCAGAAATCGTCTTGAAGGTGGTTGAAAGCGAGACAGAAGAATGTAATGGTTGCTTCTTTGACGAGATAAGCAGCAATATTTATGAAAATATCTGCAAAGATATTTGTTGTGCCGCAATCGACAGAAAAGACGGAAAGGCTGTTCAATTCATAAGAGTAAAATGATATGGAAACAAAAATAAACGTAGCGGAAATCCTAAAGGATAAGCCGCAAAGAACGATACTGTACGATTATCTACATAATATAGATGTAGAGTTTGATAACGTAGAAATAACAGAAATTGAAACTTCAATTTGGTGTACAAGGGACAAAGGAGGTTATAATGAGCTTTTTGGTTATTCTAAACTTGGAACACTAAGGGGATGGCTTGACGGCTTACAGATTCTCCTTCCTTCAAAAGAAATGCGTGATTGGTCTAAGTTCGCTTGGAAGAAAGGCGATGTACTGATGGCTGGTCTAGATAACATCTGCATCTTCGATAAGTGGAATAATGACGAATACACAGAGTTTGATGCAGCGTTTGTAACTCCTGATTATAGGAGTGATGTCCTCAAAACAAAGTACTGGCACAAGGTGATAGGCGTAAATGTCATCAGGCGATATATCTCCAAAATCGAGAGAAATAATGGAGGTAAGTTAAACCTCACCACATTGGAGATTGAAAAAGCTCAGCCTGAGTTCAAGGATGGAGATATACTATGTGTAATTGAAAGTTCTAACAATTATCACTATATACTTATATACGAAGGTCAAGATGATGAACATATTTATCGCTATGTAACAATGCTTGAGAATAATTCTTTAATTATAGAAAAGGGTTCTTATTTTACAAAACCAAAAGACTATTCTATGCGCTATGCCACAGAAGAAGAGAAGCAGCAGCTCTTTGATGCTCTTGCTAAGAAAGGCAAGGCTTGGGATGCTGAGAAGAAAGCTATAGTGGACTTGCCAAAGAAGTGCGAGTTTAAGGCTATGGACTGGTGCTTGATGAGAGATAAGAAGGAAACTTGGAAATTATGTCAGTTCAGCTTCTTTGATGATGGTGATTATGAGGCTCCTTATAACGCAGTAGGAGGTAATTGGTTTGATGAGTGTATCCCTTACAACGAAGAAACCAAGCACCTCTTGGGCACCACTGATGAGTGGAAAGGAGGTGAGGGATGAAAATATCAGCACTTATAAAGCTTCTTGAAACTCGTAAGAAACAGTTCGGTAATATAGAAGTTGTTGACGACTTAGGATATATAACGAATGACCTTGCGTACAACGAAGAAGATAATTCTTTGATAATAGTCACTGATACATTCAAAAAAGTAGGAAACAATGGTAAAGATTGAGATAAAAATACAAGGTGTAGTACGTGACAATATAGTATGCAAGTGGGTAACAAAAGAACAGCTAGCCTTCTTGCGTACATTGGAAGATGATAACTGGGCATTAAAGTATAAATATTGTGCGCTCTTCCCGATTGACTTTGAAGAATTAACGAAGTTCGTCCTCAAAAAGAGACCTACTTTGAAAGGTAAGGATTTTAGAATAGCGTTTTGATTATGTATTTTGAATATAGAATAGTCAAGATTGAGAAAGGTCTTTTTCTCATCGAATATAAGACCGCTCCTTATGGAGTTTGGCATGAAGTGAAAGATAAGAAGTTCAAAACTAAGCCAAAGGCAGAAGCTTGGGCTAGAAAGAACTTAGAAATGGAGGTGTAGGTATGAGCAAATATAGCTTGGATATAACGTCAAAGGATAAGCCCTTTATAAACATAGAAGTTGAAGACGATAGAGTTCTTCTCGGTGCTTACGAAAATGGGAAGATAGCAAGAAGATTGTTCTTTATCAACAAAGAACAGTTGGAACTTCTCATAGATGGTTTAAAGGCTGCAAACATCCTTATTCACAATGAGGTGGATTTAAGCCAGTTTATACATCAAGGAAAATAGTACGCCTTCGGGCATATAAAAGATATTAGTATGAAAATAAGTGATTTAGTTAAAAGCTTAGAGAAAATAAAGGCAAAACACGGAGACTTACCTATTGCTTTTGAGATAAGCGATGATGATTGTTGTCATATAGATACAATACACGTCACAAAGATATATGACGATGATGGAACTGTTTCAAACTCTGGCTTCTTTAACGTTGAAAAATTAGGTGAGAATGTGGAGTATCTAAACATTAATAATATGTTAGGTTAACGTCTTCGGGCATAAATAGAAATGATATGAATTCTACAGAAACAAAGAGAATATTATTTGAGATTAGAAAAAATCTTATTGACGATAAGCATTTGGTTAGCAATCAAAGCTATTGATTATTGCGTAAGATTAAAGAAAGGATATAGATAGTAATATGAAAGCAAGTGAGTTGATAGGGCATTTGCAATCTTACATCAGCTTCGTAGGCAAAGATTGTGAAGTACTTGTATTTGACAAAGCAGAAGGTGTTTCTTGTGATATTAACGAGACTACTAGTGATGGCGATTATGTGTTTCTGCACATTTCATCTGATAAATATACAACGAAGACACCAGAGTAACTAACATCCTGCAAAGGATATAAAAGTAGTAATATGAATAAAAAATACAGAAAGAAGCCAGTTGTCATTGAGGCTATTCAGTGGACTGGCAAGAATTTGTCTGAGATTGACAATTTTATGGGTGGAACCGTTGAAAACAAAGGAACTACCCTTGTAATTAATACCTTAGAGGGAGATATGAAAGCATCTATTGGTGACTATATCATCAAAGGTGTAAATGGAGAGTTCTATCCTTGCAAGACAGATATTTTCGATAAGACTTACGAGGAAGTAACTGAGTAACTAACCACCCTCTCCTGTAAAAGGGAGAGGGTAAAAAGAAGAGAATATGAGATTAAGTGAATATAAAGCAGGTACTATCTTAATAGATATGTGCGGCAAAGTATTTATCCATGATGGCTTTATTAATGCTGATGGATATGGTGTTATAATTGGTGAGGATTCTGATGGAATGATTCAGAAGTCCAATGGTATTGGTAACTGGATGAAGGAAGGGTTCTGTAGAGAAGCAACCTCACAAGAAATCACTGATTTCTTTGCCAAGGTTCGCAAGACACAGAAGATTATCAATTACTAAGGAGGGAAAAAAGAAGAGAATATGGATAAGGTAAACAAAATAATAAATATTGGCATATACAATACCGACATTATGGTTCACTTTGGAAGTTACGACTATCTAAAGGAGGAATTGATTTCAAGATTTGGTTTAGAAGATACTCTATCTATTCTTGGAGGAATGAATATTAATAGCAATATCCTTGGAAGAACAGTTCTTCTTAGTACAGGGAATATTATCTTATGGATACCAAATGTCCCTAAGACTAACAAAGATAAGGGTACTTTGGCGCATGAGATTTACCACGCTGCTTGTGAGATAATGAATAAGATAGACGTACCTCCTTGTTCTGAGAATGAAGAAGCATACGCCTATCTTATTGGTTACATTACCTCAAAGATTGAGGAGATTCTTACTTCGTCTTGCGCTGACGATGTTCAATAACAGTTGTCTTTGGGTGCTTATCTGCATAATTACGAGTACAGATTTGCCCATTGTCTGCTCTACGGCAGATTTCAACAGTAACTTTTTTAACCATAACTTAAATGTACATTTAAAAAACTGGCAATATCGCCATTAAATTTACAGCAAAAGTTATGCCAAAACAAACAAGAATGTATTATGACAAGAGAAGAATTACAAAATGAACTTGGCGATGCTATCTGTGAGTATTGCAATAAGAACATCATTTCAGAATATAACATTGGTATAGGCTAGCTTTGTGAAGGGTGTTATTGTGAAGAGGCACAAGACGGCTACGCAGCTGAAAATAACATAGAGTTGGAGGACTAAGTATGAAAGTATTAAAGAGATTAGTATATGTGTTACTTATGATTCCTATATGTACTATAGTATTCGTATTTGAAGGTTCTTTGTTTCCTTTAATCATACCAGCAATATGGGTAATAACAGGAAGTACTATATTACGAATGAAAGTAACTAAAGGATGTAAATCATTCTATGTGTACACTATTACTCAGATAGTGTATTATAGTATGGATAAGTATTTAACTAAATTATTAAAGCTATGAATAGAATTGAAGCTAAAGAATTTTATCCTATCTTGCAAGCTTTTGCAGAAGGTAAAGTAATAGAGACAAGAACTGACCCAAATGTTGTTGGTAAAGGCTTGGAAGACTTGAATGATTGGACGGAAATGAAGGAAATAGAGTACTGGAATAATACAGAGTATCGTATTAAGCCAGAACCAAAGTACCGCCCATTTAAGAACGCAGAAGAGTGCTGGCAGGAGATGTTAAAGCATCAGCCATTTGGCGTTGTTAAAGATAAGTACTTTGCTACTTATCAAGTACATCGTGCATTCACATGCTTAATTACTAATGGCTGTGACTTCGGTGGATATGAAGATGAGACATTTGAAAGTTGCTTTAAGAATTTGTTGTTTGCCGATGGGCTTCCGTTTGGCGTAAAAGTGGAGGAATAGTTATGGCATGGGTAGCAGTTGATTCAGACGGTACTGAATGGGTTTATGAAGGTTATATGCCTCATAGAGATAAAGGTAAATTTTTAGCCTCTCCATATGCGGGATGGACAGGAGCTTCAGTTCGGTTGCCACATGGCACAATCAAGAAGCTCATCGGAAGAGAGTTATCTTTTAGCGATGAGCCAGTTGAACTTAGATAGATAAAAAATGAGGAAGGTTACTTGTATTTGCGGCACAATTATAAAGGGTGTTACGTTTGTAAATGGCTGTGATTACAGAGTTGATTATAATCCATTTATAGGAATAATGATATATGCCCCATTCGGCTATATAAATATCAGTAAATGGCAGCTCGATAACTATTTTATTTAAAATTATAGCTTATGAAAGTAGAAAATATCAAGTTCAAGGCTAAACGACTTGACAATGGTAAGTGGGTAGAAGGTTACTTTTATGCCGAATGTGGTAACACCTACATCATCGAAAATCGTCAGGAAGAAAGTATGTTGAACAGAAATATCACTTATGAAGTTGACCCTGCTACCGTCTGCCAGTACACAGGGCTGGCAGATTGTGAAGGTAAAGAATTGTTTGAACACGACCTAATACATTTTGTAGGGTTTACCCATACTGCTGAAGTGATTTGGTCGGAATGTAACTATGCTTTTATGGTAATCAGCGAGAATAAACATTCTTATTAGCTTCACGATGTTATAAAAGTTTGTAGGATAGAAAGAATTGGCAATAAATTCGATTAAAAGAAATAGCTTATGAAAATAGAAAACATAAAATTCAAGGCAAAGAAGACATTGGATGGAAAATGGATAAAAGGTGATTTGGTTCACCACAAAGATTCAGATAACGTCTGGATGACAGACTTTGAGAAACGACTGACATCACCAATTGACCCCTCTACCATCTGTCAGTTCACTGGAATGACAGATTGCAAAGGTAAAGAAATTTGGGAGCACGACCTTCTGCAAAGCCAAGAAACAAAAGCAATCTATGAAGTAGTTTGGAATCAAGGCAACACTAGTTTTAGTTTAGTGAATACCGAATGCCCTGTTCTCTATCCAAATACTTTAGGGGGTATGTTGCGTAATAGACGACTAAAAGTTGTCGGAAATAAATTCGATAAGGAGAAGTAGCGTATGAATATAGCAATTTTATATCTTAGTATGAGTTTTATCTACATCTTGCTTGTTTGTTTGGATGGAGAAGATGTCAAACCAAAATGGAAACAATGGCTAGCTGACCAACTAGGCATCAAACCAAAGATAGAGGTTAAATACATAAAGCCACAAGTTATGAAGCTTCGTTCAAGAGTTACAATGTCAAATTTTGAAATGCAATACTATTGCCGTGACAAATCTGGCATGGAGCAAATGAAGAGAAGAGCAATAGAAAGTGTGTATGATGAAATTCTTAAGGGAATGAAGGAAAATGGATTGGTTTCCATTTCGCAATATAAAGACATCTATACAAATAGCACAATTTACGAGGGGACATGTAGTATTTATAAAAACAAGTAGTATATGAAGATAAGACAAGCGAAGAAGATCATGAAGCATAAATGTACTTTTTTAAATATAGAAGAGAAGTACAAAAAGAAAGGGTATAATGTCAAGTGGCTGATTGCATGGGGTGCTTACGATGAGAAAAAGACTTATCGGAATGCTTTTACTATGGATCACCGTATCACAAAGGCGATGAGTTTAGTTGAACATTGGAATGCTCATAGGTACAGAAACGAAGCGGCAAAGTTTAATAAAAAGAATCCGTTCAGTCCGAGAGACCTTCGTCGTAGTGCAGAAAGATTAAAACAGTATAACGTATGAAAGAAGAAAGATGCTGCGGCAACTGCCATTGGTTTGACAACGAAGACGTTTATGGTGTAGGATGGTGTAGCAATAACGAGCATGAATCATCTTGCGACAAAGTGTGTAGTGAACATGAATTTTAAACTTTAAATATAAAATGGAAAAGATTTACAGACATTTCAAAGGAGGTTATTACAGATTTATTACTGAGGTCACTAATAGTGAAACTCAGGAGAAAGAAGTTGTTTATCAGGCTCTCTATGGGGAGCACAAGGTTTGGACTCGTCCTGCTGATATGTTCTACGGAAAGGTGAACGTTGATGGCGTGGAAATTGACAGATTCACCGAGGTTGTTGGCGTACCAGTCTTGTTTAAGAAGACAAACGAGAACGCTATCATGCCAACGAAGGCGCACAATGATGATTTCTGCTACGACTGCTATGCGGTTTCAGAAGAAGAGATTGAACCTAATGTGTGGAAGTACGGTCTTGGATTTGCTTTGCAGATTGAAGATCGTGATAAGCCTGCCGATATTTCTAGGTGCTTTACGTTCCGTCCTCGTTCTTCCGTATGGAAGACTGGTATGATTCTCAGTAACTGTGAAGGCACTATCGATGACTCATATACCGGCGAGATTTCTGCCGTATTCTATCACGTTCTGCCAAACATGCCGCGATACAAGGTTGGTGATAAAATTGTGCAATTCCACCTAGAAACAAGTGGTAACATCATGTTTATAGAGACGGATGAATTAAACAAAACAGAGCGTGGTGATAACGGCTACGGCTCTTCTGACAAAAAGTAATATGAACGTACTTACAGACGAACAGAAAAATTACATAAAGGAACATCCGTGTGAGTCGCCAAGCAAATTGGCGAAGTCATTCGGATGCACCATACAGACCATCTACTGGTGGCTACATAAGCTGCATGGGGACTCCTTTATTCAAAGGAAGAAGGAAGCGAAGGAGGTGAGGGATCAGGCTATTCGTAATCTCTATCCAGCTCTTTCTGCCACAGAGGTAGGGAATATTCTCGGTATAACAAAGGCATCGGTCAACAACCTGGCGAGGAGGATTGGGGTCAAGCATACAGATGAGACCACAAAACGAATACAGAAGGAGAGTGCTGCCCGTACACGTACCGATGAGGCTAACAGAAAGAGACAGGAAACACTGAGAAAGGTTCTAGCCGTTGAGAAGCTGAGAGCTGCCAGCGGTTTGCCACAGAAGACAAAGCGTAAGTTTAAGACTGTTCCCGGCAAGTGTATGAATGCTAGAAATTATCTTTGCCGAAAGTACAACTACTTTTACGACAAGGATTATGGAGAGCTGCTTACCCTGTTCTTTGATAGCAAAACAATAATGCTGACCGACGAACAGAAGAAATACTACGAAACGGAGTATAGTATTAAGTTCCTGCAAGCTGAAGAAGATTGAATTTCTGTGCATTATCTATATGTTTAGGGGTGGCTACACATCGCGTGCGGTCACCCCTTTTTGTTTGTAAATCAACTAATAACCAAAAATAAAAACATTAGAAAAAACTAAGAACGTTTGTGTAGCTTTGACTTCCTGTATATCCAACCTAAAAATGCGAGAATGCCTATAAAAAGACAAACTGAAGCTATCTTACCTATTTTCAAGAAAGCTTTATCGGTCTTTGATAGTTGCTTGCCAACCTCAACTTTATATGGAATCGAATCTCGTACAATCAAGGTGTCCGATTTATTTCTTACAATGTATCTGTCTTTATATTGAAGATGGTACTTATCCTTGAAGACTGTATCGCCTCTAATATAAACAGATACGCTATCATGTACATAGACGGAATCAGTCTTCAATAAAGAATCCGTCTTTACTACAACCCTATCTTTGTATTCTGTAACAGGAACATACTTTGTAGTAGTGCATCTACAGAACATTGATAGAATCAGCATTGCTACTGCAATAGAAATTACAACTCTTGTTATCTTATCAATCAGTTTCATAAGCTTACTGAATTACAATCGTTACTTTTTCTTTTTTATCCCAAGCTGTCTTCATAGTCTGAATGAGCTTGTTTGTCCAGAATCGGGAATTACTAACCCATCCTTTCTTATCGTTTTTACCGATAAGAATACACCCCTCTGTGTCTTTTGCAGAGTTACCGCTATGTATGCGTATTCCTTCAAATCCTTTGACGTTCAGTAATAACGGCAACATCTTCTTGAATCTGTTGGAGTAGGTATATACGCATTCATAACTGCCGCTTGGTATTGCAGTCTGCCCATATACCTTTTTATTCTTGATTTCGTCCAAATCCATTTCTTGATTCAATCCTCTGTCTGTATCTTCAAGAGTATTGCATCCGAACAATTCACCATTAACGTACAGACGGCTGATAGTATAGCCATCTTTTTTCCAAGCTCTGTCTATTGTAATTAACATGATTGATTTCCTTTCTGTTGTTTGTATGAGTTAAAAAATGATGACAGGAAAGGTATCCTCTCCAAAAAGTACAGTCCAAGGCAATAATGTAGAAAGTTCGCTACCATCCATGGTGGCGTACCTTTCTTGAATATCTCCATCATCTTTTGGGTGATATTCATGCCATAGAAGTAAATCACAACGTAGGTAATCATTGACACACACTGAATAGCTCCATCCATTTGCCCCTTCCATCTACCAACGGTATATACGGCTGCACATAGAACGAAGTATATCGTTGCGTGACCTACGCAAATAAGTGCCTTCTTGAGTTCGAATTTCTCACCTTTAGCTATCATACCACTAAGATATCCAAACACAAAGTTGAGAAAGAAAACCAAAGCCAATGTCTTCAATTCTCCATCAATAGGCTTTAAGTAGGCTACGACCGCTATCACGACCCCTACTAATAATTCTCTTAATCTTTCTGCCATTTTCGTTATCCTGAATAATTAATAAAAATAAAGTTTCGGTCTTTTGATGCAAAGATAGCAAAAAAAACCGAAACTTCATTCAGAATAACGAAAAAATCAGATATTCAGATCATAATATGGCATTCCGCCGTTTTCCAGGAAAGAAACGCATTCGTCGAAAATCTTTCTCTCGAAATCAAGCGTGTTGATTTTCGGGAACCACTTTTTGATCTTTGCGTCGTTGCGTTTTACCATTTCACCCCAGAGGACGCACCAGTCTTCAAGATTAATCTTGTCACTCTTGACCTCGTGCCAATAATCCTTGGCAACGTCTTTAGTGTGAAGCTGCTCAATGAGACAAAGGTGCATATCTGCCATTTCTTCGTCATAATGACACGCACCAATCTCTCCCTTGACCTGCTTCATCATATCAAGCATTACGCTGTCATTCATTCCAACTTCGCAACAATCTGCCATGATCGTAACACAGTTCTTGATAGCCTGCATGTCATTGCTAGCTATGATGTCTTCGAATACCTTTTTCATAACCGTATGTTTTTTAGTGCTACTTCAGGAAATACTCTCTGATGTCGTACACACCATCCTTGTCCTTCAGCAGATCAAGTGCGAGGCTGTTGGCATACTTAACCAGATGTTCTGTACCAATATCCTTCACGTCTTCCTTGCCGAGTATCTTGGCAATAGTGCATCCATGGTCGCTTACAACCTGATTCATAGCAACGTAAAGAGCATAGTCGTTATAGTAAGGCTTCTCCTCTGTCGCAAGTCCGAGACCGGTCATAGCATTGAGCCATGTCTGCATATCCCAAGTGGCAGGTGGATTCATGCCGTTTACAATCTCAGAGGCCTCTTTCTTGGTGAGATAGTTCTTCCACTTGATAGCGCACAGCTTATCAAGATACTCTTGCGCCAACTCTGGGTGCTTTGATGCCATATCCTTCATCATGCAGCGCATTGTGTCTCCAAATGTGCGCATATACTTTACATTAGTTGATGATGCCATCATTCCATACAGCTCATCAAACTTACTCATAATTTCTTTTGCTTCCATAACTTCTTATATTTATGATTATTATTCTGCTGTTATCAGACTTTTCAGCTCCTCAAAGTCATCCTTTGTAAAGCTGATGCTCTTCTTACTGCCAAACAAAATCGTGGTGATGATGTTGTCTGGCAAGTCGATTGCTATAGCACCGCCATCAATGCGACCTTTAATGAAGCCAAGGTCGAATTCATAGTTGCTTATATTTGCCAACATCTGCATGAGGTCTGAGAATATGGTATCAGCATCTATGTTCCCGTCCTCATCGGCAATAAATAGGGTAGCGTTGTCAATGCTCTTGCCCCAACTATCCTTGTGTTTTGCGATGATGTTATGTGAAGCTCGCTTCATATACACGGAAGGGATAGCCAATGCAGGGTTCTCCTTCACCATATCACTTATTCTAGCGTCTGCCCACAAATCCAAAGATGTAAGCAGTTTCTCTTTAAGTTCTGTTACGTTCATTTCTTAGTTTCTCCTTTCTTTGTTTTGTTGTACCATACAAGATATTCTTGCCAAGTCTTATCGCTATGATTAGTCATATAATCGTTGAGCATAGCTGATTTTTGTTCTTCTGCTTGTGCTACTTCTTTTCTTAAACGCTGCATCAAAGACAAATGTTTCTTCAATGCTTCCTGTCCTTGCTGAGTGCTTTCAATACGAGGGCGTATGATACGCAATTCCTCGTCTTGCACTAACTTTGACACATATTGCAAGCTATTGACGTATTCCTGATTCTGCATCAAATACTGACGCTGTGCGCCTGTAAGATTGTCCTCAATCTTATCAATCTCATCCCATAAAGGGGTGGGAGACTGCTGCGCTTGCATATTGATAGATGCTCGCTTCTGTTGTATTGCTTCGTACATCTTCTGTAGCTCGGCATCCATCATAGGCGGCTGTTGCTGACTTGTGCCCATATCAAGCAAAGGGCTGTTTCCGAAATTCATCATAATTAATATCTTTAAGTTGGTGATATGAGAGGTGAGAGGGCATCCACCAACGAGGGCAAACACCCCTCACCAACTCATTTTTTCTTAGTCCGTCTTACGGTCTTTTCCTTGCTACGCACCAGTGCTGGGCGTTGTGGTGGTTGTAGTGCCGCAGTTGCAGCCGCTGTAACTACCATATCCCTGGAGTACTGGAGTGTTCGGGAGCATCAACTGCCCTCGCAAGCAGTTGCAAGTGTTCTCCTTGACGTAAGCCATCATAAGCTTCTCCTTGTAAGGAGTGAGGGCTTCCATAATGGCTACCTTCTTGTCGAGGTCACAATACTTAGCTTGCAACGCATCGTACTGGTCTCGCTGGTTCTTGTACAGACCGAAGTCCGCATCTACCTGAGACTTGTAAAGTCCGAACTCAGCCTGCATTGCACGGCGGTTCTCAGCGTTGATAGCCTCAGTAGCACCCTTATACATAGAGAACTTTTCTGCGATGTCAGTCTCACGCATAGCGTAGAACTTGTTAGCGGTGTCGAGCTTCAAACCGAACATGTCTGTAAGCAACTTCACCTCATCAGCGCATTCCTTCTCCATTACCTGCAATGCGGTTGGCTGATTAGCATTCGCATTTGCGCCATAACCGTTTGCGTTGATGTTAACGTTCTCAGGCATATTACTGCCACCGATAGAACCAAACACGCTGCGATTACCGCCAAACAACCAAGCACCAAGACCGAGTGCAGTACCAGCTATTCCAAGACCTAATCCAGTCCCTGCGATACCTTTAGAAGCATACTCATCGTGCTTCTTTCCCTCTTCGTAGATTTTCTTCTCCACGACTTTTGCATCTGTCATCTCCATTTTTACAATCTTTTTAAGTTATCCTTAATTTAACTAACACTATTGTAACGTTACGGATGCAAAGGTACGAAGAATAGGGGAGAGCAAATATAACTCTATCACACTTTCTTTTAGTGGTTGTTTATCAGCGGTTTAAGGTGATAGTAGGTAGTATCATATAAACAAAAAAAGAGAGGCAATCACTTACCTCTCTTGCTCAACTTGTAAGGAATACTTACATGTTCAACTATTATTTTCTTTTCTTTTTAATGAAGTGCAGTATATCCCACTTCTTCCAATATCGGGTGTGTCCTCGTTTCTTACACTCGCCATTTGGTATATCGCCCCGTGCCACCATACGATTGAGTGTAGCATCGGAAACGTGCAATTTCTCCTTGACCTCCTCGGTGCTCATCATTGGGTTGAGAGCATACGGCAGATAGTTCTCACAAAGGTCTTCTATCTCATCGCTGCTCATTCCGCAAGCAGTTACCTTCTCCCCTCTCTTCTCTTGCTCGTCTGCTCGAAAGCAAGAGTCAGACAACGATTTTAATAACACTCCCAAGGTGTGATAACCAAATAACTTTCCCATATCATTATAATCTAGAGATTAAACTTTGACAGCCCTTGCCTGAGAAATACTTATCGGCAAAACCATATACATAAAATATAATGGTCATTACAAGTATTACAACATTAGCTTCCACCATTTCGTTGGTGGTAAAAACATTCCAGTATACAATATGAATTGCATTTATCCCAAATAGGTAGATGATCATCGGAATACGCCATCTGTAGCAGAGCCAAAAGAATCTGCTCGCAAGTATAAGCACAAGCGGATGGATGTAAACAGAGAAATAGATAAATGCTGCTGACACCCAATTTTCTCTAAACCATACGCACATTTCTTTACCATGTGATGCAAACGTCACCATACAAGCCACATGAAAAAGCATGATAAAAAGAGGCATAACTTCACAATAATACTTGAACCAAGTGAGTAGCTTCACGCTGTAGCCTCTACCTGCAAGGATAATTACGTTAATCATTTCGCTAACGTCCATACCCTTAAACATTACTCTTGACAACTGTACAACACCGACTGATTGAACTAACCGATGGACTTCATCTTCTTCCTCTTTAGTCATAAATTCTTCTCCTTTTGTTTTTGGGTTTATTATTTATTCTTAGTTCCTCATTCTTAATAATAAGGAAAGTGATGCAAAAATAAACAATTTTGCTCAAAATGAATGATTTTGAGCAACTTTTTAGAGTTAAACTTTGCTAAAGTAACAATTTGAAAGTTCTGTTACCGATTTTTTTGTTACCAAAATAGCATAAAATGGTAACAAAAATAGCGTTAGAATCGAGCAAGAATGCCGTTCCAACGCTATTTACTATATCCACTTATCAGAGTATTATGCTATCACAACTTCAAGGCTCTCCATATCGGCGAACTTCAAGCCGCAATCCTTGGCAGCTTTAAACAACTCCTTCTCGTCAACCTCCTCGATAGCTACCTCTACCTCGGCATTGGCAAGGTCAGAGAAGTACTTCTCGGTCTTCTGCTTCTGGTTAAAGAAGTACTCATTAACCTCCGCAAACTTGGCTGAATCGTCCTTGGTGTACTCATAGCCCTCATCGGTGTGCTTCTGCTCGAGCTGCTGGCACTCCTGGAGCTTACGCTGCATCTCCTCGAACTTATCGTCCTTCAAGCTCTCCTGTGCCTCTTCCACGTCCTTGTCGTATGTGTCGGCAACTGAACGCAGAGCCTTCATATTCTTCCAAACTCGCAAACTCGCATCATCGCTCATCGATGATGTCTTCAATGCTTTCAGTGTCTTGTAGGCTGCAACAGCCTCGATTGTCTTAATCTTCTTCATAATTGTTTCTTTATTTTTATGTTATAAATATTCTTCGCCAATTAACTTGCTATACAGAATACCTTTCTATTTCCGTTACAAAGATAAGAAATATATCCCAAACTGGCAAGAAAATCAAATATTATTCTTAATCAATAATTCCTTGACTAAATACCGTTTGCTTAGTAGTCAAAACATAGTCCACATACAGCCATAATGCGTAAGTTTTTCCACTCTGCATTTGGTTCTTGAAAAGAACGGTTTTACTATCACCGCCAGCCAGTGTTGTATTGCTCATAAGAATAGATTCACCAACCTGCATACTACTATTTTCCTTGCTCGAAGAAAAACGTAGTTGCAATGAGACAACATGAGA
This sequence comes from Prevotella sp., assembly GCA_021636625.1. Lineage (GTDB taxonomy): Bacteria > Bacteroidota > Bacteroidia > Bacteroidales > Bacteroidaceae > Prevotella. Next base: position 84,507 of record JAJWLX010000003.1, on the reverse strand, counting down.
CACACTATCAACATTCTTAATCGTTGCGCTTCCAAGACCACTTTGTCTTAGTGTAACCTTGCTAGCATTAATGTCTGTTCTGGTTTTCACCACAAGAGAGATTGGCTGTAATACTGGTATAGGGATATACGAACCCTGTTGTAACTGAGGGAAATCACTGCTTGTATAAGCCACGCTGCTCATAAACGGATAGACTGTGTATGTGCCTGCGTTGACCTTTGTAAACTTAACGGTGTTCGTATCTGATGTTCTCATATACTGTAGCTTGTCGCCATTGTTGTTATAGAGCAACACACCAAAGTGATAGGTTATGTTACCATCATTCAACAAGTCTTTCATGCTTATCCAGTCAGAATCGACACTTTGCATATTATATGCTGCGCTAATACTTACGGCATCTTCCGCTGATGGACTTGTCGTGCCAATTTCTAGGTATTCACTTCTTGCGTTATGATTATACCCGCGAAAATCTCCTAGTCTGTAAGGTGCAGATGTCGTCCTATGGGTGAAGCCGTTGTCCGCTTGCGAATAATAGCCCTTTATATCATAGATACTTGTTGCTTTAGGATAATTGATGTTGCAGTCATTCCTCTTACCCTTCCACCCAGTATTGATATCAAGGAAAGCGTTGTCTGAGTCAACGGGCTTATACTTCGCCCACATATTTATTTTGGTGGACTTGCACAGCGTGGCAACATCATTACTTGATTCGCCCAGCACCGACCTAACATCATCGATGGATATGGGGGGGGTGATGATACCATTATTTACCATTTTTAATCCTTTCTTTAATAAAATTAATTGTATAATCTAAACCTTTTCTGTGTATAATTTTATCAATATACGTAACAGTATGTCCTAATATTCGACTCCAATCAGAACAATCATGCGAGATTCCGCAGACAGTTAAGATTCGTCCCTTCTCTTTCTTCGTATTTTGGGAACGTGTTATAAATTGACAATTAGATGGTTCATAGTTTCCATCGTTATCAATCCTATCAATAGACAATCCTTTTTTATATCCATGAGACAAGCCCCACTCTACAAATGCTTTTGGATTATCTTTCCACTCTTCGCAGATAGTGATACCCCTGCCACCATAATGCTTGTATTCCTTATGGTTTGGATTAAAACATCTTTGTTTTATACTTCTCCAAATATTATACAAAGGATGTCTTTTTTCATCTACTGCATATCCGTGTCTGAAATTGGATTTTTGCGATGCGGATATTTTCTGTTGCAAGCATCCGCAACTTGTAGAGCGACCTCCCGTTAAATTCTGAGTTGTGGCAATATGCTCTTTACCGCAATCACACATACACACCCATTGGGCTCTGCGGGTATTCCCACAAATTAAATTGTGTTCATATCTTCGAACGACAATGAGCCTTCCAAACCTTTGTCTTGTCAAGTCTTTGACTTTCATGCTCGTAATCTTTTTAATATAGTTATACTTATCTTATATCTACTACAAATCAGGCATAATACTTGTCATTGGAGGTAAACCTTTGGCAATCCAAGCACCATCACAATAAACATAAATCAGATAACTTTTACCACTCAACGGATTATTGAAAGTGACACTTTTGGTTTCTCCAAAACCAATTCTATCAATCCTTGTACTGTATTCGCCGCTTACCATTGCTTGTCCTTTTGTCGGGTCTGTTTGATAACAAAAGTACACACCAATATTAGTAGCCTGTCCATGTTCTGTGGTAGTAAGAGTTACCTTAATCCTTGTATTTGCAAATGTATATTCAGCAAATATAGACTTGAATTTAGCCGCCACACTTTGACTTTGTGTTATAACAGACATAATTTTTCCACCATTAAGATTAGGAACAGCATAACAATACATTCCACGTAATGAATGATTAGTCGAGTAATCTACATTGCAAAACATAGGGTATAGCCTATAATTACCTGCCAATAAAGTTCTTGCAGCTATTCTAACTTCATAACTACTTGTAGTTGACGCTGTTACTATCAGCTTTAGAGTTTTTCCGCTAATATCGGTAATTACGTAACCAAAATATAAGCCCTTATAGACTTCAACATCTTTATAGCTTACTTGGTCTCCATCAACTGTTATCGCATTATATGCTACAGATAGTGATATTGGTGAGTCTTCTATATAATTTGTTGCCGCCAAATAATCACTAATCTCAGGCTTTGCCTTATGGTTATACCCTCTAAAATCTCCTAGTCTATAAGGAGAAGTTGCGCCACCACTTGGTCGTTTATAGATATTACTATAGCCATTGTTAGCTTTAGAATACTCAGCAACCAAGGCACTCCAAGAGCTTACTCTGTTATCTGTAGTAATATTCAGACCATAGTTTCCATCTTTGCCCTTGCTCCAATTATCAGAAAAAGCAGCGTTGTAATCAGTTGGCTTATACTTCGCCCAAACGTTTATCTTTGAAGACTTACAGAGCGTAGCAAGGTCGTTGCTTGATTCTCCGAGCAATGATTTCACGTCATCCACGCTCACGGGAGCGGTGATTTTATTGTTTGCCAAAGCCATAGCTTAATCTTTTAAACATTAAACACTAGGCAAGGCAGCTCTCGAAGAGCCACCCTGCGTTAATACTTACGATACTTACTCTGCCGCCTCGCTAGCCATATTCGCATTGATAGCGGAATTGACCTCCTCAATGAGTGCAGACACCTCACTGAGCTTGCTCTGAGGGATGCCGCTGATGTTGTAGGTCAGCTCGCTGCCGTTGGAGCTTGCGTTGGCGTTGCCGAGATAGTTACCATTTGCGTCACCATATAGACCCATACTGATGCTCTCGATGTTGCCACCCGTCTTGTCAACATTGTAGATAATTTCTACACGATAGCCGCCCTTGGTGTAAGTAGCAGTTGTCTGTTCACTCTTCTTGGTAATCTTTAAATTCTCCATTTTCTAATCTAATTTAATAAATTAATATTCTTGTTACTTAACTCTTCCTTTAAGAGCTTCACTTCCTCCTCCAAAGCCTTCACCTTTTTCTTCAGCCTGGTAACCTTGCCATCAACTTGTACTACTCCGCCAAGAGCAAGGCTAATCAGCTTAGGAGACCAGTAGTTCAGCTTTAAGAAACCTTCATCATCGTTTGCCACCAAGTCTGATAGCTTACTCTTCTGAACGTTCTGCGCTATCAAGCCAATACTATGCTCGCCGCTCTTCTTGTAATCAAACTCATAGACCTTGCCTAGAGACCTGATTAATGACAAGCTATCAGCCTTATGCAAGTTGATCTTCAAGCGGATGTCTGAGGAGGAGTAGGCGGTGATACCACCTTTAGATAGAATATTAGTCTTGCAGATAAAAGTACCACCACCATTGCAAACAATCACATCTTGACCAGAGTTCCAATTTAAACATAGAGAACCAGCATATCTTTCTATAACTCCAGTATCTATAGTTCCATCTTCTTTGCGGTACAAATAAATATCGCCAAAACGTGCTCCTCCGGATGAGTATATACTCCATTTATCAGCCCCATCTTTTGAAGCAATATCTTGCGTTAATACCCATCCACTATTATCACTATTGCCAAGATATAAATTACCTCCATCGTGAGAAATTCTCGCATTAGCTGACATTGTTCCGCCACTAAGAGGTAGATAACTTGTGTTATCATAAGCTCTAGCACCTAAACCCAACCAAACTTGTAATGCACTCTTTTGAACATCTTTATAATATACATTACTGCCATTAGTTTTTGTTCCTACAATAGCAGTAATTTCACCAGCATTTAAACTAGCACCTGAATATCCACAATATATATCATAATAATCTCCATTATAATCCTTTAATTTTAATGCTCTCGTAGCATCACCTCCAGCAGAAGAACTTCCTGCATAGGTTTTAGGTATATTTTCAATGGTAGCGAGCCTATTCCAGCCTCCCCAAGTATTATTGTCACCATTGTGCCTACGGAAATAAATAGTGTCACTATTATAACTTGCTTGCAACTGAAATGAGTAATTGTTGTTTGAACCACAAGAGAAGTCAATCAAAGTACCAGTAGTGGCAGTATTAGCGTGACTAACATATGCGAATGTGATTCCTCTGTGTAGGTCATTTGCGTTATGTGTATCACTAACGTTCCACCAAGCAACTGATTCTAGGAATGACTTTTCCTTCGTTAAGGTAAGCGTATGTCCACTTACTATGGCACTAGTCACTGCATTACCACTTCCGTTAACAGAGACAGAATTAATTCCATCTGTAATACCATCTATTCCATCAATCAGAGACTTCAATTTTGCTACTGAGTATGCAGAAGCTACTTCAGAAAGATTCTCTGCTGTAAGATTGATAGCATCAACATAGGATTTAACACTACCGTTCAATCCGCCGCCACCTGATGAGCCACTTCCTTCCCCGTAAGCCGTGATACCGCCTGTGGCATAGAGATTTCCATCAATCTTGATTGCCTTATTGGTTGCATCATACGTGATGTCGATGCCGTGAAAGGAGATAGCACCCTCGAATGCAGCATCGCCCGATACACCCAATTTGGTGAAAGGAGCGTTTGGCTTCAAAGACACAAGGTCAGCAACGCTCGTTCCTGCACTTCCTGCTTTCCAAGTCGGCTCGAAGAAGGTGAGGTATGCACCCAAGTTCTTCTCGCTGATGATGAAAGATGTAGGGTCAGCGTGAACCCTACCATCAGTTCCCCACCAGATTGCGCCACCTGCCACATAGCCAGAGCCATCAAAGCGGAAGATGGTGTTAGCAGGAGTTTTCGAGCCATCGTTGTAGTCCTTATCGACCATTTCGCCACCGAACCAAGCAGCGATGCCACCTCCCTTAGCAGACTTCTCCGTGATACCATTAATACCAGCCGTAGTGTTTCCGCCCGTGTCTCGCAAACCGATGAGTGATGTAAGAACCAGACCTCCGTTAATCTCCGTATCGGGAGCATCCATCAGAGCCTTCTTTAGGTAAGCAAGGCTGGTTACGTCACCGATTACCACACCGAGGTCGCCGTAAATCTTACTGGTAATATATGCGTTCGCCAAACCCAGCTTATCGTAAAATGCCGAATATGCGGACTGGAAGTTGGTGAACTTCGTTCCCACGGCTGAAACGATTGTAGCCTTGCCGTTGGTGTTAGCCGCATTGTAGCGTGTTGCAATATCCGACAGATAATTGACGAGTTCCTTCTTTGCAGTCGTGAGGGTAGCAAAAGCGGAATTGAGGTTGGTGAGTTCCTTGGTGCCCTTCAGTACCTCTGCATCCTTCACCTCAGTGTAAGACTTCTCGGCGGCTGCAAAAGCATCTTCCAACCGCTTGGAATCCTGCGCCATTGCCGCAATCTCAGAAGGCTCAAGATAGCCATCCTTGACGTAGTTATCGAATGCCTTTTTGTTGTCAGTTACGGTAGTTCCTAATTTGCTGATGTCACCCTGCGCCTTTTCTGCCGCCTTCTGCGCTTTCTCTGCCGCCTTCTGCGCTTTCTCTGCCGCAGCCTTTGCTGCGTTAGCAACGGTATCATCTGTGTATTTAGATGCCTTGATCCAATCATCGATGGCGAACAGAGAACCAGCCTTCTTGTTGGTCTGACAGCGCAATACCTCATTCTTATAGGTACTGCCGTCAGAAGGATATGTAGCATTGACCCAGATGTCACCAACTTGGTATGGTGGGGTCGGTTGAGTGCTGAACACCTTCATTTTCCCGTCTGCGGTCTCCTGTGCCTTGCTTGCATCGGAAAGGGCTTTGGCAATATCGGTGTCAGTAATGATAGTCCACTTATAGATAGAGCCATCCTTGGCAAAGCGGTATGCCTTGCCCGTCTTGTTGTCGTAGTAAAGGTCGCCCAGATGGGTATCTTTATCCTTGTCGGTCGTCCAACTGCTTGCAGGGGCATTAGTCAGTGTTGGAACTCCCTCATAGAACCACGTCTCGATAGCCCCATCCACCTGATTCTGCAAGTCAGTAATAACCTGCGAGTTGTTGATGATATTGTTCACCTGCTCTTCTGTCAAGCCCTTTGCTGAGTTCTCCTTAATATACTGAGACAGTTCCTTGCCATCTACGGTTGATTTGGCAGAAATCTTGCCTTTAACAGATACCTGCTTGGCTGCGCTGTCATACTTGATGTAGCTACTACCCTCGTAATTGTTCTCCTTGGTAGGTCGGTCGCCTACATACATATCGCCGTAAACATTGAAGAACGCCTTGTTGGTCTGTTTGTTTACACCATACTCTACGTATTCTTTGTTGGCAAAAGAGTAGCTATTTATACCGTGGTACAAGCTGATGGATGGCGAATAGGTATCTACCGCTGAGAAGATAAGGCAGTTCTGACGTTCTACATCGGTTCTATTACCGCACTGCGACAATACATCACCTTTGGCAGGTACGTCGCTTGCAGTAGCGCAATCGGTATCGGAGAGGTCGATATAATGGTACTTCTTTCCTTCCAGTTCCACAGGTTCCTCGTCACGACCGATTACCAATCGCCAATAGAAGTGATTACCCACCTTATGGTAAGTGCCCTTGCGAACGTTGAATGACTCAGAACGCACCTGGTCGGCAATAGCGAAATCATTATCCACGGCATCACCTTCCTGCTCTGCTAAGAAATAGCAACGATAAGCCTTCTGTGACACATTATTATATGTCACAGTAACAACTTCTACCTTGTGAGCCACCACGCCACCAGCAGGAGAGATAATCTCCTTGCCACCGATGGTGGAGGTCTTCTTGATAACCAATTCCTCAAAGATAGCCTTCATCCTCACCTCCAGGTAGTCGGTGATGAGATGAGAACGACCTTCTGCATCTGGAGTCCAGGAACCGCCGTTCTCGGAATTGAAGTTACCGACAAGCAATCCATGCAAGAACTTCTGCACCTTCTCCCAAGTGATTGTGCCCTTGGCGGTGTCGTCGGTAAGCTTTGAAACAAAGTACTTACTTCCCTCTGACGCGACCTGATTCTTGACCTGCGTGGTTGTCAATCCGGCTCCGGCTCCACCATTTCCGCTTTGGAGTGATGAAATCTGCTGCTGAATCTTCTGAATGGTCCCAACCTCCTTGTCCTCGCGAAGTGTTATGTCGTAAGTCGGAATCTTGCCATCTTCTTCCTTGATCGTGAGCTGGTCGATAGAGATGATTCCTTCGATATTGAGGTCTGTATCATTGAAGTTCATCAGGTCGCCGGCCTTCAGTGTATCGTGCAGACTCTTGATAGTTCCGGTTTCGTCTTCCTGCGCCTTATCGTGCTGTCTCGCCATAAAAAGCTCGTCAACCTTAGGCTGATAGACATACCTTGTGTAGTCATTCTTGTCAAGGAGCGCAATAGCATACTTAAGGAGCTTCAATGATGCGGCATTCACATACGAATCAGGAAGAGTGATGCCGGTAAGAACGAAATGGTCGCCATTCTTGATAGGGTAGTCCTTGTATGGGAACCACAGCTCAAGAGCATCATCCTTGATTCTCTCGATAGTAAGCCTCCACCTTCCGTCAACCTTGGTTGAGGATGCTACCTTGAACGTTCGGCCACCGCACATACCATCTTTCATAGATATGGAGAAGTCATCATCCTTAAGGTCGTTGATGTCGAAATCGATAGCCTTGTTGAGGTATATATCAACATTCTTTACTGTTTCGTTGTCGCCAAACCTTCCGTCGTCATCAGGAGCGACACCTTCGTCAATCTCATCCACACGCACGCCACCGATTTCCATTTCCTCGATAGTAGGGTAGATTTCAATAACTCCATTCGTCTTATCATCAGTATCAAAGAACTGCGATGCCGAACGGAGTCCAATCTCCTCTATATTGAGAGAATCGATGTATGGTCTATATGGATCAGTAGAGAATTTATGCAGTTTCCCGGTTGGATTCACATACTTCTTTTCCTGTTCAGTAAGAGAGTCGTAGAAATCACTCAGAGATACGTGAGGAAATCCTGGCAGCATAAGCCTGTTGATGGACATATTATTCGGAAGATTCTCTGCATACTCCTTCATCGATGAAGGAACAACCTTCTTGTTGAGACCGGACGTGATATACATCTTCGTGTTTCCGGCATTGACCTGAGCGATGAATGCGTCGAGTTTCTCCTTTGATTCCTCATCTCCGCTATCTACCTGTCCTCCCTTTAACTCGGAGTAGAACCTGCATTTGCCAGAGCTGCCAGACTGTGTTACATAACCGGTAATTGTAGTCTGAAAATCGAACGTTACCTGAAGGACCCATCCGAAAGACTGTTCCTGAGACTCTCCGGAAACGACGTACTTTCTCTTATTCTTGAAATATGTCTCGATATAGTCGACATCCAGTTCAAGCTCTACATTTGTGCTAGCTGTAACCACTTTCGTGATATTCGCCACGTACTTGACACCGAGGTCCGCATAGTAATGAGAAGGAAGATTCTTCTCCGAACCATAAGCTCTCAGTCTCGTAATGACACTCTGATCAGAATCTGCGTTCTGCACAATCTCGTAGAGTCCATTTCCGATACCATAAGAGAAGATATGCCCTGCCTCAATTCCTGTAGTACCGACATAGATGTTTCTTCCTCTGACGATGAAGTTTATGTCCCACTTCTCGTTCACAAGCGCAAGGGCCTGCCAACAGGTCTGCGAATCCACTGTAATGGACATCGATTCGATGACGTTATCGTCGGTTTTCTCACCATAAACCGACAACCACTCACTTTCAAGGGCTCCACGCTGAACGGAACGGTCCTTGTTTCGGGAGTAAATCTTCCAAAGACCTGCACCAATCTGCTCGTCGAGGTTCGCCTGGATCCTGTCGAGCAAATCGTCCAGAGTCTGTACGTAGAATGGGAATTTCGGTAGGGAAGTGTAGTGAAGTTCGTTGTCGTTCAATACCACATCGAGAAATTCAGCCCTAGCAAGCTCATCCTGCAATGCGTTGAACTTCACGCTGTCATATACGAAGCCCTCTCCGTATGTGTCGGGTCTGGCCTGCTTGTCTTTGCCCGGCTCGTAGTTGAGCTCGAATCGCTCGTCACGATAGACAATATAGTCTCCTATCTGAAAGTTGATAGGCACTTCATGCTTGAAATTGATAGTCACGAAGCACTTACCCATCCAAGAATCGGAGTATTCCAATCCATGAACGGTTATCTGCTCTTCGTTAACGTCTGTCAGCTTCGAGCCATCCTTATGATAAATATTCCAAGTACTCATGTGTCTGTGTTATCCTAAATTTGAAATCCTGCCCTGCGCCTGCGCATCCATAATTGGCTTGATGTCAGTAACAGGGTCGTTAAACTTGAATGTTATAGAGAGGACAAGCAAATCCTCGCTGCCCGGATATCTGTATAGGTCCGGATCAATGCTCTTCAGTCTCACATGCTGCCTTCCTATCTTGTTGAAGCCGCAGTACATTTTCATCATGCCAGACTTACGGAGATAGTCGATGAAAGCCTTACACTTCTCGTTTGCGCCGAAGGCATTACCATTAAACAGGAACTTGACCTTGTTCTCGTATGCTGCCATATAGAGACCGTCCTTGCCAATATACTCATCGTCGCCATGCTCGTCGTGCCATTCCCTTTTAATAGGCTCCTTGACAGAATCACAAGGCTTGAACGGACTCTCGCTAACGTACATACCGAAGTCGGCGATGGAGTCCTTCACCTCGTTCCCATCGCCTTCCTTCTGCATGTATATCCTGAAATAATCTTTCATACCTAAAATCAACTATTTGTAATTGCAAATATACAAAATAATACATAAATATGCAAGTGATATGCGTATAAATATACGTTAATTGAACTTAAAGTCGTGTCTATCCCTGATATTGACTGGTCCGGTCGCTTTCACGACTGTTCCTCCGTATTGGTAGACGAAGCACTTTGCGGTATCTTCGCATTCAACATGAAGCTCTGCACCATCTAACAGATTGATAAATACCCTGGAGAATCCCTTAACCTTCAGGTAAAGTGAAGAATTGTGCCTTACGTATATCTCTCCACTGTCCATCCAGTCATAGTTGATGTTTGCTACACACTCTCCATTGAGGATGACAATCTTTGGGTTTTGCAGGTCAACGTTCTCGTCAACATACACACCATGATCGTGAATGACATCACCAAAGTACTTCTTCATATCCTTGGTCGAAGGCCAGTTCTTTCCGATACAGAAGTCAATACCCTTAACAAACTTCTCGACCATCTCATGCTTGGATGAGTTGTCGTGCCACTCAGCGGTCCACTGAGCGCAAAGACCCAGTGAAACCGCCTCGTTCTTTATTCTGTCTGATAAATTTCTTTTTTCAAACATAATTATTTCATTTTTAAAGATTTCGTACCATTGATAACTCTGTTGAAGTTATCGTTCAACTCCGAGACAGTCTTATCGATTCTCTCTGCTGCATCTGCATTGCGCAAGGTGTTTTGAGCAATCAGGTTAAGCTGAGTCAACTGAGACTTTGCAATCTCACTCATCTCAGGTAAGAATTTCCCCTGCATCTCACGAACAACAGACAAATCGAGACGTATGCTGTTTACATAACTGGCTAGGAGATCAGCTGTCTCCTCTGTGATACTCTTAACAGAGTTGGTGGCAGATGAACTTCCGTCCTCTCTCATATCCAATCCTTCGTTCTTTAAGGCATCAACAAGACCGGTTATCTGAGGAACGACCTTATCTCCTATTTCATTAACCTGCTTCGCAAAATTAATCATGTCCGTTTCGTCGAGCTGTCCCTTTTTATCAAGAACAGATGTGAGCCATTCGAGAGGTTTTTCGAGAGCCTTTTCCATGATTTTCTGCGTAACGATATTCTTTACCACATCGCGAACCATTTCCTTGACCTTATTCTTGTAAGCCTCAACCGCATCTTCCCCCTTAGTCCATGCGCTCACAACAGTATCAGTCAGCTGATTTCCCCAGCTCTTCATATCGATAGAGTAAACGTCTTTCAGGAAGTCCTGAGCGAACGTCTTAATCTGCAACTGCATCTCCTTGATTTGCTGATCGTAGTCGGCAATCTTATCCTTGTCCGTCTTTTTCTTATCCTCCTCAGCTTGTCTCTGCTTTCTCAACTCGTCTTCCTGAGCGTGGAGTAGGGCGAGCTGATCTGCGTATGCGGAAGGATTCGTCTCTGTCTTCATCACAGCATCATAGGTCTCCTTGCTGTAGTGACTCAAGTTCTTGCCACCGAAGAAATCCTTGCCCGTATCAGTCTTAGAAAAAGCATCCCAAGCCTTATAGTCATTCTTGACATCGTTGAGCTTTTTATTCGTATCTGAAGATCTCTCGTAAGAATAGATTCCACCGAGCGTCTTTTCGATAACAGAACTGATATTGCTAGATAGGTTCTTCAATTCATTCAGCTGTCTCTCTGCAAGCTTTATCTGTCTGTCGAGCTTGGCATCATGAGCCTTTGCAAACGCCTTGATAGGTGAGGTAAATATGCCGGTGACACCGGCAAGGATTCCACCAACGTTGCCGGACTCTGCGCTTGTTACCACCTTTGACAGTGAACTTGACATGCCGGAGAATGTCTCGAAGAACGCAGAAGCATCCTGCCATCCGTCAGACTCGGTATCAACGCCGAGAAGAGAAGCAGTCTCCTTGATATCATTGAACGCTTCGAACATTCCCTGTACATTCTGGTCGATAATGCTTACTACGTTAGCAAACTTATCAAGAGATTCTTTCGCCTTTGTTCCATCCTTAAACAGAATCTCAGCAGCCTTCATCATAGCCTTTCCACTGGCAATCATGCTGTCACCACGCTTGATGAAGTTTGGGTCTCCCATTTTGAGACCAAGTTCACGAACCTTCTTGCCTTCAGCAATTTTACTTGCTGCGATGGTCATCTGCTCGCTGGCATCAGAAATCTTCTGCTCAGCCATTCCCTTTAGACCTCCATTGAAGAAAGTCTTCTTTGGACTCGTCAGCTTCGATAACTGCTCATCAAGCTGTTTGATTTCCTTGGCGTACTCTCTCGCATCGATAGCTCCGTTTTGCAGAGCCTCGTTGATATTCTGCCTGATTCTAGTCCCGATAGCCTGAGCCTTATCCATACCGAGAGAAACGATAGCTCCGTAGAAATTGAGATAATCAGAGGAGTTCTTGAACTTGTCAAGCTTAACCTGACCAATCTCCTTGTCTCTCTGAATCTCGTATCTTGCCTTAATACCAGGATCATTCGTCTTCTTGATAAGTTTATCGTAATCCTGTCGAATCTTAAGAATCTTGTCCTCGTAATCTTCCGTCTTCTCGATGATGTCGGCAGCATCCTGCAAAATCTTGATATAGTTGTTTCGAAGAAGGTCAACTATCTTCTTCCACGCCTCATATTCACCTGGACCTTTAAGAGTTTCCTTTGCAACACCATCGGACATCGACATCGCATTCTCTCTCTGGAAGTCCTTCCCGAATTTGTTGTTATACTCGACTATGAGCTCCTTTGCTTTGTCATCGATATATCCAGGGTTGTTGAATGCAGCACTGGAGAAATTCTTATCACCAGTCTTACTGAGCAACTCTTTGTACAAGTCCCATTGGCTTGACAACCTGTTCAATAATTCCGTGAAGTCAGCTGCCTTTCTCTCGTACTCCTTCTTGTCCTTCTCGTCGAAGAGCCACTCTGCAACCTCACGATAGATGGAAGTTTGGAACTTCTTTCTCTCGGTAGTGTTTATACTGAATCCTTCAAGGAGAGAACGGACAGCCTTCTGATAGTCGTCAAGATTAAGACCGGTAACCTCGGGGAAGAGATTGTAAGTCTTCTTCTTTGCCTCTTCATCAGACATTATGCTCTTGTACTTCTGGTACATTTGTCTTGCAGACTTCAAGCTGCTGAGTCGTTCCTGTAGGCGTTTAAGTTCTGCGTCTTCTTCGCGACCATTCTTGTTTTTGTCTTTTCCAAAGTTACCTGTAACCTTGTTCTTCCCAAGGTCGTCAGAGATGTAACCTGCATCGGCAATAGCTTTCCATAAGTCATACTTATGTTTAGCATTCTTGTACTCAGAAGAATTCTTGCTTACTTTTCCATTGACTATCGTGTCAAGCTCATTTCTTGCAGCTTTGAGCTCCTTACGAATATTCTCGCCTGTAGTCTCGAACGACTGGTCTTGCACTTGTCTTAACGCATTATCAACCTCTCTCGTCCAAAACTTACCTTTCTTTTTGTTTCCAGTGAAAGTTCCGTTCTTGTGAAGTCTTTGTCTTATGATCTCAGAGAAAGGTGTGTTTACGCCAGAGTTGTACGAAGGCTTTCCTTTCTTTCCGTTACCACTGTCGCCTGGCCAAAAGTCCATATCCATGAGCTTACTGATAGCCGAATGAAAATAATACAAGATGGTTTTACTTGTAATATTTGCCTTCTGTGCCATCTTATCCATCATACTGGCGAATATCTCAGGGTTTCGTTTTGCCCACGTTCGGAATTGATCTTGAGACAATCCGAGCTGTTTTCTGACGGACTCAAGTCCTCTCGGCACGTCGTCATACATTATTTCGGACACATCATCGCTAGAATCCTTCGCTCTTTCCGCAAGTTCCTTTAACCAGTTTTCTGTCTCCTTGCTTCCATTTGCAAACTTGTCGACAAATTTTTCCCAATCATCTCCGCCAATAGCCGCAAGCATCCTAATCTGCTCAGTAAGGGGCAGACCCTTGATTTGGTTTGCTAGCTCTTCGTTGTTTTCCATCAAAGACCGGATAAAATCCTCCATTTTTGCCTTTGTACTAGAGTCGAGCTCGTCGAACATCACCTGGAACTTAGACAGAGATTCTTGTGCTTGCTCCACATTCTTTGCAATATCATCGTTCGTGAGTCCATTCAACCACTGTAACCATTGTGGAGTATCAGCTCCGATCATATCGAATAGGTCGTCGCTAACAAGACCTGTTGCTGAAGTTGCGTTATTCGTTATAACTCCATATTTATCAGCTAAGCCATCATTCGCTTTTTTCGCATCCTCAATTTTTTCTTTGAGTATGTCGTATTGTTTTGACAAGCTTCCTGCGCTTTCAACCTGCTGCTTGATAGAATCCGTGTAGTCATCTGAACTTTTCAGAATCTCCTTCATCGAGTCAACTTGCGAAGAAAGGTTGGACGCATCTTTTGGACCTAATCCAGACAGAAAATCTCCGTAACTTTTGGATTTCTGCTTAGCTCCATCAATCAACGTCTTTTCTTCTTCCTTTACTCGACTTGACCATTGATTGTACCCCATCAACAATGAAGTGATAGTCGTTATGCCGATCCCCCACCAGCCACCGATGGCGTTGACAAATCCTCCAATCTTTGAAGTTGTCATGCTCCATACGGCAGACATTCTGCCTCCATTCAAGATGATTTGCTCTTGTTTGGCGGTTATTTGTCCCATCAATGCGAGCTGACTAATTATCTCCTTAGAAACCAAGCCTTCCTTGACTGCTCGTTGCATCTGCAATACGGACATCCTTCCTTCGAGTGCAGCCCTATTGTTGCTCGCGACAAGCGATTGCTTTTCCGACAGAATAGCAGCTTTCTTGAATACATTCTGCTGGGCAATCTTCTGCGTAATCTCTCCTTCCACAACAAGTTGCTGCTGTTCGATAGCATAAGACTTTAACTGGGAATTCATCTGCTGAGTATAACTCTTAGCAAGTGATCCAATACCCATCTTAGAATAAGCCATACCGCCGAGCTTCCTTGCAGCAAACACCGCTCCGAATGAAAGAAGGGCAGGAGACAATTTGTCCAAAGCTAACACAAGGTCGGTTACTCTATTAATGATGAACGAGAAAGTACCTCCTACGATATTCTTGCCTTCTGCGAACTTTCCTAGCATAATATCCCAGGCATCAATGAGCTTGTTCCAGCGACCAAGTAATGTCTCTGATAAGACGAACTGCATATTGTAGAACTGACCGCCTTCATCCGTCATCTTCCAAAGCACTTTCTGGACATCCTCAAAGCTTACTTGTCTAGCAGTAATCATCTTCTTGACATCTGCCTGGGTATAATTGTTCCTTCCGTTCTTCCCTTCTGAATTGTAAAGCTCCGTAATTCTCTGTAAGAGTGGAAGTCCAGCGTAAGCAAACTGGCGTAATTCCTTACCGTCAAGCCAAGAACGGGCCTTAACCTGACCATAAGCCAATCCAAGTCTCTCGAAAGACACACCAAGACCAGATGCGATATCAGCGAGACGCTTTGTGGTATCATACAAGTCATTCGCCTCAACTCCAAATGCAGCCAGCTGCTTGACATCTCGGTTCAGCTCTCCAAACTTGAATGGAGACTGCAATGCAAGCTGCTGAGTCTGAGCGAAGAGCTCATCAGCCTTCTGTACATCACCGAGGATAGAACGCAACGCTACATGCTGCTGAACAATCTCGCCGCCAGTCTGTACGATTGAATTAAAGAATTGCTGCGCGCCAAAGACAATACCTCCCTGTAAGAAGAGAGACTTGATGTCTCCGACTATGGATTGCATCTTCTTCGCTTCAGCGTTTGCTCCGGCGAATGCTGCTGCAAGGTCGTTTCGTGCTTTTGCGGCAGACTGAGCAATCTCCTGCTGACGTTTCTGTTCAAGCTCGATACCTTTCTGAACCTCTTGGTTTATTGCCTTTTGGTCTTGAAGTATCCTCGATGCTAAAGTGGTATCGTGTCCACTACCAATGTTGCCAAGCATACCTAGGCCTTCTCTCCAATTCTCCGAATTGAGCCTGTCTTTGATGGTTCTAAGATCTCTCATTAAAGAAAGGAGCCTGCTAATCTCAGCTTCCGCTTTACTAACATCTGCTCCGACAGAAATTCCTCGGCTGTATTCAGAGCGAAGCTGGCGAACCTTATTGCCGAGAGAATCATATCGACGCTCCGTGTTCTTCAACTCATTCTGGCGTTGCCTATCTGCCTCTTTTGCCTCGCGTGCTGCGTCCTTTATAACCTTTGCATAAGTATTTGCTTTATCTATAGCATTAAGATAACCGGAACTCTTTACGACATCAGTTGCTGTGAGTCCTGTGATAGGATGAATACCTCTGTTATTCCTGATCTGTTCTAACTCAGTTCCGTATTTAGACAGTTCTGACAACGACTGACGTATGTTGTTCGTTGAATCGACGCCAAACAGCTGTATTCCTTCACCATGGCGTTTGTTGATTTCGTCAATAATAGAAGATAACTTATAAAGTTCTCTCTCTGCCTTGTTTGCCTCAGTGGAAACACTGTTAGGGAATATGTTGAATCCAGCACCTTCCTTAGACACCTCTCCGAGTATGCGGCCTATTTTGTATAACCCGTCCTGGACAGACTCCAACTGCTGGAGTTTTTTCGAGCTAAAGAAATCTTCGCTTGAAAATACGCCAATGTTACGACGTAATTCTTTAACGAAGTTGTTTAGCTTTTCAAAGCTACGACCTCCCTTATCTCCAATACCTTTTGTTGCTTCGGATATTGCTTCCAAAGCATTCTGTGCCTGCTTACCAGTAGAATCAACCTTGTTTAATTCTCTGATAATCTTTTTGGTTTCGTCCTCAATCCTGGACTTCAGAGTGAGCGTCATGTTCAAGTCGCCCATATTTCCACCTGCCATATCCTGAATATTTTAAAATTAGAGTTTATTGTTTAAGTAATCTGGAAGACTTATCTTCTTGCCAACAAGACTTCCTTCTTTCTTCTTTTTCTCCATCCACCTGTCGTAGAGGTCATCCATCTCCTTCTTGGTGTGCTTCTTCGGACCGCCTTCCTTCTTGGTCTTTGGATAGACGACAAGAGGCTGGTCTGCTACCATGAGGTCAATCTGCGCCGATGAATAGCCCCACCAGTAGTCGTAGGCCGCGATGAAGTACTTACGCTGAAAGAGGAAGCTGAACTTCTCAGCTAGTGAGAAGGCTGCTCCCCAGCTGGTTCTGCTTGGATAGCTTTTGCTTCGCTCCTCGTCATCGTCATCATCACGTCCGTCATCCCGGTCGCTAATATGGTAGCCAGTGAGAATGCGTTCGATGGAATTTTTTTTTTAGAAACATCGAGGACTCTCAGTACATCGGCTATATCCACATCCTTGATGTAGTAGAGCCAGCGCCAGTAGATCCAATACAGAAATCGAATCTTCCAGATGTTGTTGAGGAGAATGCAGACACAAATCTTGACGTTGCGCTTCCATTCGTTCTTCTCCTTAGCCCTGATGTGGGAACACTTGCTCATGGTTCCCTTGCGAAGCCAGCCGAGCTTGTGCTTCTTGCCACGGAACACGAACTCGGTAGGCTCGTCGTGCAGCACGCTGTCAAGCAACTCCTGCAAGTCCACCGAAGGCTGCTCAATTTTCTTTTCTTCTGCCATGATTGTATGCTATTATATGAAGAAGGGCGGCACGGCTGTTGATTAGCCTGCCGCCCAACGGTTTGTTATCCTGAATCTAATTACCTTGATTAACCGCCAATGCCTGGTTCACCAGCACCTGGAGCCTTAGTAAGCCAAGCGATGCTGCGCATGCCTGCGCCCTCGATAGAACCGGCGAACTTGAATGCAACTGGCTTTGAACCAGTGTCATCCCACTGCAACGTTGCATAGAGGGCAATGTTTGTCACAATCATAAGGTTCTCCTTCTCATCGTCAACGATGACGATAGTACCCTTAATCTTGAACTTCTTAGGCTCAACTGCAACGCCGGTAAAACCGGTAGTAGCATCGAGAGTCGCGTCACCAGTACCCTTCAAGGTAACCTTGGTCAACTCTGTGATTGCATCCTCGCCGAACATGATTTTCAGCAGGTCCTTTGCCTTTGAAGGAACAACGAACTCTACATTGAAGTCGCCGAGCTCTGCGGTAGTTGCCCAGTCACCGGCAAGACCGATAACCTTGTAGTGATTGATGGTAGGATCCTCCATGGTTGCCTTAAGAGAATCAACCTCAACAGGAAGCTCAATCTCTGGTGTGATGTCAACTGAAGCCTTGCTCAAATCGGTAATAGCCTTTGAGTAGAGCAGAGTTTTAGGACCATTGAAAATGTCCTTCATCTTGTCAATAGTTGTCATAGCCATAATCTAAAATATTTTAAATTGTTATACCTGAATACTTATCTAGTACGTAACCTTCCCTGTATGATTGTCAAGGAAAAACCTGCGCCGTCGTCAGCCTGGATAGCAACGTTCGGTCTAGTAACGATGATGTTGTCTGTAGAAATCGGGAATCTTTCGAGGACCGCCTTGACTTTCTTATCCATTTCCGCAGGACTGAAACCATTAGGATTCGCCGAGGAGGCCTTATCTCTTACATACACCTCTATCTGGATAGTGGTAGTATAGTCGTTGTAGGAGCCATCATAGTTCATCTCGTTGTTTCTGATTGTGTACGGAGCATTTACGACGATGTAGCTACCTATTTTGGTATCCACGGCCTTAGGACGATTCCTGGGGTACACCTTGTCGCATATACCCTTTACGGCGTTTCCTAAGTCGAAATATATCTGCTTGATATCTACCATAGCTTACAGTTTGTTAAAAGTTGAACTATTGGCGTACACTACGCAGGCATCGAACATATCTGGAAGAGACTCGTATGTGTTGTAAACTGTCTCGAAAATGCGGTTCTCCTTATCGAATACTGCATATTCAACAGGACATATCGCAACGAGTGCCCAGTCTTTCCCGGTAGATTTCACCTTTCCGATACGTCCGTATAGAAGGTTAGGACCCCACTGGTGACCGCCACCGGCTGAACCGGTGTAGCCTTTGTTCTCTCCTCCGTCGTAGTAGAACGGGAGATTGTATTTCTCTCCTTCTGCCAGGGTTACTCGCGTTGGTGCTTTTTCACCCTTTGAGGCACGCACCATGTAAATGAGCTTGCCTTTGTAATACACTGCTGCATAGAAC
Source organism: Prevotella sp. (assembly GCA_021636625.1). GTDB lineage: Bacteria > Bacteroidota > Bacteroidia > Bacteroidales > Bacteroidaceae > Prevotella. The sequence goes on along the minus strand of JAJWLX010000003.1, from coordinate 65,706 downwards.
GAAGTATATGCGTTACCGGTGATATTGTAGAACGTCCTGTTCTCTTTGAAATAGTTGACGGTTCTGTGAGCAAGTTCCTGCATAATCGCAAGCATCTTGTCATACGCCAGCTTTTCGACCCTTGGCTTAATCTGATGCTCGAACTGCGCTCCAAGAGAAAGACGCTTTCCGCTAAAGTATTTTACCATAACCTAAACCCTAGTGAGATTCCAGTAAACGACCGTCCTGTTATTATCCGGTTCGCAGTCCTTTACCATACCTATCTCGGTGTTGTTTCCGACAGTGGAGTAGATGGTGTCGCCGTCAAGAGGACATCTGCCGGCATCCCATTCGTCATATCTGACCGGAATCGATGCCTTCCTCTTGTTCTGGTCGACGTTCTTGTCTCCCTCTGTTGTGGTATCGGTGTAGCTGCGGCCTTCGCCATAGTAGAGAATGATTTCCTTGTCCTCACCAACTGGAGCATCATCATCGGCGAACGGGTCATCAGGGTCGGCTTTTCCGACGATCTTCCTCACGATCTTGATGATGTGAGGGTATCTTGGGTTTCTGATGTTTTCCTTTTCCATACGCTTTATTTGATAATGTGAGGGAGAGGTTCTCCCCAAGGAGAATAATTCGCCCTCTTTACTCCGTGGGAGGTCACCCGGAAGGTGGACTTCTTCTTGAGCATCGAATCGGGCTCCAGCTCCGCATAGATAGCGTTAGCCTCTGCCTTCATCTCGCTCCTGTCGTTGTCCGACATGTCATAGCCACCTCCCGAATGAGTCCATCCGTTATCGGAATCGGAGGTGTTGTTCACCTTGCTCGGACCAAGAACAAACCATTTCAGCATGTCGGCATAGGCAAGTCTCACCTTGTCCTTGTCGCAGGCTTCGAGGTCGATGCCGTTTTCAAGCTCCCTGTCGTGCATGATGCCCAGCAGAGCCTTCATCGGCATCTCGAACTTCACCTTATTAATAAGGTAGTCGTTCACAGTGTAAATATTCATCTCCGAATCCATAGTCATACAATCTAGTTACGTTAATAGTTCCAAGACCGAAATTAATCAGTCTTGGTAATGTCCATAATGCAATGGTCTGGGAAGTCGATGAGAGCTGGGCAAGCAGAGAACATGATGTCTGTGTGCCACTCCATGTACTTACCGTTAGGAACTACTGAGTTCATGAGCAGACCGAGACCATCGTTAGTTGTACCGAACACGGTAGAGATAGCCTTGTTACCAGCATACTCAATCAACTTACGATCGAGACTGTCTGTGCGCTCGAACTCACAAGCATCACCGGCAGGACGGAGAACAACGATGTTGTCAGACCAACCCTGCTTGTACTCATCGGTTGTATGAGTTAGGTTGCGCTCCTTCTCGGTCACAATCTCGATAGGAGATACACCCTCGAAGTCAACGAATGCCTGGATGAACTGTTCCTTGCTGATAGGCATTGTCTTGGTAGAGGCAATGTAGTTCAGCTGGCGGTAATTGGTAACAAGCTCGCGAACCTCTGCGTTCTTCAAGAATACATTGTAGAATGTATTGCGAGTCATCTGCCAGACCAAAGCACCATCGAAACCACCGCGGGTCTCACGATACTTGGCTTCCTTCTCCTTCATGTAGGTAAGGATGGTAGCAGTAGGGTCAGCCCACTTCTTAGCACCACCATTGATGAAGTTTTCGCCATACTCGATAGGGTCGATAGCCTTGTGCAGTGGAGTGGAGATACCACGACCAATGCCGGAGTAGTCAATCTTACCGGTAGACATCAACTGAGCGGTCATAAAGTTCATTGTTGCATCAACTGAGTCGATACGGGTCTGAACCTCGTCACTCCAGTCTGCCAAGATATCGGCGTCGTTGCCGAACTCCTCAAACTGCTTGATGCGTGCATAACGCTCAACTGCGGTCTCAACATAACCAGGAGTGATGAAGTCAGGGATAGAAGCGGTGTACCACTTATGTCCGTTCTTGTCCATCTGATTAGAATCGCCGAGAGGAGCACGGAGGTCAGCCATAGGAGCTGCCTTCAGCTTGCGAGCCTTTACGTTGAATGTTGCCAAGCCATAGTTGTCGGTAGTTGTCAGGAACGAAGCGTTGTGTCCCTGTGTCTTGTACCAACCGTAGTTAGTGAAGAAGATTTCCTTTTTATCAAGGAAACTCTGCAAATATGCCGTGTTCTCCTGAGAACCGAAGAACTTGGCAAGTCGCGAATTATTAAAATCAAATTTTGCCATAATCCTGAATCAATCTTTAAGGTTAATAATTAGAGATGGAACCATCCGTTAACGCGACTCTTGTTGAGAGCCTTGATTGCAGGAGGGATTGGAGATATCCTGTCGATGTACATAACGGTGTCGTCGTTAGCAAGGAATGGGGTAAGCATATAGCGAGCACCATCCTCGAAATCGTTACCTGGAGTGAACAGGAAGTCGTAGTCGCACTGAGCATAACCGTTAGGGTTGGTTACCATAGGCTTCTGGGCGTCGCCAGCAGCTGCTGCCTCAACGAGTACCGCATCCTTTGCTACAACACCGAGTGTTGCAGACAAAGTAAGCTTCCATACGTCTGCGCCTGCCTCGGTTGTCTTCTCAACACCTGTAACCGTAACTGCTGTGCCTGTGCCATCGAGAGCGTCAGGAGCCACCATGATATTGTCTCCAATGAACGGAATATGCTTATAGCCATCACGTACAATAAGGAGAGTTGTGTCAGTAGCACCGGTCTTCTTTGCGCACTGATAAGACTTAAGAATCTTAACAGTTGCGCCTGCGTTGCCATAGATGCCAGGATCATACTCCAGGAAGTCACCGGCGTAAATCTTTGCAGGACCCTTGAAAGGGTTGAGCAACTTACCACCAGTTGTAGGAGTACGGAAAGCATCCTTTGCGGCGCCATTCAACTTGACGAATACATAGCGGATACCGCCGATTTCGCCACGAGCCTGGATGAGGGAACGACCTGGCAAGAAGCCGCTACCATTCATCCTTTCACTGTAATAAGGAGAAACTGTTCCCATAATCAATAAATAAATTTGTTATCCTGAATACTAATTTTTATTCGTCCTTAGGCTTGTGTCGAGATCTGATAGTTGCAACATCATCGAACTCGTGTTCATCTACGGTTCCGGTTCCTCCGGCTCCGCCACCTCCGCTTCGAGGCTTGGTGTCTGGATTGATACCCGCTTCCTTGAGGTCAGCATTGTAAAGAACCTCTGCCTTACCGACAAGATCCTTAATGTCTGCTTCACCATCAGGAATCTCAAGCTTATCCAAAGCTGTCTTAACGAAAAACGAATTCAAAGGAATATTGGCTTTCTCAAACTTAGCCTTAAGACCTTCCTTAATGGAGTTCACCAACGCCTTCTTTGCGTCAGCTGCTTCCTTCTGCTCTCGCGCCTCACGCTCCTTCTTGACTTCACCAATGAGCTTCTTTGCCCACTCAGGCATATCCTCTTCGTTAGGAATTTCGTCTTTTTCCGGCTCTTCCTCGTCAAGCTCAGTTTCCTTTGCCTTCTGACGTTCTTTCGCCTTCTTCTTGTATTCCTTAACCTGCTGAGAAACGTCAGAATGGAGATTGCCGTCCATGCGTTTCAAGCGATTTGTAACCTTGGTGACCAACTTGGCGTTTGCAGCTTCGTCTTCACCAAAATCTTCGAGTACATCATCAAGTTCTTCATTGATGGTTTTCTCGCTAATTGTCAACTTGGTACTACCGAGTTCCTTGTTGACTAATGCTAAGAGTTCTTCTCTTGTCATGTTGTTTTTTGATTAAAAATGTTATCCTGAAGCGGTTCTTCCACCTCAAAAAATGTATAAATATACCTTTTATTTTGCAAATATATGAATTAATATGCAATTATCCAAGAAAAATTGTATATTTTTGCAGTATTAAATGAATATTTATGCAAAAGGAAGTATTTTCAGGATTAAAATTGGATAACGGAGAGCCTATTTATACTCAAGAGTATATCCAATCGTTAAGAGACGCCGACAAGAAGCATCCCGACAAGCTGAAGATTATAGCTCAGCGTGGCGGTCAGGAGGATATGCTCTCAATCGACGCCGATATAAAGATTTGCGGCGGCAGCCGCGGTGGCAGTAAGAGCTTTAGTTCTCTTATGGAAGTTCTGAAAGATATCAAAAATCCAGACTTCCATGCGACCATACTTCGTAATGAAAAAGATGACTTACAGTCCTTGGTTACAGACTCTTATAAATTGTTCTCCCAATTTGGAACTTACAATAAGTCACAGAACGACATGACCTGGAACTTCGACAACGGAGGATGGCTCAAATTCTCTTACTACGCAGGAGCCTATCAGGATTTCAAGACACGATTCCAGGGACGACAGTATGCATACGTCTGCATCGACGAGGGTACTCAATGCCCATATAAGAAGTTCAAGTACCTCTTGACCAACAACCGAAATGCAGCCCACATCCGAAACCGCTTCTGGATTACCTGTAATCCTGACCCCGAATCCTGGGTACGAAAGTTCATCGATTGGTGGGTTACCGACGAAGGATATATAGATCCGGAAAGGAATGGGGTTATTCGTTACTGCTTCATGGATGGTGATACGCCGGACTCAATCTACTGGGGCGATACAAGAGAAGAGGTATACGAGCAGTGCAAGGGCATTATCGATAGCCTTTGGAAGGATAGCTATGAGGAACTTGGTTATACAAAGCTCGAAATGTTCATCAAGTCGGCAACATTCGTTCGCGCCGACGTATCAGAGAACATCAAGCTTATCTCTACCGATGCTTCATATCTCGCCAACCTTGCCCAGCAGGATGAAGAACAGCGTATGCGAGACCTGGAAGCCAACTGGAACTGGAAAGCTGCCGGCGATGACATGATCAAAATGGAAGACCTTGAAGAAATTTTCGATAACGCCGAACAGACAGGAGATGGAAAGCGAAGAGCTTCTGCTGATGTCGCATTCACCGGCGGCGATAACTTCGTGATGTGGCTTTGGGAAGGATGGCATTGTAAGGACTTGGTTGTGTTGAGGCTGGACCCTAAGACGCTCGTTTCTGTAGTTGAGGCCAAGCTAAGAGAGTGGGGTGTGCAGGAATGCAACTTTACTTACGATATGCAGGGTATAGGTCAGTATTTCAAGGGATTCTTCAAGGATGCCATCCCATTCAACAACCAGGCAGCACCTATCCCTCAGAATCATCAAGAAGAAGCAGGTATCAAATACCTATACAAAGACTTGAAGTCTCAGTGTGCATGGCTATTCTACAAGATGATAAAGGAGAAGCAGATTTCCATCGACTCGTCCCTGCTCGAAAGAAAGTATTCTGGAAACGGATTCGACAAGGTCCCTCTCAGACAGATTCTTCAGAAGGAGCGAAAGATGCTTCGGCGCGACGAGAACAGCGACGATAGGGGATTCAAGCTATTGCCTAAGAAGATTGCCAAGAAGTATGTCGGCCACTCGCCTGACTTCTTTGAGTCTTGGTTCTACGTAATGATATTCAGTTTAACAAAAAAGAAACATAAAAAGGTAAAAGGATTATGGAGAATTTAAATTTTAGAGAAATACTCGTAAAGAAACCATTCTACGAGCTTAAGCCTGACGGATATATGAGTCACGGCACTTTCTCCGACAAGGTTGGTGATAGGAGTATGCAGAATATGCCTTACGACCCTTGTGTATGGAGAGTAAAAACCCAGTCCGACTTCCTTCGTGAGTACTTCACAAGCGGACACAGAATCTGGGACAAGAATGCGTATCCGGATATAATCAAGGAGAATCCTGATTGGGACCCGGAAGATCCTTCTACCGGCAATCATTATTACTTGCAGCCTATTACAAGATGCGCATTTGCTTTCCAACAGGTTATCGCAACAAAACACACCTTACACCTAACCGGAAACGACATTCAGTTCGAGCTTGCAGACAGCACAGATGAGCTTGAAGAGGAAGAGGAATCCCAGAAGAATCTCAATGTCTTCAAGAAGGGATGGCTTATGCACAATATGGAGATTGCGTTCTTTGAAGCGGTAAGCTCTTACATGATCGTTGCAGAAACCGCCGCAGTCGGCTATATCGACAAAGGAAAGTTCGGAGTTAAGGTTCTGTCATTCAAGAATGGAGACTATCTCTACCCGCATTACGATTCAATAACAGGAGAACTCTCTGTATTCGCCCGTAAGTATTACGACTTGGATGAAGACGGAAACGCTCAGATCGAGTGGGTTGAGGTCTGGGATGATACCTATTATTATAGGTTCAGAAATGATGTTGGTAAAAAGAGCGTAACGAAGAAGGCAGCGAACCTCATTAAGGGATTGTTCGGAATGAACGGATATGCTCTTGTTGAAAAGAAAGGACATCACTTCAATTCAATTCCGGTTGCATACATCAGAAATGATGAGGGACCATGCTGGTCCAATGTTCAGAAGAACATCGAAGATTACGAGGAGGCATTCTCGTATCTTTGCGAGAACAACAAGGCGTACGCTTTCCCTGTATTCTACGTAAAGGGTGATGGTGAGGAGATTACAATTTCGGGCGACGATATGACTGGAGCCGCCAAGGTTATCGCTATGAACAGCAAGGATAACGATGCCGGATTCCTCAATGGAACCGATGCATCAGAAGCTTTTGCGACCCAGCTCAACAAGTCTTATGACCTCATCTATGAGCTGTCATTTACTGTAAAACCTCCAGAGCTGAAGTCAGGTGACCTCCCTGGTGTAGCCATCAAGCTTCTCTATTCTCCTGCATTAGAGGTAGCCATGAATGATTCTCAGAAGTTGCAGCCATTCCTTGATAAGCTGGTAGAAATTGCCAAGTTTGGAATCGGCCACGAAAACAATGCGACGGCTTCTGTTGTTGGTCTCGATATCAATGCATGGATTGAGCCTTATACACATCAGAACAAGACGGAACTTCTTACAAATCTTGCAACTGCCGTTCAGAACGGATTCCTATCGAAGCAGACTGCATCGGAGCGTTGTCCTGACTTCCCAAAGAATGCCGAGTGGGAGCGTATCTTACGAGAGAAGAAAGAGGAGGACCAGCAAGACCTTCTTATGGATATTCAGCGTGCGGATAATGAGACAGAGAATGCTATCGAGGAGGAGAGGGCAACGGCGAATATTCAGAATGGAGGCAGCGGAAACGTACGTACTGGTCGTGGCGCTGGCAGGCCGAACAAAAGCGGTACAGACTGGGATGAGAACGGCAACTGGCCGGGCCGTAACAACTGGAAGACCGTAAAGAAGTAAGCTTATGGATGAGTTAAAACGTTCTGTCGATTACAGCAGGAAGCGCTTGCAGGCAATCCGAAACTGTGAGGGCCACATTGCAGATATTCTCTGGAAATCAACGCAGAAGATAGTTACCGCAAGCAAGAGATACAGAGGCGCGGGCAGGCTCACAAACGAGTCAGCCTTGCTCTCTTACGCCAAGAATATTACTGCTGAGGCCGAGGAGAGCATCAATACCTATATCTCTGCTTACTCCAAGGCTTCATGCAAGATTCTCGGGATTGACAGCGAGAACATCGAATCGTTTCTCGTCAGCGACATCTACGGAAAGACGACATCTGAAAGAAACACCGTCTATCTCGGAAACTTTGCTGAAGATATTGTAAGGATGATCAAGGCAGGTACTCTTATGGGATATTCAGACCAGCAGCTCCTGTCTTCCATTCGAACCGGCTACAAGGACCCATATCACACATCAGTCATCACCAAGGCGAAGAGAAAGGACATTAACATCGATGTTCCTTCTTACGGAAAGGGCTACTACAAGAACGCCTATCAGAATATCGTAAGAAACGCTTCTCAAGTGATTGCTTTAGCGTGGGGACAGGCAGAGCAGGAGTATGGGCAGGAGAGTGGAGCTGTCGGTTACTTTGTTCACAGAGGAAGTAGTTACAACTGCCCGGTGTGTGATGACCTATGTGGGTATATACATCCATTAGATACGATGGTTATCCCGGCGCATCCCAACTGCGCTTGCCGTGTTGAGCTAGTTTTTCGGAGAAAATAATAAAAATGCTGTATAAATATGCAGTATTTTTCGTATATTTGCATTGGGATAGGTTGGAGTAGCTACCAACTGATAAGGCTAACTCAGTGGGCCTTCCCTTTCTTTTAATCACTGAGGTAACTTTTAAATTCACTGAGGATGGATAACAGTATTGAAATTTGGAAAGACATTGAAGGATACGAAGGTATGTATCAGGTTAGCAACATGGGAAGAGTTCGCTCTTTAGACAGAGTGAAGCCGAACTCTGGAGGGCAAATCGCAAAAGGACACATTCTGCCACATAGCGACAATGGGCATGGTTACCGATTCGTTTCACTTTGGAAATTCAATAAAGGAAGACGTTTTTATGTCCATCGACTTGTTGCATCTGCATTTATCCAAAATCCAAACAACTTTCCGATTATAAATCACAAGGATGAAGATAAGTCAAACAATAGGGACGATAACTTAGAGTGGTGTACACAGAAGTATAATATAAATTATGGTAATCACATGAAGCGTCTAAAAGATTCATATATTGCAAATGGTAACAATAGACCTATTGACGTTTATGATATGAAAGGTACATTCCTAAAGACTTTCGATTGTAGTAACGAGGTCTGTAAAGAACTAGGAGTTCAGCGTAGAGGATTGTATCTTGCATGTCAGGGTGTGACAAAAAGCTACAAAGGCTACCGTTTTGCTTTCCATGGAGAGCCATTAAAGGAATACGAGCCTGGTAGAGGCTTTTCGAAAGTGATACATGTGTTCAAATATGACTCTGAAGGGTACTTGGTTTCTTGGTATGATTCTATGAGGAATGCAGAGCGAGACAACGGAATGGGCCGCGGCTACTTGAGAACACACAATATAAAGCATAATGGAAATATTGTCAAGGACGGTTTCCGATTTGTATTAGCAATCCAATAATAGTTGCTACTGTTACACTTTATTTGCATTCAAGGATAATAAAAAGAAATAAGATTATGATTGAAGAAACAAAAGGATACACGTTATCCGTCGATACATATAAGAAGGCGAAGGCTCTTAAGATGAAAGACCCTCGCTATTACATCTACGCCAGTCTCCGCGGTTCTGGCATGTCCGTCCGTGACAGTTGGGCCATCGCATTTCAGGGAGAAGGAATAGGTGTTTGGGAGAAATCTTTCCTCGAAAACGAGATGAATAAGCTAGAAGCCCAGGAGTCCGTTCAGAAGAGAATCGCAGAGGTGCAGGGAAAGAAAGTGAAGAACGAGAACGCCGATGAGCTCACCCAGGAGGAACTTATTAAGGCTACCTCGAAGGAAGAGATTCTGAGAAACCTCGTTATCGCTCAGCGCAAGCAGAAGTTTGGCTCTCCAGAGTGGCAAAAGACGACAGCCATGATAGCAGACTATTCTAAGATTAAGCAGGACGAGATTGATACGGAAAACAATGTGGTCCATTACTACATTCCTCTATCAATGCCTAGATGCTGCGAGGACTGCATTATCTTCAAAAATGGCCAGGCGACATTCCAAAAGAAGAAGAAATAGTTAAATTCGTGTTAAAGTAACTTTGTTTTACTAGAATTTCTGCAAAACCAAGTACCTTTGCAGACAGATATACGTTCACAGATTCGTTCTGCTGTTCGTAATTCTGTTTAATTGGTTACGAGGGGTGGTGTCTTCACAGATACCACCCCTCACTTTTATATTATGAAAGTAGAAGAAAAATATAAACTCAATCAGGGATACTTCTCTCCGGTAACCAACTCAAGTATATCCTTAAGCTGATCATCAAGGAAGTCATCGTTGAATACAGGCAGAGTTGCTTCTGATGGTAGCTTCTTCGTCTCTGCGGCCTCCCAAATAAATCGGAGCGCAATTACTAGGGAAGTATGGTCTTGAACGACCTCAAGCAATTTATCGCTCATCCTTGCCTCCTTCCTTCTTAATCTGCTCTGCCATCTCAAGAATAGTCTCGGCGTGCTTGTCTCGGTCGATGACTTCCTGCACAGCCTCATCGCTTTCCTTGCGAAGCTGCTCTTCAGTCTTGCCCTTGTCAGCAGCAGCGTTCAGTCTCGCAGACTCACGGGCAAGGTATTCGTCACGGAGTTTCAACTTACCTGCCGTATATTCTGCATCGCCAGGCAACGATGTATCCGCATACATAAGCTGGGCAAATGCCTCGATGATGTTTCCATCATCCTTGGAGAACTCGTAATGGTCTCCTACAGCAACAGGAACACACTCATCGAGTGCAGCGTACATAGATGTACCGATAGAGTACTCGATTCCCCATGTGCCGGCAATGTTAGCAATCTTGATGAAAGGCAGCGAGCCTCTCTGTAAATGCTTCTTGATCTCAGCAGGGATATCCTCTCTGAGTGAAGCAACTTCTTTCTTAGACAAGCTCTTGCTGAACTTCAGCACGGTGAAGTGTCTTGTCTTGATAGTCTTTCCAAATGGTAATGCCATGATAACAATATTTTAAAGTTCAACTTTTATTTCCTTATACTCGAAATCTGTGCAGGATGGATTCTCCTCAGAAGTAAACCTAATCTCATTAGGGTTATTACAAGTTCCATCCTTAAAGAAGAAACAATCCTTGCAAGTGTAATCAGTCTGTTCCATGTTCCAATAATTTTATTTCGTCCTGGATATAAAACACCGTCTTACGCAAGTCCTCGATGCGCTTCTCCGTCTTTGTTTTGTTGCCGTCCACCTTATCCTTGCGCAGGAGATACTTGATAGCGTTCCCTGTATTGAAGTCAAGGTGTCTGCAAATATCCAAGGGCTCAACACCGCACAAATCCTTCAGCCACGCGTAATGGGATGGATGAGACACTTGCTCTACAGTACCACCATTTATTCTCTCCAATTCTGAGTAGTATGCAAATGTTCCGTACTCTTCGATTCCCAACAGAGAAATCATTACCGTCCTATCTTTAGGCGCATTTAAACAATAACAATCCGCATAAAGTGGATTCTCTCTTGTTTCCGAAATATTGTGAATTATAAATTTCGCAGTTGCGGTTCTCTCTTTCGGAACGAAATTTCTTATAAGACGCCTCTCGTTGGGGTCTATCTTACATATCGGGTAATCAAAAACCAGCCCTACCTTAATATCTTCTTCCTTAATCATAAGCTATTCTCCTTTTGTATGCACGTAGCCACAGATGCCGACGTACATGATGTATTTTAAGTATTTAAACATTTTTCCAAAAATCTACTATATGGAGGAAAATTCTCCGCAAACAACAAATCCAAACCAAGAATGTCCTTATGGTTTTTCTTCACTTCTTCTTTGCTAATTAGTTTCATCATTCTCAATCTCAATAAAATCTCCAATACCCAAACGAGCCTTGTTGATGCAAGACGCAATCCAACCCATCAAGTAGGCAGAAGGCTCGCCGCCGTGCTTCATATCAATAGCATCCTCGATGGCATCGCAGACGTGAGAAGCTTCATGACAACAAGTCCCCATCCTCATAGAATCCTTGCTTTCAAAATTAACAAATGAACAAAGCTTATTATTCGCCTTTTCTCTAACGTTATCGTAGGTTGCTGCGTCATAATTAGAGAAATCAACCCTCAAAACCTCGCCATTTCTACCTTCAAAACACTTGTTGGCATCCTCTTGGTTCATTCCAATAGCGACACACAACCTCCTCGGATAGATAACAGGGTCGTATTCGTAATATCCTTTCTTCTTCATATTCTCAACTATTTCTGTTTTAAACATATCATGCGACAAATTTCCTAAAGTCATAGTTTAAAAAACCGTCATAGACACGTTTTGTTATTAAACCATTATTATAATATTCTAATGCGACTGAAGCTATATCTTCTCTTTTGATTTTATTATAGATGTCAATAGCCTCATCGATAGAGCGTATCTTGCCAATTCTAATTCTTTTCCCCTTATGCAAGCAAACTCTAACCGCATACGAACGGAATTCCTTTCTTATCCCTCTAGGAAATCCGTCTTTGCCAAGCTTCTTTGAGCAAAGCAGAATGTTTAAGTTATGCGGTATAAAACAGCATGTATCTGGAGAATACATCTTACGATTATTATCGGACAATAAGTCTTTATCTAAATCGTACCCTTCTACATAATTCGCATCAAACCACTTCTTAAACACAGAGAACCTTTTCCATTCTTCGCACATAGTCACATTTTTATAGGTTGGGTGCTGTGCTTTGTATTCTTTGTCGAAGCACTTTTTAAGTATCATTTGCCAATGGTTATAAGCCTTATGACATTTTGTTGCTGGAGTAATCTCGTCATTGATTCCAATTCCGAACACCAAATCATTGTTTTGTAGTCTTGCGCAAACTGGACACCCCTCCCATGTCATGTGATTTGCAGGAGATTGCCAAAAGTCTCCATGTTTCTTACATGTTATACAAACCTTCGTTTTATTATCAACGTAATCTGTTTTTCCGTAAGAGTATTTGTCTCCCCATTTTTGACGAGACCGCTCGATAAACTGCTCTTTTGTAAACCTCCTTGTGTTTCCGCGAAACTCGTCACCACATTTCTTACATCCGCACCCATTTAGATGACTATTTGGCGTTTGCCAAAATTCTCCGTGCGTAGGACAAATAATGCAAACTTTTGTTAGCGCATTTTTGTACTCAGCTTTCGAATAATCATATTTATCTCCATGCTTTTTGCGAGCATCTTCGACAAATTGCTTGATGCTCTTCTTTTGTTTACTTGAAGAGGCTTCTTTTGCGCATTGTGGGCATCCATGTCCACAAAGAAAGTTTTTTCTTACAGGATACCAGTCTCCGTGTTCTTTACAGGTTACACATATTTTGTCAAGATGTCCTCCTAGTATTGTTCTTTCGTAACAATACTTGTCTCCGTATATCGCATGAGCCTTTTTAAGAAATTCTTCCTTTTTCATTTTTTATGATGTATTGAAACATGAAACTTGTTACATATAGAACACCTGTAAACTACAGGGTCTTTTGCCTTCAATCTCGGATTCTGATTCAGGAACTCCCAAGCATCATCCTCAGTCTCGTATGCGACCTTCGCCTTCCATGAATGAACCTTCCTGGTCCAATGCTCCGGGTCCGGCTTGAACGGAGGAACCTTGTTCGGATTGTGATGTCTTCTCATATCTGTCACCTAAATCAATTTTGATCCTCGTGCTCCTCAAACTTTTTGCGTATCTGTTCAAACCAGAATACTCGAAAATCGTCATCGGAAGCCTTCCACATCTTCTTCAGCCATTCATAATTAAGGCGCTCAATGGTTTTTCGGATTCTGTCGCCGTAGAGGATTTCGAGCAGCATCTTATCAAAACCACCTTCCGGCTCAAAGCTCACGTCAAGCGTTATGCTGTGATCCTTGTATCGGCAAGACGACATCTTGATACCAGACTCGAACGCTTTGTCCACAACATTATGAATAGATCCGCGAATTCTGTCGCCATCTATAAAGGCATCGGATATACAAAACATAAGTTTTTCTCCCATAAGCTACAAACATTTAAATGAAACACTATTCAACGTCCTGTTTACCGCAATCTCCCTCTCGTTACACATGGTCCTCATGCACTCCAGGGCATCCTCGCGAACAGCAGTCATAATCTCGCTCATCGAAGCAGTGGCCGGAACAATATTCCCGTCTGCCTTCTTCTTCGTGATACAGGAGATAATCTCCTTGACATATTCCTTGTCTATCATAGAAATTTGTTTTATAACCGTTAATCATCAGGCTGAATGAAGCTCTCCGGCTGCTTGATGTCCTCCTCACCACGCAATTTATTCTTCACGTCATTGATGAGAAGCTCCTGCTTCAGGTCAATCATCTGCGCGCCGTAAACCTGATAGGTCATTCCGCCCTGCGACCTCTTCTTGAAGAACCGGTACTTCTCGCTCATGTCCCTTCCAAACTTCTGGATGGTAGGGATTTCCCTATCCTCGACATCGTTGGCCTTGCAGAACTCCACGAACCTCTCATAAAGGTCTTTCGCAAGGAGCCACTCCGAAATCTCGCCCCTCGCCTCTGGGCTGTACCTCATTCCGTACGCCCTTATCCAGGCATAGACAGGATTGCTTCCGAGAAGGGAGATGAGCAGCTGTCTCCTGCTTCCCTCAGCCGCAGGGAACCGGTACTTCCTCTTCCTCAGCTCCATCGCACCACGGAATATCCAGTTGAACACTCCGCTCAGCTCCTCACGGATGATCTTGCTGGCAAGCTCCGGGTCCTGCCTATCCTTGGAGATTGTCACGTCGAAGCTCACGTACTGCAAGCGCCTGATGAATCCGAGCGACGCATCATCGGGGAACGGAAGCTCGTTGAGGTTGAAGATGAGGTAGGGGATTGAGTTCCCCTCAAGGATATCCTTTCCGAGCTTTCTCATCGGGACAGGCTCGCCGCTCACGAGTCTCTTGAACATTCCGGTGTTCTTCTTTCCGAACTTCTTCGGATCAGAATCGGAAGACCAGTTGAAGATGGCGTTCCTGATAGGATACCTTCCCCTCATTCCCTCGTCTCCGTCGGCAGTGAGATCTGCGTAGTCCATCTTGCTTATCCTGTCCTTGCCAAATATGTTGCAGGCAACGTCGAAGATAACGCTCTTTCCGTTGGCTCCCGTACCTATAAGGAGAAGGCAGAGTTCAACCTTCGACGACTCCTTTCCCTCGTACGGATTGTACGCCGTACCTCTCTGTATCAGTCCCAGTCCGAGGAACATCTGTAGGATCATCCTCGATGTCCTGTCAGGAAGAACCTCGTGAATGAAGTTCAGCCACCTGTCACACCTCGCCTTCGGATTGTAGTCGTAGGGATGATAGTACGTGACGTGGTACTCGGGAGAGAATGGCATTACCCTAGGATACTGCAATCCGCTTCCGAAGTCAACCACTCCGTTGGCGAATGCGACGATATCAAAGGTCGGTCTCAGGATATTATAGCACTCTATCACGTCAATGAACGACTTGTTCATCACCGTGCTGATTCCGAGCATCGGAGCCATTGTCAGGTCGAGAAGCAGCAGCTGGTAGGCCTGTTCCAGGACTATCTTCGGAACCACCTCGTATATCTTTCCGTTAAACATGTAGTAAGCACCTCCGTAGTACTTCACCGGAGCCTTCTTCGCAAGCATCCTCATCGACCTGATGAAGGAGGACTTCATCTTGTTGTACTTTTCCGAATTCGCCTTGCCCCAGTCCTGACCCCTCAGCATATCGAAACCGTACTCTTCACGCCTCGAAAGCTCCAGGAGCTGGGCATGCAACGTGTCTATAGCTATACCATTTTCCATTTATGCACAATAATAACATTAATTTTCCGTTATTGTGTAGGGTTAACCCCGATAAACAGGGGCTTTCAGAAAGATATACACGTCTCTGATCACCCTTACAACAAGTCGACTCTATAATAATACGACAATACAAAGATACGAAAAATATAATGAATATATTCTATAACCATAGTAGATAAAGGATATAAATATACATTATAGGAGTACATTTTATGAATAATAGATATACATTTATGGTTTTGCTCACCAATATGGGAGTTAATGTTGCCAAATGTTAAAAATAGGTGAGCGCATGAATATGCATAAATATACTTTCCAAAGACAAAGTAAGTTTAATTTACAAGAAGGCTGAAAAATCGGAAGAAAAAATTTTTAGATGAGGTGACTACCGCGCGGATTTATGGCTATATAGGGGATGTGGGGGTCTGTTTTGAAAAGATAGGACAATATATGTTAGTTTACACTATATAAACGAACGTGAAACATCTATTTTTGCACTTTTTAACATTGTTGGTTTATATTATAAACTAACTTTTGTAACCCCTTAAATATCAAACACTTATAACGTATTTTAATTCCTTATTTTGTATAAATATCCACCGTGGAACACAAAATATTATTACAAAATTCTTTACGTAACAATATATTACATATTTTCCAACTGGTTACTTGTTAACATTTTAACATTCAAAATTCATATAATTACATATATAAAACTAACTACACAAATAGAGTAAAAAGTAACGACAAAACGGCTTGTTTATTTAACTAAAATACTTTGTAACTAATTGACTATTAAGTAGTTATAATTTGGTTAAATGCTACAAAATATTTGGTTATATCGAAAAAAAGTGGTATCTTTGCAGTAGAAAAAAAGAGATAGAAACACTATCTTATAAGTAACATTTAAATAAATTTAGGTATGAAAGATTTAGAAACAAAAGGTGCTCAAGGTTATGAGCACGTAAGCACAAAGGTAGCCAGTTATGTTAGCGAGTGCAAGAAAAGTGCTGTTTTAGCACAGAGTTTAGACGTGCTTAATAGCTACAGAAAGAAGCTTCTTTCTGAAACTACAGATAGCGAGTTATTGGCAGCGAAGAAAGAATTAGAGAGTGCACGTGCAAAGTACAACAAGCTCGCTACAAAGTACGTGCTAGCAGATACGGCATATTGCAACCTGCAAACAGAGTGCGTGCGTGCCGCCGTTAGTGAGTTTTCACGTACACACAATTTGCCTAATTTCTTTGCGTGGTTTGATACAAACGGCAAAGATAAGCAAATATCTATTATAGATAGCTTGCAGCGATTAGGCAGTAAATTGTCAGATTTGCACCACAAATTTGTTGGCGGTGCAAAGGTAGCAAAGAAAAAATCTGAGACTATCACGGATTTGCAGAAGCAAATCGCAGATTTACAGGCAAAGTTAGCAGCAGCGCAAAAGTAAGTAAACTTGATAGGTAGCGAAAAACTACCTATCTTTTACACCTTACATTTTCCCCACTGACTATCTGACCGGTAGCCAGTGGGAAATTTTACTCCAGGTTTTTCAACTTGGAGCGGATCGTCGTATCCTTATTTTTCCCACACGATTTTGGAAACCTTGTCGTGGTGTGTGGGCTTAACTCAGAGAGAGAATTTATTCTCCCTCAGGGGACTAATTGCCAAAATTCAAGAGAAGTATCTCAGTAAATCGAGAGTGCGAGAGGCACACCGAGATGGGAGAGAGTAACGAGTTACTCAGAGACATCCATCCGAGAGATACGCAAAAATTCCTGGCGTGAGCGTCGAATGAGATGAGACGGCACGACGGCTAGGGAATTTGTATCATCTAGCGAGATGAGAGTTCTAGAAAGAAATCATAATTCATATTCTATATGGTGTTGTGAGCCGTGCGGAGTGGTTATCCGTGAAATCACCGTGGATAATGTAGCTATATTCCACGTGAGGTATATCCGAAAAAAGAGAGCTATCTGAAATGTGTTGTCAGTTGGCACAGGTAACATAATAGTTTGCAGCGAGAGAAACTGACTGGATGCAGTCCATAATAACTGTAGGGTGTGAGCCACGTAGTTAAGACGATAAAGATAAAACGTGGTGCAAAGATGCACATCCTGGCTAACGGGGCGGGGAGAAATCTCCGCTCTACAATTATGAACCATTTAAAAATTAGAATTATGAAAAAGATATTCACGTATTATCAGACAAACAAGGTTAACATTCTTGGTGGTTACATGACATACGCCACATTATCAGAGGCTTTTGATGCTCTTAATCCTGAGCGTGGCGTGAACACTATCACCGCCGTTACTATGGTAAACGCGGAGTGGTGGAACGGCAAACGCACCGGTTATTTGTGTGAGGTTTTGTCTAAGGGTGTAATTTACAGAGCCTAAAATCTCCCTACGCTTGTATGGAACAATAACCAAAATTATTAAATTATGAGTACGATATCATTAGATTGCAGAGGGAGGAGAATGATGGAGCGGTATATTGCAGACTTACAGACAATATACAGCCACGTAGAATTTATGAGCTACAACGGAAAAATACTTACCGTTGCAGTTTTAGTCTAAAAATCCGTAGCCAGTACGATAATTGTCGTGTGTGGCTACGGAACAATTACCAATAAAATTAGAATTATGAAAGCAAGACAGATTATTTATTCAAGTACGATAATTGTGCTTGGATTTATTCAGACATCGCCAATATTCATCTGCTTGGCAAGTACGAATATTATCGTAATTCTGCTTGGAATTGTTTACGGAATTCTGCTTGTGCATATTTGGAGCAGTACGAAAAAGGGCAAGTGGTATTTCCGCGAGCTGTGGCGATCCACGCTCCGCTTGGAAAATTTCGTTCTACCTGGAGCGTGAGAGATTTGGAAAGTACGAAAATTGTGCTTGGAAACATTTGGCTAAATTCTGCTTGGAGAAATCCAGGCAGTACGATAATATAACCAATTAAATTACAGAATTATGAAACAGAAAATTTTCGTGGCATTATTTGTCGTAGTGTGCTTTGCATTGTTTGCAGTATCAATTACTCTGTATAATTGTCACAGAGCAAACGTGATGCTGAGAAAGACAGTTATCAGCCAGGCGAATGAGATTTTAGAGCTTAACGCCAGTTACACAGCAGAGGGACCTACAATGTTCGTAGGTCTCAGAAAGTAGCCAAAAATGTGCTCAGGCATTTTCCTGGGCATACTATGTAGAACCATTAAACAAATTGAATTATGCAAGACAGAAAATCACAGAAGAATTTCGAGCGTGCGCTTATGCATGAGATGGAGAAGATCAAGATTGCAGAACGCCAGTGGCACAACAACAATACCAGAGGCTACAGGGATTTCCGTAGTAAGAATGCCATCTCCAAGAGTTTCTCAGAGATTGCGGTATTGTGCATGAGCTAAAAAACGTGCGTGGCGATTGTCACGCATACTATTCACCAAAAATTATAGATTATGAAGAAATTAGAGAATCCCAAGTGGGAAGAGCGCAGAGAGCACCTGAAAACAAGAATACTCCCTGCATTACTGGAAATCCTGAGAGATTTCTTCGGTAACGAGAAAATCTACTTTGATATTAGTACACAAAGGAATGGCGAGTTTATCACTGTTTACGCTGCTGTGTCAGACGTACACGGAATAACGACTGACAACGTTTCTCTGCACCTCTCTTACTATGACAGCATTGAGGACATCGACAGAGACTACAACAAGCTTGCCGAGTTCATCAAGAAACACTTAGGCTAAATTTGAGGGAGTTTCGTCTCCCTCTTCTACAAACCAATATTTAAGAATTATGAGCAAGTGGATACAATTTTACCACAAGATTAATAAGTTTGACCTTGTGAATATGAGATTTACAGAGGATTTCTGTATCGTGGAAATGGTGGGCATGGATTCTATCATGCCTATCGACGGCAGATTGAGTCTGTCATCCATACGTAATGTAGTACAGAAGAAAATAGAGAGCATGAAGAAAATCGAGGGTTTCGACCCTTGTGCGTTCTCCATCCTCACCGGTCCTACGATTCTGTATGCTTCCGAAAGCCCGCTGTACAATCTCTAGCCAGATCTGGGCAGTACGATAATGTGCTGCCTGCTATTAACCAAAACAGAATAAATTATGAACACATTTAACACAAAGGAAGATGGTACGCATTTGTACCGGTTCTATTACGTAGAGCCTATCATTGACATCTACGCTTACGACTTGGAGCAAGCAATGGAGCGTTATCTCGTGTATTGTCAAAAGAATGAGTTGTACGGATTGTACGATTACGAGGCTGACGACGATGATGAAATGCACTGCTACGCAGACCCAACAATGGAGGATCCTGATTGTTATCCTGCGTATATACGCATTGACTACCTATCTGTTAAGGAAATTGAGGCGTGCGTTGATGCCGGAGGTCATCCGTTTCAGGGAGGTTGGAAAAAGATAGCCTATTCAAATGTAGTCCTCCTATAGGGCTACACTTCTATTATTAACCAATAAAATTAGAATTATGACAGACGGAGACAGAAGATTCCTTGCCAGGCTCGTAGCGAGCCACAAGGAGGTGATCAGCGAAGAGTGCAGACGGAAGAAGCTCGACAAGAGCGAGTATTACAGACGTGCCTCTCGTGTGGACAAGAAAGCTCTGGAAATTGAAAGAGCGTACCTGCGCCCTCGCAGATTCTAGCCAACATTCTGTGCAGCCTATCTGCACAGAAACCATGTTTAACCAAAAATACAATAGATATGGAGTATATTAAGAGGACAGAGAACAATACGCGCGTTGACGTGTATTTCGATGGAGAAAAGTACGTGTTCATTAACGCATTCCACGGATGTGTGGCAGTTGCGAGAAGAGAAGGACTCGTTGAGTTCTCTAGTGACGGATACATGGCTCACGTCAAGTTCAAGGTCGAGAAGACGAGATGCACCATCAGTAAGAAAACTATAGATGGCGCCATTCATAAGATGGAGAACAGATACATGAGCACAATCGTTGAGTATGAATGGGAGGAGGTTGACAGAGATAACCTTCCTTATGCCGTGAGCGTGAAAGTAGAGGAGCGCTAAACCAAAAAATCCTGCGTGGAGACACGTAGGAGCAATTATTAACTAAATATTCAAAGGATATGAAAGAAAGTATTGAAGCTATGCTGTGGGATTTCATTGTTGATAACAATATCGCCACAGAGGACGAGGTTAGACTTGTCTCGGATATAAATGGCTGGAACGAGGAAACGATGACAGACATTATTTTTGTCAAGACAGGACTACGCAGTTACGAGCAGTGTAAAGATGAAGGCTACTACGGCACAGATGAGCTTGACAGCTATTATTGTCTTGACGAAGACGAAGAAGACAATGAAGAAGAGGAAGAGGATGAAGATGAAGAAGAGTAGTATTTGCCTAAAAAGGTGCGCCCATGTCTGAGCGTGCCTTCTATTGTTTAACCAAGATAAATTATTTGAATTATGGCAAAGAGAAGAAGCAAGACTCTACTACAGCAGGCTAAGTACTACGAGGTAGAGGGAGACTACAAAGAACAAGAGATGATGTCTATAATGGAGTCAGCTTACATAAATGGTAATTTTCAAGACTTCAAGGATTATTATCATGCGCTAAAGATGGAAGAAAGACGTAAGTTTATTGATCATCTTCACTGTGTTAATAGCATAGAAGGATTCTACAAGATGATAGATATGCTCATGTTCGATTAGCCAAACCAATCCTCACTCTCACGGATTGGGATTTCTATTAACCAAAGATTACAGATTATGAGTGAATTAGACGAGATTTTTGAAGACGATTTACTGAAGTGTGAAATCGTAGAGTCAGTAGAGAATCCAGTTAGACGTGTGGACCTCATCAAGTGGGCGCACGACAACACGTTCTCTATTGCAGAGGTGCGCAAGGATACAGGCAAGTTAGAGGTAACAGACTTGAAAGCTGCCAGTGGTCTTGAGGCGTACAAGCATTTCTACAGAAAATGTGGCGATATCGCCATAATTAGCTAAAACTCCCCACGATAATGTGGGGAACAATTACGAACCATTTAAACAGATGAATTATGGAAAAGAATATTATAGAAGTTGTTATGAACAACAAGGGTGAAGTTGTCGAGAAAGTAGCCGATTATATCGGTGTTGAAAGCTTCGCTAAGACTATCGAGAATCTATATCGTGAGTGTCTTGAAAATTTCGATGACGCAGAGGATCTGGAAGAATACATTGCCGATTTGTATGGAAAGAATATCCAGGGTCTTGCATGGGAGTTTACTCACAAGGCAAACAGAGAGATGAAGAAATATCTCCATCTTAACGACCAGCGCATGGATGGTAATTTTGCAAATCTGTACAACGATTATCCCAGACACGTTTACAGGTACGTTCTGGGCGACGGACTACGATGGAGACGATTACTACGACCTGTATCCTCAGATGGTAGCCAGGCTTGATGCCGCAGAGGACAGCGAGCAGGCGAACAAGGACAGAGAGTATCTCGAAGAATGGTATTTCAAAGCCTTCGGAACGTACAATATCCAGTATAATTTCTCCAACGAGCTTGAAGAGATTCACTCTATGATGGAGGAAGATTACGAAGAAACCTAACAATATCCCCTAGCATGGGGATATTCAATGTTAAACCATTTAAATGATATTAGATATGAGTTACGAATTTGCAAAGAAGGAAATCGGTGATTACAGAATCACCATTTACCAGGATGAGGACGCTGAATCACCTTGCTCTTCATGGGATTTGGCAGGTGTGTATCTTTGGGAGTATACCAGTTGCGGTAGTGGAAGATTAAGTAACGGCTGCAACTGGGATGAAATATACGACAGAAAATACGACACTAATAACCACAGTTTGCAGGATGCTCTTCGTGAGCTTGTATACATGTACGTTCCACAGAATCGTCTTGTAAAATATCTGAAGAGCAACAAGCATCGCTCTGCCAAATTATCGTATGATAGAAGCTCTCATGTTTGGGAACTTGATTATTACGACAGCAGAGAGGCATACAAGACTTCGGTAGAGTTTACTCCTGACGAAATCAAGAACTATGACATGAGAGCAGAGATGATCGAGCCTATGAACAACGAGGACTTGATATGGCTGCTTGATGACATAGCTTACGAAATCGTGATATACGAGTGGTCTTCTACGGGATACTGTCAGGGAGACTATGTAGAAGGTATCGCATATTGTAACAAGGAGAGATTTGAAAAGATGGTTGATACGAATACCAAGAACTGGAAGAATCGTGCAATCGAGCTGTTTGAGAGCGAGGTTAAGAATATCGGTATGTGGATGTGGGGTGACGTAAAAGGATTTGTCCTTGAAAAGAAGCGTCACTACACTAAAAAGTACGACGACGGAGACACTTCTGGCTCCTACGACTGGGAGGAGATTGATTCATGCTGGGGAGAGTACTTCGAAGATGCTGATGACCTCATAGAAGAGGTTATCAAAGAACACGGCTTACAGCCGAAAGATGCAGCCTAACAAGGGGAGCTTGCATGCTCCTCTTCCATTAACCAATTAAATAGAATTATGACAAAGATTACAATTTCACAGAAGGGAAGTAGAACTATCTACAGAGTGAACAGAAGAATCGTGTGCTATCGTGACGGGCACAAGTATTGTGTGGGCAAGCCATCATCTGGCAGCACCCATATCGAGCTTGATGCCTTATCCGAGAATATTGCACACGAGAGATGCATTGAGATTTGTGAGCGCAGAATATCGGCAGAGACGAAATACAGCAATCCTGTCGCATACAACGCTCACAGAGTGCTGAATGCATTAGCCTAAAGATAGCCTCCGGGCTATCACTATAACCAATTAAACAAAGAGAATTATGACACAAGTTAATTTAGGAACTCGCATGGCAAATTTACGTGCAGCTTATAGCGATTTGAAAGATGGATATACCATTATCGTTGGGAAACTAAAGATGTGGATATACACTTGTAAAAGATGCGGTCCGTCGTATGGCAAGGATTATATAGCCTGCGATCATTATGGTGGGCAGTGGGCAATAGGAGTAAATTTCAAGGATTTTACAGACCAAATGCGTAAATTTGGCGAAGGAAAACTTGCTTACAACAAAGAGTGGTAGCCTAAAAAGAGAGGGCAGCTCCCTCTCACTATAACCAAAACAAGAAGAATTATGAATGAAGACAGAATCCTAGAAATGTTCTTCGAGAAAGCCAGATGGCAGTATGCTATCGAGAAAGGCTTATTCAAGGACATGAACAAAGCAGTAATGTATCAGCTTACAACACCAGAGGCTCGTCTGGCTATGTATCAGAGGATCAAGAGCGGCAATTACAAGATAATGCCGCCACATACAGCCAAGATTCCGAAAGACAACGGAGATTTCCGTACTGTCTATGTGAATGAACCTGTAGACAGAATCCTATTGAGCATTGCCAACGACCTCCTGTTCGAGCTGATGCCGGAGATGGTGCATCCACGCTGTACGTCGTACCAAAAGGGTATCGGCTGCGGTCGTGTGGTGCAAGATGTGTCTCGGATAATATACTCGGCAGAGGGTAAAATCATCGGATGGAAAGGTGATTTTTCCAAGTACTTTGATTCCGTGCCTATTCGTTTCATCGACTGGGCATTCGACAAGGTAGAGGAGAAACACGGAAAGTCTGCGCTGATAGATGTCATTCGTGACTACTATCATACGGATATCTATTTCGATGAAGACAATAACCTCTGTGAGAAGTATCAGTCCCTCAAGCAGGGATGTTCTGTTGCTGCATGGCTGGCTGACGTCATTCTCTATCATCTTGACGACAAGCTATCTAAGCTTAACGGATATTACGTCCGCTATTCTGACGATACGCTGTTCGTAGGTGAAGACTATGAGAAAGCGATGGATATCATGAAGAGCGAGCTGGAGATGATGCAGATGACGCTCAACCCTAAGAAAGTTGAGTATCTTGACGCTAATCACTGGTTCAAGTTCCTCGGGTATTCCATCAAGGGTCACAATATCTCTCTGTCGTCCACTCGTATCAAGACCTTCCAGAAGGAGATTGAGAAGAGGACGATTAAGAAGCGTGACACCACGATGACGAAAGCCATCAATTCAGTGAACAGATATCTCTACAAGGGGTACTACGATTACTCCTGGGCTACTCAGGTTCTTCCGGTCATAAACGTAAAGGAGGACATTGATAAGCTCAACACCTTCGTCATGGACTGCATCCGTGCGGTCAAGACAGGCAAGAAGAAGGTCGGTGGACTTGGCTACGTTAAGACTCAGGCTGTAGGTTGCATAGACCGAGGCCGTGGCAGGAACGTGAAAGCCAACAGGGGTAAGACAGAGAGCGAAATCAAGGGGTATCTATCGATAGGTTGTGCCCAGAATGCCTTGCGAACGAGCAGGGCAGCGTACAATACATTGGTGAATACCCTGTAGTTTAGCATCCTAGCGCACGGAACTGCCGGAATGAAGAAGAATGTTTTAAACATCCGGTCTCGAAGATCATGGACCTATCTCTGAATCAGAGATGGTCCTATGATCCTCTCCACCAGGATATTATCAAGCTGATATAGCTATGCGCAGTATCTTCTGACTGGCAGACTCTGTAACCGAGCACACGGACGTGGAAGAAGGACGGACAGATTCAGACTAGCGCCTCTATAACGAGATTTGTCGACGATGCGTCCAAGTTCGCAAGTTTGCAACTTGAGACGGATTGTCGACAAATTTACGCACAAGGCGTAGCTCATCAACGAAGTACAGAAATGTGCCGGTCCGTATGACTTCCACCGGTGGCGCACACCACCACTCCCTGATGGATGGCAGAAGTTTACGAAACAGGTTCTCTAACCAGAGTAGTTGATCCTGGACGTCGTCGTATACTACTTACGACGTCCTGGATCATCTATTCTGGCGAATCCTGTGTCAAATCAGAAACATATAGTATTGTGCCGAGCCATCGGTCAGGGAATCACCCAAGCACGAGGGTAGTCTTCAGAGGAGAGATGTTTAAGGGTGCTGTTTCCATGCCGCCGGCCTCCCCGGAACACTATCCGGGTACTCCGGCGTCTTACAACAGCTCCATAATCAAGCTGCTAAAGCTACGTGTCACGCTCTCAGATAAAGACAACGTTATTGCCAAACGAGGTACACGAGGAGGCTGTAATTTACCAACCAGCTTGCAAATAACGCGGGTTAATCCTTAGGTTAAATATTAACCCGCGTAAGCCATCTGGTTCGTATCAGTTGATTATAGGAAGGCAACAAGCCTATGAGTGTACCTACAAACAACCAAATGGACATTGCAGTCCGCATAGCCAAGAGTAGAACAGATTCAGTTGCATGTAATGTGACAACGGGACACAACCTGGCGGTTGCCCGGTACGCGTCCCGTTCTTATACATGCAATAATCAAGACGATACAGAGATGCAACACTCTACTGAGACTATGCTATAGCTATTGCGAGCCGAATGGTGCGCAAGGAGAGTCGATTGTAAATACAGTATTCAGCATCCTGAGAATCACTGGATTATATCCAGGAGTCTCAGGACTATAATACTGTATATATCAAAAGCATATAGTTACGCAACAGATTCTCTGAGCGCACTCCTATTAACCAATATATTGAGAATTATGGACAGTAAATTACTAAAGAAGCTTGAGGAAATCAAGAAAGAGTACTGGGATTCCGAAGTTTGCATGGGAGAGATGCTTGATTCTGTAAGTGCAGACGGATTCTCTATCGAGGAGGCTCACTGGTTGTATATGCGTGCAATGGAGTGGGCGAACGGAGATAAATTCTATATCCACATCGGAGAAGACGAAGATGTACTGAGTAAGGATGAACTCGAAGAAGCCAATTTGATAGTGCTAGAATAAGCACTATCCCTATTAACCAAATATTTTGAGAATATGACATACGACGAGATTATCAATGAAGTTGAGAATGGTGCTAAGTTCACCATCAACTTCCAAAAGAGAACATGTAGGGTGAATGGTAAGATAGTGATGTCCGAGGAAGACAAACCGAAAGACACACCTTACCTTACACCCGAGGTAGTGTTTGTAGGTATCGAGCAGAAATATGCAGCGTACAAGCATTCTGTGCCGTCAGAACGCTCCGAATCACATCGCCGGTATTACTTCAAGGCTTTGCCTGAGAAAGAGCTCTCAGACGAAGATATGATGTACGGAGAGCGACGAGAGCTAGCAAGATGCAAGCTGGAGCTGTACGTACTGGTCCAGCTACTCAGAGGCAACCTTTACTGGGACGGCAGATGGGGAACTTGGTTCTGGTGTTCGGAGAACGATAAGGACCTGATTATCCTCAGAGACTGGATTGAGCCAAACAAGGGTGGGGCTTGACATACTCTCACGCATGAATACGTGAGATTCTTGGATGCAGGCGCACATGCGCCCTCCTTGCGGAAGGTGTCTTACTTGTGCTCTCCAATTCGGCAATGCCCTGCCGAAGAATATTCTGGGCAGCGAGAAGGTCACGGCTATGGACTGCGCCACACTCAGGGCAAGTCCAGAGCCTATCCTTCAACTGAAGCTGCTTGTTGACATAGCCGCATGTACACGTCTTTGATGACGGGTAGAATCGGTCAATCTTATGGACGGTGACACCATACTTGGAGGCTACATACTCCAGCTTGGTGACAAACGCACCGTGTGCAAGGTCGCTCATCTTCCTACCCCACAAGGCAGACATGCCGGTGAGCTGGAGGTCTTCGATGAAGATACGGTCATACTGCCTACACAGATGGTGTGCCAGTTGCCACTGGAACTCATTCCGCTGATTGACTATACGTTCTAGAATGCGGTCGAGTTCCTTCCGGCGAGCCTGTCGGTGGTGACTGTCCGATGCGGTCTTTGATAATTTGCGAGAGGCACGCTGTACACGAGGGAGTTCGGTCTTCAAGAACTGCGGGTTTTTGACCGTCGTTCCATCGCTCATCGTCATGTATGTTTTTAGACCGAAGTCGATGCCTACGGATGCACCATTGTGTGTCTTTCCGAGGCTGACAGGGGCTTTATCAAGCACCATGATGATGAAATACTCTCCCAGCGGACTGCGCTTGACGGTTAGGGTCTTAACCTTGCCGTCGTAGTGTCTGCTCAACGAGAACTTGTATCGCTTGCTTATTCTGTTTATGGTTAGCACGTTTCCGTTGAGGGAATAACCACCCTGTTTAAAGACGATTGAGGAAAAGTCCTTCGCACGTCTGAACTTTGGAGGTCGTGCTGCCAGATGATTGAAGAAACGCTTGTAGGCATCGTCAAGCCGCTCTAGTATTTCCTGAACGCTCTGCGAGTGAAGGAGGTTACGACTAATGCGCTTTGCAAAATGTGCTTGCATACGATTACGACCGATGTATTTATGATACAGACGGTAGTACCGTTTCTGTAGCGCAAGTGCATGATTCCACACAAAAGCAGCCTCACGGAGCATCTTATCCAGGTGCTTCGTCTTATCGGTGCGATATAGTTTGTATTTGTATGAAATCATAAGCAAACGTTATTTTACTTGCAAATATACAACTTTTTATTCAAATTTGCAAATAAATTCAGAAAAATGTGCGATTTAATCCCACACCTAAAGGTAGTGGGCATTCCCGCGCAAAATATCGTAGAGCCGAACAAGGCGTGGAACAATCTGTTTCACGCTCCTAGTATTAACCAATTTAAATTATTAGAATTATGAAGCAGATTGTAACAATCACTGGTGAGAACTTGAACATCGTAACAAAGAACGTAGAGGCTACAGCAGCTACCAAGAAGACCAAGGCGCAGATGCGTATCGAGGCTCTTAAGGCAGCAGGCGTTGACGTGAGCAAGTACTTCCCTCTCGGTGACGATCAACTTATCAAGATCGAGAATGGCGCTGCGGTCCCTGTTGATATGGACGATGCGACCATCGATGCGGTAGGCAAGCAGATTGTCGAGGGTGGATACGTAAGTAACTGGAAGCTGTTCCGTCGTTGGGTTATGTCTCAGATGTTCCACATGTTGCGAGACATGGAGAAGGACGGAAAGTCATTCAACGAGGTTTTACAGAAGAAGGGCTATGAGTACCAGTGGCGCATGTTGGAGAACGAGCTCTACGCTCAGATGAAGATGGCAGCTCACGGGGATCACGAGAATGCCGGTGCGAGAAACAGATGGTTCGGAGGCTACGTTGCTGCCGATATGGCTTATGACTATATCAAGAAGCTCCGCAAGTACGTGGATGACAACCTCATCTACAAAGTCAAGAAAGACGCGCACGGAAACGTGAAGAAGACATACAAGCATACCTGTAAGGGCAATCCTTATGTACGTCTTCAGAACAAGGACATCTTCGTCGTAGACCTGGAGAAGAAGGTATATGCCCCTCTTAGCAGCCTCGCGCGCAAGATGTACGACAGCAACACCTACAAGGAGGTCTACGATGCCGTTCACGAGTTCAACAAGAACCGCAAGCATCTCTCTTGGGACACAAAGCAGGCTGATGTGTTCATTACTGCCTACAATGGTTCTGGTTCCTACTACACGATGAGAAACCTCATTATGTTCCACGGAGCCAGATTCTGGAAAAACGGACGGAAGATGTCAGAAGCCAACTCGTTGAAGGAGCTTGAGTCTAAAGCAAAGCTCTATGATGAGCAGGGCTGGAGAATGCTCGGTGTTCTCAAGCAGCTCATTATAGAGAACGATATCGATATCCTGGGCAAGATTAACGAGTGGCATAAGGCTAAGGTCGAGAAGGTAATCTCCAGTAAGTAGTAAGGTTCGCCGCCTGTAGTATGGTGGCCCGGCAAGAATTCACAAGAGCTTCTTCAACGAAGGATCTCCTCCAGTTACTACTGGAGGTAATCCTTCAATCTAAGCTCTCTAGATCAAACTTTTAGAGTAAGGCGCCAGCCGGGAGCCATTCTAGCCAAAAGTCGGTTACTGATTCGGTAACCGATTCAATGTCTAACCAATAAAATGAAGGATTATGAAGAAAATTAATGTAGACACAAGAAAGTATGTGAAGGCTCCTATTGATGGAAAGAATGTCGTTGAGGAATCACTTCTCGATGCTATCTTTGATGATTCGCAATATCTTAGCGATAAGTTCTCATTGGGATTTGTCGGCGGTGTACCTACAATGATAGAGTATAATGAAAACTACTTGTCTATCAAGAAGCTACGCCCGTGGAGCACATCAGAGTGGGGCAGAGAGATTGTCAAACGACTAACAGGCGAGTCCAAGAACAACATATATTGTTACGAGACGAAGCAGTATCTCGACGAACGACAGGCAGAGCCTTTAATCTATACATTCTCTCTGTGTATGGACTACCTTACTGTAAGATTTCACTACAATGTAAAAGTAGATGAAGATTAGCCAAAAGGTCAGCCGTTAGCAGCGGCTGGCTCCTTATCATAACTAGATTTTGTTTAAATGGTTCAAGCCGGTCTGTCGTGAGACACGCCGGTTTTTTTGTACCCCAAGTTTAACCAATTTAATTAGAATTATGAGTAGAAATTACTGGACATTAAACAAGGAAGGTATGAAAAACCGTCTGTCAAAGGCACAGGCAGCTTACGAGAATGCATTAGAGGACGTAGAGAATCTGCACGTCAAGATCAGTGAGGGCAACAGCAAGTTGGGAGCAATCCCATCTGTATCGCTTATCCCGGTCATGGACTGCGGTAACTGCGCAATCTGTTCCAAGAGCTGCTACGACCTGCGCAACGACATGATCTACAAGGAGGTCATCAAGACGAGAGCCATCAACTCTGCCATCCTACACGAGGATCCTGAGCGATACTTCAAGGAGATTGATGACTACCTCAACTACCGCTATCCTAGAGCATTCCGATTCCACATCGGTGGCGACATACAGGACAAATGGTATCTTGACAAGATGTGCGAGATTGCTCGCAAGCATATGGATACCAAGTTCCTGGCGTTCACGAAGATGTTCGACGTGTGCAACGAGTACCTAGATGATGGTAACGTCATTCCGGAGAATATGCACATCCTCTTCTCGGGATGGCTTGGTCTTAAGATGGATAACCGACACGGATTCCCGGAGGCACATCCTATCTTCGAGAGCGAGACTTCGGCTCCACAGGGAACGTTACTCTGTACCGGCAACTGTACGGAATGCCTGAAGGAAGACAGACTATGCTGGTCCATCGGCAAGGGTCAGGCGGTTGGATTCCTCGCACACTAGCCAAAAGCCCTCTTCGGAGGGTTCTATGTCTAACCATTTAAAATTTGTGAATTATGGCAACAGCAAGAAGAGGAACAAAAATGATCAAGGCTTCTGACATCATGAAGAGAAAGGGAATCGTCCAGAAAAAGATGGACATGGACAAGTTCGACGAGGTTGTGGAGAATTTCTTCATGACACATGAGGCAAAGGAAACGATTCTCCTGACTCCAAAGAGGTTCATTGAGATGGATAACCCGCCAGAGGGAGACTTCATCGACTATCTCGATGTGAACATATGGGCAAAAAAGAGTGAGGACCCGGATGATCCGTTCGACTTCATAGACTATCAGTACATGAAGAAGAGCGGAATGCTTCGTCCTATCCTTATGGTGAACGAGCCGTTCATAGGCAATGCTGCCGGGTGGCTGAGAGATTTTTGTGGATTCACTGTGAAGAGTAGAACACGAAAGAAGAAGAAGGAGTACATCGTGTCTCTGCCGGTTTGAGCCGAATAAGGCGTGGAACATTTTGTTTCACGCTCCTAGTATTAACCAATTAAATAGAATGATTATGGAAATAGTAGATGTAAATGTGATCAAGTTGAATAAGTACGACATGGAGAATGAACTCTATTATGAGTCTCTGTGGGTGAAGATGTTCGATGATGGCGAGTATACGGACGACGGATGCAACGAGGCTGTCGGGTTTATCTACTCAAATGCATGTCATGCAGAGGTCTATGGCAATGCCATGGATGTCAGATGGATAAAGGACAGCGCGAATAAGCTCCGTTTGGCTATCGTGGCAAATGATTTGGTGAACAACCTCATGGGCACAGAGAAAAAGAAAATCATCACAGAGGAGAACAATGGAGTTACCCTTCTTACTGACGATGGTGTATATCTCAACATCTTCGCCAATTTCGAGATGCGCCACATACAGATTCTCGCTTACCAGAAAGCCTAAACAGCCCTCTTCGGAGGGTGCAATGTTTAACCAATTAAAATTTATGAATATGACCGATATTGAAAGAGTAAAGAGATTCGCATCCGAGAATGATTACCCAGGCGAGACATTGGACACAATCAACTGCTTCCGCAGACACAGTAAGACTCCAAAGGAAGACCTCGACAGCCTGGACGTGGCAACCGATGAGGACTGGCTAGGTCTTATCGGAGAATACGAAGGTGCGGGAATCAACTGGAAGGGAGAGTTCTCGGACGTTAACGGAAACAGCGTAACGCTTGGCGACAAGGTTATGTGGAACAATCCAGATCCTGACGATTTCGATAAGTGGTACGAGAATTTCAAGATATGCACCGTAGATGATATATCAGGAGACCGAATATCACTCAAGGACGAGGACGGAGATACGTTCGATGTAACCGAGGATGAATGTACTTTAGTTCGAAAGCTTGACTACAAGCTCTATGAGGACGAGAAGTATCACTATGGAGTGTGTGGGATGCTCCAGGATATCGAGAATGCCCGCACGATGACGAGCTATATCCACGATGACGACCTCAGATGGAAGCTTGATGCTGCGTGCAGATGGTTCAAGGAACACATTGAGGCTGAGATTGCCAATCACATCGTAGAGAATCAGTAAGCCAAACAAGCCTACCGGAAAACGGCGGGCATCAAGTTAAACCAAAATATTAAGATTATGGATAGAAAAGTATTGAAAGACAAGATTGATGAGTTGCGTTCAACAGCCAAGATGGAGCTTGCATGCACCATCCGTGAGATAATGTATGAGCACGGAATCATCCGCAAAGAGCTGAAACGTCCGGTTAAGTGCAGCGACGGGCTTTTCGAAGCTGTCCTCATTGAAACTAACGGCGAGGATACCGCTATCCCGACTATCACGCTACGTATGATGAGCTACAAAAGAGTGGTGAAGAGAGTATCCCCTATGGATTTCGAGATGGACTTCGAGTCGCTCGCCAGTATTGCCTACGAGCTAAACGATGAGTTCGAAAGTTAATTTAGCGTTAAAAATGGCAAAGATGATGGTTTATATTATAAACTTTTAGTATCTTTGCCACTAGTAACCAAAATAATAGAATTATGACAGAAGAATTAAGAATCAAGACAAGAGACTGGGAACGACTGTTAAGCCCTGTTCAGCAGGAGAAGTACAAGCTCGCTATCAAGCAGGGCTGGTTCTCTGACTATCACAGCAACGCATGGAGGCACAACACCTTCTACGGAGCTTATATCTGGAAGTATCCGAAGTTCGTCAAGGTCGTGAGAATGTTCGATGAGCTGTTGGGCCACAAGCCATTGTGGGAAGACATCACTGACGACAACCTCCGTGACCTCTTTGAGAAGATCAAGGAGAACTACGCTCCCAACTCCGCAAAGACCGTATGCGCCACGATCAAGGCAGTGATACGTGAGAACGATG
Source organism: Prevotella sp. (assembly GCA_021636625.1). Taxonomy (GTDB): domain Bacteria; phylum Bacteroidota; class Bacteroidia; order Bacteroidales; family Bacteroidaceae; genus Prevotella. The sequence goes on along the minus strand of JAJWLX010000003.1, from coordinate 32,846 downwards.
CGACAAAGGAGATAAACAGCCCTACGTTCGGAAAGATACTAAGAACGAAGGCTGTTCCTGTCCAGTCTGTCTACCTCTCAGATGAGGAGATAAACAGAATCATCAATTACAATCCAAGAGGACAGACGAAGAGATATGTTCAGCGCATGTTCCTCATGGAATGCCTCTGTGGAGCACGATATAGCGATTGTCAGAGGATAACCCCCGAGAACATCGATGATACAGGACACTTCCTGGTGTATGTAGCACAGAAGACCAAGACAGAGGTGAGGGTTCCTCTTCACAAGAAGCTCCGTCCGTTCCTGGTATGCGGCACTGGCGTTGAGCCCCTTCCTGGTGAAATCAGCGAGATGACCTTCAACAGAACCCTTCGTGATATCTGCCGTGAATGCGGAATAGATGCGAACACGAAGGTATTCAAGGCCGGAAAGGAGGAGACCGGAAAGAAGTACCGCTTCATTTCTTCGCACACAGGTAGGCGTTCGTTCGCAACGAATCTTTCCAAGAAAGGAGTACCGCTAGAACAAATTGCCGTCATGATGGGGCATACTAGTAACGGTAAGCCTAATATCCAGATGACGCAGCGCTACATTGTCGGGAAGACGGAGATTGACAGCAGTACCCTGAGACTGTTCGGTGTATACGATAAGGATCTGGATGATGGTCTAGATGAGGACCAAGCTAAAACTGGAGATGGCCATTAGCCATCTCCTGCTATTGTTTAACCAATTAAAGTTTTTAGAATTATGTTAGAAGGATTTACAGAAGAAGAGTTGGCCAATTACGCCAACGAATGCCGTGAGGAATATGCCGAGAAACTTAAAAATATCTGGGAAAAGGCGTTCGATGGGGAAATCAAGGGTTACGATGAGCTCGACAAGGCACTTCGTGACTTCGACAATGATTTTTTCTATAGAATGGACGATTACACGGATGATTTCGTCTCATCCCCTACAGAGGAAGAGCGCAACAGCCTCAGCGATGTTCGGGAGACAATGCCTTACGAGGAGTTTGTCGCAAAGTGGTATCACTGGTATCATGACCATTGGGAGGATGAGAGAGGAAGACCTATCGACGGTTGCGGAAACCTTCTCACTGCCGACGGAAAGCATTCCGTATGGGATGTCATCAAAGGCGGAAAATGATATACTTCTAGTAATTCATAACTAGATTAGTTTAAATGGTTGTCCTCTCTTGCCCGTGAGGGTAGGGGAGGATTTTTAAAACGGCCCCGATTAGCCAAAAATAGGGAGCTTCGGCTCCTACAATTAATAACCAAGCCCTACGCAACACGGTCAAGCGGAATGTTATGAAGAAAGTATTATTAGCAGCGATAATCTCTATTACTGGTTTTTCGCTTGTTTCCTGCAATTCTATGGAACACAAGACGAAGAAACAGCTGCGAAGCACATTAGAGGAACTTGCGAAGAATCCGGAGTCTTTCAGTATATCAAAAGAGAAGATAGTATTCTCGAACGACTCCATGTGTACCATTTCGTTCATAGGAAGAGGACAGAATGGCTTTGGTGGCTATACGTCTTCCAAAATGGAGTACACGCTTCTGAAGCTGGAGAACAGAGAGAGGGGAACCCAATACGACGAGGCTCTATTGGATATGGAGGATAGAGACCAGAGAAAAGGCTCAATCAAGGAGGCTTTGGAGAATGTTGACGGAGGATACCTGTACGGAACGGAGAAGGACGTTTATAATGAATGCCTTAGAAATTGCGGAGGCGACAAGGAGAAGGCAAGAGCAGACTACCTGTTCTCCAGAGCGCTCTGCAACGTAATCAGTAACGGAAGAGTAGTCGATTCCGACGATTAAAATATTCAACTAGCCGCTCATCACTTCACAGATGGGCGGCTATTTTATTAAAAGTCACCACTAAAAACACATCAAAAAACGCTCTTTTTTCTTAAAAAGTGTTAATGTAAATATTCTATACTTTAATGAATGGCACAAATTCCTGTTTTTACTCCAACCGAAATTCATATCTAAATCAGCCGTTTCGGGATTTTTGTTTTTACTTTTTACTTGAATGAGCAGATTTTTGACACAAATCAGGCATTTGGAGGGTAAGAATAATCGTCGTATCTTTGCATCAGCTTATCAGAAATCGCTCACTGGTAAATTGAATACGCTTTATCTTAGTGGCTTTTGCCACTCCATGATATACCCTATCCGATGTTCAGAGAGCGACTGAGCAGAGGATAGGGTAAATTCTTTTATCCTATTCCTCGAAGTCAAGGTGGAAGAGACGGCTGAATACACCACGCACACCAAGACTTTAAATGCAAGTGGGACTCATGGCAAAAGTGCAGGGTTTAATCGCAGAAGGCACGAGAAGGGTGGATGCTACAATCCGAAAGCTGCGACGCTGAAGCACGTGTAGTTCGTGCAGAGGTCGAATGAAGGGTCAATATACTGGGTCCATGCCATTCGAGGAATCCTACTCCTGCAAGTTTTTCTTGTGGGTAAGGGGGATTCTCTCAATCAGCTATCTGCAACCTGTTCCATATTCTTTTAATAATGTAAATATAAATTTAAATAAAATATTATATCATGGATAAAGATAAAGAAAATAATATTATTATACCCACGCGCGAGGAGTTTGAGGACTTCTGTTCACTGAAGCTTGGGTATAATGACAGAGAGTTCACATCAGAATTGTGGAAAACCTGCCAAAAAGTCGGCTGGAGGAAGAAAAACGGCGACCCTCCAAAGAGCTGGCAGATACTAGTTATATGCTACAATGGCATCGTGCTTCCAAAATTCGGTCGCAAGCCATACAAACGAGCATCAGTATCAGAAAAAAGCGGCGAAGAAGAGGAGTTCCCGGACAATGGAATGCACTACATCGCTTATACTGATGGTAGCTGTGACAACAACTCATTCAGAAAGGCAGGTGGATCCGCCTATGTCCTGATTAAGGATGGAGAGGTTGTTAGAGTCAAGAATCACGGCCAACTCAACACTACGAACAATCGTATGGAGCTGCTTGCCATAATTTCTGCGGTCAATGCCTGCCCGGACGGCGCCTGCGTTGATGTTTATACTGATAGCAAATATAGCATTCTGACCCTGGAGAAGACGTACAAGCCGGACACAAACGGTGACCTATGGGAGCTCTACCAAAAGCATTCTCGTCACGTGTCAGGAGTTCGCCTCCATTGGGTTAAAGGCCATAACGGCGACCATTATAACGAGATGGCTGACGAAATGGCGTACGGAGCGTATTGCGAGATTTGCGACAAATATGGAATAAAGAAAAGTAATAGACACTAAGATAAAGAATTATGGTAAAAGCTACATTTATTACGGGCATAGACACTAATACTTTGCCTACAAAAGAAGAGTTTGTTTGTTATTGTAACAGAGTGTACCTTCCAGATGCTGACGATAATAGAATTGAGGCGTTATGGAAAAGATTAAATGACACAGGCTGGATTACCTGTCGAGGTAAAGTAACGAAATGCTGGCCCTCGTTTGCAAAGTCCACTTACGAGAAAATGTGGAAGGAGGACTTCGGTAAGGAATACGACGAATGGTATAGAGCCAAAGAAAAATACGAAACGGAGCGTTTTCAGTGGAAAGGAAGCGTAGAGATGTATGCCTACGGACAGCCAAATCCGAGAATGTACGACATTTGGTTTGGGAGAGATTTCGTAATGAACGATAATGGTACTTGGTCTTATTGCGCTTTAATCTCTGCTGTTCACGACAGGGATATATACAGCATCTTTAAGGATGCAGTATCGGAAGAGAATGAAATGAATAAAGTAAAAATGAAGCGCATTATCCTGGACAACATTTCAGAAATGCTTGATAGACTTCCAGCAGATGCAGAAGTAGCTATTCACTCTCAAGATAAAGAGATTCTAGGTTGCATGGAGGATCCCTCACATTTTCCTATGGATTTTCAGGTAGAAATCGCAAAATTTTCCAAAGCAAGTAAAAGAGTTAAATCTGTTAGTTTCAGGTTCGCCGGTGGCTTTCATCCTCGTAATATTGCTATTACTTACGATAATATGGCATATTGGGAAAGGGTTCAGACACGAGAGGATGATGGACTAGAAGTAAGACCTTACACTAGATTCGTACCGACAAAAAAAACAAGAAATAAAGATGCCGAGATACTTCTACATCAGGCTCAATAATAAGTTGTCAAACCAAAAATGTTAAGCATATGAAAGAAATATTTAAAATGATTTTCGACCGCATCGACATCTTTGTCGTGTGCATTATTCTCGGTAGCTGCCTCTGTATTGTGGAGGCCTCCCTTGTAAACTGGGACGTGGTTGCTGATTGCGCCATCATGGTTTTCCTCGTTTCAGAAGTCTGCTACACATCCCGCTGCAACGAGAAACTGAAGATAGAGCTTATAGAGACAAAGGAAAAGCTTAAGGAGACTGAGAAGAAATTAGTTGAAGTCAACTGGAAGCTGATGAATACAGAGATGAAACTGGAATCAGCGTGTCTACAGGCATCCCAAAAGAGCAAGGTCGCAGACGTCTTTAGATTACTGAGAGATCTGTGGAAGGAAAGATGGGATTGCGAACACGCCAAGGTCAATTACTGCAAGCGCAAGATAACATCGAGACAGCTTGTAGACGCGATGAATCATGCAGAGAAGGAGGAATCTGAGATTTCCGATAAAATCTCTGAGCTTACCAAGGAACTTGACGAATTGTACGCTAAAAAATAGAGCTATTATGAAAGAGGAATTTAAAAGTATCGGTTGCGGTTACCACGTATCAAATAAGGGAAGAATCTTCAAGTACGTACATGGAAAAAGATTCTTCCTGGCGCAGACTCCAGATGCAGGAGGATACTATAAGGTTAAGCTTCGCCTTGCCGACGGAAAGCAGAAAAACTTCTTTGTACATCGACTTGTTGCTATGGCTTTCATCCATAAGCCAAAGGATAAAGAGTACGTTGATCACAAGGACTGCAATCCGAAAAATAATTGCATTGACAATTTGAGATGGGTGACCGCATGCGAGAATGCTCACAACAGAAATACCAAGAAGCATGTGAAACTTGCTGCAAAGACCATGACTAGATATACGGTAGCTATATGCCGTATATCTAGCTCTGGATATGTAAAGAAATACCCGTCCATAAAAAGCGCTGTTAAGGACGGATATTACTCAGGCAGCATCTATAAATGCCTTAGAGGGCAGATGAAGACTCACCGCGGCTATCGTTGGGCTTATCAGAGTTAACGTAGTCTATAACCATTCTGTTTGCCTCGTCTATGGTCTTTTTGTCGTACTTGACATATACTGCGGTTACAGTATTGTCCCATACAGAGTGACCCAGTGCTCGACCGATTGTTTCGAGTGAAATACCTATCTCTGACGCAAACGTCGCCCAGCTATGTCTGTTGTAGTACGAAGACATCTGGCTGTCGATTGGACGAGGTGATGCCTTTCTCAAATCCTTAGGATCCTTCGGGCCAATCCTTCTCAGCGTACGGTTCATATTGTTCGTGAAGTGGTCCACGTCGAAAGTTCCTGCATCTTCGAAGAACCTGAGCAGGTACTGCGGCTTTCTGCTGCGGTATCTGCTTATTATCTCCATAGCCTCTGGCTCCACCTTGATGTCGTACAATCTACCTGTCTTGTTCCGGTAGTAGCTTATCCTACCATTGCGGAAATCCTCCTTCTTTAGCGTCAGGAGGTCCGAAACATTGATACCTATGAGGTAGAACCCCAACATGAAGAAATCGCGGTACAGAGCCTGCTTGCCGTGTAATTTGGCATCCCTAAGTTCTCTCATCTGCTCCAGTGAGAGACAGCGCTTCCTTGTTTCCTCCTTTTTGAGCCTGATATAGTGGAACGGAAAGTTCTGTGTCTTGCCATCATCGATGGCCTTCTTGAAGACAGCCTTGATGTGGGTGATGTCATTCGAGATGCCGTTGGTCTTCCTTCCCTTATCCATCTCATGCCTGATGAACCCTTCAAGCCAGTCCTTGGTTATGGTGTTGAAACTGCACTTACCGTCGTATGCCTCTACGCATCGGTATGTTCTCTCGTAGCTCCTCCTGGTATTCGGCTTCTCTCTCGTTTCGGCGAATGCCTTCATGAAGCTGAGAAACGGAGACTTGTCTTCCTTCTTGGCTCCCGTGCATATCTCCTTCAGATGCTCCTTCATCATATCCGGTGACTCGTCATGATGGTCGAGGATATAGCTCTCACACTTGGCATAAAGCTCTGCGAGTCTTCTCGTCTTCGCTTTTGCAGACTTGTCAGACTTCGGAAACATCATGCCGCTGAACTTCTCAGTTGTCTGCAACCCGGTGTAGACATAGAACCTCTTCGTCATGTGGGTTACCGAGAAAAATACCTTGTTTGTCTTTGACTCTACATATACCTTCATAGTCATGATTTCTTTTGTAATCCTTCACTTTACAGGCAAGTAGCACTTGCATATCACTTGCAAAAAGTACCCTCAAAACACCTTAAAACACTGTTTTTGTGGTATTTTTATGTAAAATAAATGGATTGTTGTTTTACTACTATTGCTGATATACAGAGACTTACATAGTTAGGATGCCCAATTCGTTACTGTAATCATTCCTTATTTCTAAATATCTTTTTATCTGATTTTATCTTTATTTGGGTGCAAAGGTACGAAAAATTATTTGTATATCAATGTTTTATTGGCAAAAGTTACTAATTTTTAGTTAAAAACTGGTCTCCTCTTTGTTATTTTGCAGAAAAGTCTTACTTTTGTAGGCTGAATTGGCGCCAATAGGGGCTGATTCTTCGGTTTGAGTGTTAAGAACAAAAGATGAATCCAAAACACGAAATTGGTTTTAGAACATGAGACAACAAAATAGAAAAGGAAATTTTAGTAAGCACACCAACAATGCCTATGGCTACGGAAATCCCAATGAATACGACCACTACAAGGTGGAAAAGCCAGCACAGTTGTTGGAATGGCTGATGGAAAACGTGAAAGGTCCTAGCAAGACCAAGGTGAAGCAGACTCTGCAGGGTAGGGGAATCAAGGTGGATGGAAAAACCATCACCCAATTTGACTATGCCCTGAAACCTGGTATGAAGGTAAGCGTGAGCAAGACCAAGAAGAACCAGGATGTCTTCAAGAGCCGTTATCTTAAGATTGTCTATGAGGATCGTTATCTCATCGTCATTGAAAAGAACGTAGGCATTCTCAGTATGGCTGCCGGTCATTCTACCCTGAATGTAAAGAGCGTATTGGATGATTACTTCCACAAGACCCGTCAGAACTGTCAGGCTCACGTGGTGCACCGCCTTGACCGAGATACTTCGGGCTTGATGATTTACGCCAAGGACAAGCAGACTGAACTTGCCCTGGAAGATGACTGGCATCATAATGTATACGACCGCCGATACGTGGCGCTGGTTTCAGGAGAAATGGAGGAGGATGAAGGTACGGTTGCCAACTGGTTGAAGGACAACAAGGCGTACATTACCTTTGCCAGCGATACTGACAATGGTGGCAAGTATGCTGTTACCCATTTCCATACCCTGCAACGAACCACAGCGCATTCTCTGGTAGAGTATAAGTTGGAGACAGGCCGCAAGAACCAGATTCGTGTTCATACAGCCGATATGGGTCATCCTGTATGTGGAGACATCAAGTATGGTAATGGTGATGATCCATGCGGTCGCCTTTGCCTGCACGCCTATGTTCTCTGCTTCTATCATCCGGTAACCCATCAGCCAATGGAATTCGAGACTCCGATTCCTAATGAATTCGTCAGAGCGATGAAGGAAGATAACAGACCTTTCGATGAAAGAGGCAGAAATCCTAAGGAGGCAAACCGCAAGCCATTCAGAAAGGAGGGACGGAATGGATAATGATTTCCTTTATTATGCTTTTGCCCTGGTGGCGCTGGTTGTTGGTCTCTTTATCCTGAAGAAGGTTGCAACCTGTATGGTCAAGATGGTGGTGGGAGTTATTCTCGTAGCTGTTCTTGCAGCCATCTATTGGCTTTATTTATCTTAAGCTATTGGCTTTAATTTTTCTCAAGTGTCAGTCCATTTCATAAAGAAATAGTCCGGTAAGAATCAAGCTTTCGCTTGCCTTACCGGACTTTACGTTATCTTTTTACCTTCTAATAATACCTATTTATATTGTCTTTTCAATTGGTATTGTCTTTTTTATCCAATATTAGAGGATAGTCTTCACAGCCTCCAACATACCCTTCTCCTGAATGAGGTCGAGATCCTTCTTAACCAACTCTGTCAAGCCAGGAACAGTCTCGTTCAAGTTCTCATGCCAGATGTAGTCGAAGCCGAGTACGCCCTCTGCTACCTTCTGGGTGTCACCAGTAGCCCAAAGCTCTGTCAGCTTGTCCATGATCTTCTGGTCGTCGTTTGGCTGGATAGGAGCACCATCCTCACGAACTCCACCCTTGTAGTAAGTGATGATGGCAGCAAGACCGAATACCAATCCCTGTGGCAACTCACCCTTACGCTCCAAGTAGATCTTCACGCCTGGGAGGTCGCGAGTCTCGAATTTAGGGAATGAATTCAGCATGATGCTGGTTACCTGGTGGTCAACGAATGGGTTCTCGAAACGCTCCAATACGTCAGAAGCGAACTTCTGAAGCTCGTCCATAGGGAGGTTCAATGTCTGCATTAACTCTTCGAACTGTACCTTGTGGATGTACTTGCCCAATACTGGGTGCTCGCAAGCATCACGAACGATGTTCACACCGCTGAGGTATGTAACAGGGCTCAATACTGTGTGAGGGCCATTCAGCAAAGTAACCTTACGCTCGTGGTATGGCTTCTCGTTGTCTGTGATGAGAACGTGGAGACCAGCCTTGTGGGCAGGGAACTCTTCCTGCATCTGCTCTACAGTCATGTTTTCTGCCTTCTCGATTACCCAGAGGTGGAAGCTCTCAGCCTTTACTACGAGGTTGTCCTTGTAACAAACCTTCTGCTGGATTTCCTTGATGGTGTCGCGTGGGAAGCCAGGAACGATACGGTCAACGAGTGTTGCGCAAACGTAGCAGTGGTTGGTAAACCACTCCTTGAAGCCCTCGTAGTCAGCACCCATGTCTTCCTTCCAAAGCTCGATATACTGGTAGATGCATTCCTTCAAGTGGTGACCGTTCAAGAAGATCAACTCACAAGGCATCAGGATCATACCCTTGGTAGGATCGCCCTCGAAGAACTTGTAACGGTGGAACAGCAACTGAACCAACTTACCTGGGTAAGAAGCTGCAGGAGCATCTGTGAACTTGCAAGAATCATCAAAAGCAATACCAGCCTCTGTTGTGTTAGAGATGATGAAACGCATCTCTGGCTGCTCTGCCAAAGCCATGAAAGCCTGGTTCTGAGAATATGGGTTCAACGCACGGCTGATTACGTCGATACGCTCCAATGTGTTGATAGCCTGTCCGTTCTCCTTACCCTGAAGGTTAACATGATAGAGGCAGTCCTGACCATTCAACCAATCTACCATACCGCCAGCCAATGGCTGAACGACAACGACAGAACCGTTGAAGTCGGTTTTCTTATTCATATTCCATACAATCCAATCTACGAATGCACGGAGGAAGTTACCTTCACCAAACTGAATGATTTTCTCTGGCGCTACGCTCTTAGGAGCAGTGCGCTTGTTCAATGCTTTAAGCTCTTTCATGATCTGTTTATATTGTTTGTTATTTGTTTTATTCGTTAGTTTCATAATAGAATATCATCTATTTCTTTCTCGATACCTATATCTTTCTGAAAAGGAATTTGAACCTAATAAAAAAGGAACCCGTACCTATTAGAAAAGAAATTCTTATCTTTCTGAAATCTGATGCAAAGGTATAAAAAATATCGGTATCTTATATCGAAAAACCCCAAAAATCGTGCGTAAAGGTTTACGCTTCTAGTGCTGAATTTTCAGACAATGGCAGGGATGAACTAAATAAGGGAGCGACTAAATAAGGAAAGAGCCTTTACGAGGGATGGAGCGAGATACGGGAGTCGAACCCGCCTCACAGGCTTGGGAAGCCCGTGCACTACCGATGTGCTAATCTCGCGAAGGAAAATACTAACTCCTTTCACAAGAAAGAGCCACGAGCGGGACTCGAACCCGCGACCCACGCATTACGAATGCGTTGCTCTACCAACTGAGCCATCATGGCTTTTCTCTTTACGTGAATGCAAAGGTAACTAAAATTTTCTAATTGAGAAAATAATTTGTGAAGAGTTTTCTTTGCGTTAACCATCATTAACAAAATGGGAGGGAGCCTACCTTCACAGGCAAACTCCCCGATGTAAGATTTTATATACCAAATTAATCTTTTATCATATTTTTGAAAGTCAATTCGTCTTTCTTCGGATTCTTTCCGATGCTGATGGTGGCTCCTGGCTTCAGGTTACCTTCCATCAGCAGCTCGCAGAGTCCGTCCTCCACGTAGTTCTGAATAGCCCGCTTCAATGGGCGGGCACCAAACTGCACATCATATCCCTTGCTGGCTACAAATTCCTTTGCCTTGTCGGTCATCTGGAAATGGTAGCCCAGATTTTCAACTCGCTTTACGAGAGATTTCAGCTCCAGATCTACGATGCTGGTGATAGCAGGCAAATCGAGCTGGTCGAAGGTGATAATCTCATCGAGACGGTTGAGGAATTCCGGAGCAAACTGCTTGGACAGATGCTTCTGAATGACGCTACGAGCATATTCCTTATCCTTTTCGTCGATAGGCATTCCGTTGCTGCCGATTCCGCCTGCATTGAAACCTACGCCTCTGCCGAATTCCTTGAGCTGTCGGGTACCGGCGTTGGAGGTCATGATGATGATGGTGTTACGGAAGTCAATCAGGCGACCATTTCCATCTGTCAGTCTTCCTTCATCCATTACCTGCAGCAAGAGATTGAACACCTGGCTGTTTGCCTTCTCTATCTCATCCAGTAAAACGATGCTGTAAGGCTTGCGGCGTACCTTCTCTGTCAACTGTCCACCTTCATCATAGCCAACGTATCCTGGAGGCGAACCGATGAGTCGTGAAGTGTTGAATCCTTCAGCATACTCACTCATATCGATGCGGAAGAGTGCATCTGCCGAACCGAACATTTCTTCTGCCAGTTTCTTGGCGAGGTAGGTCTTTCCGACACCGGTAGGACCAAGGAACATGAATACACCGATAGGGTGGTTAGGGTCTTTCAGTCCCATGCGGTTGCGCTGGATGGATTTCACAACCTTGTCGATGGCAGCGTCCTGGGCAATCACTTTTTCCTTGAGTACCTTGCCCATATTTCTCAGCCGAATATTCTCGCTCTCTGCCATTTGCTGGACAGGGATGCCTGTCATGTTGCTTACTACCTTGGCGATTTCCGTTTCGTCTAGGGTGACACGGTGGTTCGGATCGCCATGCTCCCATTGCTTGCGCATCATCTCAATGTCGTGTTCCTGCTTTGTCTGGTAGTCTCTCAATGTTGCAGCCATCTCGAAATTCTGGCTTGCCACGGCAGCCTGTTTTTTGGCGATGGTTGCATTGAGTTTCTTTTCAGCCTCTATGAGTTCGTCAGGGATGGTCGCACTGTTAATGTGAATGTGAGCACCAGCCTCGTCCATCACATCAATGGCCTTATCTGGGAAGGAACGGTCGTGCATGTATCTGTCTGCAAGCTTTACGCATGCTTTCAGTGCTTCGTCTGTGTAGCTCACATTATGATGCTCTTCGTATTTCTCCTTGATGTTATGCAGAATCTCCAGTGTCTCTTCTGCCGTAGTAGGTTCTACGATGATCTTCTGGAATCTACGTTCCAAAGCACCATCCTTTTCAATACTCTTGCGATATTCGTTGAGGGTGGTGGCTCCGATGCACTGAATGAAGCCACGTGCCAGAGCTGGTTTCATAATGTTAGCAGCATCCATGCTTCCTTCAGCACCACCCGCACCAATCAGAGTGTGGATTTCATCGATGAAAACGATGATGTTCGGATTTCTTTCCAGTTCCTTGATGACGCCCTTGATGCGCTCCTCAAACTGACCTCTAAACTTGGTGCCGGCAACAATGCCTGTCATATCGAGACTCAATACTCGCTTGTTGAAGAAGAGGGAACTCTGGTCGCCCTTGGCAATCATCTGTGCCAATCCTTCTACGATGGCACTTTTGCCCACGCCAGGTTCACCTATTAATACTGGGTTGTTTTTCTTTCTTCTTCCCAGAATCTCCATCAGGCGGGTAATTTCCTTGTCTCTTCCTACTACAGGATCCAGGCTTCCGTCCTTGGCAGCCTTGGTCAGATCGTAGCTGAATTTGTCCAGAAATGGAGTATTCGACTTGGTTGGCTTGGCGCCCACTACATTGCGTGTACGCTTGCCGTTGTTACCATCCTGCTTTCCGTTGTTGGAATTTTGATTTTCACTGAAGTCAAGAGGTTCCTCCTCTGGGTCCAGCAGGTCTCCCTGATTGTCCTGGGCTGAAGCTGCACCGTCAGGAAGGGTAGAAGTATCGGCTTCTTCCTGATTTTCTGGAAGTTGTTGCTTATCTCGCAGGTCAATCATGTTGATGTCGCCTTCGGCAGATTCTTGTTCCTGCTCTGGCGCAGTCTCTGTTTCCGGTTTTTCATCTACAGCTTCCTGTTCTGAATCCCCGTCAATCTGATTGCGCTTGTAGTTCTCTACTTCTTGGTTCAACTTATTGAGTTTGTTGTCAATGTCCAGGTTGATACCATTGATATAGTCGAACAGTTTCTTATAGGTCAGACCTTGTGTGATGAGCAGTTTGGCAGGGTCGCACTCATCCTTCTTCAGGATGGCGAGCAGCAGGTGCTCCGGTTGTACCAAAGCAGCCTTTCCCTCACAGAGACGAGCTTCGATAATGGCTTCGCTGATAACTTCGCTGGTCTCCTTGTCGTACTTCAAGGCTCGTCCTTCTTCTGTTTCCGCAATTTCCTCAGCAGAGATTTTGTCTATCGCCTGTTCCTGCGAATCGTAAAGCGTGGAGCGGAGTACGTCGGTGTTGATGCCAAAATGCTCGAAAATATCGTTCACCTGCTTGTTGTTACAATGCAGGATTCCCAACATCAGGTGCTCTGTGTTCACCTGATTTCCCAACATACGGTAGGCTTCTTTGCCACTGTAGTTGAGTACGTCGTTGATATGTTGAAATGGATTTTGCATGTCTTACTCATTAAATTCAAATGCAAAAGTACACATTATTTTGGTAACAAACAAGAGTTTAGGCAACTTTTTTACTTATTTAAAACACAATTAATGCTAAATTATCGTTTTTTTTCGATTCTGTGCCTTTTATTTCATTTTATTTTTGTACCTTTGTCGTGATTTTGCAGAGGCTAAAACGGCTTAAAACGCAAAAAAATGCCCTTAAACGCAATTTCGAGCCATTTTTGCAAGGTTGGGTGGAAGCTGTAGCTGATGCTTCTCCCTTGGATGGTGGCAAATACCTGTCAACGCCTGATAATAGACGGTAAATAGGTATATATATAATAAGGTATAAACAATTAAAATTTAAATATGGACGAAAATCAGACAATGGATCATGATAGAATCATGAAAATCAACATTGAGGAGGAGATGAAGTCGAGCTACATCGATTATTCGATGTCAGTTATCGTAGCTCGTGCCCTCCCTGATGTACGCGATGGTTTCAAGCCTGTGCACCGCCGTATTCTCTATGGTATGCTCGGTATTGGAAACACCAGTGATAAACCTTACAAGAAGTGTGCCCGCGTAGTTGGTGAGGTACTTGGTAAGTACCACCCACATGGTGACTCTTCTGTGTATGGTGCCTTGGTTCGTATGGGTCAGGAGTGGAACATGCGTTACACTCTGATTGATGGACAGGGTAACTTCGGTTCTGTAGATGGAGACTCTCCTGCAGCGATGCGTTATACAGAGTGCCGACTCTCTAAGATGGGTGAGCACATCATGGACGACCTTGACAAGGAGACCGTTGATATGATGAACAACTTCGACGACACACTCCAGGAACCTTCCGTAATGCCTACCAAGATTCCTAATCTGCTGGTAAATGGCGGTAACGGTATTGCTGTAGGTATGGCTACCAATATTCCTACCCACAACCTGGGTGAAGTAATTGATGGCTGCTGTGCTTACATCGACAATAATGATATTGATACAGACGGCTTGATGCAGTATATCCCTGCTCCTGATTTCCCTACTGGTGCTACCATCTATGGTATCCAGGGAGTGAAGGATGCCTACGAGACCGGTAAGGGTAGAATTGTGGTACGTGCTACAGCAGAAATCGAGTCTGGTGAAAATCATGATAAGATTGTCATCACAGAGATTCCTTATGGTGTCAACAAGGAGCAGCTCGTGATGGCTATTGCTGATCTTGCCAAGGAAGGCAGAGTGGATGGTATTGCCAATGTTAACGATGAGTCTGGCCGCCAGGGTATGCGTATCGTGGTTGATGTAAAGCGTGATGCGAATGCTAATGTTCTCTTGAACAAACTCTTCAAGTTGACAGCTCTTCAGAGTTCATTCTCAGTAAATTGCATCGCTCTTGTTAATGGACGTCCACGCCTTTTGAGCTTGAAGGAATGCGTGAAGTACTTCGTTGACCATCGTCACGATGTTACCATCCGCCGTACTCAGTTTGAATTGAAGAAGGCACAGGAGCGTGCTCATATCCTCGAGGGATTGATTATCGCCTGCGATAATATTGATGAGGTGGTTCATATCATCCGTGCCAGCAAGACTCCTTCTGATGCTCAGCGCAACTTGGAGAAGCGTTTCGAACTCGACGAACTGCAGAGTAAGGCTATCGTTGATATGCGCCTCAGCCAGTTGACAGGCTTGCGTCTGGAGCAGTTGCATAACGAGTTCAATGAGCTGATGAAGACCATCGACTACTTGAACCAGATCTTGAACGATCCAGAACTTTGCAAGAAGGTGATGAAGGATGAACTCAATGAGGTGAAGGAGAAGTATGGCGATGCACGTCGTACAATGATCAAGCCAGACGATCATGAGTTTAATCCAGAGGACTTCTATCCAAACGACCCAGTGGTAATCACTGTCAGTCATCTCGGATACATCAAGCGTACTCCATTGTCAGAGTTCCGTGAGCAGGCTCGCGGTGGCGTTGGTGCCAAGGGTGCCCGCACTCGTGATAAGGACTTCACTGAGTATATCTATCCTGCAACCATGCACCAGACTATGCTGTTCTTCACCAAGAAGGGCCGTTGCTACTGGCTGAAGTGTTACGAGATTCCAGAGGGTGACCGCAATTCAAAGGGTCGTGCAATCCAGAACCTCCTCAACATTGAGAGCGATGATCAGGTGAATGCATTCCTCCGATTGAAGGGATTGAATGATGCAGAGTTCATCAACAGCCACTATGTAGTCTTCGCTACCAAGAATGGTACCGTCAAGAAGACCTGTCTGGAAGCATACTCTCGTCCTCGTGCCAACGGTGTGATTGCCATCAATATCGTTGAAGGCGATGAGGTGGTAGATGTTCGCTTGACCAATGGCCATAATGAGTTGATTCTCGCTAACCGCAATGGTCGTGCCGTTCGTTTCGATGAGAATCAGATCCGCACCATGGGACGTACTTCTACCGGTGTTCGTGGTATGCGTCTCGATGAGGGTGATGATGCATTGATTGGTATGATTGTAGTCAATGATCCTGAGAAGGAGACGGTCATGGTAGTAAGTGAGCAGGGTTATGGTAAGCGTTCAGACGTAGTTGATTACCGTGTAACCAACCGTGGTGGTAAGGGTGTGAAGACACTCAACATCACCGAAAAGACCGGTCGTCTGGTTGCTATCAAGAACGTTACTGATGAAAACGACCTGATGATCATCAACCAGAGTGGTATCGTGATTCGTCTTGCAGTGGCAGACTGCCGTGTGATGGGTCGTGCAACTCAGGGTGTTCGTCTCATCAATCTGGCTAAGAAGAATGATGTCATCGCCAGCGTATGTAAGGTGATGAGCTCAGAGCTTGAAGCTTCGGTAGAGGAGGAGAGCCGTTCTGCCTGGGCCAAGAAGAGCGAGGAGATTGAGAATGACACAGTAGGTGCCAAGACTGCAGAAGAAGTAGTCGAGGCTGAAACTGAGTTAGAGAATAACGAAGACGAGTGTTCAGGAGTAATATCCTGAACACTCGTTCTCATGATATTGAAGACGCGTAAAGAATTATAAATTTCAACTTTTTAAACTTTAAACAAAATGAAAAAGTTAATCGTTGCTGCTATGATGGTACTAGGTACCACATCAGCATTCGCAGGAGACAGCGATGCCCTCAAGGCAGTGCTGAAGGCTAAGACTTATGCTGAGGCTGAGGCTTTGGTTAAGCAGAATTTGGGTCAGTTGGCTGACAATGCTGAGAAGGCAAAGGCTTACAACAAGCTTGTTGACCTCGGTATGAAGGCTTTCAACGACCAGCAGAGTATCCAGCAGACCAACCAGATCATGAAGAAGAATGATCCTGTTGATGAGAATGCTATGAATGAGGGTGCTTACAATGCATTGATGAATGCTATTGAGTGCTATAAGTACGATCAGCTTCCTAATGCTAAGGGTAAGGTTGCTCCTAAGTTCAATGGCAATGCATCACGTGTTTGGGGTGCTCGTCAGCAGCTCGTAAACGCTGGTCAGACTGCAGCTCAGAACAATAAGGCTGATGAGGTTTTGAAGTACTGGGGTGCTTTCCTCGATACAGATTCTGATCCTCTCTTCGCAGGCATTGATGCTAAGCAGAAGGATTCTGAAAAGGATTATATCGGCCAGGTAGCTCTCTTCGCTGCTCGTTATGCTTATCAGGCTAAGGATGCTGCTCGTTGTGAGAAGTATTGCGACATCGCTATGACAAGCGAGAAGGAGGCTAAGGATGCTCTCAACCTCAAGCTCTATGTAATGAAGGATGGTTTGAAGACTAAGGAAGATTCTCTGGCTTACGTTAACAAGTTGAAGACTCTCTTTGATAAGGACCAGACTAACGAGGTTATCCTCGATGGTTTGAACGCTATGTATTCTTCTTTGAAGATGGAGAAGGAGCAGATGGAGCTTTTGGATGGTGCTATCGCTAAGAATCCTAAGAACTTCGTTGCTCTCGCTAACAAGGGTATGATGTTCATCCAGAAGAATGATGCAGACAATGCTATCAACTGCCTCAAGCAGGCTCTTGACGCAAAGCCAGACAACGTTGTAGTTTTGGTTTACCTCGGTGCTTGCTACAACAGCAAGGCTGGTAACTTGCAGGACCCTAATGGTCGCAAGGTAGTTTACCAGGAGGCAATCAAGGTTCTCGACAAGGCTAAGGAGCTCGACCCAGAGAAGGCTCAGGCTAACTGGGGTTACACTCGCTACCAGGCTTACTACGGCTACTATGGTCCAACAGCAGCTGAGACCAAGAAGGCTGAGGCAGAGAGCAAGTAATATTGCCTGAACTCTTTTAGAAATAATGATTATTGCTCCGGGAAAGGTTCCAAGACTTTCCCGGAGCATTTTTTTTGCAGAAAACTTGTCTGCCTTATTTTTTCTTTGTACTTTTGCAGACAGATTATGTAATTACGTTTAATGATGAAACAGATATTTATCAATTATAGTTTTTTTAAGTCAGCTTTGTTCTTGGGGCTAGCTTCTCTTTTTGCATCCTGTCAGATGAGTAAGACTCAGACTGGAAATGATGTGGATGCAGGGGATACCATCCCGTTAAAATATGCGCAGCATCTCACGATGGTGAAGCACGGAGAAGAATATACTGAGGTGATTCTTGCCAATCCCTGGAAAGAGGGAACTCTTCTGCATCGCTACATTCTGGTGCCAAAAGGGAAGGAGGGAAATGAAACAGTAACACGACTTGCTCTGCGACGTGCTTCTGCTGCCAGATGCGCTACAGATACAGTCCGCACACCGGTAACGAGTAGCGTGGTCTTCACAGGACCTCATTGTCAGCTGATGTATGAACTGGGTTGCAAGAATGCCATTAGTGGCGTATGTGATATGAATTATATCAATATTCCAGATATCAGGAAGAGAGTGGTGGATTGTGGTTCCAGCATGCAACCGGATATTGAACGTATCATCTCCTTGAAGCCGGAGGCTCTCCTGGTTTCTCCTTTCGAGAACAGTGGAGGATATGGTAAACTGGATAAACTTCATATACCCATCATTGAAGCTGCTGATTATATGGAGACTTCGCCATTGGGGAGAGCAGAATGGATGAAGTTTTATGGGATGCTTTTTGACAAGAATGCAGACTCGCTCTTTACGCGCATAGAACAGGATTATCAACATCTGAAGGCTGTTGCCAAGAAGTTGCCGCAAGGTCTGTCGGTGTTGACCGAAAGAAAAACGGGAAGCGTATGGTATGTACCTGGAGGACAGAGTACTATAGGTATTTTGCTAAAGGATGCCAACGCCCGTTATGTCTTTGAAGACGATTTGCACAGTGGAAGTCTTGCGATGAGTCCGGAGCAGATTCTTTCAAAAGGCAAGGATATTGATGTCTGGGCATTCAAGTATTTCGGTGGTGCACCATTAACACGTGCCCAATTGCTTCAGGAGTATGATGGCTACAAGGCTCTTCATTGCTTTGCCAATCCGCAGATTTACGAGGTGGATACCAGTACAGAACCCTATTTTGAACTCACCAGTTTTCATCCTGAAATCCTGCTTCGTGAGTTTATCCTCCTTTCACATCCTGCTGATCACGCTAAGTTCTCGAAGTATGCAAAGGATATCAGAATGTTGGGAGCCTTGAGATTCTATCATCGTCAATTACAATAGAAACTATGAACAAAGTCATTATCTCTATTGTCTTGGCAGTTGCCATTATGCTGTTGTTCTTCGGCAATTTGGTATGGGGTAGCGTCAGCATTCCCTACAGGGAGGTGGTCGGTGCATTGACGGGGAATCAGACAGCCTCTGATACTTATGGCTATATTATCCTCGAATCGCGTCTTCCGCAAGCCATCACAGCTTTGCTTTCTGGTGCAGCTCTTGCCACAAGCGGTTTACTGCTCCAGACGGCTTTCCGAAATCCTCTGGCTGGACCGGATGTTTTTGGAATCAGCAGTGGAGCAGGATTGGCTGTTGCTATCGTTATGTTAGCCTTTGGAGGCAACATAAGTCTGGATCATCTTTGTCTGGGTTTCCTGGATGGCGAATGTGGCTATGCTATTGGTGGATTCATGGCAATTCTGGTGTCAGCCTTTGCAGGAGCAATGCTGGTGATGGGAATCATTACAGCTTTCTCTACCCTTGTCAGAAGTCATACAGTCCTTCTGATTATCGGTTTGATGATAGGTTATCTTGCCAGCAGCGCCATCTCGTTATTGAATTTCTTCAGTACGGCAGAAGGAGTGAAATCCTATCTGATATGGGGAATGGGAAGTTTTGGCAATGTTTCTATGGACGAGGTGAGATGGTTTGTGCCATTTACCATCCTCGGTCTATTGGCTTCCCTTCTATTGATTAAGCCGCTAAACGCCCTGCTGTTGGGGGAGCAATATGCGGAGAATCTAGGTTTTCCTATCAGGAAACTCCGAATAGCCCTGCTCGTCATAATGGGTATGCTTACTGCAGTAGTTACTGCCTTTTGTGGTCCTATAGCCTTTATTGGACTTGCCACTCCTCATATAGCACGTCTGCTGGTTGGTACAGAAAATCATCGACAGCTTCTGCCAGTTACAATGCTGATGGGGGCGGCTATTGCCCTTCTATGCAATCTTCTCTGTTCACTGCCATCAGATGGTGGAATCGTTCCGCTCAATGCCGTTACTCCTCTTTTTGGTGCACCTGTTATTATCTATATTCTGATAAGAAGACGATAGGTTCCAGTGAGATAACTGATGTTTACATCTAAGAAATAAATATACAACGCTACTCTGTTGCAATAATGTCCTTAAGGAAAAGTTTTTCTACCCTTAAAGAAAAATATATTTTTCCTTAAGGATATTTTTATTTTCCCTTAAGGGAAAAAAATAAACCGCTTATCCCCCATAAAATCTAGGGAATAAGCGGTTTCTTTGCCTTATTGAAATAAATATACAATTTATGGGTTCACCACATTGATAGGTTTTCCCTCAAGGAAAGCCTTTACGTTAGCAGCTACCTGTCTATTCAAGCGCTTGCGAGCCTCAAAGGTAGCCCAGGCAATGTGAGGAGTGAGATAGGCATTAGGCTCCTTAAAAAGAGGATTCTCTTTAGAAGGTGGTTCCTGAGTCATCACGTCCGCAC
Organism: Prevotella sp.; assembly: GCA_021636625.1. Lineage (GTDB taxonomy): Bacteria > Bacteroidota > Bacteroidia > Bacteroidales > Bacteroidaceae > Prevotella. Next base: position 12,664 of record JAJWLX010000003.1, on the reverse strand, counting down.
AATAAGCACCGAGTTTCTGGTTGTGCAAAGCCTTTGCAACAGCCTCTTCATCTACCAATGGTCCGCGACCGGTATTCACCAGAATGGCCGTATCCTTCATCTTTTCGATACTCTCCTCATTGATAAAGTGATAGGTGTCATCTGAGAGAGGACAATGCAGGGAGAGAACATCACTTGTGGCAAGCAGCCCATCCTTGCTGACCTTTTGGATCCATTCAGGAAGGTCGCAAGCGTTCTTGCTGGTGCAGGCGCAAACGTCCATACCGAACTGATGGGCGATATTTGCAACCTTCATACCGATATTGCCCAATCCCATAATGCCAAGCTTTTTGCCTGCAAGTTCAATTAAATGTGTATCCCAATAACAGAAATCCTGGTTGTATGCCCATCGTTCGTTTCTGTTTTCCTGAGTGTAATGCTCTACACGGTTGGTAACAGCGAGGATGAGGGCAAAGGTCATCTGTGCCACGCTATCCGTGCTGTAGGCTGGGATGTTGGTAACGATGATGCCTTGTTTCTTGGCTGCAGCTATATCCACAACATTGAAACCTGTAGCCTGGATTCCAATGTACTTCAAGTTAGGAAGCTGCGCCAATGTTTCTGCATCCATCTGTACCTTGTTTAACAAGATGATGTCTGCATCCTTGGCACGTTCCACTTTCTCGGCGTCTGATGTGCGAGGATAAACCACTACCTCGCCCAGCTGCTCCAGCAGGTGATAGTCGAGATCACCTGGATTGGCTGCATAGCCGTCTAAAATAACTATCTTCATAATGTCTTTTCTCGTCAATAAATATTTTATACTCTAAGTATCTTTCTTTACTCTACATAATCCACCTTTATTACGATTACACGAATAGACTGATCGTTGGAATCGTTGTTGATCTTGGCAATGTGCCAATCGTTGGGGAAGAAGATAAAGAACTCGTTGGGATTGCTGTCGTAGAAACGAGCCTTCGACTGGTCGTAATCATAATGAATCACGTCTGGGCGATACTGGCAGTTGGGCTTGCTGGTAAGATGGTCGATGATGCCGAATCGCTCCACGCCCTTTACGACATACTGGAAGTCGATGTGCTTGTAATGGCTCTCGCTCTGTCGCTTCTCCAGCGGTCCGTTCTGGCTGTCTTCTACGCTGACGGTGAGGTCAGAGCCCGGAATCTGATGCTTGCCCTTTGGAATCGTCAGGAGATCGGTCTTGGCGATGTATTCGAAGAGCGCCTTCCATTGCTTGGGATTCTTCTGATACTGCAGGTAGAAATCTACCAGGTTGACACTGGCGTGAGGGTTTGCCTTGGTGAATCCGTTTCGCCAGGCTCCCTTCTTGGCCCATTTCTCTGCCTTCTTCACCAACTTGGGGTTATCGGCATAGGATGTAGTGTAAAGGCCTTTCTGAGTGCAGCAGTCCTTGCCGGAAGTCTGCTCAGAATGGCAAGAACCTTTCTGGCAGCACTGTGCCTGCGCTGTCAGAAAGGTACTGGATAATAGGGCAATGCCCATGATTATTTTCTTCATTTTTTCTGATTTGTCTGAAAAACTATTCGTTCATCAGGAAGTTCTTGAAGGCATCGAAGTCCTTGGTCATCTGGATGCTCTTCTTCTCACCCTTCATGAATTCTGCAAGACGGGCTGGAATCTCGATGTCGGTTCCGAGGATGCTATCCACCTTCTCCTTGAACTTGGCAGGATGAGCTGTTTCCAGGAACACACCGACCTCACCTGGCTTCAACTGCTCCTTCAATGCCTGATAGCCACAAGCTCCGTGAGGATCAAGTACATATTTAGTCTCGTTATAGCACTTCTTCATTGTGTCTGCAATCTGCTCATCCTTGTAGGTAGCTCCGCTGATGTATGCAGCGATGGCATCGTGATTACCCTTATAGAGGTCGTAGATGCGGGCAAAGTTTGATGGATCACCCACGTCCATAGCATTGGCGATGGTCTGCTTGCTAGGCTGTGGATTGTACTTGCCAGTCTGCAGATACTCATAGAAGATATCATTGGCATTGTTGGCAGCGATGAAGCGATGGATTGGCAAGCCCATTTCATGACCGAAGAGTCCGGCTGTGATGTTACCGAAGTTACCGCTAGGTACGCAGATAACCAGCTTGTCTGCCAAGCCCTTCTCCTTCATACGTGCGTAGGCATTGAAATAGTAGAATGCCTGAGGCAAGAAGCGGGCTACATTGATAGAGTTGGCAGAAGTCAGCTTCATGTGCTTGTTCAACTCCTCGTCCATGAACGCAGACTTAACCAAAGCCTGGCAGTCATCGAAAACGCCATCTACCTCAAGGGCTGTGATGTTCTGACCGAGGGTAGTGAACTGGCTCTCCTGAATCTTGCTAACCTTGCCCTTTGGATAAAGCACGTAAACGTGGATTCCCTCTACACCGAGGAAACCATTGGCAACGGCAGAACCTGTATCACCCGATGTTGCTACGAGAACGTTGACCTCCTCTTTACCTTCCTGACGAACGAAATACTGGAGCAGGCGAGCCATGAAACGGGCACCTACATCCTTGAAGGCGAGAGTAGGTCCATGGAACAACTCCAAAGAGTAGATATTTGGCTCTACCTCTACAACAGGGCAGTCGAATGCCAAGGTATCATATACGATCTTCTTCAAAGAGTCAGCATCTACATCCTCGCCGAAGAAGGCATCAGCTACCTGGTATGCAATTTCCTGGAAGCTCAGCTTCTCGATATGGTCGAAGAAGTCCTGTGGTAACTTCTTGATGATTTCTGGCATATAGAGACCACGGTCTTCTGCCAAACCTTTAACTACCGCCTTGTGTAAATCGGCGATTGGTGCTTTTTTATTTGTTGAATAATATTTCATTTTTACTTTGAACTTTGAGATTTGAACTTTATGATTAGCTTTCGGACGCTATCATTAATTAGCTTTGGAAACTATCATTAAGTTGTTATTATTTAATTGATTGCCATAAAGGCTTTCATGAAGTCTTGCAGCTGCAGCAATCCATAGCTACCGCTTACACAACTTACCTCATCGTATTCCTCTACCTGATCAGGTTCGATACCCGGATAGTAGATGAGGAAAGGAACAGGTTCCTTCACATGGGTACGAACTTCCACTGGAGTAGGGTGATCTGGCAATACAGAGATGCAGACAGGTTCTATCCATGTACTTACCTCATCAACGATTGGTTTGATCAGGCGCTGGTCGAGGTTCTCAATGGTTTTGAGCTTTAACTCCAGATCACCATCATGGCCTGCCTCATCACTTGCCTCTACATGGACATAGACAAAGTCGTCTCCATCCTTCAAAGCCTGGATAGCCGCAGCAGCCTTGCCCTCATAATTCGTATCAGAAAGACCTGTGGCACCCTCTACGATGATGTTGCGAAGACCAGCGTAATGACCGATACCACGAATCAGATCAACAGCAGAAATCACAGAGCCCTTCTTGATTTGAGGATACATCTGAGAAAGAGTCAGCATGTGTGGTCGGTAACCGCCGCCCCAAGGCCAGATAAGGTTTGCCATACGCTCGCCACGCTTCTTGCGCTCTATATTGAAAGGATGATTTTCCAGGAGTTCCTTGCTCTTGATAATCAACTCGTTCAAGAGAGCGGCAGTATCGCTGCATGAGATATGTCCCTCTTCAATTTCTGATTCCGGCAGGATTGGTTTTACGAGCAGTTCATGCCAGTTCTCGTTAGGATGATCATGAGGTGGAGCACATTCTATGTGCTTATTGCCATGATGCACCACGAGCAGATGGCGATACTGGATACCTGTTACGAATTCTACATCAGGATAGTCCTTTCCTAGGGTTTCATTGAGATACTTGATGAGAACATCAGCATCTTCTGTCTCCAGATTACCACCATTGTGTGTGATGATCTTGCCATCCTGCACGTTGATGATGTTGCAGCGAAGCGCCAGGTCGGTTGGCTTCAATTCGTAGCCGATGCTGGCTGCCTCCAGTGGACCGCGTCCTTCGTAAACCTCATTCTGGTCGTAGCCCATGATAGAGCTGTTGGCAACCTCTGAACCTGGCAGAAAACCGTCGGGTACAGTAATGAGTCTTCCAGTCTTGCCCTTCTTGGCAAGCATATCCATATATGGTGTATGGGCGTATTGAAGCAAGGTCTTGCCACCCAGTCTTTCTACTGGGTGGTCGGCCATGCCATCGCCTAAAATAATAATATGCTTCATAATTGTTATCCTTTATTGATTGATACGGTGAAATTAAACGTTGGCAATACTCATGATGTTGGCAAAGACACCGGCTGCTGTTACACTGGCACCGGCACCATATCCCTGAATCATCATAGGGTATTCCTTGTAGCGCTCTGTAGTGAGCAATACGATATTGTTGGAACCTTCCAGATTGTAGAATGGGTGCTCCGGACCTACAGCCTGCAGACCTACACTGGTCTTTCCCTTGTCAAGGGTGGCAACGAAACGCCAGCGTTTGTGCTCCAGATCCAGTGTCTTGCGCTTAGCCTCAAAGTCGGCATCGAGCTGTGGCAGTTTTTTCCAGAAATCATCGAGGCTGCCCTTGAAGAATGAGTCAGGAACGAAGAGGTTCTTTTCTACATCTTCCTGTTCTACGCGATAGCCTGCCTCGCGGGAGAGGATGACAAGCTTTCTGATGACATCCGTACCACTAAGGTCGATGCGTGGATCCGGCTCACTGTAACCCTTCTCCTTTGCCAGTTTCACGGTCTCAGAGAATGGTACTACTCCTGAGATGGCATTAAAGATAAAGTTGAGTGTTCCTGAGAGAACTGCCTCAATCTTAAGGATTTTATCTCCTGAGTTGCGGAGGTCGTTGATGGTTCCGATGATAGGAAGTCCGGCACCCACATTCGTTTCGAAACGGAAGAATACACCACGCTGAATGGCTGTCTTCTTCAACTTCTCGTAGTTCTCATATTCACTTGATGCTGCAATCTTATTGGCAGCAATCACGCTCACGTTATGCTCCAGAAGGCTCTGGTATAAGGTCGCAACATCCTTGCTTGCTGTACAATCTACGAATACGCTATTAAAGATATTCATTGCGAGGATGGTATCGCGGAGGAGTTCCGGTGTGCTAGGCAAGGAATTCTTCAGCTCTGCCTGATAGTTCTCCAAGTCGAGTCCTTCACGATTGAAGATGGCATTCTTGGAAGAAGCAATACCCACAACATTCAACTTTAACTTGCTGCGTTCCATCAAGTCTGCAGACTGCTTTTTAATCTGCTCAATCAATTTTCCGCCTACGGTACCTACACCACAGATAAAGAGGTTGAGAACCTTATATTCTGAAAGGAAGAAACTGTCGTGCAATACGTTGAGTGACTTTCTCAAGTAATCGCTCTTTACAACGAATGAGATGTTGGTCTCAGAAGCACCCTGAGCACATGCAATGACAGAAATACCGCTTCTACCAAGTGTACCGAAGAGTTTACCGGCAATACCTGCAGCATGCTTCATGTTCTCACCCACGATGGCAATGGTAGCAAGTCCTGTTTCTGCATGCATAGGATACATGGCTCCATCTGCAATCTCGTTGTGGAACTCGCGGTTCAATACGTTTACTGCTTCATCTACATCCTGCTCACGTACACCGATAGAGGTTGAGTTCTCTGAAGAAGCCTGTGAAACCATGAATACAGAGATGCCCTCGTTAGCCAGAGCAGTAAAGATACGGCGGTTTACACCGATGACACCCACCATGGAAAGACCGGTTACAGTGATGAGCGCAGTACCATTGATAGAAGAAATACCCTTGATAGGTTTCTGGTCGCTATCTATCTTATTCTTGATAATGGTACCAGGAGCATCTGGATTGAAGGTATTCTTAACCTTGATTGGAATATTGTTGACACAAACCGGGTAGATGGTAGGAGGGTAGATAACCTTTGCACCGAAGTTGCAAAGCTCCATAGCCTCAATATAACTCAGTTCGTTGATAGTATAAGCTGATTTGATGACACGTGGATCGGCAGTCATGAATCCATCCACATCCGTCCAAATCTCAAGAACTTCCGCATTCAAAGCAGCTGCAATGATAGCTGCAGTATAGTCACTACCACCACGACCGAGGTTGGTGGTACGTTCTGTATCTTTGTCGCGGCTGATGAAACCCGGAACGAGAGAAATGCGAGGTAGGTCAGCGAAGGTATCCTTCACCAATTTGTTAGTCAACTCGCTGTCGAGGGTATGTTTCCCCTTGCCATTGAGGCGAGCTGTCTTGATGAAGTTACGTGAGTCAAACCACTTGGCGCCACGAATCAGTGTGGCAACAATCTTCGAGCTGAGTCTTTCTCCATAGCTCACGATAGCATCCTGGGTCTTCTCGCTGAGGTCGTGAATCAGATACACACCGAAGTAGATGCTCTTCAACTGTTCGAAGAGGGCATCAACTGATTTAAAAAGATTTTCTCTATCTGCTGTGTCGGTGATGATGGTATCTATCATCTTATGATGGCGATCAACCATGGCATCGAATTCGACTCTCCATGACTCATCACCCTTGAGGGCAAGCTGAGAGGTTTGTAAGAGTTTGTCTGTAATACCGCCAAGTGCGCTTACGACAACCACTACACTCTGTTTCTTTGCCTCATTTTCAACGATACGTTTTAAGCTGAGGATGCTTTTTACGGAACCAACTGATGTTCCGCCGAATTTTAATACTTTCATACGTTATTGAATTTTGCGTTGGTATTGTAATGCTCCCCCCGAAACGACCGGGGCCGAAGCAGAACTTGTGGGCAAAAGTACTAAATTTATATCAAACTGCCAAAGAAAAGTTTAAAAAAGTGGCAATATGTAGGCGATTTTCCTTATTTTATAGTTTTTTATAGCTTTAAATACTCTCTATACATTATTATATATAATAAAAGCGTTAAATCTTCTCGAAAAGTTTGGAGGTTTCGGATAATTTGCGTACTTTTGCGGATGTTAAATTGAAACAGAAACAGATATAGATAAGCACAATGAAGTATTTATTATTCTCAGATATTCACGGCTGCTTGCCAGCCTTGGAAAAAGTTCTCGATTTCTTTGAGAAGGAAAAGTGTGATATGATGTGTATCATGGGTGACATCATCAACTATGGTCCGCGTAACAGAATCCCGGAAGGTATTGATCCTAAAGGGATTGTGGAACGACTGAATGATCTGGCTGACAAGATAGTTGCTGTCAGAGGCAACTGTGATGCAGAAGTAGATCAGATGCTCCTCGACTTCCCAATTATGGAAACCTATGCGCTGCTGGTAGATGACGGTAAGCGCTATCTCTTGACCCATGGACATATTTACAATAAGGAGAATATGCCTAAGGGTCCTTACGATGCAATGATTTATGGTCATTCGCATCTTTGGGAACTGTCTCATAATGAAGAAGGAAAAGCCATTGTCAACACGGGTAGCATCACCTTCCCTAAAGGAGGAAATGTGCCAACGTTTGCTACCTTGGAGAATGGTAAATTCACAATGTATCAGTTAGATACATTTGATGTATTGGCAACTATGGAAGTATAAACTTGTCACTCATCACTTTCATAAAGCTAATCATAAAGTTCAAATTTCAAAGTTCAAATTTTAAAGTAAATGATTCAGGAATATCAGATTAGAATTCTGCCAGAGCAGGCAGCCAATGAAGAGGGTATCAAGCGCTATCTGGCTAAAGAAAAAGGATTGGATGCAAGAACCTTGAATAAGGTGCGTGTACTGAAACGCAGTATTGATGCTCGCCAACGTACCATTTTCGTGAATCTGAAGGTACGTGCCTATATCAATGAAATGCCTCAGGATGATCAGTATGTCCATACGGAATATCCTGATGTAAGTTCGCGTCCGAGAGTCATTGTGGTAGGAGAGGGACCCGGCGGTCTCTTTGCTTCCTTACGTTTGATAGAGCTGGGATATCGCCCTGTTGTTCTGGAACGTGGCAAGGACGTGCGTGAGCGTAAAAAGGATCTTTCCAACATCACCAAGACCCAGAAGGTGGATAGTGAGAGCAACTATTGTTTTGGCGAGGGTGGTGCCGGGGCGTATAGTGACGGTAAGCTCTATACCCGAAGCAAGAAGCGTGGTAGCGTGGATAAGATTCTGAATGTTTTCTGCCAGCATGGTGCCAATACAAACATCCTTGCAGATGCCCATCCGCATATTGGTACAGATAAGTTGCCTCGCGTGATTGAGAATATGCGCAATACGATTATCAATTGTGGCGGTGAGGTGCATTTTCAGACCAAGATGACTCGTTTTATCCTGGAAGGTGACCGTGTGATTGGGGTTGAAGCAGTCAACCTGGTCACTGGTGCTGAGGAGAATTATCGTGGACCGGTGATTCTTGCAACAGGTCATAGTGCCCGTGATGTTTATCGCTATCTGGCTTCTTCGAAGATTGAAATCGAGGCGAAGGGTATTGCCGTGGGTGTTCGATTGGAGCATCCTTCGCAGCTCATCGATCAGATACAGTATCACAACAAGAATGGTAGGGGAAAGTATCTTCCTGCAGCTGAGTATAGTTTTGTAACTCAGGTAAATGGACGTGGTGTGTATAGTTTCTGTATGTGCCCTGGTGGTTTTGTGATTCCAGCAGCTACGGGACCTGAGCAGTTGGTGGTAAATGGCATGAGTCCTAGCAACCGTGGTACAGCCTGGAGTAATTCCGGCATGGTAGTAGAGACACATCCAGAAGATGTTGTACAGTCGGAAGAGGAATTGAAGGATCCATTATCAATGATGTATTTTCAGGAAAGGGTAGAGAAGCTGTGCTGGCAGCAGGCTAATATGAAGCAGACGGCTCCGGCGCAGCGTATGGCAGATTTCGTAAACAACCGCTTGAGCTATGATTTGCCAAAGAGTAGTTATGCACCGGGAATAATCAGCAGTCCGCTTCATTTCTGGATGCCATCCTTTGTTTCTAAGCGTCTGCAGGAAGGGTTTAAGACTTTTGGCAAGAATGCGCATGGTTTCCTTACCAATGAGGCAACCCTTATTGCGATGGAAACCCGCACCTCTTCACCTGTCCGCATCGTACGTGATAGGGAAACGTTGATGCATGTCCGTATCCAAGGTCTCTTCCCATGTGGTGAGGGTGCCGGATATGCTGGTGGCATCGTCTCGGCAGGTGTGGATGGTGAACGCTGTGCAGAGATGTGTGCTGAGTATCTGAAGCAACAGTAAATGACCCTATCATGATCAAAGAATAAAAAAAGCAGGCAACAGAAGATAGTTGCCTGCTTTTTTGTGTTCTATGGATTTTCATTATCATTATTTGCTGAGATTGGCAATTGTTGCAATCATGGCAGCGATGCTGGAAAGACTACTGCCCATACTCATGGTTTCAGCCACTGTCATCTTGCGTTTCATCTTGGATGGAACAACTATCTCGCAACCAGGTTGAGCCTTGGCACCATGCCCCACCTTAGCTACCTTGCCATTCATATAGATAATATAAGCCTTGCTCTTGTTGGCATCAGATGCAAATCCACCCGCTTCATCGATGTAACTGGCAATGCTCTTCCCCTTTTCATAGGCTACCGTATTGGCGTACATCACAGAACCATTGATTTTCACGGTTCCATTGTATTGTGGAACAATCAGCCTGTCACCCTCGCGCAGAATCATATCTGCATCACTGCCAGGATGCTTGAGCGCTTCGGCTAAGTCGATGCCTACAGGATATTCTTCAGGAACGCTGAACTTCAACAGATCAGCATTCTGCGCATCTTTTGCAGTCTGGGTAATGGCACTGGCATTATTACTGCTTGCAGCCAACTGCAGAAGATTTTTCTGCTGTTGTTCTCTCTGCATTTTCAGAACAGCCTCCATACGTGTTTTTTCTGCTTCGTTTGCCTTACGCATCAGGCGGGCACCCTTGATATACGCCTGTTCTGTGCTTCCTCCAGCCTTCTTGAAGAGATCGCTTAATCTGGCATTGCGGCGGTCAAGGGTATAGGTGCCTCCAAACATCACTTCGCCTTCTATCATCACGTTCTGCTGCTCTGTGTAGGCAGGACTCTTGCGGATGCTCACTTCATCGAAAGGCATCAGCTTGAACCCTGGTGTTCCGTCCACCACAAAACCATCTTTCAGGGCGAGCGTGTAGGTCTTGGCTATAATACTGTCTGGTCTTGTTGCCTTGGCGTCATTTACTCTTCGGCTTACCAGGACATTAATAGTTGAAGCCTTGTCGGTCAATCCACCAGCCTGCAGAACGAAATCCTCAATCGTTTCATTTTCTGCATATTGATAGATTCCCGGATATTGTACTTCTCCGCGGATGGTGAGCGTTCTCTCTGTAATCTTTTCCTGTCTTGTCGGAATAAAGAGGACATCATTTTCCTTGAGTGGAACGTCAGCCACAGTACCATTCATCACGCCTGCAATATCTACAGCTATCACTTCCAGCGATCTGTCCGATTTCATTCGATGCATGACGGCGCGTGCCGTAAAGGCATCCTCTGTCAATCCTTCTGCGTGTTCTACCAATGTGCGGACACTGTTGATCTGATCTCCTAGATTGTACATGCCTGGCCGGAAGACGGCTCCCTTGATTTCTACGGTGTTGCTGTAGCGAGGGAGAATGGAATCTACGCTTACAGAATCGCCATCGTCGATATGGAAACTGGAGAAATCGAATTCCTCTACGTTATATACAGAATAGTCTCTGCCAGTCTTGCGATGGATGCGAACTGATTTCTTGTAAGCATCTCCTGTAAATCCGCCAGCATATTTAAGAAGAGAGTTCACGCTCTCATTTTTCTTCATTTCATAAATCATCGGGCGCTTTACCTTTCCGGTAATCGTAACCAGACAATCGTAGGCTCCCACAACGATGACATCATTATCTGCCAGACGTACATTGCCGGTCAGTTTGCCATTGAGAATGTAATCATAGATATCTACAACGGTAACCAGTTTGTTATGGCGATAAACCTTGATGTTTCGCAATGTACCCAAGTCGTTGGTGCCACCTGCCATATAGAGTGCGTGGAAAACGGTGGCAAAGGCAGATAGGGTATAGGTGCCTGGAGTTTTTACTTCGCCCATCACATTGACCATAATGGTCTTGGTTTGTCCTACAGTGAGTTTTATCTTGCTCGAACGGTATCTGCTACCCAGTGTATTGCGAAGTCGGGCATTTGCCTGAGCTACGGTCAAACCAGCCACCGATACAGGGCCAAAGCCTTCGATGGTAACTTCGCCATCAGGAGAAACGGTGCTTTCTATGGTTTTCTGTGATGCACCATAGATGTCAATGATAACCGCATCTCCAGGTCCTAAGCGATAGTTCTGTGGAGTGGCTATATTCATATTTGGCTCGAAGCTCAACTCTTTGTTATTGAAGATATCTCTTCCGAAAACCTTCTTGATTTTCGCTTCCCGTTCAGCAAGGAGCCGTTTGATCATCATCGCCGTATCTGGAATAATACCATCCATCTCGTTTTGGAAATCCATATACTCCTCGTCATCCTCATCAAAAGTATGCTTGTATTGATCATCCTTCTGTGCAGTGATGCGATAGTTACTGTAGTTCTTCGATTCTTCGCTGATTCCCTTACCATAATCTTCACGGGGTTTACCATTGTTGGTGCGAAGACGGGAGGTTTCCTTCCCCTGCAGTTGGGCAGAAGTGCCAGTTACACCACCTTGCTTCAACTGGCGCTGATACTTGTCTCTTACCCGTCGAATCTGAGAGATATCTACACCCTGCTGCATCAGTTTGGTAACTATCTGAGCATTTGATGACCCTTTTTCATGCTCTCTCACTACCAGGCTCATCACCTGATCGTCTGTCATGGTGGATTTCTGTGCGAAGGCCGAACCTGCTGCCGTCACAAGCAGAAGAAAGAGGATGAACTGTTTCCTCATTTTATTTATCTTCATCTTCATGATTTTCCTATTCATTTATGATCCTATAACTAGCTATTTATTATATAATAACTCATTTTTACGAAATTTGTTGCAAAGATACGAAAAAAAAAGCAATATACAATGAAAATAACTGGGAATTGGAATGACCGGGAATACCGGAAATGAAAATGACCGAAAATTTGCAACCCGCTAGGCGTTTCGGCGGATTTGCAATCCGCCGTTAAAAAAACGTCCTAACCTCTTTGGCTTTGCGGATTTGTAATCCGCATTACGATGCTGTAGTTAATCATACTCTGTTCTGTGTTTAAGAGTTCTTAGAAATCACAACTACCCGGAAACCCCTGTTTTCAGCCCCGATTCTGGGTCTTCATTGATGACCGGCGCCTGCCATCATTTAAGCCCCGCCCCGGTCTTCATAGATGACCGGTTTTCGGCACAATAGGCTGTTCCTTTGATTGCTGGTGCAAAGGTACGAAGATTTTCGGCATCTACCAAATTTTTGCATGTGATAAGGAGTGATTTTCAGCAAAACACTTACGATTTGAAACTTCGTTAAAAAACGGACTCTATTTCTTATGGGGCGCATCTCTATGTTTTTGCGGTATAGAAAACTATATTTTGCGGTATAAATCAGCATATTACGAAGTAATGCCCGATTACAGGGAAACGTATTCAGTATTCAGTATTCAGTTTTTTTCGCGATAGTTACCATCCTCTGTATAGATAGTATATTATATATATATATTAATATATAATATATATATGTAATATAAAATAATTAATTACAATTTATAACCATAGAAAGGGTAACTATCCCG
>JAJWLX010000030.1 GCA_021636625.1 Prevotella sp. | reverse complement strand
CATCCGTGTAATCCCAATCAACGATAAAGGTGAGATTAACCTCGATGAATTCGCCGGTTTATTCACAGAACGTACCAAGATTGTAAGCATTGCCCAGGTGAGCAATGTGCTGGGAACGGTGAATCCGGTGAAAGAGATGATTAAGATTGCCCACGAGCACGGTGTGCCTGTGATGGTGGATGGTGCTCAGAGTACTCCTCATTTCGCTGTGGATGTACAGGATATGGATTGCGATTTCTTCGCTTTCAGCGGTCATAAAATCTATGGTCCTACCGGTATCGGCGTGCTTTACGGCAAGGAAGAATGGCTGGAGAAGTTGCCTCCATACCAGGGAGGTGGCGAAATGATCGAGAGTGTAAGCTTCGAGAAGACCACTTTCGAGAAGTTGCCTTTCAAGTTCGAGGCTGGTACTCCTGACTATGTGGCTACCCATGGTCTGGCAAAAGCCATCGATTATGTCTCTGCACTCGGTATGGACAACATCGCCAAGCACGAGCAGGAACTCACCCGTTACTGCATGGAACAGATGAGAACCATCGATGGAATCAGACTTTTTGGTGAGCAGGAAGGCAAGGACGCCGTTGTCAGCTTCTTGGTTGGTGATATTCATCACATGGATATGGGAACCTTGCTCGACCGCCTTGGCATCGCTGTTCGTACCGGTCATCACTGTGCTCAGCCTTTGATGGACCGTTATGGCATTCTCGGCACCGTTCGTGCGAGCTTCGCCCTGTACAATACCAAGGAGGAGGTTGATGCGCTCATAGCAGGCGTAAAACGCGTTTCACAGATGTTCTAGGCAGGACAATGCTCCGTTCATCTTCTTAACTCCAATATATCTTCTTAAGTAGATAGGAATATGTTAGAAAGTCATTATTATAAGGATATGATAGAAGCGGGCTGCGATGAGGCGGGCAGAGGTTGTCTGGCTGGTAGCGTCTATGCTGCAGCAGTGATTCTTCCTCCCGATTATCAGAACCCTGACCTCAATGATAGTAAAAAGCTGACAGACAAGAAACGCAAGGCGCTCCGTGAACAGATAGAGCGGGATGCTGTGGCTTGGGCTGTGGGCATTGTTACTCCCGAAGAAATCGATCAGATCAATATTCTGAATGCGAGTTTCTTGGCGATGCATCGTGCCTTGGATCAGCTGAAGGTACGTCCTGAGGCGGTGATAGTGGATGGCAACCGTTTCAAGCCTTACAAGGACCTGCCTTATACCACGATTGTAAAAGGAGACGGAAAGTATCTCTCGATAGCTGCGGCAAGCATTCTTGCCAAGACTTATCGTGATGACTATATGGATGCGCTTGCAGAGGAATATCCACAGTATGACTGGAAGGGTAACAAGGGTTATCCTACCAAGAAGCATCGTGCTGCCATTAGGGAGTTTGGCATTACGCCTTATCATCGCAAGAGCTACAATCTTCTAGGCACAGGTGAACTCTCACTTGATTTTAAAGACTAGGCATCATAGCTGCAGTGCTATGATTTCCATATAAAAAAGCCGCTCAACAGATTTGCCTGTTGAGCGGCTTTTGATTTTGATTAGAAGTCGAGGGTGATGCCCTTTTCATCTATCTTCTTGTATTTCTTTCCATTTACCGTAACATCCTTCGAGTTCTTGGCATCGAAGGTATGAGTCTTGGCAGAAACCTTGATGTTCTCCAGCTTCACGCCCTCTGTACGGTTGATGACGATACCCTGTTCTGCATTGTTAACTTCCATATCCTTGATGCTGATATTCTGTACAGGCATCTCTGGCAGACCGTTGAAGTAAGCGGCACGGCGGGCGCCACGGCAGATAACATGGTTGATGTCGATGTTGCGGAAGGCTGGGGTAGTTTCATCCACCTTCTTCATATCTACTACCTGCTGTTTCTTCTGGTCGCCATCGTTCAATACCTCTACGGCAGACTTACCGCCATAGTAAAGGTCGAAGGTAACCACATCGGTCTGGATATCAAACATAGACATATTCTTGATGTAGATATTCTCAACAACGCCACCTCTACCACGTGCACTCTTGAAACGCAAGCCCACATCGGTACCGAGGAACTGGCAGTTGGTAACCATCACATTCTTGACGCCACCGCTCATTTCACTGCCTACTACGAAACCGCCGTGACCCTTGAATACAGTACAGCCATCAACAATGACATTCTCGCAAGGAATACCGCGCTTTCTGCCGTCAGCATCCTTTCCACTCTTGATGCAGATACCGTCATCGCCCACATCAAAGGTAGAGTTTACGATGAGCGAGTTCTTGCAAGACTCCAGGTCCAGACCATCACCATTCTGTGCGAAGGAAGGGTTGCGAACCAGTACATCCTCGATGAGTACGTTCTCGCACATCAGAGGATGGATGTTCCAGGCAGGAGAATTCTGGAAGATGACGCCATTGAGCCAGACGTTCTTGCAGCTGATGAGGCTTACCATCACAGGACGGAGATAATCCTTTACCTCGTTCCAGCCTTCTTCTGTAGTAATGCCGAGAGGCACGTTCATGCCTGCACCTTTCGCATCCGCCTTGAGGGCAGCCTCAGAAGGGAACCAGTAGTCAGGGCGCTTGAAGGCACCGCCACGTGATGTAATCGCTTTCCACTGAGCCGAAGTAACCTTTGCTTTCTTCAGTGGGCGCCAGTATTCACCGTTACCGTCGATGGCTCCCTGACCGGTGATAGCTACATTCTCCAAGTTGCGGCCAGAAATCGGTGACTGGCAGCGGCGGGTATCAAGACCCTCGAAAGAAGTTTCTACGAGAGGATAGAGGTTGACGTCAGCTGAGAAGAGGATGATACCACCTTTTTCTATATGCAGGTTGATATTGCTCTTCAGGGTAATAGGTCCTGTAAACCATACACCCTGTGGTATGGTCAGTTTACCGCCACCTTTCTGCTCCAGCGCCTCGATGGCTTTCTTGAAGGCATCGGTACAGAGGGTAGAACCATCGCCGACAGCTCCGAAATCCTTGAGGTTTACCTCGTTGGCAGGGAATTGTGGGCGAGTTACCTTTTCCATCTTGAATGGAAGGTTCTCGTACAGAGCGTCGTACTTGTCAATAGAGTTTGCCTGTGCATTTAATGCCAGCAAACAAATGCAAACAATGCTGAAAATTTTCTTCATACGAATGATGTTTGTTTATTGGGTTTAATAATATAGTTTGTTTCGTCTGCAAAATTAGGAATATTATTTGGTATTACCAAAAGAAAAGAGGAAAATATCACCGCAAACGTTTTAGGTGAGTCTTCATCTTCCTATCTGGCAAAAAAAAGAGCCGCAAGTATGAACTTGCAGCTCCTTGTACCCAGACCCGGGATCGAACCGGGATGGGTTGCCCCACTGGTGTTTGAGACCAGCGCGTCTACCGATTCCGCCATCTGGGCGATGGTGTTTGCAAAGGAAAGAGCCGCAAGTAAAAACTTGCAGCTCCTTGTACCCAGACCCGGGATCGAACCGGGATGGATTGCTCCACTGGTGTTTGAGACCAGCGCGTCTACCGATTCCGCCATCTGGGCGATTGCGGGTGCAAAGGTACAAATAAAAATTGAAATAGCAAACTTTTTGGTGATTTTTTTTCTGAAAAAACAAATCCAAGGGCGAAAAAAGCTAAAAATGTGTTTTATTTCTCCTATTCTTTATTAAATTCTTAGAAAAGATTTGGCTTTCTCGCAGATAATGAGTAATTTTACACTTGAATTTAGTAACTTATAAAAAATGAACTATAATATGACACTTAATGATAATAATAATTATTGTGTGATTCTCGCAGGTGGAAAAGGTCGAAGACTTTGGCCATGCAGTCGGAGCAGTCATCCAAAACAGTTCATTGACTTCTTTGGAGTCGGACGTACCCAATTGCAGCAGACATTCGATCGCATGGCAAAGATAGTACCTGCCGACCATATTTATATCAATACCAACGAGGAATATGTAGATTTGGTGAAAGAGCAGTTGCCAGAGGTACCTGCCGACCGCATTATGGCTGAGCCTATTCATCGCAATACGGCTCCAAGTATGGCTTGGGCTAACCATCGCATCTCCATGCTGAACCCTGATGCGTGCATCATCAATACTCCTTCCGACCAGGCCATCTTCAATGAAGAGGCTTTCCGAAAGAATGTATTGGAGGGATTGGCGTTTGTTGCAGCTAACGACCGTTTTCTGACGATGGCTGTCAAGCCTACCCGTCCAGAACCGGGTTATGGTTATATCCAGATGGGCGATGTGGTAGAAGAGGATATCTATGCCGTACAGTCGTTTACGGAGAAACCTGAGCGTGATTTCGCCAAGATCTTTGTTGAGAGTGGCGAGTTCTATTGGAATACAGGTATCTTCCTGAGCAATGTCAAGCATCTGCGTGAGTGCTTCTGTAAGATTCTGCCTCCTGTGCTTCGTGAGTACGATAAGAAATATCCGGAGTTCAGCATAGAGACGGAGAATGCCTATATGAAGGAGACCTTCTCTTCTTACCCTAATATCTCGGTAGATTTTGGCGTATTGGACAAGCCATCCAATGCCTGCATGATGAAATGTGACTTTGGATGGGCCGACCTGGGTACCTGGCACAGTATCTATGAGGCGATGCAGAAGAGCGAGGATGACAATGTGGTGATAGACAGCGACGTCTTCATCGAGGATTGCCATAATACGGTGGTGAAGATGCCGAAGGGCAAGCTCGCCGTACTCAATGGTCTTGATGGCTTTATCGTTGCCGAGAAAGACAATGTGCTCCTGGTATGCAAGAAGGAAGATTCCTCTGCCCTGATTCGCAAGTATGTGAATGAGATACAGATGAAGAAGGGCGATGAATACGTATAGGATAGAAAAAGAGCAGCGAATCTTCGCTGCTCTTTTTTATTGCTTATAACTTCTGGAATTCTGTATAAATCTTGTTGGCGATTTCCTTGAACTCCTCTTCAGAGAGCTTGAGGTGCTCCTTGCGGAAGTTCACGTCCGCCTCGCTGTTCATAGGAATGAGATGGATGTGAGCGTGAGGAACTTCCAGTCCCAAAACCACCTGAGCCACCTTCTTGCATGGGAAGGCTGCCTTGATAGCCTTGGCTACTTTCTTGGCGAATACTTCGAACTCAGCCAGGTCTGCATCCTCCATATCGAAGATGTAGTCCACTTCCTTGCGAGGAATTACCAGAGTATGACCTTTGCCGATAGGGCTAATGTCGAGGAAAGCATAGAACTTGTCGCTTTCTGCACACTTGTAGCTAGGAATCTCTCCTGCTGCAATCTTTGAAAAAATGCTTGCCATAATCTCTATTTCTGTTTAAAATGAATAATATATCTTGATGGGCTTACATATAACATAAAAGGAACCGTCATACGGGCATCACTGTCCGTATGATAGTTCCTTTATTCTTTTTATTCAAATGAAATCTTGTCGATGCGAAGATTGATGGTTCCGCGAGGAATCTTGATCTCTGCAATTTCACCAACCTTCTTGTTGAGCAATCCCTGTGCGATAGGGGTCTTGATGGAAATCTTGCCTTCCTTCAGGTTAGCCTCGCTCTCGCTCACGATGGTATAGGTCATCTTTGCCTTGTTAGCCATGTTGGTCATCTCTACCTTCGACATGATCTGCACGCTGTCGGTGCTGAGCTGCTTGGTGTCGATGATTTTAGCCTCGGCAATGGTGAGCTTCAGACGATTGATCTTATCTTCTAGATGAGCCTGAGCCTCTTTAGCGGCATCATACTCAGAGTTCTCACTTAAATCACCCTTATCGCGGGCTTCAGCAATTGCGGCTGATGCCTTAGGGCGCTCTACAGTTACGAGCTGTTTCAGCTCAGCTACGAGATTGTCGTAGCCTTCTTGTGACATGTAAGCCATAATTTTCTTTTTGTTTATTGTTATTAATTAAGTTGGCAGGAGGCATAAAAAATAAAGAATTCCAGTGCCTGTTGAGCACCGGAATCCTATATCTTATTGTGTCTCTTGTTTATCCTTTTGTTTATAATCCGATTGCAAAGATAGAACTTTATTTCTGAATCACCAAACTTTTTGGGGGAAATTTTGCAAAACGAGAAGCTTTTCCTGCTTTTATTCAACTTTCCTTCGCTTTTCTTTCCAAATATCCTCCCTTGCCTCTTACATATTCTATTAATTCGCTAAAAATCTGATTATTGCGCAGTATCTCCGGATTACCGGTCATAATCATCTGTTTCCGGGCTCGGGTAATGGCGACATTCAGCTTGCGGTCGATGATGGCTCCGTCTTCCACAAAGCTGTTGCCGGCAAGAAAATCGAGCTGCCAGATGTTCTGGATGGTGAAACTGTAGATGATGACATCACGCTGACTGCCCTGATAGCGCTCCACGGTGTCGATGCTGATCTTTTCCAGTTCCGGGATGCCCAGCTTTTCGATGCCTTTGCGCACCATGGCTATCTGGTTGCGATAGGGTACGATGACGCCCACCGTCTTCTGGGCATCAAACCTGTCGCCGTAGAAACGGTGGATGCGGCGAAGTATATCCACTACGATTTCTGCCTCGTTGGCATTGATTTTGTCCGACACATTCGGCTCCTTGCAGAATCTGGAAGGGAGGAAGATCATGCGGTGTTCCTTCAGCAGGTCATCAAGTGCATCTTCTGATGGGAGGGTGTACGACAGTTCCGACTCCAGCTGATGCGGACAGGGTACGGGTTCCAGTTTCTCCCGGCGATAGAACATCCGGTTCGGAAACTCGGCAATCTCCGGGTGCATCCGTCCCTGTCGGCGCAGGATGCCGATGAATTCGGTGCGCTCCTCGTGGTCTTCCCATCTGATCAGGCGCTCGAAGAGGGAGTTGCGGCAGTTGGTGAGGCAGATATCCTGCAGGATACTCATATCGATGACGCCCCCTTTCTGGCTGTCGTTGATGGTAGGGATGCCCGAATCCTTCTCGCTCTGCTGCACGACGGCTGGCAACTGCTTGTAGTCGCCGATGAGGATGAACTTATCTACTGCCGATAGCAGACCGATGAGATTAGGCTCCAGTATCTGGCTCGACTCATCGATGATGGCAAGCTTGAAGTGCTTCAGCGTAAAGATGAAGGGCTTGGAGGTCATCATCGAAGTGGTGCCCACAATCACGCGCGTACCTATTATATATTGCTTGATGGCTTCCAGCTTCGGACAGTCGCTGATAGCTTTCTCTATCAGATAAGGGCGGAATCGCTCATCGCAGGAATACTCGCTGCCGAGGCGAAGGAATGGAATGCCGGAATCTACCAGCATCTCGCAGATTTCATCCACGGCACGGTTGGTATAGCTCATCAGCAGGATAGAGGAAGCAGGCTGAAAAACCGACTTGCCTCCGGCGGCGATGCTTTCTGCTGTAGGCATTCCAGTTCCGTCGTTCAGTGCTTCTTCCACCATGAACTTCAGGGCACGACTGGTCTTTCCTGTTCCAGGAGGTCCCACGAGCAGGAAATAATCCTGTGCCTGCTTGGCACGGAGAATGATGTCGTCCAATACATCGTCATAGTGTTTGGTCAATTCCTGCGAAGTGTCTCTCTCTGGAGTACGCTGCCCCAGAAGAAGGTCGCGCTTCTCCTTTGGGGCACAGATAAACTGATGCAGGTTGCGGATGCAGCCTCCCGTAGAGGCATCGCTTGTTCCGTGTTCGATGGCATACGGCAGGTTCATCTCAAAGATGTCGGCATTCTGCTGTCCATCGGTCAGGTGAACCACGATTTCATCGCAGTGAATCTCCTGCAGTACACCTTTATATAATATAGCCTTTCTTACATCCGGTTCTTCCTTCAGCTTGTAGGTATAGAGATACACCATATCGCCGATGCGGAAGTTGGGCAGGAAGTCCTTGCCCTGGTCGGGTACGCTCAGGGTGATGGTGTCATATCCGCTTCCGGCGCAGCTCTGTTCCTTTCGGATGATGTGCAGGTCGGTATAGATATTTCCGGCATCCTTCTTCTCGGTGAGTGGCATGGTCCAGAGGTCGGAACTGGAGGTGTTCGTTCCTTCCTGTGCACCCACCTTGCTGATCATCTGTTCCCGTAATACGAAGGTCATCATACGACAGAAGTAGGCTTCCTCCAGGGGCGATAGGGTATGGAGCGGCTTGGTGATGGCTTCTATCTGCGGTTTCAGATACTTGTTGTAGAAGAAGTCCTGAGTGCCTGCCACATTCAATACCTCGGGGGTAAACTCGTTTAGCGCATGTTCGAAACCCTCCTTGGCTATCTCGAAGGAGGCGGCAACCAGCTGGTTGCGGTATTGGATGGCTTCCTTGAAGAGCTTCTGGTAGTAGGCTACCACCATCAGTCCGTCCTGTGGACGGTATTTGGAGTAGAGCAGTCGGATGTTCACGCGGTCGTTGCTCAACTTGAAGTTGTGCTGCAATACCCCATAGTAGAGCAGGAGCTGCACATAGTGAGGCTCCAGCTGATAACTGTGATAACCTGGATCCACCTGATGGGTTTCGATATTCATGTTGCGTCCTGATTTCTGTTCCACCAGCAGTTTGCAGTCGGTGGTCATCAGATCCACACGACCCTGAATGCCGAGGGCTTCGCAGACGAACGAAGGTTCCAGAATGGCTTTCTTCCGGTCGTAAAGACTTTCGCCACGGAAGGCTGACATCTGTGCCTGAGATGCGGTGCGGGGAAAGAGGATATCCACAACCTGCTGCAGATTGAAAGCCTGCAGGCAGGCATCGGTATAGAACTTCTTGGGGTCAAACCAGGGACAGGTGCAGAATTCCAGGGCTTTCTCCCGGAAGTTTGTCTTCACCGTTTCGTTCATCTGGTATTTGCCGTGGCTGTTGATGATGTCATCCAGCGCAGCTCCGGCAAAGTTACCCAGCAGGGTAGCCTGGGTGTTGGCTCTGGGCTTCATCAGGTTGAGAAGATAGAGCAGGGGATGATGACCGAAAGCCGTAAAACAGGTGGCGATGCTACTGATATCTACCAGATAATCCGGTTCTACCACGATGAGGCGGGGAGTGATGATGGGCTGCTTCACCTGACAGTCGAGCAGGTTGAGCTGCATCCCTTCCTTTAGGATATCCCAGAGATAGGTATGGTCGATATGATTCTCCTCATCCTTCAACTGCACGAGATATTCCTCCTCATCGGCATCCTGGTCGATGTCCACACGGATGAAATCTCCGTCCCAGTTCTTCACGATACATCGGATACGGCGGTTGTTGATTTCCAGTCCCTTCTGATAAGGTCGGGGAGTATGCGGAATGAGCACGTTGAGTTCGTGGGGAACATCCACTCCGAAGACAGCGGAGATGAAGAGGGCGAGGGCACGTGCATCGTATTTCAGGCCTTCGCCCGAAAGCGGTTCCTGCGAGTTGCTGTGTCGGCGCATGGTCTGGATGGCAATCTTGTCTGCCACCTTGATGCCGCGTGCCTTGCAGAGATAGTCCACCTGGGAGAAAAGGTTACCGAAAGCCTGTTTCGTATCCTTTACTCCTTCGTGGCAGCAGAGGATGAGCGTGTCGTGCATCATCTTGTTGCGAGTCTGCGGTTCCAGTTCTGGGAGCATCAGGAGTTCCCTTACCCTTTGGAAAAGTTCTGCGGCGCTGATATTGTTCTGATTCATGAATTGTTGCTTAATCTTGAGAGATGTTTACCTCATCTCTTTCCTCGAAAATGCGATTATTGGCTACTTTTATTCCCATTATGGTAAAATGTTGTATTCTCTTTTCAGCCAAAGCTCGAAGACAGGATCGACGAATGAGAAATCTTGAAGATGTTTCTCAACGAGATCTTTCTCTACTAATACTTTCTTGTTACGTGTGATGCTCTGTGGCTGTCCTAGACCATACGTCTCTACGACATCCTTGGCATTGAAGTGCTTTTCGCCAGAAGCGATGGCTTTCAACATGCCGATTTGGGTGGGAGTGAGCTCGTCCATCTCGGTCAAGAACAGGTCTTCGTTAGTGTCCAAAACCAGTTGAAGCTGGTTGTCGAGGAGTTCTTGCGTCACCTCTTTGTCTGTGTGTGACCATAGGAAGAAGCAATATTGCTGTACGTACCAAGAGTTATACTTCACTCTTTCGCATAGACATTCTGCTTGGCTCTCAGAGATAGTTTTTCCTGTCTTCTTAAAATTGCTCATGATATATGGAATCCAATATTCCTTGGCTATTCTCTTCAGGTTCATCAGTTGTCCGAACTTAAAGAAAGGACTGTTCGCCTTGTTGAAAATATCTTTCATCATGCACATCTTGCTGCCGTAGAGACAATAGGTGGTATGGTGCTGCAACTGCCATTCTGCTCTCAGCATAGCTTCAAGGTT
Organism: Prevotella sp.; assembly: GCA_021636625.1. Classification (GTDB taxonomy): domain Bacteria; phylum Bacteroidota; class Bacteroidia; order Bacteroidales; family Bacteroidaceae; genus Prevotella. Next base: position 28,749 of record JAJWLX010000030.1, on the reverse strand, counting down.
CTTCCATTTTGGCAGGTTGGCGAGTTGCTGAAACTCATCGATGCAGACGATAATCTTGATGCCTTTAGCCTCGGCTATCCTTTCGGGGAGTTGCAGAATGTTTTCAGGACTTTCCTTTACAGGATTCACCTTTAGGTTGACCTCTACATTATTCATTGGGTCGGAAGCTATCGTGATGCTTGGGGTAAAACGATTGATAAATTTCACCAAGTCAGATAATTTCTGTTCCAATGTGGAAGAAACTCCTTGTATCACGATGGAGGCAAATTTGTTGTAGAATTCTTCCTCCGTATGAATCTTGGAGGCATCCATGAAGCAAACCTTTGTCTTGGATTCTTCCTGCATTAATTCTTCCATAGAGGTTCTGACAAGCGAAGATTTTCCCCATCTTCTTGGAGATACCAAGATGACGTTGATGCCGTGGCGAAGGAAATTCTTCAGCTCCCTTCGGTCTTCTACTCTGTCGATAAAACTCTCTTTATCAGCGAGTCTTCCATAAATAAAGGGTATATCCATAATCAATTTTTTATAAGTGATGGCGCAAAGTTACAAAAATTATAAATGCTCTTATAATAAATGTATTTATAATTATGGATAATTAACTGTTGACTTTTTCACGTATAAGACATGAACAGGAATGCGTATTTAAGGAAATTTAGGGCGTTCGTGCAAAAAAATGTAGTAAAGTGTCGAATATTCGTGCGAAAAAGTGTACCTTTGCAGCAAAAGTTCGTGCAAAAAAATGTGATTATGGAAAGAAACGTCATCAAACAGCTCCTTGCATGGAAGCAAAAGAAAAATCGTAAGCCTCTGATAGTCAATGGTGCAAGGCAGGTAGGAAAGACTTATATCCTACGAGAATTTGGTGCTAAGTTCTATCAGAAAATGGCTTATGTCAATTGTGACAAGAACGAAATGGTGGAAAAGATCTTTGCGCAAGACTATAATATTGAGCGAATCTTACTATCCTTGTCAGCTCTGCTCCATGTAAATATAGAACCGGAAAATACATTGATTATTTTCGATGAGATACAGGAAAATCCTGTTGTATTAAACTCTCTGAAGTATTTCTGCGAAGATGCTCCAGCCTATCATGTGGCTGTAGCAGGTTCGCTTTTGGGCATATCTCTTCACAGTGGCATGTCGTTTCCGGTGGGGAAGGTGGATATGATAAAGATGTATCCAATGACCTTCGATGAGTTCCTGTTAGCTATGGGCGAGCAGCCATTGGTCAATGTGCTTCATGCCAAGGACTTTTCTCTTATAGATTCTCTATCTTTGCGTTTGACAGATTATTTGCGTCAGTATTACTATGTAGGAGGAATGCCTGCAGCAGTCTTGGAATTTGTGGAAAGCAAGAACTTGGAGGAAGTGCGCAACATTCAAAAACAGATACTTTTTGACTATCAGCGTGATTTCTCTAAACATGCTCCTTCACAGGAAGTGCCTCGTATAAATATGGTATGGGATTCTATTCCGTCACAATTGGCAAAAGAAAATAAAAAGTTTATTTTTGGAGCGTTGAAGAAAGGAGCAAGAGCTTCAGAATTTGAGTTAGCCATTCAGTGGTTGATAGATGCCGGATTAGTTTATCAGATTAATCGTGTGTCGGCTCCGGAAATGCCATTGAAGTTTTATGCAGAAATGTCTGTGTTTAAACTTTTTGTCTTGGATATAGGTTTGATGGGTGCAATGGTAGATACTCCGGCAGAAAGTATTTTGGTGGCTGATACTTTGCTGAAGGAATATAAAGGCTCTTTCACGGAACTTTTTGTCTTAACCCAACTAATGGCTCTACAAATTCCGATTTACTATTTCAGCAGTAATGATTCGCGTGTGGAAATCGACTTGATTGTTCAGTATGGAACTACCATAACGCCTATTGAAATCAAGGCAGAGGAAAATGTTCGTGCCAAATCTCTTCGCACATTTATAGAAAAGCATCCGAATCTAAAAGGTTTGCGACTTTCTATGAAACCCTATCAAGATCAGGAGTGGATGGTTAACAAGCCACTCTATGGTGTGGGTGCCTGGTTGTAAATCAATGCTGTGCAAAAGATAATTACCCGTCATGGGGCAATAAAATCTCTCTTTGGTTGCAAAAGTACTAAAAAATAATGCAAGAAATGCTTGCCGTATCATTTCTTTTTTGTATATTTGTAGCCCCCAATTGAAAAGAAGGGGTATTATTAATCTAAAAATATTAAACAATGACAAAGGAAGAATTGATGCATAGAGCCATTGAGCTCTCAAAGAATAGCGTGAAGACGGGTGGCGGACCTTTCGGTGCCGTTATCGCCAAGGACGGAATCATCATCGCTGAGGCTTCCAACAGCGTAACCATCGACCTCGATCCTACGGCACATGCCGAGGTGAACTGTGTGCGCCAGGCTTGTTTCAAGCTGAAGACCTTCAATCTGGAGGGTTGTGAGATCTATACTTCCTGCGAGCCTTGCCCGATGTGTCTGGGTGCTATCTACTGGGCACATCTCGACCGTATCTATTATGCCAACGACAGAAAGGATGCAGCCAAGATAGGTTTCGATGATGAGTTTATCTACGAGGAGATAGACCGCAAGATAGAAGACCGCCATAAGCCGATGATTGCCCTGATGCGCGATGAGGCGCTGGGTGCTTTCCGCATGTGGGAGGAAAATACAGAAAAAACGGAGTATTAACACTCCGTTTTTTTATTGTTCAACGAATTATTCTACTAAAAGAACCGATTTCTCGGATTTTCTTTGTAATTTTGCCGCCAAATTCAGAAAAACCCTGAATTCTCTGATTATATGGAAATTCTCTAATTATTATAACGACAATGGAACAGTCAATAGAAAATCTCTACAAGCTTGACGGTAGAGTGCCCGTCGGTAAAGCACTCCCATTTGGTCTTCAACATGTGTTGGCGATGTTTGTCAGCAACATTGCTCCAATTATGATCCTTGCCGGTGCGATAGGATTGGATAGTTCGGTGAGCGCTGTGCTCATCCAGAACTGTATGGTTATCGCCGGTATCGGTACTCTGGTACAGCTCTATCCGGTATGGCGCATCGGTTCCCGTCTGCCTATCGTGATGGGTATCTCCTTCACCTTCCTTTCGCTTGCCATCGCCATTGCTGGTGCTCATGGCATGGGTACGCTGATTGGTGCAGTCATCATCGGCGGTTTGGTAGAAGGTACACTCGGTCTCTTTGCCAAGTACTGGATCAAGCTCATTCCGCCTGTAGTAGCCGCTACCGTGGTAACAGCCATCGGTTTCTCGCTGCTTCCTGTAGGCGCCAACTCTTTTGCCGGTGGTCAGGGTGCTGCCGACTTCGGTAGCATGAACAATTGGGTCGTGGGTTCATTAACCTTGCTCGCTTGTCTCCTCTGCCAGATTTTTGCCAAGGGATTCCTCCGCTCTCTGTCGGTATTGGTTGGTCTGCTGGTAGGCTATGTCTTGGCTCTCTTTATGGGAATGATCGATTTTAGCGGACTTTCCGGCCTTTCTATCGTTGCCTTGCCAAAGCTCCTTCCATTTACTCCGGAGTTTAATGTTGGTGCCATCCTCTCGGTGGTAGCTGTTTATCTGGTTTCTGCCACAGAGACCATCGGTGATACTTCTGCGCTCTGCAACAGTGCCTTGAAGCGCGATCCTAATACCAAGGAGATGGGTGCAGCTGTCTGCTGTGATGGTTTCGTAAGCTCAGTATCGGGTCTCTTCGGATGTACTCCTATCACTTCGTTCAGCCAGAATGTAGGTTTGGCAGCCATGTCGGGAGTTGTTAACCGCTTTACCATTGCCTTGGGTGCCATCATCATGATTATCGGTGGTGTGTTCCCGGCTATCGGATATGTGCTCACCACCATTCCTCAGGCTGTTTTGGGAGGATGTACCATTATGATGTTTGGTAGCATCCTCTTTGCCGGTTTCGGTATGATGGCTCGCACGGGTTTCTCTCAGCGCAACATGGTCATCGTGAGTCTTTCTCTCAGCGTGGGTCTCGGCTTTACATCAGCAACAGGTATGTTCAATATCTTCCCAGAGATTGTGCGCACCGTTTTCGCTGATAACTGTGTGGCAGTAGTCTTCCTGCTCGCCGTGATCCTGAACCTCGTATTGCCAAAGAATCTGGATAAGGCATAAGATTACTGTCCTCCCAGTCTTTCGAAGAAGGTAATGATTTCCTCGAAAGTCTTGAATTCATCGCTTCCGTATTCTATCGTTGTACCCATGAAACCATCGCATGGGCGAGGGTCGATGAAGTAATCGCCGTAGAGCAGGTTCTTCTGATTGCAGAAGATGATGTGGTTGTAGGCTGGGGTAGAGAGATATTCCTCTACCCAGGTCTGCACCTTCGCCATATATTCATGGTCGTTGGTAGGCGCTTGGGCTACGATATATACGTTGTAATGCTCTATCAGCATTTCGTAAGCCTTGTGCATCGAGCTGGTTGCCTTCATGTAACTGTCGTGCAGGGCATCGAAGTCTATATATACGATAGGGCGCTCCTTGCCGTTCTGCTTGTCGTCAATCCATCGGATTACTGGACAGAGATAATGGAATGCTACCTTGTCGATAAGTCGGTGCTCGCCATGGAATGGGATGGCGAGTGGATAGTGCTCATGGAAGAGGTCGAAGGTATGAACCAGCGGATCAGCATCGCCGAAGAGACCGTAAACACGTTGCTGTTCCTCGGGAGTAATGTCCTGGAAGCAACGCTCGGTAAAGTCACGGTATTCTTTGATGAGGCCTTTGTTAACCATCAGTTCGTTCACTCCGTCCTTTCTCGGGTTCTGGAATTCCTGCTTGCCGGTCATGCTGCTCATTGTATCGCCCATCTTGAAGGCAGGGTTTACGAGGATGCGGTCGAATCCTTTCAGCAGTTCGGTATACATGCCTCCCATCGAGGTACCGATGATGAGGTCAGGCTTCTCTGTCTCCGCCATCTTCTGCAGCATCTCTATGCCCTCTTCCGGATGTACCGGGATGTCTTCAGCCACGAGGGTGGCATTCGGCATCAGTTCCTGCAACATCTTTACGGTGCCGCTCTGAGCAGAAGAGAGGAAACCGTGAACATACATGATTTTCTTGCCCGCCATGAGGTCGGGGAATTGTTTGATATATGGATTCATATTCTTATAGTTTTATAGGGGGCATCATATCATGCTCCCTGAACATCTTATTCATTTCTGCTGCAAAATTACGGTAAATTGCAGACAAAACAAAATTATTGGGTGATAAACTTTCTTGTTTGCGAAAAAAGTAGTAATTTTGCACCCAATAACCAAAAAGTTCAAGTCATAATGGATTTACTGAAAGAAAGAATTATGCAGGAGGGCCGCTGCTTTCCTGGTGGAATCTTAAAAGTAGATAGCTTCGTAAATCATCAGATGGACCCAATCCTGATGATGGACCTGGCTAAGGAATTCGTGCGCCTTTTCAAGGACATCAAGTACAACAAGATTGTTACTATCGAGGCTTCGGGCATCGCTCCAGCCATCATGGTGGGTTACCTGACCAATCTTCCTGTTGTCTTCGTCAAGAAAAAGCAGCCTAAGACGATGGAGGGTATGATTACCTCGGTGGTTCACTCTTTTACCAAGGATCGTGACTATACGGTTTGTGTGAGCAACAGCTACCTGACTCCAGAGGATCACGTGATCTTCATCGATGACTTCCTCGCCAACGGTAACGCATCCAAGGGTGTGATGGATCTCTGCGAGAAGGCTGGTGCCAAGATTGAGGCGATGGGCTTCATCATCGAGAAGGCTTTCCAGCATGGTGGTGACTTCCTGCGCAAGGAGGGAATCCGTTATGAGGCGCTCGCAACAGTAGAGAGCCTGGATGATTGCAAGATTGTCTTGAAGTAATACACCTATTATTATATATTGTAAAAGCCGCCTGTTTATACGGGCGGCTTTTGCTGTTTTTTATATCGGCTATTTTACAATGTCTGCTGCATAGATTCCCATCGCCTTATAGCCTGTTGGGTTAGGATGGAGCCAGTCGTTGCTGGCGTATTCCCGCTTCATTCTTCTGTCATCATTCGGATCTTGAAGCAGCTTGGCGAAATCCAGGATGCCATCCACGTTCTTCGCCTGACTTCGGATCCAGTCGTTTACATAGAGGCGGGCAGCTTCGTGGAAGTGGGTATAATATCCTGCGCCCTTGAAAGGGGTGATGGTTCCCAGATAAACTTTCATCTTCCGGGCTTTCGCCTTCTTCATCATTCCCTGGATGCTCTCGATGATCTGCCGGGCTACGGTTTCGCTGCTGCCGCTCCTGGCTGCACCGATGTCGTTGACTCCCTCGAAGATCACCACCTTCTTGACGCCGCTCTGCATCAGGATGTCTCTGTCGAAACGTTCCTTGGCAAGGGCTCCGAATCCGCCCGGTACGGTTACGCGGTTGTTGCCGATGCCCAGGTTCAGCACACCCTGATTGGTTATTTTATGCTTCAGCTGCAGCATCTCCGACATCACGTCGGGCCATCGGTTCTGGGCATTGTCAGTAGAGCATTTTCCGTCGGTGATGGAATTTCCGATGATGGCGATGGCGCTCATGTTGTTGCTCATCGTATAGACATCGATGCCGCTGATGTTGTACCAGTGGTTCTCCCGGAAAGCCTTCGCAAAATTGGAGTGGGCATTGGTTACACCTTTCATGATATAGGAGGTGGTGCGCGAACCCATGTGAACGGTTGGAATTTCGGGAGCCGAGGTGTAGTTGATGGTGATAGCTACACGCTCCAGATTCCTGAGATTGAACTTCAGGGCATCGCTCACTATCTGCTTGCCGGCAGGGATGACGGTCTTGTAGCTGTTGCCGAACTTGAAGTATTGCGCCGTCTTGGCATCGATGTCGGAGGAATCCTTGGCATGAGCGATGTAGATAGATCGGATCTCTACGGGTTGCATCGAATAGATGTTGCTCAACTTGAGGCGGATCACGTCGCCTCCTATGCTAACCTTTACCACCTGGCGTACCGAACGGTTAGTCATGCAATTGTTATAGGGCATAAATGATTTGACTACAGTTTGCGGAGCTGTGGCCCAGGTGCCTACCCAGTTCTGTGCCAGCGAATAAGTTGATAGGGCACAGAACATCATTAAGAAAACTAATAATCTTTTCATCATACGTGCAAAGTTAGATAGAAAAGGCAATAAAACCAAGAAATTTAAAAACTTTTTTCATAAAACTTTGGAGAATATTGAGAAAAGTTGTACCTTTGCCCAAAATTCTAACTAAAATAATAAGTCTATGCAACCAACAAAAAGTTTTGCGATTCCATTGTCGTTCATTGGAATCATGTTTTTCTCTTTGGGCTTTGCCCTGGGTATTAATTCCTTACTGGTGCCTGTATTGCAGGGTTCGCTGGGTATTTCCAATGCTGCCTCTTATCTCATCATCGCAGCCACCTTCATTCCGTTCCTTATTTTCGGTTATCCTGCCGGACTCACCATCAAGGCTATCGGTTACAAGAAGACGATGTCGCTGTCGTTTGTCATCTTCGCAGCAGCATTCTATCTCTTCATCCTTTCTGCCGATGAGAAGAGTTTCCCATTGTTCCTGCTTGCATCTTTTGTAAGTGGTGCTGCCAATGCCTATCTTCAGGCATCTGTCAACCCTTACATCACCATTCTGGGTCCTTTGGATAGTGCAGCCAAGCGCATCAGTATGATGGGTATCTGCAACAAGTTGGCGTGGCCAATCCCATCTATGTTCATCGTATGGCTGTTGGGCAAGGATGTGCATCTTATCGGAATCGAGGATTTGTCCAAGCCATTCTGGATTATCATCGTAGCGTTCCTGGCTTTGGGTGTTCTGGCTTTCCTGGCTCCGTTACCAGAGGTGAAGGCTGCCGGAGAGGATGAATCAGAGGAGGAGGAATCTGCAGCCTGCACTTATGCAGCAACCAAGACCTCTGTCTTCCAGTTCACTCACTTGCTTTTGGGCTGTCTGGCGCTGTTCCTTTATGTAGGTGTTGAGACGGTTTCTCTCGGAACATTGGTAGATTACGCCAATTCTCTGGGTTTGCCGGGTGCTGCTAACTATGCCTGGATTGCTCCTATCGGTATTGTTATCGGTTATATCTGCGGTATCATTCTGATTCCTAAGTACATCAGTCAGGCAGTAGCCTTGAAGCTCTGTTCGTTCCTGGCAATTGCCGGAGCCTTGCTGGTGGTTCTTACTCCAGCCGAGATTTCCATCTATTTCATCTCATTGATGGCATTGGGTTGTTCTCTGATGTGGCCTGCCCTATGGCCATTGGCAATGGCAGATTTGGGTAAGTTTACCAAGTCTGGTTCTTCCCTGCTCATCATGGCGATGTTTGGTGGAGCCGTTCTTCCTACGCTCTATGGCAGTTTGAAGGATGCAGTAGGTGCTCAGCAGGCATATTGGCTCTGTCTCCCTTGCTTCCTCTACATTTTGTATTACAGCATTCACGGCTACAAGATCCGTTCATAGTATCGTTTCTTATCAGCTGAGATGATAAAAAAAGGTGTATCCTCTATAGCCTTCGATGATGAAAGGCTAGGGGATACACCTTATTAGTATAATAAATCTAAAAATTTTTGGTTAGAACTCTACTTTCGCATATCTTTGCACTTAAAAAAAGTGGCACATGTGCCATAAATTTTAAGTAGCATGAAGGAAATTAAGCGCGAATATTATCTGAACCAACTCATATCAAGCAAACAAAATGGCTTGATAAAGATAGTTACAGGTATCAGAAGATGTGGCAAATCATATCTTCTATTCAAGTTGTTTAGAGATCATCTCCTGGCAGATGGCATTTCTCCAGACCATATTATATCTCTGGCTTTGGATGATATACTGAACGATGAATACTGTGACCCCAAGAAACTGCTACACTATATTAAAGATAACATCAAAGATTCTGAAATTCATTATGTCCTATTGGATGAAGTTCAAATGGTAAACAACTTTGTTGGAGCCTTGAACAGTCTTCTTCATATAGACAATGTGGATGTCTACGTAACAGGAAGCAATTCTAAGTTTCTATCTTCCGACATTGCCACAGAGTTCAGAGGAAGAGGTGATGAAATACGTATTTACCCTCTGTCTTTTTCAGAATATGTATCGGCTTACGATGGCAACAAAGAAGATGCATGGCGAGATTATATTACGTATGGCAGTTTGCCTTTAATCTTGTCTTTGGATACCCAGCAAAAGAAGGTGAGTTATCTGCGTAATCTCTATACTACGGTGTATCTAAAAGATTTGATAGACAGAAATAATGTCAAGAAAAACTTGGAGTTCGACTCTCTTGTTAAAGTAATGGCATCATCGGTAGGCTCACCATGCAATCCGAATAAATTGAGCAACACTTTCAAGAGCGTAAGCAATGCAGACCTGTCTCCGTTAACAATCGACAATTACTTGGGATTCTTGCAAGAAGCCTTCCTGATAGAGAAAGCGATGCGGTATGACATTAAGGGGAAAAAGTACATCGGTACATTGTCTAAATACTATTTCGTAGACTTAGGACTGCGCAATAGCCTTCTGGATTTCCGTCAAATAGAAGAAACCCATCTCATGGAAAATGTGATATACAATGAATTACGATGCCGTGGCTATCTTGTGGATGTTGGTATGGTAGAAACTCGTACCCGAACACCGCAACAAGGAATGATGCGCAAGCAATTGGAAGTAGATTTTGTAGTTAACAATGGCTCTAAGCGTTATTACATCCAGTCTGCCCTTGCTCTTCCTGATAAGGAAAAGATAGAACAAGAATCTGCATCACTAAAACATATCTCAGATAACTTCCAGAAGATAATCATAGTAAAGGACAATATTGTTTCTCATCACAATGAAGCAGGCATCTTGTTCATAAGCTTGTTTGATTTTCTTTTGCAACGAAATATATTAGAATAGGCTTCTACTTAAAAAAAGTGGCACATGTGCCATAAATTTTAAGTAGGGGCATCTATTCGAGCCCACACGCATTTGCAGGTGATCCTTTTTTTGCAAAGATACGCTTTTCTTCTGAAAGAAGCAAGGATTTTTTGGAAAATGTTTGAGGGTGAGGAAGATAAAAAGAAATAAAGAACCCGGGGTCATCACCAGCATCGAATAATCTGGGAGAGGGCCTTACCGGGACTGCGCTGCAAAGATAATAATAAATATGGAATATACCAAAGATTTTTTCGAAAAATTATTCTCCATGATAAAAGCCATTATTGCTCATTTCCTGCCACGATTTTAATCTCTTCTTCCTTCATGATAATCTATTTTTACTGACTTGATTGGTTTGAGAAAAGTCTCAGGATTGATATACAGATTCTTCAATATGGGCAAAAGGTCAATATACTCTTCCGTTTCGCCCAAACCTTCATAATCTGCCATAACAACAATATATCCCTTATCCCATTCCTTAACCTCTGTATATCGTTTGAGGCATTTTGGAGAACGAAATCGGATGTTGTTATTGCCATATCTAAACGAAGTCATATCTCCATCATTGGAGAGTAACGCTACTGATGAAAGATTCTCCTTGTTCATAACTTTATCTCAAATGTGGTGCAACTTCACCATTAGGTAAAAGAATTCCTGCCCTAATTAAAAAGGCACGTGCTGCTTCTTTACTGGCAGTAGAAGCCTTTCTTGCAGCCTCTAATCTTTCTTGTCTTTTGCTATCAAATAAATCCATATTCTACCTCCTTGTTTTAATGATTCAACTTTCGTGCTGCAAAGATTATGCCAGCGAGAGCAATGTAAGCTTGCTTACAAATTGCCGAGCGCAGCTAATCTTCTGCAAAGATACGCTTTTCTTCTGAAAGAAGCAAGAAATTTTGGGAAAATGTTTGAGGGTGAGGGAGATAAAAAGAAAAAGGTGTATCCTCGCTTGCCCGATATGTTGGGCAAGAAGGATACACCTTAATTTATTATTTATCTAGCTGAAATACTATTTGTTGCCTGGCCATTTGTCCCATTTGAATGAGAAATAGCCACCAGGGAACAAGTCTTTGTCATCAGTCAGAAGGAAGTTTACGACAAAGGTATCACCTTCGTTGCTGAAATTGTTGTAATCTGGATAATTTTTGGTGTCCCAATACATCTTATATCCTGCATTTGGGAATACATCAAGCTTACCGGCAGATGCCAAATCCTTAGCGCTATAATCTTCATTGAGATAGAACTGGATGTCGGCTTCGCCTATTTCATCGCCATAAATAGCATTGTACGGAGCTACAAGCTTGTAAAGATTGAACTCGTCAGTAACAGCGTGTAGAATCTTTACGCCTTTTACAGTTGCAGGTGTCTCTGCAAAAGTAGCATCAGTAAATGTTACAGTACCAGCATCCTCCCATTCATAATCACACATGATTGAGATTGTTGACTCTGCAAGCATATTGTTAGTTACAGTATCCTTCAATGCTATATCAGCATCGCTTAATGTCAGCTTAGCTTTATAAGTTGTACCTTTCTGCATATTCTCAGCCTTGATTGTAACGATAGCCACGCCCTCTCCTGCCTTGAATGTTACCTCACCATTATTTGGATCAGAGAAAACTTTATCTGCAGTAGTGCTTATATTGTAATGTGCAGTATATTCCTTACTAGCGTCAGAGCGGACGAATCTTACCGGTATTTCCAGGCTTGACTCTTGAGTCTGATAGCTTTGTGTCTTAGTTGACAAAGAAACGTTCTCACTCATAGGAGTATAGATAGGTCCTTCTTGGTCTGTGTTACAAGAAGCCATTGTCAACATTGCTACAAAAGCGATAGCTAAAAACTTTATATGTTTCATTTTTTATAGCCTTTTAAAATTATTGTATAAATTACTTGTCGCCAGTTGGGTTCTGGTCATCCTGCGCATTCATATTGACATTTCCGTCAAACTCTGCTTGTGGAATTGTTAATACCCACATATAACTCTCAGGATCATCAGATGGGCGATTCGTCAACAAAATGCTAGGATCATTTGGCCATCCTTGTTCTGTAGAACGGACAAAACCCTGGCGGAGGCGACGAATATCGTAGATACGACCATATTCACCCCAGAGCTCGATTCGGCGCTGTTTGATAATTTCCTCACGAAGTGAACCTGTCTTGTCTGATGTTAACTTGCCCATTGCTGTGCCTGTTTTGGTGCAAGTATAGTTAGGGTCACGATGCTTCATCAATGTATTCAGCAATTCCTTAGCCTTTGCGTCATGACCTTGCATGCACTCTGCCTCAGCAGCAGTTAAGTACATTTCCTCAACACGCATCCAAACATAGTCACCTAACCAACTTGCTGCATTTGAAAACTTGAACTTTTCCTGCTGGTATCCTCCGTCGGCATTGTTTTTGTCTTGTGGATTCCACCAACAACGACGGGTATCAGTCTCAGACATACTATTGTACAAGTCTTTGTTTATCTGCTTACGAGCAGAAGCGCCATATTTTCCAATAGCTGCATCCATATGTGTGAAGAGAGAAGCATAAGCACCTGTCTGATCTGCGATAATAGTTGCACCCCAGATAACATTCTTATTACTAACAGTATTTATGAAGTTAGGAGCATCTTCAACAAAGTCGGCAGCCTTTATGTTCTGAATCTCATACTGACCGCTGTTGATGACTTCTTCTGCAGCAGTTGCAGCAGTTGCCCAATCTTCCATAGTCAATGCCACACGTGCCTGAATGCCAAGAGCTGCATACAACCCTACAAAAGATTTATCCTTCTTGATAGAAGTTGTGCCATCACTTGCTTTCAAGTATTCAACAGCCTTAGCTATATCACTTGAAATCTGAGTGTAAACCTCTTGCACTGTAGAACGACCCTTTCCGTCTGTCTTGTTGGTTGTCGGTTCTGTATAAAGAGGAACGCATGGATCGCTCTCATGTCCCTTATAAGTGCGAGCGAATGTCTGAGCCAACATAAAGTAAGCGTATGCACGGACACCATATGCTTGTCCAATTACGTACTTCATATCAGTATCATTCTCGCCCAGATTTGCATCATTCTTGATGATGTAGTTGGCATTCTGAACCCAAGCATAGTAGGCATTCCACAAGTCGTATGAACGCCAGGCGCTTGATGTATATCTTGGTTTAACATTGTAAACGGCATCAAACCAGAACCAACCAGAACCCTGTCCATTCATGATGCAATCGTCACCCATAACGTCTGCCATCAAGTTGTAGGCAGAAATGCCAAAGCACTGATGGGTATTAGCTGCCGTTGACCAACCTGCGGTGTACATAGAACGGTAGATACCATTCATTGCAATCATGGCTGCATCGGCACTACCTTCCATAGTAGAACCTGAAACTCTATCAGTAGGAGAAGTCTCCAATTGGTCATCGCTACATGAAGTTACGAAGCCCAAAGTGAGAGTTCCGATGAATATATATTTTAATATTTTATTCATAATTATTTATCTTTTCGTTTCTTGTTTAGAAATTGATTTCAAGACCTATTGTATATGACTTGTTTGGAGAATAAACATAATCAGTAGAACCACTAAAATTATATTGTGGATCCATACCCTTCATATGACTCCAAAGTGCAAGATTCTCTGCTGTACCATAAATGCGCACACCAGAAAGGTGCAATTTGCTGGTAACAATCTTTGGCAGTGTATAACCCAATGTGATGTTCTTGATTGCGAAATAAGAAGCATCTATCAAGTAATTGTCAGTGAGTGTATATTTGCCAGCAACCTCGATACGTGGAATGTCGGTGATATCACCAGGCTTTTGCCAACGACGAAGTGCATTCTTGTTCCACGCATTGTTGAAATACATATTTTGCATTGAACTCATATACAAGTTGTCTAGAATCTTACCTCCAATTGAGTATGTAGTCGTGACGCTAAGGTCGATGCACTTGAAGAGATTCAAACTTGTATTGATGCTACCATAGAGGTCTGGCATACGATCTCCACAATAGTACTTGGAATTGGCTGCCTTTGTGTAATCTGAAGTGATATATTCGCCTGTCACCTTACCATTGTCATCCATATTCTCATATGCATAGTAGAGCTGGGCTCCTGTCTGTGGATCTACACCTGCGGATTTTGCCATATAGAATGTATTAATAGGCAATCCTTCCTTGATAATGTAACCTCCACTTACAATCTGATTTGATTTATCTGTAAGCTTCAGCACCTTATTCTTGATGGTTGAACCCATCCACTGAATGCGCCATACAGCATTTTCATTCTTGATAGGAGTAACAGCCAGCATCAACTCAAAACCCTGATTGCGAACGTTACCCACATTTGCATTGTAACCACTGAATCCAGTAGAAAGAGCCATAGGATAGTTGAGCAACATATCTGAAGTCTTGCGGTTGTAGTACTCTACGCTGAAGTCGATGAGACGATTGAGCAAAGAGCCTTCAAGACCGATGTTCAAGTTGCCACTCTTCTCCCAAGAGATATCCTTGTTTTCCAAAGAAGAAACAAAACCTCCGATTGCACCACCATTAGAATAGCTCAAGTCATAGAGATTCTGCCATACATAATAATCCTGATAGCCTAGTGCATCGAGGATAGCGTCATTACCCTGCTGACCATAAGAGGCCTTCAAAGAGAGATTGTCTATCCACTTAACATTCTCCATAAACTTTTCCTTGCTAATGCGCCAGTTAGCACCTACAGACCAGAATGTACCCCAACGATTGTCCTTGTAGAAACGGGAAGAACCATCTCGACGGAATGACGCTGAGAAGTAATACTTGTCATCGTAGTTGTAATTAGCACGACCCAACCAAGACTCCACATCATATTCTGTAGAATAAGAGGTACCATCTGTAAGCTTTGCTGCAGGAGCCAACTCGTCAATACCATCCACGATATTTGTCTTGGCAGCATTCATATACTTATATTTCTTTTGGTAGAATTCATGACCAGCAAGCAAATCAACGCTATGTTTGTCAAATGTTCGATTCCAGGTAAGCAACTGGTTGAATGTGTAACTCAGTGTACGGTTATGAGCTTTTGCGATGTAGCCACCAGCATTAGCTTGGTTGCCATGGTATTTGTTCATCATTGTTGTCTGCTCACCAGAAACATAATCGGCACCAAAATTTAATGTGAGTTTCAAGCCCTTTGCCCAACCAAAGGAATCCTTATCTGAACCAAATGACATATAGGTTCGAACACTTGCATTATCATAAGTGTTGTACGACTTATCTTCGTAAAGACCAGCTAAAGGGTTATAGTCAGTCAATGATGGACGACCATTCTCACCATAATCAAACTGACGATTTCCATTGGCATCCAAGAGATCCTTACCACTAGCATCCTTAAGATACATAGGATACAAAGGGGAAACAAACTGAGATGAATAGAAGACATTATTTTGGGCAGAAGAATGATCTTTATCTGCGTATTGGTTATATTTACTGCTAGTATATGCCAAAGAGGTATTCATGCCAGCCTTGAACCAATCATTTATCTGTGAATCGACATTAGTACGTCCAGAATAACGCTCGAAATTAGTATTCTTTAATATACCATTCTCATTCAAATATCCCAAAGAAATAAGATATTGTGTTTTCTCTGTTCCGCCAGAAACAGAAAGTTCATGTTCGTGGCGTGGAGCACCACTATTCATCAGCATGTCCATCCAATCATCATTCCATGCAGAAGTTGCGTCAGAACGTACCTGCTCGGTAGTAGGATCAATAATCTCTGAAAAAGTATAATTCTTAAATGGGTTATACTGTTCGCCACCCAGATTGCTGCTCAATGCAGCACGCGCCGCAGCTACTGCAGCCTCATGAGACATACCATTGGTAAATTCATAAGAGTTGCGCAAAGCTTCGTATGACAACTGAACAAATTCTTTCTGGTTCACGTTCTCATATTTTGGAAGTGCACGATAAGACCAGCCCAAGGTATTCTTGAAAGAAACCTTAGTCTTACCTGTTTCACCCTTCTTTGTTGTAATCATCACAACACCATTCGCACCACGAGCACCATAAAGAGCACCGGCAGAAGCATCTTTCAATACCGTAATCTGTGCAATATCAGAAGGGTTGATACTAGAGATGTTACCATCATAAGGAATACCATCTACAACATAAAGAGGGTTGTTTGATGCATTTATAGAACCAAATCCACGTACAATAATCTTTGCGCCCTCACCAGGCTGTCCGCTACCAGAAGTAACTGTAACACCAGCAACCTGTCCGTCAAGAGCCTTAGATACGTTGGATACTGCACGGTTTTCCAACTGCTCGTTACCAATAGCGGCAGCAGAACCAGTAAATGAAGACTTCTTCACCTTACCATACGCAACAACGACTACATCTTCCAAAGAATGATTGTCTGGTTCAAGAACAATCTTCATGTTCTTGCCTGCCTTTACGCTAGTAGAGTTCATACCGATGTATGTAATCTCCAACTTGGCTCCGGCAGGAGCGTTCAATGAGAAGTTACCATCAATATCGGTAACTGTACCTGTGTTAGTGCCCGCAACCTTGATAGAAGCACCGATAACAGGGCTTCCGTCCTCAGAAGAGGTCACGTGACCAGAGATTTGACTTTGTGCAAAAGCCATGCTCGTACTGAGAGCAAGACCTGCAACTACTGTCATGAGTCTTTTTTCCATAAATCTCTCTCGTTTTAAATAAATGAATATATAATGTTTATTATTTCTTTCTCTCTACTTTTTCTTATATGATCACTCACAAGGAGTTATCATCATCTTTTTGCCCCCTCCTCTTGCCCCGAGGTGGAGGAGTTCGCTTTTTATACCTTATATTATATAAGGGTCTGTAAGTCTAAAACTTACTTAATTTTAAAGAATATTTTTAATCGGGTGCAAAATTAAGCATTATTTAGGAAACCACCAAACTTTTTTCAGAAAAAGTTGCACTTCACCCTGCATTTTGTTATAAAAATCCAGTTTTTATGCACTTTTTCTTATAAAATGTAAAGAAACGGGCGACAGTTCATTTAAAAACCATCGCCCGTTCAGGATTTTAGCTTTCTGTCTCCAGCTCCTTAGAGAGCTTAGAGGGATTCGGCAGCCCAGAGAGGGATATTGGTTACCCAGTCTTCTGGTCTGTAATCATTCATCGAGATGCGATAAGCGGCTTGCGGGTGGTTATCCTCTACAAATTGACGCAAACTCTTAGCTTTCACGTTCGTCTCCGCTTTCACTTCTATCGGAATCACCTCGCCCTTTTCGTCTTCTATCAAGAAATCTATCTCTTGTGTACTCTTCGGTTTAGAGAAATAGTATGGTTCGTAGCTGAGCAATAGCTGCTGCATCACATATTGTTCAGTCAAGGCTCCCTTAAATTCCGTAAAAATATCGTTGCCCGAAATGACGGTTGTGGTCTTTAGGCGAGCCATCGCTCCCAGCAGTCCCACATCTAGCAGGAATATCTTAAAGGCGGCACGATCTTCATAGCTCTTCAGCGGGATGCGCGGAGCCTTCACATTATATACCTTATATATAAGTCCTGCATCTTGAAGCCATTGCAGGGCTATTTCATACTCTCTGGCTCTAGCTCCCTCTCTCACCAATCCGTAGATAAATTTGCGGTTCTCTTTGCTCAGTTGTGCAGGAATCGAATTCCAAATGTCTGTTATTCGAGGTACAATCTCCAAAGGGGCATGCTTGGATATATCTCTTTGATAACTCTTCAAAATTTCGTTTTGTATCATCCTAACTTCCTTCCAATCCCGGTTTTGGCTGAAGCTGAGCACTGCTTCGGGCATTCCACCTACATAATAGTAATATCTGATCAATTCTTGGTATTTAGGAGCAAAGGCATTGATCATGTCCCAGTCCTTGTTTTGCAAGAATTGAGCCAATCCGTTTTCACCCATCGCCATGACAAACTCCACGAAACTCATAGGATATAAACTGAGAAATTGTACCTTACCTACGGGAAACGATTCCCCCTTGTGAAGTTCGATGCCGAGCAAGGAGCCTGCCGCCACTACATGATAGCCAGGAGCATTCTCATAGAAATACTTGAGTGATGTGATGGCATTGGGGGCAGCCTGTATCTCGTCTAGAAAAATAAGGGTGTCGCCCTCCGTACATGTTACATGCGTCGCAGCTCCAATGGCTGTGACAATTCTGTCTATGTCGAAGTCTTGTATGAAGACATTCTGCAAGACTTTCATGTTTTCAAAGTTGACATAAGCCAACTGCTTGTAGTTTTGACGTGCGAACTCTTTTACAAGCCAAGTCTTTCCTACCTGTCTTGCGCCCTCTATTACAAGGGGTTTGCGCCGAGAACTATCCTTCCATTTAACCAGTTCCTTAATACTTGTTCTTTCCATAATTCTAGCTCCTTTTTACACATTTTTCTAGGGAATCATCCTAGACGCTCCCACGTTTTTCGGGGGAATCCTCCCTGATTCTCCCACATTTTTCGAGGGAATAACAGTGCAAAGTTACACATTTTTCGGGGGAATGTTGGAAAATGCTTGTTTTTTAAGCATTTTTAAATTCTAGCTTTCAGTCTCCAGCTCCTTTCCGAGAACAAAGAGCATATAGAGAGTAATATTCAGCATCTTAGAATCCTCATTTCTATCGTATGGCAGGAAACAGGTTCGGAGAGACCAATTGGGCAATTATCAGCCTTTTTACAAAAGAAGCTAAAAATCAAAGGATTACGAATGAAAAATCACATTTTTCGAAGGAGTTTTGCGGCAATCTCTCACATTTTCCTAAGGACTTTTTGCCCAATCTCTCACATTTTCCGAAGGAGTTTGGCTGAGTTTAATGAATAGAGAGCTACTTTCAAAAACACTCTTCACTCTTCACAAATACAGCATAACCAACTGTATATAAGAAGATTGCGCGTGTGAAGAGTGGAGCGTCACTCTTCACCTCTCGCAACCCCTGTGTTTATCGGGGTTTCAGACGATTTGGTGAAGAGTGAAGAGTAAAATAGAGAGTAGGATTTTTACCAGCAAAACGGCTCTGGCAGCAAACCATATTCCAAATCACAGATGGCAGTTCTGAAGAATTTTTCCTCCCGACGTATCGTTTTGTGCCTGGCAATGGCACAAAGTTGCCCTGGCAGAGGGCAATATCTTGCCGTAACCAGGCAATAAACGAAAGGAGGCTACTTTCCGACAGGTCTATAACCCCAGATCTTCCATCAAAGTCTGATTTGCTTCGAACAGGTCGGAATCAAAAAGGCTTTTTATATAGATAAAGGTGGTTGAAGATTTGGTATGTCCCAAAGCCTTGCTTATCAAGCTGATGTCCAGATGATGAAGATAAGCCATGCTTGCCCACGAATGGCGAACCACGTAAGAGGATAAGGGTTTAGCCAGCCCCAGCATCTTAGACAACTGATGCAGATTGTAGTTATACTGGCGCAATCGAGCCGTATATTGACGATGCTGCTGGGCAGAAACAGATGATGAAGAAACTGATGATGGGGAAACAGAATCTTCCTCCTTGTCTGAAAGTATCGGAAAGACAAATTCTGAATCTCTCTGTTCATATCGCATGATGATTTCAAGCATCGCAGGCAATAGTGCTACCTGTATCTGCTGTCCCGTCTTATGCCGGGCATAATAAATACATCCGTTTCGCAATTGACTTTTCCTGAGATAGGCAATATCTACAAAAGGCATTCCCATCGCATAAAAAGAAAACAGGAAGATGTCGCGAGCAAAGGAAAGAGAACCTCCAGGCTGTAGCGGCAAGGCTTTGAGTTGCAGAATCTCAGCCTGAGAGATACAACGTTTCTCGGTCTTGGTCCGCCCCGTAAACACTTTACTGAATGGAGCAGTATTGAGAAACGGCAATGCCCTATGATGCATAGCCCGCAATGCCCGCATATAAGCGGAACATGTATTCAGGCAGATATTGCGCCCCTGCAGCCATCGCTGATAGCTTTCCAGCTTTTCTGCCGTCATGTCAGAAAAAAGCCAGCTGCTCCTACCCATGAACTTGGTAAAGGAACGGGCAGCAGTAAGATAATTACCCGCAACTTTAAAGCGTCCTTCCAGTTTTGCCCTCTCCACTTCACCATTCACGAAGTCCCATCCAGAAATCTCCGTCACAGCCTGCTCATCTGCCTGATTCGCAGAATCAGAAATCTTACACTCACTCTTACTTTTTCCGAAACCGAATTCTAACTTGAAATACGCCATAACTTAAATGTTTAAATGATTAAAAATAAAGAATTTACGAAAACATACCCAAAGGTATGATTCATCCTGTTAATTCCAATCGTTTTACAGTGATAAATCGCCGTTTTCCCCATAAATCTCCACCTCGGGGCAAGAGGAGGGGGCAAAAAGATGATGATAACTCCTTGTGAGTGATCATATAAGAAAAAGTAGAGAGAAAGAAATAATAAACATTATATATTCATTTATTTAAAACGAGAGAGATTTATGGAAAAAAGACTCATGACAGTAGTTGCAGGTCTTGCTCTCAGTACGAGCATGGCTTTTGCACAAAGTCAAATCTCTGGTCACGTGACCTCTTCTGAGGACGGAAGCCCTGTTATCGGTGCTTCTATCAAGGTTGCGGGCACTAACACAGGTACAGTTACCGATATTGATGGTAACTTCTCATTGAACGCTCCTGCCGGAGCCAAGTTGGAGATTACATACATCGGTATGCAGTCTAAGACAGCCAAGGCTTCTTCTAACATGAAGATTGTTTTGGATTCTGACAATCATTCTTTGGATGATGTCGTTGTTGTGGCATATGGTACAGCTAAGCGCCAATCTATTACAGGTTCTGTAACTGCTGTTGATTCTAAGGAAATCGAGAACCGTATCACTACTTCTGTAACAGGTGCGCTCGAAGGTGCTGCTCCTGGTGTACAGGTTAACAGTTCATACGGTGAGCCAGGTAAGGCTCCTTCTATCCACATCCGTGGTGTTGGAAGTTTGGTAAAGGATGCTGACCAGCCTCTTTATGTAGTAGATGGCGCAGCTTTCGATGGTAACATTTCTGAGTTGAACCCTAACGACATCGAGAGCATGTCTGTATTGAAGGATGCTGCTTCTGCTGCCCTTTATGGTAACCGTGCTGCCAATGGTGTCATCCTGATTACTACCAAGCGTGCAAAGTATGGTATCAAGCCTACTATCAATCTCCAGATCAACAATGGTGTTTATACCCGTGGTATCGGTGAGTATGAGCGCCTGGGTGCTGACCAGTGGATGGAGGCTTCTTGGTTGGCAATGAAGAACTATGCCATGTCGGGAGAGATGCACCTGGATGCTGCTGCGGCTGCTCAATATGCTACAACCCACTTGATTAGCGACTATGTAAAGAGAAATATCTACAATGCAAAGGATGATGCTCTGTTTGATGCAAACGGCAAGCTGATTGCTTCTCGCCTCTCTGGTTATGACGACCTCGATTGGCAGGATGGTGTTGAGCGTACAGGTCATCGTCAGGAGTACAACGTCTCTGGTGCTGTAAGTGGTGAGAAGTTCAATGTTTATGCTTCTGCCGGTTACTTGAACGAGAAGGGTTATACCAAGAACTCTGCTTTCGAGCGCTTCACTGGTCGTATCAACTCTAAGTTCACTCCAAGCAAGTGGTTCGAGGCTGGTATCAACTTGAGTGCCAACGTTTCCAACCGTCAGTTCAATGACAATGCTTCAGGTAATGCTTATGCTAACCCATTCTATATCACCCGTTACATGGCGCCTGTGTATCCTATGTATATGCATAATGCCGATGGCAGCTATGCGCTTGACGCGAATGGAGAGAAGCAGTTTGATGTAACTTCTGAGTACCTCTCTAACCGAAACATCGCATACGAGATGGTTGCAGACAAAGATAAGACTCGTCGCGCAGTAATCGATGCACAGGTTTATGGTAAGATCAATTTACCATACAACTTCTCTGTGATGGTAAAGGCTAATGGTAACAACAGTACATCTAACCGTCAGACCTATAATAACCCTCATATCGGAGATGGTGCTACAAACAATGGCCGTTTGATCAGCTATGCATACCAGTATGCTACCTATACAGCTCAGGAGTTGCTGACATGGAACCAGTCTTTCGGCAAGCACAACGTAGATGTTCTTGCAGGTCATGAGAACTATAGCTGGGAAAGAAAGTTTACTAGCGGCATGAACAGCAATATGGCTGCAGCCGGAAACTTTACTATGGGCAATTTCTTGAAGAACTCATACTTCAAAGGCTCTGATGATGTAGATAAGACCGAGTCTTACTTGGGTCGTATCCGCTATAACTATGATGAGAAATACTTCGCTGACTTCTCATACCGTCGCGATGGTTCTTCCCGTTTCGCAAAGGATTCACGCTGGGGTGACTTCTATTCTTTCGGTTTGAACTGGAATGCAAAGAAAGAGAACTTCCTGCAGGGTGTAGAATGGTTGAACGACCTGCGTGTACGTGCTTCTTATGGTGAGGTTGGTAACAATGCTGGTGTAAGTCTCTATGCTTATCAGTCACTCTATGAGATTAACAAGAATGGTGGAAACGGTGCATTCATCAGCCAGTCTTTACCTGCACCAAACATCAAGTGGGAGACAACCCAAACTGTAGATCTTGGTGTAGAGGGTAGATTGTTCGACCGTTTGAACTTCAGCATCGGTTACTTCGACAAGCGTTCTAAGGATCTCCTCTTTGAGGTTCGTTTGCCATATTCTGCAGGATCATATCCTCATAATGAAAATATGACAAACTGGTCTGTTTATCAGAACATTGGTACTATTTCAAACCGTGGTTTTGAAATAGCCTTGAGTGGTGAGATCATCAAGAACAAGGACTGGAACTGGACCGTTTCTGCAGATGCTACAACCTTGAAGAATAAGGTAATCAAGTTGCCTGGAGGTAAGGACATTCTCCATGGCGTACAGAAGTATTCTGAGGGACATTCTGCATACGAGTTCTTCACCTATCACTTCGCAGGTGTTGACCAGATGACAGGTAATTCTTTGTATGATATTGCTGATGACAACGTTAAGGCTGCCGAGGCAACTGGCACACTTGTTACCATCAACGGAAAGAACTATACCACAGAGACTTCCTATGCTGAGCGTAAGTGGGCTGGTACAGCTCTCCCATCAGTATATGGTTCATTCGGTACTAATCTCCGTTGGAAGGATTTGAGCCTTGGTGTATTGTTCACCTACAGCTTGGGTGGCAAGGTTTATGATGCTTCTTATAGAAGCTTGATGAGTACAGCTTCAGCTTCTTCTGCATCAGCTAATCACAAGGACATCCTGAAGTCTTGGAATGGTGTACCAGAGGGAATGACAGAGACATCTCCAAACCGTCTCGATCCTAACGGAACACCAATCATCGACTTCAACCTCAGTACCTACAACAACGATACAAGTGACCGCTGGTTGACAAGTGCAGATTATCTCATCTTCAAGAATATCAACCTTACCTACAACTTGCCAAAGGCATGGATCCAGAGCATGGGTATCCAGGGCTTGCAGGTTAAGGCTGGTGCAGAGAACCTGTTCACACTTACTGCCCGTAAGGGTATGAACCCTCAGTATAGCTTCGTTGGAGATTCTGAGGATACATACGTAAGTGCACGTGTATTCAACTTCGGTTTGTCTGTAACATTCTAAAGGAATAATAACATAAAGAGAAAAATAAGATGAAAAATTATATAAATAAGATATTCGGTTGCGCTATTTTAGCATCTGCAACCTTGCTGGCATCTTGTGGCAGCGATTATCTCGAAACCAAGCCAACAGCTTCCGTTTCTTCTACAGAAGCGGTAGCAACTACAGATATGGCTTACAAGGCTTTAAATGGTATTGCACGTTGCCAAACTACCCAGCATTATGCTTATTCACAAGGCTTTGCTGGTGAGAATGCTATCATACGTCTTTATGAGAACTTGCCAAGCCAGAACTATAATTATAACTATTATGCTCCTGGTTGGACACCTATCCATAACCAGACATTCCATAATAGAACAAGTACTATCTATGATGCATATGCTTGGTACTATTATTACCAGCTCATCGGTCAGGCTAACAGAATCATTGCACATATCGATGCAGCGACTGGTAGTGATGAAGACAAGAAGTTTATCAAGGCTTCAGCCTTGGCTTTCCGTGCTTACAGCTATGAGAAGCTGATTCACTACTACTGCTATCGTTGGCAGGACAGCAACAATGGTGCTTCACAGGGTGTGGTTCTTCGTCTCGACGAATCTACAGGCGATGCTCCATTCGCAACATTGGCAGAAACTGTAGCTCAGATTTACAAGGATTGCCAGGAAGCTATTACCTTGTTTGGCGAGAGTGGTATCGACCGTCCAGTTGATCAGGTTTGGATTCCTAACGTAAACGTTGCTCATGCTGTTTATGCCCGTGCTGCATTGTTCAGCCAGGACTATCAGACTGCTGTTGATCAGGCTAAGCTTGCCAAGAAGGGTTATCCATTGATGAGCAACGATAGCTATGCAGCCGGATTCTGTGAGCCAACATCTGAGTGGATTATGGGAAGTTATGGTGATGATTCAGAAAATAACTTTTATTGGTCATACGGTACACAGGGTGCTTGCAATGGTTACTATGCAACAAAACAGCCAACAGGTGCTGGTACCATCGGTCATGAGTTGATTTCTCGCATTCCTAACAATGATGCCCGCAAACAGAACTTCCTGACAGAGGATAAGTTCCCTAACCTTGACCTCTCTAAGGAATCAGCTTATTACTATACATTTGGTATTCTTGGTATGGAAGACGATGACATCTATGAGCAGGCAGACTCTATTGTAAAGGCTCATCAGGCTAAGGGCTTATCTACTCCATATCAGTCAGGTTTCTACTATCTGGATGCGAACTTGAAGTTCTATGTAAAAGCTCAGCCAGGTGTCGGCTACGTGCCATTCATCCGTTCTAGCGAGATGGTATTGATTGAGGCTGAGGCAAATTACTTCCTGGGTAAGACAGCAGAGGCTCAGGCAGCATTGGTTGAGTTGAATGCTACTTCTGGCCGTAACCCAGAATATACCTGCACAAAGACTGGCGAGGAGCTTCTTTCAGAGATTCAGGACTATCGTTGTCTTGAGCTTTGGGGTGAGGGCTTCGAGTGGAGCGACTTCAAGCGTTGGAACAAGGCTGTAGTTCGCAAGTCATTTGCAGACGGTGGCAATGCACATCAGTCTGTTGCTATCACCATCAAGCCAGAGGATGGCAACAAGTGGACATGGGGCGTTCCTCTGAACGAGACCGACTACAATGCTGATGCAACTGCTCCAAAGATTAACTAATCAAATCTTTCGGAATAGTATAATATAATAAGGTGTATCCTTCTTGCCCAACATATCGGGCAAGCGGGATACACCTTTTTCTTTTTATCTCCCTCACCCTCAAACATTTTCCAATAAATCCTTGCTTCTTTCAGAAGAAAAGCGTATCTTCTCGGGTTGGAGAAAGTATCATTCTGGGTGCTAGAAAGTAACTTCTCTGTCGAGCCTAGTGGGAATACCTTGTTGTCGTACAACTTTTTGTACCTTATGTTATGCAAACAAGTCATCCCCTGTTACTTGTCTTGTTATTTTTCTTGCATACATATTATTATATAGTCCGTATGGAGTGATGAAGGTAGGGATGAGGGTCTTGTTAGTCTTGGTCACTTTCTTGAATATGTTAAGGCGGTGCATGAGATGGGCATCGTATGCCTTGTTGATTTCATATTCTCCCTGACAGTATTTCATCTCGCAGACGGAAATGGACTTGTCGGAGCGGTCTATCAATAAGTCTATCTGGGCACCTTGTTTCAAATCCTCATCGGCATCCTCGTCTGCCAATGTCTTGCTGGTAGGGCGATACGACCAAGCGCATGGGATGTTGATGCAACCATCTATGCCAAGGGCTTTTACAATATTGTTGATGTGATGAAGGCAAGTTATCTCGAAGGCATGGCCACACCATGAGGCATACTCGCTGGTGGATTGCATCTTGATCCAGTAGTCGTCAAAGAATGTACCTTTGTTGTGCATGAATTTGAAGTAGAACAATGTGAATGGGTCTATCAGTTGATACATACATTCCTTTTTGGTCTTTCCAAAAGGATTGTAACTGCGGATGAAGTCGCACTGCTCCAGTTCCTTTAGCATGCTCGTAAACCTACCGTTGTTGGGAAGATGCGTAGCATCCAAGAGTTCTTGTCTCGTCATGCCTTTGCCCTTATCTTTCAGTGCCGTTACGATTGCTTGGTAATTGTCTGCTTTCTTGAATAAAGATTTGAAGAGACGGTCGAATTCTTCTGTCAGTTCGCCACCACGTGTAAAGCATAGTTGCTGGATATTTTGTGCCACGCTCTTGTCGCTTTCGAAGAGGGAGAGATAATAGGCAATTCCACCTACAGCCATGAAGCATTCGATGATTTCTGGTCGCTCATAATTGAATCCCTGTGCCTTGAAATAGTCTTCTACTTCTCTCAGGCAGAAAGGTGAGAGAAGGATATTGTGCGTAACACGATTGTGGAGACCGCCATGAGAGTTGATGACATTGTCTATCATCCAGGTAGTGGCACTTCCGCAGGTTATCAACTTGATGTCGTTGCGATAGAAAGCCCAGTCGTTCCAGAAGTGCTCCAAGACACTGATGAAGTGAGAGGAACGAGTGTCAAACCATGGAAGTTCATCGAAGAAGATGACCTTCGCGCCTTCCGGCATATTTTCTATAGCCTTTTGTAATAATCTGAAGGCTTCTTCCCAGTCTTTAGGCTTTGTATCCACATTCATTTGCTCAAGGAGGGCAAAGCCAAAATTGGTGAGTTGTTCCTTGGTAGAGACATTGTCTTTGCCTGTAACTCGGAAGGTAAAACGTCCCTCAAACATTTCCTTGATGAGAAATGTTTTACCTACACGTCGTCTGCCGTATATGGCAATAAACTCCGATTTACGACTAGAGATGTAGTTCTCCAGCTTGGATATCTCTTGTTCTCTTCCGATGATGTTCTCTTTCATATCAGTCTTTTTTGCTTAAAACTGTCGCAAAGTTACAAAAAAAATGAGATTACGACAACTTTTTAGCGAGAAAAGTGTCGCAATCTCATAAAAAATCTGAGATTACGACACTTTATCATTACTTTCCTGCGGGTTCTACTATTACTTATCTACTGTAGAAGATACATAGTTCTGGAAATACTTGAGGCAGGTATTGCGCCATTCCTTGGCGTTTTCCAACTGTACATTGAGTAATGAATCGGTATGTTGCCATTCCTGTTCATGCCCCTTCATATATTGTTTGGCTGAGGTGTGCCAGAAGTCGCGATATACTTCAACCATCGCTACACCCATGTTGTACTTCATGCAGAGTTCCTGCCAGAGGGTGCTGCCTGATTTCATCTTGTAATTCCAAGCTACATGATGGAACCATAGGAGATATTCTTCAGGGCAAGTCTCGATGTTGTCATACAGACTGCGATATGGCTCCGGATACTGACCTACGGCATCTGTACCTTTGGATGAGCGGTCGAAACCGATCCCCTTGGCATCTGCCTTGTGATAATATACCGGACACCACTCCAATGGATAGCTGGCGATGAAACCATCCGGCTCCGGACCGTAGTGGTGGTCGAACTTGAAGATGTGGTGCAAGCCCAGCGGCATCATATAGTTGACGCAGGCTTCGCGAGAGGTGAGCATCATCATTTCTACAGGCTTGGTAAACTTCTCGTCCTGGTTCTCATAGGTCTGTACGAGCCATTCATGAGCAATCTCTTCGGCAGTAAGCGAAGGATTCCATGCCAATCGGCCGAAGGCATACCAGTTAGCCTGAGAGAAAGGATGACCGCACCAGTTGGCATCATCACCGATATTGGCTACGCCAGAGATACCTACCAGTTTGCTTGGATTGACGAATCCGAAGAATTCCTTCCACATTGGGGCGAGATAGGTGAGGTGTTTAGACTGTCCGAGATATTCCTGGGTAATCTGAAGTTCTGCTATCTGAGGTGTCTGTTTGATGTTGTCGAAGATAGGAGCGTATGGTTCGCGAGGCTGGAAGTCGAGCGGACCGTTCTTTGACTGGAGGATTACATTGTCACGGAACTTTCCATCCATCCCTTTGAATTCGCTGACAGCTTGCTTTACACGGTCTTCTCCTTTATGATTAGCACCATATACAAAGCTTCTCCACATGATAATGCCACCGTATGGTTTGACGGCATCGGCAAGCATGTTGGCTCCATCGGCATGAGTGCGGTGGTAATCGCCAGGACCAGGTTGTCCTTCAGAATTAGCTTTTACCAGGAATCCGCCAAAGTCTGGAATGGCAGCATAAATCTCCTTTGCTTTCTTCTTCCACCACAGTTGTACCTTTTTATCCAATGGGTCTGCAGTCTTGGTATAGCCCAATGCCATAGGAGAAGCAAAGTTGATGCTGAGATACACTCGGATGCCGTATGGACGCAGGATGTTGGCGATGACCTTCACCTTATTAATATATTCTGCCGTCATCATCTTTGGCGATGCATTTACATTGTTCAGTACGCTTCCGTTGATACCGAGCGATGCGTTGGCACGGGCATAGGTGATGAGACGGTCGTGAAGACTCTTGCTGATGCTGCCGCCCTTGCCGTTTTTGCCGAGTTTGATTTCTTCCCATTTGAAGATGCTCTTGCCGGCATAGCCACGTTCGATGCTGCCATCGAGATTATCCCAATGGTTGAGGATGCGGAGACCCACTTGTGGTTTCTCGGTTTCATCTATAGCTTTACTGAAGTTCTGTTGATTGCCGCTACCTGTGTTGTAGGCATCGGTGTTCTGAAGACGAATCAGCTCGTAGGCACCATAGAGCAAACCGATAGGATTGCTGGCGGTGATAGTTGCTTCG
>JAJWLX010000133.1 GCA_021636625.1 Prevotella sp. | reverse complement strand
CCCATGGCAAAATATTGAGATAATTGATATCTGATGGCAAATTTACGATTTTTCTCTGAAATCTCCAAGAAAAAATTGCAAAAATTTGAAAAAACATCGAATTTACACCTCTTGAATAATATAGCGATGTAAACAAAGATTTTGTTTTGAAAGTTAATCGCCCTACTGAACTTCACAGTCTTTCGGGCGAGATAATTATAAGTAAATGCGTAATTGTATTAGTAACATACAATTCCTTTCCGACATATATCTGGTTTACATCTGTGTTATAAAGATGCGATCTAAAAAATAGAACTAATTAAAACTATATATCATGTTCCTTATTGGATTCGAACAATAGCTGAAAGAATGCCTGTTGATGCAGGATAGTCTTCCGTCAGGCGTCCTCTTTTCCAGACATTCTGGCTAACTGCTATTGACAATAATTATGTTCATAACTCATTATATTTTAAATTGATAAATTTCTAAATTGATGAATGGCTAAAAAGCGAGGAACGGCCGGACCGGGACCTGGCTCGCCTTGGTGTTGCTGAAGTAGTTGAAACGGACAGACCCTGACCCCTTGGAGTCGTCGACGCCCGAATCGATGTTCACGGCGTACGCGGAAGAGAACTCCGAAGAGGTCCAAGCCCAAGTATTGACCGATCCAAAAAACTCGGTATAATTAGAGTCGCCCACTTTCTTCAACTTGTCATTAATATTTTTAGTAACGGTTGTCATATTACTAAAGAATCCTAGGTTCGGATGAGTAGTTGTATTACCATCCCAGATTCCAGTCCAATCGCTTGAAAAAGTTGCACCTAAGTTTGTCATTACTGCATAATACTGACCAGCAGAAGGTAAAAACCAACCAGTACACTTGGATGAGGGAGCCGGAAGCGTATTGTAATACTTTGCATGATAAGCTGCGGCTGCCTCTGACTTCCATTTATTGATTAAGTAATTTGTATCTGTGTAGCCAGAACCATAAGTCTGATTCTTAGAATCAACAATCAAATTCCTACTATTAACAAAGGGTCTTCTTCCCGTATCACTTTCCGAAGAATACCAAGCATATCTTGTGCCGATACTGGTTTTGCCTGTAGAACCAATAGTTTTCAAACACATCACCAAGGCGTGACCACCAACCGGTTTTTCACTAATTACAACATCTTTCTCAGT
The DNA here is from genome assembly GCA_021636625.1 of Prevotella sp. Lineage (GTDB taxonomy): Bacteria > Bacteroidota > Bacteroidia > Bacteroidales > Bacteroidaceae > Prevotella. The sequence continues at coordinate 3,236 of JAJWLX010000133.1, read as the reverse complement.
CCAATAATCGTTTCCTAAATATCCTATAATGCCAATGGTTGTTAATCCATTTTTCCTTGCTGCTGCGATTTCAGCTTCTGATGGCTTGGTAATTCCTCCATTATCATAATAGATATCACCAAGTTCCATCTTATAAGTAGTCTCATCATAATGCTGCAGTTTTAGTTTTGCTTCACCAGAATAAACCTTATTTCCTTCATTAATCGTTATGGAAACACTTATAGTTTTCCATTCATCCTTATCGGTACTGGTATTGGTAAACGTTACCGTACTATTAGGTGCAACAACCATGATACCTTGTGTCGCTGTTGTAGAAAATAATTTCTGACCAGAAGAAATAGTACCATTTGCTGTCGTTGGAACAGATCCGTTTGACCAAGTATAATCTTCGTACCCATTCAACTTATAAAAATGATCTAGAGATTTGGATTCTCTATTCAAGACTGCCAGCCCCATAGCATGCTCCATCTTAAAGCTTACACTGCAGCCATCTTCATCCAGCGAAGCCTTGCCAATCTGTAAGTCACAGGCATTCATCTTATCCGGCGTACTCTGATCAGTAGCAATTTTCCAATTAGCAATGGCATCAGCAAAGAACTTGGTTGAGCTAGAAACGTCACTACCGGGAGTATTAACAGCAGGCAAACCTGTCAGGTTATCCTGATAGGGATAATACACAAAATAGTTATACTTTGGCGAGAATTTTAGTTTTGAACCTGTTGGAAGAGACCAGGAGGTGCCACTACGAGTCAGCTTAACATTTGCGGCTATCACCTTATTCTCATCGTTCACCACAAACAATCCGGCATCAACAGAAGAATTGGGTTCATCGTATGCTTTCCGAATCTTATATGTTGCACCATCATTTACGCTATTCCAGCCCTTAGGATAAGTCAGGTCGCCCATTTTCAGCGTCGTAATCTTTGAAGAGGAAAGCACATAGGTGATATGTTTGCCTGCATCCCAGGTTCCGTTCAGGCTAAAAGACACGGTTTTATCTTTTTCACCATCATTGAATACCATTGATACCTTGGCATTGGCATTTGCGTCGAGGTCCTGAGGTATCATCATCAAGGCAGAGTTCTTGTCGGTAAGAGCCTTGCTCTCACCAGCTTTTACTGATGCATCATTCAGCGTGATGACATAAGTAGATGGATTAGCCAAATGTATCCATTTTTCTGTAGAAAAATCATAATCTCCCTGTCCGTAAACACCACTTACCGTAATACTCTTCACCTTTCCGGGTATCATATCGGCACTGATTGAGAAGGTGATGGCAGTAAGGGCATGGTTAAAGCTGAGACCTACAGCCTTATTGGCTGTTGATGAAGTAAAAGCATTACTTTCGCTTTTAGCTACGATAAGGTCTGGCTGCTTGGAAAAATCAGTATTTGCCGTATAGCGAATGGTCTTGTTCTTCACGAAATCATCGCTGCCTTGTAAGGACAAGGAAGCATCATTATAGGGAGCATAGGCATAGAAAGAAACAGAGCCGTCTAATGGCCATGTTGCATTACCTGAAGTAAACCAATAATTGCCATTCTGCGTTGCTTCTGCATTTTGGAATAAAGAAGAATTAACTCCGTCTTTGCTATAGACGGCACTGACACCGAAGCTGCCAACTGTGGAAGACTCATTCATCACTCCACGGGTTTGAGGCATAGCATTCATAACCGAAGTATTTTCGGTTTCTAATGGATGGAGGTAGAGCGGCTTAGCGAGTCCTTCATTTGCAGTCAGCACTTTCTGCTCCATAGCGAGACCGGAAAAAGTAGGTTTACCAGCACGGCTGTTATTGCCAGCTTCCGCACTTGTTCCTCCATTCCAGCCATCCTGCAAGGTAGCTGCAAAAGCTATTTTCTCCTTAGATAAAGGAATACCACTAGAAAGCTCGTTGCTTTCGGAGCAAGAGGCAAATACCAATGCACTGAGTGCGATTAAATATGTTGTATTGATCTTCTTCATCATGTATTACTTGAATTAAACTTGTTATATGGTTAGTTATGCTGCTTTCTGCCAATCTACATTTGCCACACTCTGCGTGCAAATTAGCTGAAAACATCCAGCTATCACATATTACTATCAAATATTTTACAAGTAATGAGATAAATTCTATCGGTATCAGACATTGTTATGATGCTTCTATATTTTAGTTGGGGCAAGCATAATATCTATGGATTATGTTAAAAATATAGACTTATGCCGCTGCTTATCACTTCTTTTAGTTGTTTGCACGCAGAGTGTGGAAGAGTTTAAGACTCCTATAGCTGGGGAGTATAAGTTGGAGTGCTGGGGAGCACAAGGTCAGGGTCATTTAGGTTATCCTGGATTGGGTGGTTATGCTGTAGGTTCAATAAATTCGTCTCGTTTAGATAGCATATTCGTATGTGTTGGAGGATGTTCTAATTGTTATAATAATCAAATTGGTACTATAACAAGTTTTTATTATGGTTCTGTTGGTGGTGGAGGAACTAGCATAACCACTACAAAAGATGGGGAATTGAAAAACTTCAAGGACAAACAAAATGAAGTTTTACTTGTAGCAGGTGGCGGTGGCGCTAGTGAATGGAGTGCATATGGAGGCGCTGGTGGTGACGACAATGGCGGAGATGCAACTACACCGGCTATTAATTATTATTCCAGTGGAGAGGTAGCCCACATCTCTAAGAGTTACGGAACAGGTGGAACACAAGATTCTGGTGGAACAACTATCCCTGGAGATTATGAAATAACAACGTTGTATAAAGCAGATTTTGGAGTTGGCGGAATTGCAGCAAAAGATGGCGACTTTGGGGCACAAGGTGGTGGCGGTTGGTATGGTGGTGGCGGATCATGCTATGCTGGCGCTGCTGGTGGCGGCAGCAGTCATGGAAACACCTCATTGCTTATTTCAAATAGTTACGAAACAATAGATGGTGCAAACGAAATGCCTTCTCCTGACGGAGGAACAGAAACTGGTCACTCGGGGCATGGAGCTTGTGTTATATCCTGGATCTTGAAATAATGATATTTAGTTTTAATTAGTTCTATTTTTTAGATTGGAACTCTTTACAAAAGAGACCTCACAGATATATGTTGGAAACGAATTGTATTAGTAACATACAATTCCTTTCCGACATATATCTGGTTTACATCTGTGTTATAAAGATGCGATCTAAAAAATAGAACTAATTAAAACTAAATATCATGTTCCTTATTGGATTCGAACAATAGCTGAAAGAATGCCTGTTGATGCA
>JAJWLX010000029.1 GCA_021636625.1 Prevotella sp. | reverse complement strand
ATGTTAAACTAACATAACCTATGAAGGGACTTTTTCAGTGCCCTCCCAGGGCAACGCCCTGGGTTGTTCGGTGTTATAAACATACGCCCTGTAAGGGCAAAAGCTTTAAAGTATTGGTAATGAAGCTTTTGCCCTTACAGGGCGCCTTGATGGTTGCTGTTTGTACCCAGGGTGTTGCCCTGGGCTAGGAGCTTCTGCCCTTTCAGGGCGTGTGGGTGAAATCATCCACTTCAGTCCTTTATCGGAAAAATCTTAGTCGATTTCCTCGTCAGCCTCATAACCGCCCATCTCACGGATGGCGTTCTTCAGCATGGTATATTGCTGGTAGAGGTTGTTCACAGCCTCTTCGCCCTTGGTGTAGTCGTGCATTGGCGCCTTGAGGAAGAAGCTCAGGAAGCGCTGGGTGCCGTAACGGCCGGCACGGGCAGCAAGGTCGCTCAGCAGACAGAGGTCGAGCAGCAATGGAGCGGCAAGGATGGAGTCGCGGCACAGGAAGTTGATCTTGATCTGCATTGGGTAACCCATCCATCCGAAGATGTCGATGTTGTCCCAGCCCTCCTTGTTGTCGTTGCGAGGTGGATAATAGTTGATGCGTACCTTATGATAATACTGGGTATCCTCGTCGTTGCCGTGACCATAGAGGTCTGGCTGCTCCTCTGGCTTCAGGATAGTCTCCAGGGTAGAGAGCTTGCTCACCTCCTTGGTGTGGAAGTTGGCTGGCTCATCGAGAACGAGACCGTCGCGGTTGCCCAGGATATTGGTAGAGAACCATCCGTTCAAGCCCAGGCAGCGGGTGCCGATGATAGGAGCGAAACCACTCTTCACGAGGGTCTGACCGGTCTTGAAGTCCTTGCCTGCGATAGGCATCTGGGTCTTCTCTGCGAGTTCCCACATGGCAGGAATGTCAACCGTAGTGTTAGGCGCACCCATGATGAAAGGAGCCCCCTCGGTAAGGGCAGCGTAGGCGTAGCACATGGATGGAGCGATGTGCTGGCGGTCGTCAGCCTTCATCGCAGCCTCGAGAGCTACCAATGTGCCGTGAATCTCCATATCCACCGGTACGTAGATTTCTGTAGATGCAGCCCATGCAACAACGATGCGAGAGCAGCCGTTCTTCTCCTTGAAGTCTCGGATGTCCTGGCGCAGCGCCTCTACCATCTCCCAGCGGGTCTTGCAGTCCTTCACGTTGTCGCCGTCCAGGCGCTTGGCGTAGTTCTTGTCGAATGCAGCCTTCATCGGAACAATCTGTTCCAGCTCCTCGCGCACAGGGTTGATGTCCTTCTCCTTCAAAACCTCGGCATACATGGCAGCCTGATAGGCATTCTGAGGATAGACATCCCAGGTGCCGAATACGATGTCGTTGAGGTTGGCAAGAGGAACGATGTCCTTGTAGTGCAGATACTTCTTGTCTGCGCCCTTGCCCACACGAATCTTGTCGTACTGAGTCATTGAGCCTACTGGCTTGGTAAGTCCCTTGCGGGCCATCAGCACACCTGTCATGAATGTAGTAGATACTGCACCACAACCTACAACCATAATACCCAGCTTGCCATCAGCTGGTTTAACATTGTTCTGTTCCATTTCTAATGAATTATTAAGTCTTCTATTTATTGAATGATTGATTTTCTATTTTTCGGAGATTGATCTTCTATTGATGTTCGGAGATTGATCTTCTACTTATTCGATTGATTGAATTGAGGACAAAGGTACTGAAAACTGATGAATAAAGTGCAGTTTCCTCCTATAATCTGCTATAAATTTAGAAAAATTAGCATTACGGAGGTCAAAAAAGCGAGAAAAAGTAAGTATCTTTGCATCATATTTAAAAAAATCAAAGTTTTTTATAGCATGACAATAACGCTTATTATCTTGATCATTACGGTTGCCATGTTTATTTGGGGCAAGGTGAGAGCCGACATCGTGGCGCTCACAGCCTTGGCAGCACTCCTGGTTTTCGGAATTCTTACGCCAGCCGAAGCTCTGGCTGGTTTCTCTTCGCCCATCGTCGTCATGATGATCGGCCTCTTCGTGGTGGGTGGAGCCATCATGCAGACTGGTCTCGCCAAGCTGACGGGCAATAAACTGATGGCACTCTCGCGCGGCAACGAAACCATCACCTTCCTGCTGGTGATGCTCGTAACCTCCTTTATCGGCGCCTTCGTGAGCAATACCGGAACGGTGGCCCTCATGATGCCTATCATCATGAGCATAGCTGCGGGCTCGGGCATGCAGTCGTCGCGTTTCCTCATGCCGCTCGCCTTTGCCGGAAGTCTGGGTGGTATGCTCACCCTCATCGGTACGCCGCCCAATCTGGTTATAGATGAAGTATTGACCGAGGGCGGTTATCAGCCGCTTGCCTTCTTCAGCTTCTTCCCTGTGGGTATCATCGTCATCGCCATCGGCATCATCGTGCTCATGCCGCTCAGCAAAATCTTCCTCAGCAAAAAGCAGAGCGGTAAGAAAAAGAAGCAGGGCAAATCGCTTGATGACCTGGTAGACGAATATCAGCTGCTCGATAATCTGCATCGCTACATCGTGCCTAGCCGCCGCCCTTCTGCCGCAATCGACGAGAATGGCGAGCAGATGGATATCGTGGGCAAAACCCTGAAGGATCTGAGCATCCAGAAGAAATATGGCGTGAGTATCATCGAGATAAGAAACGAGAAGAAATCACGACTGGGACTGGTGAAGGATGTGAGCCAGAACATGGCGAAGAGCAGCAGCACCATTCAGGTTCACGATACCTTATATATAATAGGTGAGGAGGAGAAGATGAAACGCTTTGCCAGCGATTACGGCCTCAGGAAGATGAAGGATGTGAAGATTGATTTCTACGATCTGGGACTGACCGAAATCGTGGTGATGCCTACGTCTAATTTTGCCGGTCTGCGCATAGGCGATGCCAACCTGCGCAAGCGTTTCGGCATCAACGTGCTGGGCGTAAAGCGGGGCGATGAATATATTACCGACAATCTGATAGCCGCCAAACTGCATGTGGGCGATATGCTCCTGGTGCAGGGCGAATGGACCAATCTGGCTCATCTGGCTACCGATACGAGCAACTGGGTGGTTATCGACCAGCCAGAGAAGACTGCCGACAAGGTGCTCTTGGATTACAAGGCGCCTGTGGCGGCTGCCATCATGCTGCTGATGATTGCGATGATGGTGTTCGATTTCATTCCTGTGGCTCCGGTCACGGCGGTCATCATCGCCGGACTGCTGACCGTCTTTGCCGGTTGTTTCCGGAATGTAGAGGCGGCTTACAAGACCATCAACTGGGAGAGCATCGTGCTGATAGCCGCCATGATGCCGATGTCAACGGCGCTGGAGAAGACGGGTGCTTCGGCATTGGTATCTCAGGGGCTGGTGGATAGCCTGGGCGCGATGGGACCTACGGCTCTCCTGGCGGGCATCTACTTCACTACTTCGCTGATGACGATGTTTATCAGCAATACCGCCACGGCGGTTCTCATGGCGCCTATTGCCCTGGTGGCAGCCCAGCAGGTGGGGGTGAGTCCATACTCCTTCCTCTTTGCGGTGACCCTGGGAGCCAGCATGTGCTTCGCCTCTCCGTTCTCCACTCCGCCTAATGCGCTGGTGATGAAGGCGGGTGGCTACACGTTTATGGATTACGTAAAGGTGGGTTTGCCGTTGCAGATCATCATCGGCGTGGTCATGACCTTCGTCCTGCCGCTGCTGTTTCCTTATTAATGATAAAAATCCCCAATCCGGGGCTCGCGATGGAGCCTTGGGATTGGGGATTCTGCGTATAAAGACTTAACAGAAAATAGAGAGTGGAATGGAAAAATGAGATTTGTAATCCTAAGATGTACGGTTACATATCTACAAAATCTCCACCGCCTTCAGAGCCGGTATCGCCGGTATCGGTCTTGCCGCCCTCTGTATTTCCGCCTTGGCTATTACCTCCCTCGGTATTGCCTGACTGTGAACCGCCGCCAGGGTTATCGCCGTTTCCGGAGCCGCCAGGGTTAGTGCCGCCGCCGTTTGGATCCTTGTCTGGGTCTTCCACGTCACCGCTGTCGCCCGAGGTAACGTTCTTCACCACCTTGCCGTTTCGGTCGATGCAGGTAATCTGTATAGGAGTTCTCTGCAGCTCATCCTTGATATCCACGTTCGGGGTGAAGATCACTCGGCGGGCGGTGATGAGGCTGCCTGCCACCTCACCCACGGTAGCCACACTCTTGGCGCGCACGCCGAATCGCATGGTTCCCAGACCAGGGATTGCTACGGAGTGGCCTTCGGTTGACCACGCCTTGATTACCTCGCCGGCAGCATCCCAGCATGCCTGCATCACGCCGCGGCTCACGCCACTTCTCAGAGCAGCTTCCTTAATCACCTTGCTCTCCGGGAGCTTGCTGTAAAGCTCGGTACTGAGCACGAAACGATACTTACCTTTCAACTCACCCACCTGGATGAGGGTTTCCTTTGCTTTCAAATTGATAGACATAATTACTTGAATTTTAAATTGTTAATACTCTGTAAACTTTTAACTCTTAACTCTAAACTTTTAACTCTAACTCTAAGCTGACTATCGTATGGTGATAGTAGGCACGAAGTGGCTCGAGTCGGCCCTTGTCGAGATATTATTCTCCTGCTGCTGCCTCTGGTTCTTCCCGATCACGAGTCCCGCGGTACACGAGCTGGTGAGGAAGGTGACGATGGCAGAGCACACGGCCACGATGAGATACTTGATGAATGCTTTCATGTTCTGTTTCATAAGCAATACGATTTTTAAATGTTAATACTAGCAATCCGGTCTTTCCCCCAGAAGCCTTTTTTCATTTTTCCAACTGGAGAAATATTTTTCTCCAACTAGGAAAGTGATTTTTAGCGCTTTCTGAATCACGATGCAAAGATACAAAAACAGCCACCATCAGTTGTGCGATGGTGGCTGATGCCGTGCGATGGCGGCACATTTTTACTCTAAACATTAAACATTATCCCGGTTCCCCCAGATACTCCACGATGGCCTTCACCTGTTTAGGCGAGAAGGCCTTGCTGGTCTTGTGGTACCCCATATCCAGGAGTTCATTCCATAGTGGGGTGCAGAGATGAATCCAAGCCATCAGATGGTTGACGGCTGTGCGTGGATAACTCTCGGGAAAGTACATCAGGGCCAGTTCCTTCTTGGTGTACGTACGAATGATAAATTCTTCCATATTCATCTTGTTTTAAAAATTGATAAACTCGGTTTTCTCTTTCAGATAATACTCGCTGAAATCCTTGCATCCTGGGGGCAGTTGGTGGTGCACCAGCGAGGGCAGAATCTCCTTGAGCTGCAGGAAGAGGCTTTCGCCCGGCGCATCCTTGTCGGGAAACATGTGCCATTCTATCTTGAGCTGCGAGCCGATTTCCGCCAGCCATTTCTTATCTTCCGGCTTCAATAGCGTGGCAGAAGGAATGGCAATCGCCTTGTGTCCGGCAGAGAGCATAGCCCAGCAGTCGCTGCATCCCTCGGTGATGAAGAGCTGTTCGCCCGGCGCCATCCCCCTCACGATAGGCAGATTGTAGATGGAGCATTTTGCACCATAGGGAAAGCGGAATCGGGGAGTTGATTCCCCTTTCTTATAATCCAGGTTCCTGTTCTGAATCCCAATCAGCTTCCCCTCCGTGCTGAAGTATGGAATCAGCAGCCAGTTCACGCCCTTCTTATCCGTCCAGGAAGTCAATCTGCACCATGCAGCCACTCTCTCATCAATCCTTCTTTCCTCAAAAAGGAATCTCCTAGCCGCCAGGTTGAGCCAGGGATGCTCGAAGAATCTCGCATACCTGCTCGCATCAAAGGAGGAGGATTTTTCCGAAGCAGAACCACCCGAATTATCTTCCGGGGAAGAACCACCGGATGAAGAGTCTCCGGGGGAAGAAGATGAGGAAGAAGCTTCTCTCTTCCTATCCTCCTCCAGTTGAACCTGATGTTCCTCTGCGAGCCATCGGCAAGCCGAGAGGAAATCCTTCCCCAGGTATTTCATCACCAGGTCGATGGTGCCCACGGAATCCCCCATGCAAACATAGCAGCGGCAATTGTTCTTTCTCGTGTTGAACGAAAGGCTGGCGTGGTGGTCGTCATGAAAGGGGCAGAGCGCCTTGTGGTGCTCCACCTTCATCCCCATCTGTTCCGCAACCTTCTCTATCGGAAGGTCGCGAAGTTTCTGAATTTCATATTTCTCCATAAAAACTAAATCTAAATTCATTTATGTTCAATTCATCATTTTGCCTCGCCCTTTACCTTTGCATCCGGTGTCCCCGTAAGATATTCCTGCGTCTTCGTGTAAAGCCCCGTCTGGTTGCTGTAGGTGATGAATTTGCGGTTCTTCCATACGTAGAGCTGGTGTTTGGTGCCCTCTTTGCTCTTTCCTAGGCTCAGGCGTAGTGCTTCCAGCTGCTGTTCGTTGAAGGAATGCTCAAGGCTGTCGAGCATGTTCTTAGGACCACTTCTCTGCACCTCTTCTTCCTGAGCATCGTATCCCTTGAACATGTCTCCAAACACCTTCACCTTCGACCACAGGTCGTAATAGCAGAACCATACTACGAATTCGCCGATGGAGCGTGTCCATGTCTGGTCGTTCAGAATCCAGAGCACAGCCCCCTTCTTCCATGCCGAAAAGATGCTGCGGTGGGATAGTTCCCAGAGAGTATCATCATCGGCAAGGTCGGCAAGCCTAGCCATTTCTTCAGCCAGCTGGTCGGCCACCTTGTTGAGCTGTTTCACCACAAAGGTACCCTTGCAGTTGTCCAGGCGCAGCAGATAGCTGTCTAGCTTTTTCAGGAAATCCTCATCATACGAACCCTGTCGTGGAATCCTGCCGCTACGCTCTCCACGAGCCTTGTAGGCAAAGGGGATGCGCCCGAAGAAACCATTGGTGATATCTTTCTTGTAGAACTGTCGGGCAGCCTCCGGGGTAGAAGTGAAGGTGAGGTTTACCCGGAGCACGGGATTGCCCGTTACGCCATCAGCCGTGGCGCGCAGGGCTCCGGCTCTCTGACAGTCGAAGATGTTTCTCACCATCTGGCTCACCTGCTTGTGGCCGCCGCAGATTCTATCTGCCATCTCCACCTCGGGCAGGTTGAGGTATTGCGTTCTCTTGCCCAGTTTTTCGCATGCCATGGCATTCTGTATGAAGGCTGGGTTGGTAACATCTGCGGGTGGAAACCAGAAACTCACGTCTGGACGCTCGGGCTTTTCCTTGTTGGCGCCCTTGGTCTTCATCTGTCGCTGCCAATCCACGAGTTTCTTGAACTCAGTCTCATCATGCTTGCGGAAATTACGCATGATAGCCTCTACAAGATGTCCCAATTGCGCCTTTCCGATACCCGAAGGACCTATCAAATGCCCCATCTGACCGCACATTTCATAGAATTTGTTGTCGGAATACATGAATCTTACGTCCGTGAGATGGGCTGCCAAAGCCGGAATAGCCATCGGAATAAGCACTTCTCGCATATCTTTTGATGCCTGCGAGATGGCGAATTTCACGAATTCTGTGCCCTTGCTGGGCTTGGGCATCGCTGGAGCGGTGCTGCTGAAAATATTGTAACTCATTGCTTTCTAGAGAATTAAGTTAAAATTTAATATGTCGTTTGCTTGCCGAAAATCTCAGTCTCAGTGTCTCAGTTGTTTTAAATGTGGTATCCGCTCCTTTATATTATATATATAACTAATTAAATATCAATAAGTTATAAACGCTTAGAAAGCGGGTTAAGGGTTGGATTGTGACTTTTTTGCTAACTGAGACTGAGATTTGAGAGATTTCCTATTTCATATTTATAGGCTGCCCTTTCTCCTGGCCGCTGATAACCCAGAGCTCCTTGGCCGCCTGAAGGCAGAAGTCCTGGAAGGTGAACTTCTCCGTGAACTGTGGACGGTTGAAGGTAGGGTAGAGAGTTCCGTCTTTTTTGCGGTTCACGTTGATGTATGTACCTTCATACACGTGCGGATTTCTCTGTACCACCTTATCCTTCTTCTTCTCGGAGTCGTTCTGCACGAATGTGAAGTGGTCTTCGCCGTCGTGCGTGATGGCTCCATCCAGATACTCGCCGATGCCCAGGCGTCCTGGCTTGCGGGTTATCAACTTGAGGTCGATGCCCAACTCTGTGTTGGGGTAAAAATTATGATTAGACATAATTGTAGTCTTTCCGGTTATTCCCTCCGTTTCGATGAGAGGGGACCTCCATTCCGCATCAGCCAAAATCGAAACAGGCTTCGGTCTTCGCTTGCCCATGCCTGATGTGGTTTGGTGCTGCAAAGGTCGGTATTTTTTGAGAGATAGACAAGGAAAAAAGTAGATAGTAGATTGGTGAAAAATATTTATATTTTTAGAATTCTTGATGTTAGGCTAAATTAAAAAGTAGATTGAATGGTAGCAAAGTAGATTATTAAAAGCAAGAACGTAGATTGATAGGCTACTGATAATCTACTTTTTATAAAAAGTTAATCTGGTTTTCATAAAAAGTAGATTTCCAAAGCAAGAATTTAATAAAAAAAGTGTATCAGCTATGCGAGCTAATACACTTTTTGTGTATTTTGAACCATTTCACTCCCAATCAAATCTACTTTTTAAGCACTAAAATCCATCAGGTCTTCATTATTGCTATTTGCAAAAAGTACATTGATGCCGGATATGAAATCTTTTACCATCTTGGAACTCTTGTTATATTCCAGACTATGTTTGTTTACTGCGGCATATTTTACAGGAGCGTAGTTCCCATTGTAGTGCTCGATGAAGTATTCTACTGCCTGCTTCACATTATCAGGCAAAGCCCATTGGCAGAAAATATATTCATACATTCCCATCAGTTTGTGCTTGAAATCAGCTGGCAGCAGTTCGTCGAAGTGGTTTATTACGTACCTTATTTTCTTAATGGTTTTTGGATTGTTGCCCCAAAGCACCTTCTCTTTAATGGTTATATCCTCATTTTCGGTCTTAGCTTCGATAAGGCATAGATGATCCATCGAGGCACAGTTCTGCTTGTGGAATTCTCCTTGCGCAAATCCTTCCTCCGAAGCATAGTGTTGGTACGCCTGGTAAGCAGGTGTTGTAGCCTTGAGATACTCTATCGTATCTTCGGAGATGAGCATAATCGTATTTTCCATACGTTTGTATGCTTTTTGTCTGTATTTATCCAATATGCATTTACTCTTGATAGGATCCTTGCGTATAGCCAGTTCTTCTTGTAGAATTTCTGCACAGATATCCATACATTCCTTTTCTGCCTTGAAGAATTTAATCATCTCGTTATACAGCCCCTGTACTGCTGGCGGAAAGCTTTCCAGTTCAAACAAATCTGGCTGGTAAACTTCGTCTCCAAGTAATGAAGCATCGATTACCGATTTGGACGGAATATTATACATTTCGCATTCTGCAGCCGAAGGATGCTTTCGCGGGCAGAATTTCTTGAGGATGATTTTCAGAGGGGACAAGTGGCTTCTGATATGTCTTAGAACTTCGCTTACTGAATTGTAGTAGTTGTTGTGGTCTGTGGCAAATTGATTATTGAAAGAGGGTTCAAACTTTTTCAGTCGTTCCAGTTCTTTTTCCATTTTGTCGCAGGCTTGGGCTATGAATCCCGAAAGTTGTTCTATTTCGTCTAGATCCTTGTGCTTCATTTCCAGGGCACAGGTAAGGCGATTTGCTCCATCCTTTTCAAATTTGGAGACTATTTCCTTTATCTGATTTAGTCGGTCTAGTGTAGGCTCGATATCAGAATGGTAATATGCCTTGCGGCATTTTTCTTTTTGGTCTGTTGTCATATTTTAGGGGGTGTCTTTAATTTATATAATTTATCTTTATAATTTCCCTCCACATCAATCAGACCCTTATCAACGAGCGTTTTGAGATAATCTCGTGTTCTTGAAACTTTCAGGCCTGTAGCTTTTGAAATGGATTTTAAATCAGATTTTCCGTTATTGACGATGAAATTGATGATTTCCTGCTGGTTGTCTCCAATTGGGATTTGTTCATTCGGTAGGATGATTTCCTTGCAGGTTTCATCATGATTCATCGATGCTATCAACTCGAATACCCGGTGCATCTGGCTATAGGCAATCTTATCTTCTGGCGTAGTCTCGCTTAGCCGGGAGAGTTCCTTGGCATAACCTAGAGCTCGCTGAAGATCGCCGTTTTCCGTAAGATAGTTGTAAAGCTTGTTCTTGCGGAAATATCTTACGGTCTTTTCGTAGCCAGGCATATAGCGCTGAAGCTCAGGAATGAGCTGCTCGTAACTGTCGTAACGCTTCACGGAAAGTTGAGGCAGGAAATGCAGCAGAAACCAGAATTCCGTGCATGGATTGGTTTCCACCCACATAATCTTACGGCTGCTCTTCTTGCGTATCTTGGAGTAAGTTTCCATTTCTTTGGGATTCTGCAACAGACGGTCCATATCAACAAGGCAGATTACATAGTCGGTTTCGCATTTTACATACGACTCTGCCAATTTTGCCATGTGAGGAATGTCGGAATGTTGGGGAAAATCGGGTGCCACCTTAAAGGGGTAGCGGCAGGCGATGCGGAGCGAGTCGAAGTAGAACCACTCCGTCTCGCCTTCACCTATGATTGCTATACTTTTCTTTACTGCCATATTCTAATCCTCCTTATCTAGATAAATACTTCCAAGGAATGGTAAATCCACCAGCTTGCCTTGCTTGTAGGCATTATATGGATTCATCGTCTTGTGTAGTCCCAGCGAACTGAGACGTTTCAACTGGGTGGCGCCTTCACGGCTCTTGTCTGTAAACCATACCACATCCCGACGGATGTAGTCTTCGTTCAGCAGATTGATGTCGTGGGTGGTCATGAGCAGCTGGCTAGAACCCTCGCTGTTGGCAAGAAACAACTTGATGAAGTAGGAGAGAAGCTCATAATGGATGCTCGTTTCCACCTCGTCGATAGGGATGAAATTGTTGTGGTGAAGCACATAATAAAGTACCACCGACATGCCCAGAAACCTGTGGGTGCCTGCCGATTCCATTCGTTCGTGTAAAGTATATTCGCCGCCGTCGCCCGTATGCTGGAATAGTATCTCATCATGCTTAAGCGTACCACGGCGGAGCATCTCTACTTTAGCCTCCTCTGGGATGGGAGCACTCTTGATGGTCTTCTCCATTTCCGGAGTGATACTTTCTTCGCGGTCGTCTAGCGAAAGGTCGGTGATGTTGAAGTCGCTCGCTTTCAGCATCTGTAACAGAAAGCGTTTCTTCTTGCCATCCTTGTCATGGCGCAATTCGTCTTTCACATTGAAGGTCAGGGAGGCGCGCGGGCTCAGCGTGTCTCGCATTCCCGAATAGAAGAATTCTGCCACGATATTCAGCCGTGATGTGGTTGCATTCGATTGTCCGAAGGCTGCCATAACCGTGCAGTTGTTGGTAGTATTGCCGGCGATGGCTCGCTGGGTGGCTTTGTTGATGCCCGATTTGCTGCCAAAGGTAACTTCCGAGTGGTCTGTTTCCTGCTGGTAGCTGCGGCTGTATAGCTTGGTAGGGCGTGAGCTTGTATAAACCATCAGCATCTCCTCGTAGATTCGCTTTTCGTCGAATTCCAGGCTTAGGACGTATTTTTCCCGGTTGAGCCAGAAGATCATCTGCATCGAGGAGTGTTCCTTGCGGCTGTGATTATCCAGAAGAAAAGGAACATACCCCATTCCCATATTCTTGTTTTCCGGCTTGTCGAGCATGGTGCGGCGGAAGAATGCGAGGGCATCGAGCAGGGTGGTTTTGCCGCTGGCGTTGCTGCCATACACGATACCAATCTTGAGGAGTTCAACACCTTCTGCCACTTCGTATAGGTATTGGCTTCTCATCTTGTCATCATTAGTAGGAAGGAAGCTGAGCGTTTGCCTTTCCCTGATGCTGAAGAAGTTTTGTATTTGAAATTCCTGTATCATAGCTGTTTTTTTGCTGCAAATATACGATAAAAAAGCAGAAATGCAAAATGAAAATTTGTGTTTCGTGAAAAATTCACGTTATTTAATATTAAAAGCTGTGTTTTCCGTATTTTTTTCCTATTTTAAAGAGGGTTTTTGTTGGCGAAATGCTGTTTAAAAGTAGCATAAAGGCTTTTCTTAAACCTGCTAATGAGTTATAAAAATGAAAATAAATCCCATTTCATTTTGTTTTTTGCCGGTTTCTTCGTACCTTTGCGCATGGATTCGGCAGGAGCCGCTTCCAGACATTTTTGTAAAAACAAAGCATTGACTATTATTGTGGTCTTACGGAAAAAGCCTAGGAAACTTTCTTTCTGAATATACGACCGCACCAATAATGGTTGGCTTCATCTGTGGTAAGCATAGGTGAGCCTCTCGTCAAATATGTAGAGTCAATGTTCATGCCCGATATAGGGTGTGAGCATTCTTATATTTGACGGTGGTTCAGACATTTCCTCGGCTTGCCACGGAAGACCTTAAGAATCGTTCACGCCCTTCTTTTGTGTCTTTTTGTGAGTAGCCTGATGATAGTTGGATGCAGAATCTAACTGTTGAATAGAATGGATACATTAAATCTCTATCATGAGCTTGAACAGCTCTTGCGAATGAATAGCCGTTATTGTATGGATGACGGTAGATTACTGAAGAACCGAATAGTGGAGGATGCTTTGAGCATTCAGCCTCTTCTGGTGAAGGAACTTCTTGATAATGAAAAATTGCAGAAAGCGTTCTTTACCGATGTTGAGGGGGTTATGGTCTTTGATAAGGTCAAGTTCCAGCGTTTTGTATCTGATACTCAGTTTTTAGGCGGCAGCTATACGATGTTCAAGAACAAAATCGGTTTGGCAAATGAAAATGGTCGCTTTGTGAGTGAAAGCAGAGAGGTGGTTCTTTCATGGCCTTATAAGGACTGTATGCTTGAAGGTGGCCAAACGAAAGAAGATGCAAAGCGAAACGAAGTTTTTTGGAATGAGACTCTGGCTCCAGATGAGGTAAACCGATTGACAGAACCAAAGGTCTTCTCTAACTTTAAGCGTTATGATAAAGAGGGTGAGCATCAGGTAGAACACCTTTCTGATACAGAAAATTTGATCATTAAAGGTAATAATCTGCTAGCCTTGCATTCTTTGAAAAAAAAGTATGCGAAGCAAGTGAAATTGATTTATATTGATCCGCCGTACAATACAGGAAGTGATGAGTTTGGTTATAATGATAGTTTTAATCATTCTTCATGGCTAACGTTTATGAAAAACAGATTAGAAGTCGCACGTATGCTTTTATCTGACGAAGGTTCTATTTTTGTTCATATAGATCATCATGAACTCTATTATATAGGCGCTTTGCTGGATTCTATTTTTGGAGTAGAAAATAAAGTACAAGTTATTTCTGTTAAGACTGCAACGCCTGCAGGCTTTAAGACAGTAAACCCTGGACCAATAGATGTAACTGAATACATTCTTTTTTATACGAAACATAAAAATAGTTTTAATTTTAAAAAGGCTTATGTTCCAGTTGGTTATAACGTTAATTATAATCTTGTGTTAGAGAAGAATGAAGATATTCTCAAATGGAAATTTACTCCAATAAAAGATGCGATGTTACAATCACTAGGTTTCAAAACAGAAAAAGAAGCCAAGGATAGGTATGGAGATATGTGGAAGACATTAAAAAGTCAATTGATATCTCAATATGCCTTTAATCATTCTGATAATGTTGTAAGTGTACGTGATCCTCATAAACCAACAGAGACAGTAAAATCGTTAATGAAACAATCAAAGGAAGTTGGTCATGTTATAGCTTATGAAAAAGAAGATGGAACAATTTCTTATTTCTATAATGGAGGAGCTTTAGCTTTCTATTCTAATAAAATGCAAGTGATCGATGGAGAAAGGTGTGTTACTGAATTATTAACAGACTTTTGGAATCATATTTCTTGGGCAGGTATTGCAAAGGAAGGTGGAGTTAAACTTAAGAATGGGAAAAAGCCTGAAAAGTTACTCAAGCAAATTATAGAAATGACCACAAATGAAGGGGATCTCGTTTTAGATTTTCATTTGGGTTGCGGTACAACTGCAGCTGTTGCTCACAAATTAAAAAGACAGTATATTGGTGTAGAACAATTGGATTATGGAAAAAATGATAGTACAATAAGACTCCAA
Source organism: Prevotella sp. (assembly GCA_021636625.1). Classification (GTDB taxonomy): domain Bacteria; phylum Bacteroidota; class Bacteroidia; order Bacteroidales; family Bacteroidaceae; genus Prevotella. The sequence goes on along the minus strand of JAJWLX010000029.1, from coordinate 25,320 downwards.
AATGTCATTAACGGCGATAAAACAGGCATCAGCAAGAGCATCGGTTGGCAAGGTGGAGGCTCTTTTGTCTATTGCGAACTTTCAAAAGCGAATGGAAAATTCGCTGATGAGATTGAAAAAGCAGAAACAAACGGTCAATTGATGGATATCTGGAATCGTATGAAGGCTACAGATTATTTGAACTATAAGGTTGATGTAAAAAAAGTTGATGCCAACGTGACAGACTTTGATAGTTTGAGCTTGGATGATCAGAAACGTTTCCTTATAGAATGTCTGGATAAGAATCTGCTCTATGTTCCTCTATCTGATATAGACAGTAATGAGTATGGTGTGACGGATGAGGATAAGCGTTTGACACGTGAGTTCTATCATATAAATTGATAAAGATGGCAAAACTACAAGATACTTTAGATAAAATGTTTGGGCAACTAAATATTGCCCAAACGCAATTGCCGGAATATTTTGAAACGGGATTGAATCCTTCAAAACGTCTGCGCCCATATCAGGAGGAATGTATGAAGTATTTTCTGACTTACATGAATCCTGATAAAAACTTTTACGGAAAACAACGAAGTCCTCATCTGCTCTTCCATATGGCTACAGGCTCAGGAAAGACGATGATGATGGCACTTGCCATGCTTTATCTCTATGAACGTGGATATAGAAACTTTCTGTTCTTTGTCAGCAGTAATAATATTGTAGAAAAGACGCGTGATAATTTCTTGAATTCGTCTTCTTCAAAATATCTGTTTGCACCAATTCTTACTATAGAAGGCAGAAAGGTGGAAGTAAAAGAAGTGAAAAACTTCCAGGGGACAGATTCTGATAGCATCAACCTTTGTTTGACTACCATTCAAGGTTTGCATGCAGATTTGACTGCGGAAAAAGAGAATGCTGTAACTTATGAAGATTTTACGGCAGAACCTGTTGTGCTGATTGCTGATGAAGCACATCATCTGAATGCTGAGACAAAAGCGGCAAACAAACGTAGCAAGAAAGAAGCTGAATACGTTCAAAACTGGGAACGCACTATTACCAATATCTTTCAGAGAGATAATGGAAAACTACCGAATATTTTGTTGGAGTTTACTGCTACTATGGATTTAGCAGATCAGGCTATTGCCCAGAAATATGATGATAAAATAATCTTTGATTATACATTAAAGCGCTTTCGTGAAGATGGTTATTCCAAGGAGGTTGAGACTTTCGTAACAGACTTGGACGAATTGGATCGTGCTCTTCAGGCTATGATTCTAAGCCAGTACAAACGCAAGGTTTTTGTAAAGTTGGGACAAGACATCAAGCCTGTAATCATGTTGAAGTCAAAATCCATCAAGGATAACAAGGCTAACTATGAAGCCTTTAAAGAGCGTGTTGCAACACTCAAACTAGCAGACATTAGCAATATTAGAGCTAGGGCAAAGGAAGACCTGTTGGCGGCTTTTAATTATTTTCAGTCAAATGGTGTGACTGATGAGAATCTGATATTGGAACTTCAGAATGATTTTTCCGAAAAGCGTCTGTTGCTTGTGGATGGTAAAACGATTACGCCAGAGAAACAAAGGCTGCTTAATTCTCTAGAAGATGCTTCAAATGGCATCAGAGCGATTTTTGCCGTTGATATGCTGAATGAAGGATGGGATGTATTGAATCTCTATGATATAGTACGACTTTATGATACTCGTGATGCTAACAGAGGCAAGCCTGGAAAAACAACTATGCAGGAAGCTCAGCTTATAGGAAGAGGTGCTCGTTACATGCCTTTCAGAGACCCCTCTGATGATTCTTTGGCGATAGATAAGCGTAAGTACGATTGTGATGTTGCTAATCCTTGTCGCGTAGTAGAAAAACTGCATTATCATAGTGCTCATAATCCACGCTATATCCAAGAGTTGCGCAACGCCCTTATTCAGACTGGTATTATGGCCGAGCATCATGTACAAATCAATCTTTTTATGAAAGATGACTTTAAGAAAAGCCGCCTCTATACCAAAGGGATTGTGTTTGTAAATGAAAGAAAAAAAGTGGCCGAAATGGAAGATGATGGCACTTTAGGCAAGTCTATTCTTGATAAGATATTTACTGTTAAAATGCCGACAGGGAAAATGTCTACAGGAATCATTTTTGGAGATAATGCTTCGGCTGAAGAGTTGACTAGTCTTACTATACCGCAATTTGATTTTTTACGGATTGGAAGTCACGTTGTTCGTTCAGCTATGAATAGGTTTTCTACTTATACTTACGAGGTGTTGCATGAGTTGTATCCAAGTTTAAAATCTTGTGCTGAATTTGTAGCATCGGATAATTATCTTGCAAAACTTCAGGTGAAGGTAATAGGCAAATATGCTTCGCTTGCAGAATACGGGCAAGCTGATAAACTATATATAGCTAAAGAACTTCTGAGACAGTTAGAACCTTTGCTTAGGACTCGCGGGAAAACTTATCGGGGAACGAAGACTTTTCTGCCGTTGCCGTTTAATAAGCAATTTCGAGATAATATAATTCTTAAGGTAAACGTATCTGGAGGAGAAAAAGAATTTGGGCGTTCGCATAAGAATCCGGCAAATATCGATTATACCCTTGATCTTTTTGAAAAAGATTGGTATGCCTATAACGATAATTTCGGTACTTCTGAAGAAAAGGCACTTGTGAAGTATATTGATGGAATCATGCCAAAACTCAAAGAAAAGTATGATGAAATATATCTTGTACGTAATGAGAAGGATGTCTGCATCTACAGCTTTGATGAAGGTGGTGCTTTTGAGCCTGATTACATATTGTTTCTTCGCATAAAGGGAGATGATGCTAAGTATGATAATTTGCAGATCTTTATAGAACCGAAGGGAAACCAACTGCTTCTGAAGGATAAATGGAAAGAAAAATTTCTATTGCAAATCCAACAGATGGCAGACGTACATTGGATAACTAAGGCTGATAGCTTTAATGTATGGGGATTACCTTTCTATAATGAGGAAAGAGAAGCTGCATTCAATACGGATTTTAAAAAGGCTGTTATTGATTTTGGGGCATTAAAAACGAAGAATAAGGCTTGGAAGATTCTAAAGGAGAATAGCATCTCTCCTTCCTGTCGCTTCACCCGTTTCCTCCCTCTGTATTCCATCCAGGCAGCCTGTGGCTACTTCGATGAATATGAGGAACCGGAGGCGGAAGGATGGGTGGATGTATCCTCGTTACCATTCACTCCGAATAGGGAAATGTTCGTGGTTCACGCCAAAGGCAACTCTATGCTGCCGAAAATTAAGGATGGAGACTTATGCGTGTTTGAGCGTTATCAAGGAGGTTCGAGAGAAGGAGAAATCGTACTCTCGCAGGTAAACGAATATTACGAGGAGTATGGCGGAAAATATACCATTAAAAAGTTTCATAGCGAGAAATTCGTGAATGAAGAAGGGGTGGAAGTTCATTCAAAGATAGAACTGCAGCCGCTCAACAAAGATGGCTTCCAGACCATAGAAATTCCAGAAGATAATGAAGCCAAGATTGCTACCATCGGCGTTTTGAAATACATTATCCGTTAACGATAAAAGGGCAAAAGCATTATCCTATCTATCGGGTAAATGCTTTTGCCCTTTCTGCGCCGCAGTAAATCACAACGAGCTGATGAAGCTTTGTGGTCTTCACAGATTTGCACACCGTCTCATTGGTAATGTCAAGGTCGGGGGCTGAAAGAAAATCCTATAATTTCTTGGCAGTTTCAATAAAAATGCGTATCTTCGCAGCAGATTTATAGAATCTAAAATAATTGATTATGGGTAGATACATCAACCCCTTTACCGATTGGGGCTTCAAGCGTCTCTTCGGTCAAGAGTTCAGCAAGGACTTGCTGATTAATTTTTTGAATGACTTGTTTGAAGGCGAGTTTCAAATCAAGGACGTAACATTCAAGGATAAGGAACAGCTTGGAGATACTAATGATCTCCGTGGCTGCATCTTTGATATCTATTGTGTAACCGACGATGGCAAGCATTTCATCGTCGAGATGCAGAACAGATGGGTACCCTTCTTTGTGAATCGTTCCATCTATTATGCAAGTAAGACTTTTGTCGCCCAGCGCAAGAGGTTTGATGAAGCAGGTGAGCGCACTCCTGTTTTATACCAGTTTGTGCCGGTTTATGTGGTTTGCATCATGAATTTTATGCCAAGGGAGCATGAGGTGACAAAGTTTAGGACAGACGTTGCTTTGAGGGAGAAGTCCAGCGACACTATTTTTTCTGACAAGCTTCGTTTTATCTATCTTTCTCTTCCCTTCTTTGATAAGAGTGAGGAAGAATGTGAGACTGGTTTTGAAAAATGGATTTATGTGTTGAAATATATGGAAGTATTGGAGAGATTGCCTTTTACGGCACAGAAGAAGATATTTGATCATCTTGCGAAATTGGCAGATGTTCGTTGCTTGAGTAGTGAGGAGCAGGAAAAATACGATGAGAGTATTAAGGCTGTTGACGATTACTACTCGGGTCTTTATGGCTCTTATGTTGAAGGCGAGGAAAAGGGAATAGCTAAAGGTAGAGCTGAAGGTAGAGCTGAAGGTAGAGCTGAAGGCCGTGTGGAAGGTCGTGCGGAAGGTGAGCTGTCTAAAAGTTTGACAATAGCCCGCAACCTATTGGCAATGGGTATGACTTTGCCTCAGATTGTGAAGGCTACAGGATTGAATGAAGAGCAGTTGAAGCAGCTTTTGGAGTAGTTCCAGAAGATAATGAAGCCAAGATTGCTACCATCGGCGTTTTTTAATACATTATCAGCTAAAGAAAAAGGGCAAAAGCATTACCTAGTCAATATATGGTATGATGCTTTTGTCCTTTCTCTGTTATTTCCCTTCTTATTCTACTTCCTCGCACATCGCCATCTCTGCTCCCCGGTAAATCACAACGAGCTGATGAAGCTTCGTGGTTTTCACGGATTTGTGCACGATGTCGCTATTGGCGTAGCGCCTTATCTGGGCTGAGGCTTCCTCGAAGAGATGGTTCAGCTGCTCATCGCTGGTGCCCGGCTTGCAATATTTCAATTCCACGATGTAGGAATCTTCTATGTCCTTATAGATGTCGCAGAGGGGCAGCAGGAAGATGTCGGCATAACCGCCATCGTTGTCAAGTTCAGAAATAGGACGGTAGAACTTGCATTGGCTCGTCATCGCCAGAGTGAAACCATGAACGTAGGCTTCGCCCTTCTGCTTGTCGCGCTGGGAGGAGAAGCGCTTCAGACAATCGGCTATGTAGGCAAAGTAGGGCTTGAATGCGCCTTCGTAAGCCAACTTGCTCTCCAGCTGGGTCTTGTCGTATTGCTCAAAGGTGAGGTCGTTCTCCTTGTAGGTATCCAGCAGATAGGTGTACATCTGGTCGCGCACCACCTCGTTGGGAACCACAAAGCGGGTGTTGCCCTGGTAGGTGCCGTCTATCGTTACCATGCCGAAATAGAAGAGCAGGCTCAGGAAATTGTCGGGATCGTTGATGCGCTCGGCTGGGAAATTCTCCATCAGGGTTCCCGTGGTGAATCCCTTGGTCACGATATCCTGTATGATGCTGGCATCGTGGGCAAACTCCCTGTCGTGGCGGATGAGCATGCGTATCTTGTCGTAGTCGATGCGGATGTTGGTTTCCACCAGCTTCTTCGGAATGTCATAATCGTTGCGGATGTAATTATCTACAAAGTAGAGCACCATCACGGAGTTGTACATGGTTGTCATGCCGTATTCTTCTTCTGAGAAGCAATAATTGTCATACCATGGCTTCATCACTTCTATCAGCTCGTCCACGCTATGGCGGAATGGCAGCACGCTGGCGTAATAAGCCAGCATTTCACGCACTTCATCCTCGGTGAATCCCACCATCTCGTTGAACTCCGGAGACAGGGAATAGTTGGTACCGATGTTGAAACCGCTGGTCAGATCATCCATGGTTACGGGACTTACTCCTGTAACAAAAACTCTGCCCAAAGAATCTCCGGCGGCTCCCTTGATTGTGTCGAAGAAATGTCGCAGATATCCCTCGCCGTGAGTCTGCTCGCAGTATCGGGTTTCATGCTCCTTGTGGGCAAGAATCTGATTGGTAAAATGGTCGTATTCGTCGATGAAGAGATAAATCTTCAAGCCTGCTTCAGCACATTTGTCGCATAGAAATCCCAATTGGGCAACGGCATCTTCCTTTTGGTTCATCTCTTCCTTTGTGTGCGGTGGCAAAAGGTGGGCGTATCTGCTGCAGAAGGTATTGAACTTGTTGCTGCAATGGGCGTCAAGTCCTTTTTTGTAATTATCCAATCCTGCTGAAATCATGGCAAAATTCAGGTGAAGGATGAGATAGCTGTTGCGTTCAGGGGTAGGATTCTCTCCGATGTAGAGCTTGCCGAAGAGGCTTTCGAACTTATCCTTCTTGTTGATGTCGTAATAGTTTTCGAGCATGGAGAGGGTAAGGCTCTTGCCGAAACGGCGAGGGCGAATGAAGAAGAAATATTTGTTTGATTCTTCTATATTCTCGATGAAAGGAGTCTTGTCAACAAAGTAGCAATCTTCCTTGATAACATCCTCGAAATTCTGCATTCCGTAAGGGATGCGCTTGCGATAGATTCGCTTTTGTCTTTCTATTTTTGCCATAATCGAAACCTGCTTTTTGTTTTTATGCCGCAAAGTTAAGATTATTATTTGGAATACGCAAAGTTTTTGGAGCTTTTTCTTGGTGGTTTATCAAAAAATGAGTAGTTTTGCGGACGTGAATCTTCTCTGTAATAAGTGAATCAAATCTTCCTGATGATGAGGAGAACTATTCCTGATGATGAGGAGATTTATTCCTGATGCTGAGGGTATCTATTCCTGCTGAGGGAGATTGAGATAAAACAAAATATAAATTATAACGAAAATAGCGAAAAGATGAATCAAATTACGATGCTCGGAACGGGAAATGCTACGGTTTCCCAGATTTATAATACCTGTTTTGTGCTCCAGACTCCCAGCACCCTAATGCTGGTGGATGCGGGCGGAGGAAACGGAATACTGGCGCAGCTGAAGAAGGTAAATGTTCAGATTTCTGATATTCATCACCTCTTCGTTACACATGCGCATACCGACCACGTGCTGGGGGTAATCTGGGTAATCCGAATGGTGACACAATGCAAGGGTTACAAGGGATTGCTGCATGTGTATGGAAACGACAAGGTGATGAAGGTGATCAAGACCATCATCGACATGATTCTTGCCAAGAAGCAACTGGCTAAGGTGGCTGAAAGGGTGGTGTTCCATCAGCTGGAAGATGGCGATTGTTTCGAAGTGGGGGATATGAAGCTGGAATGCTTTGATATTCAGTCTACTAAGGAGAAACAATTCGGATTCCGAGCTGAGCTGCCTTCTTCTGATGAATCGGGTAAGCCTTTGGTCTTGGCGTGTCTGGGCGATGAGCCTTATAACGAGCTGAACCGACGCTACATAGTGGGGACTGACTGGATGATGTGCGAGGCATTCTGCCTCTATGCCGACCGCGATACGTTCAAGCCTTATGAGAAATGCCACAGCACGGCGCTTGATGCCGGAAAACTGGCGGAGGAACTGGGCGTGAAGAATCTTATCTTGTATCATACGGAGGAGAAAACGCTCGCTAATCGTAAAGAAAATTATACCCGTGAAGCTGCCGAGAACTTCAAGGGTAGAATCTTCGTTCCTGATGATTTGGAGGTGATAGAGCTGTAGAATTTCTTTCTTTACTTAAGTATCGCAAGTGAACAAATATCAACTTGCGTATTTATAAATATACAGAACTTTCGCATGTGGTTCAAGTACGGGCTGAAGGTCCACAAGAGGGTGTGTCATAAATCAACAGTTCGCAAGTCCGTTAGGCGTTAGGGAGATACGCAAGTCCGTTAGGCGTTAGGGTCCGTTAGGCGTATCTCCCTAACGCCTAGCGGACTTGCAAACCAGTATTACGGACTTATACCACAGCACCTTCTGCCTAGTTAGGGCGTGTGGCGCATATTTAATACGCTTCTCCCTGCTCTATTTCTTCCTGCGTGATGCGCTTGCGGTCGATGGCGCGCCAGGCGAAGACGATGTAGGCGAGCACGAACGGGATGAGGAGAGAAACTATCGCCATGGTGCGGAGCGTGAACTCGCTGCTACAGCTGTTGGCGAGGGTGAGCGAACTCTGAAGGTCGATGTTCGACGGATAGTAGGCGGTATTGTTCCAGCCGGCTATCAGCAGCAGAACCAGCACGGTAAGCACGGTTCCGGTGCCCGTAAACCAGATTCCCTTTCTGTACTGCACGTTTCTTGATGGCTTGAAAATTCCGAAAAGCACGAGCACTATTCCTATTAATAATATTACAAGCAAGATTGGCATCTCCAGGAGATTGTGAAGATACTTCATGCTCTCTATCGTAATGCCGGAAGAAGAAGTGCTGAATCCGTCCTTTACCAGCAATCTGATGAGGAATGGCAGGAAGAACAATAGGAAGAGCAGGGCATTCCATGGCAACTGGCGGGTGCAGCGCTCCTGAATCTGCTGGTGCTCGATGTTGTTCTTGATGTAGAGCATGCCCAGAATGCGGGCTAGCATCAGTACGGCAAGTCCCAGCACCACGTTCCATGGGTCGAGTAGGGCATCAAGACCATGACTGGCGTTTGCCCATCGGCTGATAACGGGTTGCAGACTGTTGGTAATATTGCCCTTGTCTATCAGGAAATTGCTGCCGTTGAAGAAGGTAGCTATGGCTCCGCCAAGAAGCAGCGGACCTACGATGCCGTTGATGATAAGACAAATCTGAAAGGTCTTTGGTCCAAGAAAATTACCTATCTTGTTCTGGAATTCATAGCTCACGGCTTGAATCACAAACGAGAACAGGATGATCATCCACAGCCAGTAGGCTCCGCCGAAACTGGTGCTGTAGAACAATGGGAACGAGGCGAAGAAGGCTCCACCGAAGGTGACGAGCGTGGTGAAGGTGAACTCCCACTTTCGCCCCGTAGAGTTGATGATGAGGCGACGCTCTTCTTCTGTTTTTCCCAAACAGAAAATCAAGGTGTTGGCTCCCTGTACAAACATGAGAAACACCAGCAGGGCTCCTAATAATGATACGAGGAACCACCAGTATGATTGCAAAAATTCGTATGTCATAATACTTTCGGGTTTTGTTGTTTACTGAAAAACTATCCTATGATTTTTTTCGAAATCTTTCTGAAAACATTGATTATCAGAGAGATTATTCATATTCCGGTCCTTTCTTGATCTGCTTCACCAGGATGCTGATTTCCACGGCAAGCATGGTGGTGAAGAGTGCCAGGAAGATGAAGAAGGTGGTGGCCACGCTGCCTGCCTCGATGTCAGAGATGGCGGCACTTACTGGCAGCAGGTCTTGGATGGTCCAAGGCTGGCGACCGATTTCTGCTACTATCCAGCCCGATTCTGAGGCGATGTAAGCCAGCGGAATCATGATGATGGCGGAAATGAGGAACCATCGGTATTGGGCGATTTCCTTCTTATAGACCAAGAATAGGCTGAGGGCGAAGAAGAGGATGAGCAGGCAGCCTACTCCCACCATCAGGCGGAAGGCGTAGAAGCAGATCGGGATGCTCGGTACCAGTTCCTTAGCGTCCTTGATGTAACCATATCCGAAGTATTTCATGTTCTCCCTGAGGATAGGAAGCTGGTCTTGCGCCTTGGTTTCGCGATAGGTTTTCAGGGCAACAATCGCCTTCTTGCCCCGGGCAATCTTTTCCTGCACGGATGGTTCCCGGGTGCCATCCTCTTTAGTGTAACCTTTGATAATATCGTTCATGCCTGGCACGTAGCCATCGGCTGTGCGGGTGGCTAAGAACGAGAGTATGTTAGGGATGGCGATGCGCATGGCTGGCTCCTGCTCGTTTTCGTAATCGGGCTGCTGGAAGGGGTGAACGGCTGCTATCGCCGTAAGGCTCTCGCCGTTTCCACCATTATATAATGCTTCCATCGCAGCCAGTTTCATCGGCTGCACCTGTGCCACCTGGTAGGCAGAGCTGTCGCCGGTCATCGCAGCCAGCAGGGTGGCGATGAGTCCTACTCCGGCACCCATCTTGATGCTCGCCTTCGCCAGCTGGGTTTCTCTCTTTTTCAGGAGATACCAGCAGCTTACGGCTACTACGAAGGTGGCGCCGATGATCCAGGAGGAAGTAACGGTATGGGTGAACTTGTTGATGGCGAATGGCGAGAGTGCCACATCCATAAACGAAGTCATCTCGAAGCGCATGGTGTCGGGATTAAATTCTTGACCTACAGGATATTGCATCCAGGCGTTGGCTACGAGAATCCACCAGGCAGAAATGGTGGCTCCAAGTCCCGTGAGCCAGGTGGAGGCAAGGTGGAAGCCCCGGCTCACCTTATCCCAGCCGAAGAACATTACGGCTACGAAGGTGCTCTCCATGAAGAATGCCAGGATGCCTTCGATGGCTAGGGGAGCGCCGAATACGTCGCCCACGAACCAGGAGTAGTTGCTCCAGTTGGTGCCGAATTCAAATTCCAGGATGATGCCTGTGGCAACACCCATGGCGAAGTTCACGCCAAAGAGTTTTTGCCAGAAACGGGTTACGTGCTTCCAGAACGGCTTGTTGGTGCGGTAGTAGCATGTTTCGGCGATGCCCATGATTACTGCCAGTCCCAGGGTGAGCGGCACGAACAGCCAATGGTAGATGGCCGTGAGTGCGAATTGCGCCCTCGACCAGTCGATGGTGGCTGATGTAATGTCTAACAATAGATTTGTCATCATAGTTGAATGGTTTTAGAATTGTTATTATATAATGTTTTTGTATTTCTTCTGATAATATAGGATTGAAATTCAGAGTCTTATCTGCTGAGAATTTCCTTGGATACGAAGCCAGCCTTGTCTCCGTTCTTTGCATTCGTATTGATAAAATCAGGAAAGAAGAAGAGCTTGAGCACCAGGAAGATGATGGCAAGCTTGATGAGGATGATGGTCCAGAGCGTCTTGCCCAGGGTCATCGTCCTGAAGCCATCATAATAGAGATGGAATATTTGGAATAGCAGTCCTTGTTTCATCGGCTTCACATCCGTTTTCATCAGGTTTTTATCTTTTTTCTTCTGCATAGTCACTCCTTCTTTTAAAAATCTGCTGCAAATCTACAATAAAATTATGTAACTACCAAATATTTTCTTGAAAAAGATACAAAAGAAAAGAAATGTTTTAAATTCATAGATTATAGCTTGTGGTTCACGACAGGGCTGAAAGCTTTATAAGCAGCCCGCCCTGAAAGGTAAAACTTGCATTTTATTCCTTTATGTTAAAATCTCCATGAGAAAAATAGCCTATCTTTGCAATCTCATTATATGAAATGAGATGCAATAAAGAATTGAAATTATAAAAAGGAGAAAAGAAAAATGGATAAGAATGAAATGACAGAAAATAAGGAAAACGTAGTGATTGATGATTTCGACTTCTCTCTGATAGCCGATTTCTTCAAGAGGGTAGAAAGACAAGGCCCTGGTGGCGAGTGGGAGACAAGACTTGCTACGAGTCTGATTCCCGATTTCAAGCGAAAGATTCGTATCGCCGACATGGGGTGCGGCAAGGGAAGCCAGACCTTCGTTCTTGCCGATGAGTATGATGCAGAGATTGATGCCGTAGATTTATTGCCGGAAATGATGGAAGGCATTCGGAAGAAGATTCAGGCGAACGGATTGGAGGATTGCGTTTATCCTGTTCAGGCTTCGATGGATGATTTGCCTTTCAGAAAGGAATCCTACGATTTGATTTGGGCGGAGGGTTCCATCTTCATCATCGGTTATGAGAAGGGCCTGGCGTATTGGCGTGAGTTCCTGAAGCCCGGCGGCTTTATTGCTGTAACGGAATGTAGCTGGCTCGGCAATAAGCGCCCGGAGAACATGGGCTGGATTCAGGACAATCTTCCCGAGATTGATTCCATAGAGCAGAAGATTCATCAGATGGCAGAGGCGGGTTACGAGCCTTACGCTCATTTCATCCTGCCCGAAACCTGCTGGACGGAGAATTATTATGCCCCGATGAAGCCGGCGATGGAAGCCTTCCTGAAAGACCATCCAGAAGACCCTAAGGCGCAGGTTTTCATCAATCGTCTGAAAGAGGAAATCGCCTATTACGAGGAGAACAAGGATTGCTTCGGCTACGTCTTTTATATTGGAAGAAAAATTTGATTTTTTTTTATTGGAGGAAATGCGTATGATCATAGGAGTAGTAATTATCAAGGTGGCGATGCTGGTTAGTCTTGCTGCCTATAAAATATTAAGTTTACATTAAAAATAAAAAGGAAATGGAAATTACAGAAAGAATTCAGAATAGAAAGGATGTAAAGGCGATTAGTGTTCGCCTTTTGGGTGATTATAAGTCTGTCAATTATATGGAGGCTTGGAACAAGTTGGGTGCTTATTGTCAGAAGCATCATATTGATAATGATTGCCCAGATGCAGAATACATCAACATCTATCACGACAATCCGGCAACAACTCCTGCTGAAGCCTGCCGCACGGATGTTTGTATCGCAGCTCCTATCGTAGAGCAGCTTCAGCCAGAGGGAGATGTGAACATCATTACGATTTATGGTGGTCGCTTCCTCGTTTGTCGTTATCAGGGACCGTATGAGAATCTGGCTGAAGTTAACGCCAAGGTTTATGGCGAACTCCTTCCTGCATCTGGCGAGAAGGTGAAGTTGGGAAGCGGAGTGTTGGAGCATTGTCAGATGTTTGAGCGTTACCTGAACGCCCCGGAGACAACAGCTCCGGAGGAATTGCTAACAGAAATTTGGATTCCGATAGAGTAGAAATCATGAAGAAAAAGAATATTCCTTGCGCAGATTGTTGTATGCGCCGTAAGTATGAGGCGAATCCTCGTTCGCTTGTTTCTCGTTTCTGGCATTGGCACACTCGCTTCTGTCCCGGCTGGAAGGCTTTTATGAAGAGCCTTCCTGAGGCGGAGCAAAAGGAAATGAGGATAAAGTATGATTTGAAATAATGTTTTATTATTTTTATTCGTAAAATGCTAAATATATTTAGGTTAAGATTAGGAGCATCACTTCATTTTCTGATAGCCATGGGCCACTTGATTTGCCTCTTCTTTTTAGAGGAGGCATTCAAGGCTTATGGTATTTTAGATGAAATGAAGCATCTCTGTTTTGGACAGGAATGGCTGTTGTTTGTTGTTACGGTTTGCTTGGCTGTAGGCTTTGCCATTGCAGGCTTATATGCGCTCTCTGTTGCTGGTGATTTGAGAAAATTACCATTACGGCGAATGGTGATGATCGTAATTGTTGGCTTGTACTCTATCAGAGTGATAGTAGGGATTGATTGGCTGTTGTATGAGTTTACTTATCTGCAATTCTTCTCGACTTTAGTGCCAGGGCTACTCGTCTATTGCTATCTTCCTGGATTGAAACGAGAAAAGTAAGTAAAAAAAAGAATGTTATGAAGAAAGAGATAAATCCTAGAGAAACTTCCAGGGCGGCGGCATTCGAATTATGGATGTCGTCGCCGATGCCGATGGTAACCCTGACCAAGACATTCGATGTTTCCCGAATTATGAAGATAAGCAGGAAGCGGGGATGGAAATTCAATATGATCTTGTGCTGGGCGATAGGCTGTGCTGCATCGAGAACCAGGGAATTTTATCTTCTTCCGGAAAAAGTATCCGGCTCATCCTGGCGATTGATGCAATACGATTCTATCGCCATTAACGTAATCGTGGGAAATAAGAAGGGAGGAATCAATTCCTGTGATTTTCCTTATTCTGATGATATTCAGAAGTTTAATGAAGATTATCATCGCCTGACTTCTGAGGCTGCTGCTGAATGCAAATCATCTTCTTTAGAGAATATGATGGTGGTGGGAACATCGGCGATGATAGAAACGGAGCTGGATTGCATCGTGAATCAATACACGGATTTGTTCTGCAACCCCATGCTGATGTGGGGAAGTTATCGCCGTGGTTTCTTCCGAACCACGCTCCCCATCTCCTTCCAGTTTCATCATGTTCAGATGGATGGAGGCGAGGCTGCAGGATTTCTGGAGTTATTGCAAGTCATCATGAAAATAGCTAGGTTGTAGAAAGTAATTCGGCATTTTTTGAATAAAAGAGGCAATTACAATAAAAAAGTTCTAATAATCTTTGTACTTTAAAGAGAAAACCTTACCTTTGTATCTGAATTTAAACGATTAAGATTATGCATGTAAAACCTTATATAAACCCATTTGAAGAAGGTTCTGGTGATAAGGTTGAAGAACCGGTAGCTGTTAGTACTTCTTCTGCTCATCAGCTTGATGCTTTGCGCCATCAGGTGATGGATGCTGTTGCTTCGTCTGATGACAAAGTAACCTTGGTGTTGTGTCTGGATATGTTGACATATCAGAGAAAACATCGTAGAATTCATTGTGCTGGAAAATCTGATGCGGAACTGGCTGCTACGCTTTCTGCGACGACCGATTGGGATGATACAGACCATGCAGATTTATCTCAGATAGATTATCAGAAATATAAGCCTTATCGTTCACCTAAAGTTCAAAAAACAATAGAAAAATGGTTGTAAGTTCTGTTGAGCAAAGAGAAATTGTTGAGGTTCCGTTTATAATGCCTGACGGTTCTATTCTTCCTCATCCAGCTCTTGTAATTTCTAGAAATGAATTGCAGGAGGATGAGGATGGAATGTTTTATGCGGTTTTGATTTCTACGAAAAACCATTTTCCGGAGTATACAATTAAAATACAAGATGAATGGTTGAATAAGCCATTAGGAAAGCAATCGTTCTTTATTACTCATTTGGTTAATATGTTTAATGTGAGCGATGTAATGAAAAGAAATAACCGTTTTATCAAGAAGAATCATTTTGATGAAGTGATAGATGTTATTATCAATAATATAATAGGATAATGGAGATGGAGTTATTGCAAGCCATCATCAGGTTCTTGCAATAACTCCACGTTTTAATCTGATTAGTGCCAGCGATTCTCGTCTATTGCTATTTTCCCGGGCTGAAACGAGAAAAGCAAGTATAAAAAAGAATGTTATGAAGAAAGAGATAAATCCAAGCGGAACTTCCAGGGCGGCGGCATTCGAATTATGGATGTCGTCGCCGATGCCGATGGTAACCCTGACCAAGACATTCGATGTTTCCCGAATTATGAAGATAAGCAGGAAGCGGGGATGGAAATTCAATATGATCTTGTGCTGGGCGATAGGCTGTGCTGCATCGAGAACCAGGGAGTTTTATCTTCTTCCGGAAAAGAATCTTCTAAAGGAATTCCTGATGAGGAAGATTCCCAAGAAAAAAATCCGGCTCCTCCTGGCGATTGATGCAATACGATTCTATCGCCATTAACGTAATTGTGGGAAATAAGAAGGGAGGAATCAATTCCTGCGATATTCCTTATTCTGATGATATTCAGAAGTTTAATGAAGATTATCTTCGCCTGACTTCTGAGGCTGCTGCTGAATGCAAATCATCTTCTTTAGAGAATATGATGGTGGTGGGAACATCGGCGATGATAGAAACGGAGCTGGATTGCATCGTGAATCAATACACGGATTTGTTCTGCAACCCCATGCTGATGTGGGGAAGTTATCGCCGTGGTTTCTTCCGAACCACGCTCCCCATCTCCTTCCAGTTTCATCATGTTCAGATGGATGGAGGCGAGGCTGCAGGATTTCTGGAGTTATTGCAAGCCATCATCAGGTTCTTGCAATAACTCCACGTCTTAATCTGAATTCCATCGGGCTTACCCCGTGTTTTCTCTTGAATGCCGTGCAGAAATGACTCTGGTAATCGTAGCCCAGCATGATTCCGATGTCAGCTATCGGAAGACTTGTGTCGAGGAGGTAATGAACTGCCAATTCCATGCGATAATCAAAAAGATATTGGAAGACGGTGGTTCCAAACTCCTGCTTGAAGGCTTTCTTCAGGGTGCATTCGTTGGTGCCCACCATTGCCGCCAACTCGTGGAGCGATGGCATTTCCTGATAGTGGGTGAGGATGATGCTTTGGGCATCGTGTATCTTGTCACGGATGCTGATACTGAGGGTTTGGCTGCTTGGCAAGAGACTGGCGGGCAGGAGAAATCCCGATAAGCAGTCGAAAATCTTTGATTCCAGGTATTTGGAGGCTTGGTTGCCTAACAGGCGGGAACGCTGGATGTCTCGTGCCGCCTTGATGACTGCTGCTATGGCGGGCTGGTTGTATTTGATGATGGTCTGGGTGTCGAAGGTAGGGCTGGTTAGAGGAGAGAGCTGCTCAAAAGCCTCTGGGTCGCGCTCGATAAGCTCTTCTATGAATTGCTGCGGGATGACCACGTTGAAGATTTCGAATTGGGTGCCCTGGTTCAGGTGAGTGTTGGCACCACCTTCGCCGCTTAGAAAACAGAGGCTTGCCTCGCCTGTTTTCCACATCATTTCCTTTTTTGCACCACGATTGCCGTACACTTCTTTCATGCTGCCGCCAAGGGTTGGCATGGAAAAGAGCAGGGCAGGTCTGACCT
Source organism: Prevotella sp. (assembly GCA_021636625.1). Lineage (GTDB taxonomy): Bacteria > Bacteroidota > Bacteroidia > Bacteroidales > Bacteroidaceae > Prevotella. The sequence goes on along the minus strand of JAJWLX010000029.1, from coordinate 8,839 downwards.
CGTGCTGTGCGATAAACTTGGCGTTGTTCGCCTTGCCAAGATAATGTTGGTTCATAATGCCAAACTTCTGGTAATGCCACTCCTTGAGCGAAACTTCCAATGCATCCGATTCGATGTGGTTGCTCCGTTCCATCCCATGGTTGTCGATGAAGGTAAGGCCGTTTTGCCTTACTTCCCCTTCTACCTTTCCATCTCTTATTATCTGACAGTCAATCATTAGCTTTACTTTAAGTTGTTTTTTATGTTGCGAAATTGCAATTAAGCAAGAATTTCGTCGCAAATGTACGATTTTCTAAGTAAATATGCAAGTATATCTACAAAAATATAACCTTTTTTCGAAAAAAAGTCTCTGCTCTATTTTCCTCCCATTCTTCCCACGGCTTCCTGGGCGGAGTTCTCGCCACGGTATTGCTTCTTGGCCTGGTTGAAGCGGTAGGTGAGGCGGAGCTGCACGCTTCGGGTGTCTTCCCACTTCTGCTGCTGGAACCGCACGTTGCCGTAGGTACCGTCGGTCTTTCGGCTTATGGTGTTAAAGATGTCGCTCACGTTCAGGCTTAGCGAGAGGCGGTCTTTCAGGAAACTCTTGTAGAGCTGGAAGTCGAAGTTGTGCACGCTGTTGATGGTGAGGTACTCGTAGGTGCCGCTGCTTCGGTAGGAGAACGAGAGGTTCAGGTACCAGCCCTTGGGCAGATGGAAGCCGTTGTAGAGGCTGAAGATGTAGTAGGGGTCGTGGAAGCTTTTCTCCTTTCCCATGCTGATGGCCTTGATGAAGCCCTGCTGGATGCCAGCCTGCACTTGTGGCTCGTAGAAACCCCAGCGGTGGCGGTAGCCGAGGAAGCTGCCCCAGTTCCAGCAATGGTCGATGTTGGTCCAGGTGATGTAGCCTATTTGCGGGTCATCTGAATCGGGTTCGATGATGCTGGTGATGTAATCCTTCACGTAGGTGTAGCTTGCCTGGAGGAAGAGGTCGCCGTAGCTTGCCTGGTATTGGAATTCGTGGCGTTTGGATGGCTCCAGCTGGCTGTTTCCTATCTGTCTCATGTAGCGGTTTGCGTAAACCGTACCCGTGTTCAGCTCCTGGAAGGATGGGCGGGTTTCGGAAGAGCGGTAGCTCAGCGACTGGGAGAATCTGCCTGACTGATGAGAGAGCAGGAGGGATGGGTAGAGGTTGTCGTATTTGCGATGAAGCGGCTCGGTGGAGGCTGTTTCTAGCGTTCCAGTTCCAGTTGTTCCAATTTCAGAATTACCATTTTCTGAACTTCCAATTCCTGTTCTTCCAATTCCAGTTCTTCCAGTTTCATCTTTCAGATAATCCAAACGGCTGTCCACGTGCTCGTATCTCAATCCTACTCTTAATGAGAAGGGTTTGAAGTCGAGTGAATACTCGGCGAAGACGGCAGAATGATTTTCCTTGGTGATGCTGTGGGTGGAGGTTCCCTTATTGGCAGGGGTGTAATCGGTACGCGATTCGCTCTTCACGTAGTTGTACTCGGCACCCATCATCCAGGTTTGCTTGTCGCTGATGGTGTAGTTGGCGCGGGCCTTTGCTCCCCAGATGGTTCCGTCGCTTTGTGGCAGGAGGGTGAACTTGTTTCTAGCTTCCTGCTCCGAAATCTCATCCACGAATTGAGCCTGCTCCGTGTGCAGCCTCACGAAGTCGCCGAAGAAGTTCAGCTTCCATTTTTCTCCGTAATTGCCCTGGTAGAAGGCGTTTACGTGGTGCTGCCAGTCGTAATAGAGGAACTTGTTGTTGCCCGTTACGATATCATCTACGTGATTGTTGGTCATCGCATAGCTCGTCATCTTGAAAGGCATCGGCTGATGGATGTTGTAGCCGTTGTATTTCACTCCGATGGTTTGCTTTTCAGTCAGGGCGAGGTCGGCTCCGGCACTCCAGTAGAAGTGGTCGTTGTAGCTGTGCTTGCAGTCGGTGGTGGAGGAGGAAATATAGCTGGTGGCATTGTTGCCAGCATTACTTCCTGTATTACTGCCGCTTACGTAATTCGTGGTGATGTCCTGTTCTTTCCATATGCTCTGCCAGTTGGCGTAACCCAGTTTGCCGTAGTACGTCATCTTGCCGTGGGTGTAGGTAAGGTCGAGGTCGTGGTTGTTGCTCACGTAGGAGTCGAAGAGGAAGCCGGAGTTCTCCACGATGGCGAGTCCTTGCAGGTTCTTCTTGGTTGTGATGAGCAGCACGCAGCCCACGTTGTTGCCGTATTCGGCTCCGGGATGATGAATCACCTTCACCTCTTTTATCTGTGTAACGGGCAGGTTTTCTACCACGCTGTAATCCTGCACCTTTCTGTCGTTGATGTAGATTTCGGGTGAGCCGCCGATAAATGCCTGCGGTTTGCCATCCTTGTTTTTGAACATTCCGGGAAGTTTGGCAAGCACTTCCGTAGCTGTTGGCTCCTTCTCGAGCGAAGTTCCCGAGATGCGCGCCACGATTCCGCCGTTCTTCTGGCGGAATTGCGAGCGGGTTCCCTTGATGGTTACGGCTGCGAGCTGTTTCTCCCATTGGATGCTGTCCTGTCGCAGCTTTTCCTTCATTGCTTGTATGCTATCCTGAAGAAGTCCTTCCTTTTTGGTTAGGATGTTCTCAGTAGAAATGCTTCCTGCTGTAGTGGTCTTTGTTTGCTGAGCGTGCGCCATCATCGGATTTCCCAGGATGAGCAAACCGCTCATGATCAATTCATGTTTCATAATCTTCTTTCTTATTTTTTTTAAAGTAAATATGCTGCAAAGTTCTTGCGAATGTTACTGTGCAGGAATCTTGCGAATGATGCTGCAAAATTACGGATAAGGAAAGAGAAGGATTTTAATATAACGGAATTTTTTCGGATAAGATTTGTTTTTTTATGAGATAAGTCTTGCCGTTTCATCAGAATTCGTTATCTTTGTCCCCCTAAAACATAGAATCATTTTAATCAGAAATAATCAGAAGATATGATGAACATAGAATCAGTTAGAGAGTATTGCCTCTCACTCCCCCTCGTTACTGAGGATTTTCCTTTTGATGAAACCACTTTGGCGTTTCGGATTATGGGAAAGATTTTCGCCTGTCTCGACCTGGAGCGCCCGGAATGGGTTACGATGAAATGTAATGCCGATTACGCCCTCGAACTTCGGGAAGTGCATCCCGAAATAGAAGGCGCATGGCATTGGAATAAGAAATACTGGAATCAGGTAAACCTTTATGGCACGCTGGAAGATGATTTCATCCAGGCCCTGATTCGCCACAGTTATTCCGAAGTAGTGAAGAAGCTCAAGAAACAGGAAAAGCTTGAGCATCCTGAAATCATAGAGGTGAAGGAATAGGGAGAAAGTAAAAAGAAGAAGGCTCTGAATTAGCCATAAGAAATGCTGATTCAGAGTCTTCTTATTAATTTATAATTCCTAGCTTTTTGAGTCTGGAGTAAATCGCTCCTCTCGAGCGTTCCATGATTTCTGCTATTTCCTTTATCTTTTTTCCTTCATTATAAAATTTTATCAGAATATCATCTGCTTCTTTTTCCCAAGGGAGATAGGCGTTTCCGTGTTCTTTTCTTTTTTCTTCGACAGAATACGCTTTCTTAAGTGTTGGTTTTGTTGAAGCTTTATCCAGAACCCTGTATTCCCAATCCTCAATAGTCCTTGTTTCTGTGCTGAAGCTGATGCCAATCTTTACGAGCTTTCTTTCATCAGCCTCGAAAGGAACCATGTAGCCTTTTTCGTCTATTTGGGCGAGGGCTTCCTTGGCAGGCTTGTTGATCTTTATCTCGAAGACGAAGATGGTGTGGGGCGAGAACATCACGGCATCGGCCCTGCCCCTGCAACTCTTCACCTGCGTGAGAACGGCTATGTTCATCATCGAAAGCATGATGTAGAAAACGGTTTCGTAATAATACTCGTTTTTCTGCATGTCTGCCAATACATCCTTTCCGCCTTCCGGGTAAGGAATGGAAGCGAAGTAGGATTTCATCAGCGTCATCGCCTTGTCGATGTTTCCATACACCAATGCCTGGTAGAATCTTGCTGCAAAGCCCAGCGATGTGCCGTCGCTCAAATTCGTGTAGAGCGGCAGCAGGTTTTCCATCAAGCCGGCTCTTACTTCCTTGTTTGGAATGCCGAGAAAGTAGCCTTTGGTGAGAGGGTCGTAGTTCTTGATGGTAAGGTAACCGCTCTGATAGAGCAATGGCAGGGCATCCGTCATCTTCTCCGTAGGACGATCGAACGAAGACGAGAAGGCGAAGACATTATCCAGCTCCGTCACGTTAGTCTTGAATCTCTGCATCTGATTGATGAGATAGGTAGAAGTGCCTGATGCAAACCAGTAATCCTCTATCTCGCCCGACGCCAAAGCTCGCATCAGACTAAACGGATTGAAGATGTCGGGGCTGTTTCTTGTGAAATGATAGCCGTCGTAATTCTCCTGGAGCAACCGTGCCATCTCTTCCTTGCTCACCCCATTGTGCTCCGCCATCAGTTCGATGTCCTGGCTCAGGGTGGTGGTGAGTTCCTCCTTGGTAATGCCGCAGATGGCAGCAAACTCTGGGTCCATGGAGATATTGGTCAGGTTGTTGATGGCGCTGAAGATGCTGAGCTGCGAGAACTTGGTGATACCCGTGATGAAGGCGAATCTGATGTATTCATCATTAGCCTTGATCGGGGCATAAAATTCCTGTATGACGGTTCTGATTTCTGCTAGCCTGTCCTCGTTGTGGAGCACATCAAGAAGTGGTGCATCATATTCGTCTATGATGATGATGACCGGCTTGCCTGTTTGTTCTTTTGCCGAAATAATCAGGTTCTTGAATCTGTCTCCGGGAGTTTCGCTTTCTGGATTCTTACCCCAGATACTTTCATATTCGGAAAGTTTGTAATTGAATTTAGATTGCAAATCTTTGAGATTGCAATTCTTGAATGTAGACATGTCGAAGTGCAGGACAGGGTATTCTGTCCAATCCTTTTCCAAACCTTCGATGGCAAGCCCCTTGAACAGGTCTTTCTCGCCAGCGAAATAGGAATGGAGGGTTGTGCTCAGCAAGGATTTTCCGAAGCGGCGGGGACGACTGAGAAATACATACTTGTACTTCTTGGTCAACTTGTATATCAAGTCAGTTTTATCCACATACACGCATCCTCTCTTGATGATGTCGCTGAATGTCTGTATTCCCACAGGATAAATTCTTTCTACCATAGTCTTTGCATTTTTATTCTTTGTGGCAAAGTTACGAAAAGTTTTTGAAATGGAAGCGATTTGGAAGGAAAAAATGGGGCTGGGGGAAGAAAAAATAGAGGCATTTGAAGGAAATTCATTAAAATAAGAAAGTATCTTCATGACAATAAAAAGAAAATCCAAGCAGGAGAATGAACTCTCTAGCTTGGATTTTTTTTTGTTTTATCATCGAATGTTTGTCTTAATCTCAGTCTCAATCATCATCATCGTCATCATCATCCCAGTCTCTATCGTGCTTCCATTTCTTCTTGTCGTACTTCCACTTCTTGTCGTGCTTGTGATGCTTATATTTATTTCTGGTGCAAAGATAGATAAAAAGACTGAAAACAAAAAGGGGAAAACCATAAACCAGCGTATGATTTTCCCTAAAAGCATCTGGGGAGATTCCCAAACCTATTGATTCCCAAAAACTAACTGATCACGTTATCTGGCGTGAAGTTCGATTACCACTCCACTTTATCGTTGAGAATCACGCCGTCGGTTGCATCTTCGGCTGTAAAGGTTTCGGCCTTATACTGCACGCAGAGCATCACGAGTGGTTCTGTACCGTTGTTGCGAACGGAGCGCTTGCCGTCTGGTGCTACTCTCACCACGCTTCCCTCCTGAATAGGGAATACCTCGCCATCCACCTGGAACTCGCCCTTGCCACTCAGGAAGAAATACAATTCCTCGTGGTTCTTGTGAGTATGGAGGAAGCCTGTCTCTGTGCCAGGAGCAAAGCTCTGGAATGAGAACTCGCCACCAGTAGTGTTCACGCTCTGACCTCCGAATACCTTTCCGGGAATCTTAATCTCAGGACCCAGCTCTAAGGTGTAGTCCTTGAGATCACTCATCTTGCCAAAATCTGTGGCTGTAAAGTTATCAGCCTTTGCAATAGTCTTTGTTTCTTTCATCTTGTCTGTTATTTTTTTTTGTGAATTTGTGAATACTTCTGCTTTCAGCTTTCATTTCTGAATTGCGCTGCAAAGATACTGCGAAAAACTGGTTCCTGCAAGAGGGCACTTGGGGGTAAGATGGTTACTGGGAGGTAACTATTGCGAGGGAATGGGAGAAAGAAAAATGAAGCGTTAACTTAGATTAACTTGGCATGTTTGGTATCTTTTCGGATATTAGTTACTTTTGTAGCCTATTGCAGAATATTGTAGAGCTTTGCAGAATATTATAGATTATTGAAAAATATAAAGAAGATAGATTATGGCAAGAATGATAAAAGAAATGGTAGTGCAAGACTGTCCCATCCGTAACGTCCTGGCGCGCGTTTGCGACAAGTGGTCGCTACTGGTAATCTACACCCTGAAAAATCATCAGGATGGTCCCCTCCGGTTTAATGCTCTGCGTAAGCTGATTCCGGATATTTCGCAGAAAATGCTTACCAGCACGTTAAAATCGTTGGAGGTTGATGGCTACGTTACCCGCAAGGCTTATGCCGAAGTGCCGCCAAGAGTGGAGTATTCTCTCACACCCCGTGCTGAAACCCTTATTCCTATTATGGATCATCTGATAGAATGGGCGCTGGATAACATGGCTGTGATTCTGAAGGATAGGGATAAGGCAGCAGGCTGATTTCCCAGATGAGTTTTCCGGAAAATCATTCATATTTTCTGTAGTTTGGGTAATGCATGTTTTCTGGATTCTTTGTATCTTTGCACCCGGAAATCATAATTATAACTATTATAAGAAAATGTATATTGAGAAAATAAAGTCGCCAGCCGACTTGAAGAAGCTGGATTTGAAGGAACTGCAGGTGGTGGCTGATGAAACCAGACAGGCTGTGCTGAACCGTGTGAGCAAGCATGGCGGTCATGTGGGGCCAAACCTCGGATTCGTGGAGGCTACCGTGGCGCTTCACTACGTTTTTAATGCGCCAAAGGATAAGCTCGTGTTTGACGTAAGCCACCAATGCTATCCGCATAAGGTGCTCACCGGACGAGCTGCGGGATTCCTCGGCGATGTGGATGACATGAATGCCATTTCGGGCTATTCTTCTCCTGCCGAATGTCCGGAGTTTGACAATTTTGAGGTGGGGCATACTTCCACTTCCGTGAGTCTTGCCACCGGTTTGCAGAAGGCGCGCGACGTCAAGGGTACCGATGAGAACATCATCGCCATTATCGGCGACGGTTCCCTTTCGGGCGGCGAGGCTTTCGAGGGACTGGATGAGGCTTCGGAACTCGGCACGGGCATCATCATCGTGGTGAACGACAACGAAATGTCGATCGCCGAAAATCATGGCGGAATCTACAAGAACTTGCGTGCCTTGCGCGAGAGCAACGGCACCTGCGAGCACAACTGGTTCAAGGCGTGGGGCTTTGAATACAAGTACCTGGAGGATGGTAACGACATCGAAAAACTCATCCAGGTTTTCGAGAGCGTAAAGGATACGGATAAACCTACCGTGGTTCACATTCATACAGAGAAAGGTCATGGATTTGCGCCAGCCGTAGCCAATAAGGAGGCTTGGCATTGGGGAATGCCTTTCAATCTGGAAGACGGTTCGCGACCAAGAAGGAATGCCGATGGAACCCTTCCGGAGATTGCTCCAACAGAGGATTACGGCACTTTATTCTCTGACTGGATGCTCAGCGAGATGAAGCAGGATAAGACCCTCATCGCCGTAACCGCCGGTACTCCTACCGCAGGTGGCTTTACTGCCGATAAGCGCCAACTGGCTGGCAAACAGCACATCGATATGGGAATCGCCGAAGAGCAGGCAGTAGCGATGATTTCGGGAATGGCGAAGGGTGGACTGCATCCGGTATGGACGGTTTACAGTACCTTTATCCAACGTACCTACGACCAGATAGCGCAAGACCTCTGCATCAATTCCAACCCAGCCGTAATCAACGTGGTAGGAGGCGGAGTGAACTCGATGAACGACATCACCCACATCTGCCTTTTCGATATTCCGATGCTCTGCAGCATTCCGGGGCTCATCTATCTGGCTCCAACCACCTGCGAGGAGTATTTTGCCATGCTCCGCTGGAGCATTCTGCAGGATAAGAAACCTATCGCCATCCGCGTGCCAAGCAATGGCGTGGTTCATACGTCAGAAGCCGTTGATGCTGAGTATGGCTACGAGGCAAAGTACAAGGTGATGCACCAGGGCGAGAAGGTGGCAATCATCGCTGCCGGTTCGTTCTATCAGAAGGGCGAGAATGTAGTCCGCCTGTTGGCTGATAAGGGTATCGATGCTACGCTTATCAATCCCCGTTATCTGAATGAGGTGGATGCCGAGACGCTGGATAGCCTGAAGGCAAACCATCAGTTGGTGGTAACTCTGGAAGATGGCTCGAAGGATGGCGGATTCGGAGAGCGCATCGCCTCTTACTATGGTACTTCAGAAATGAAGGTGATGGTGGGCGGCATCAGGAAGGGACTCTACGACAGATATGATGTGCAGCAGTTGCTTTCGGATAATCGCCTGCTCGATGAGCAGATTGTGGAAGACATTCTGGAGAATATAGGATAGTTGAGATAAAAAGAAAATCCAAGCAGGAGAATGAACTCTCTAGCTTGGATTTTTTTTGTTTTATCATCGAATGTTTGTCTTAATCTCAGTCTCAATCATCATCATCATCGTCATCATCATCCCAATCTCTATCGTGCTTCCACTTCTTCTTG